>NZ_CP125984.1:307500-907500 GCF_050859005.1 Sporosarcina sp. UB5
TATATTGAGTGAGGAGCGTTCGGATTATTCAACATTATTTATAGTAAGGAGGATTACAGATGAGGCCTTATAAAAATAAAATTAACCGAATCCGGTCATTTGCGCTATCCCTAATTTTCATAGGGGTCGTCATTATGTATCTTGGAATTTTCTTCAGAAATAATGAAATCGTCATGTTACTATTTATGGTTCTAGGGCTTCTTGCCATTCTAGGCAGTACGGTTGTTTATGCTTGGATTGGAACGTTGTCGACGAGGGCAGTGCAGATTGTCTGTCCAAATTGCGGTAAAGCGACTAAAATGCTTGGCCGGGTTGATATGTGCGGCCACTGCAGAGAGCCACTCACTTTGGACCCTTCATTGGAAGGAAAAGAATTCGATGTGGCATATAACCGTCCGTCGACTAAAAAAGAAACGTCAGAAGAAAAATAAGAAAACCGGTTCCGTTTGTCAACTTCGGAACCGGTTTTTTTACTTTGCTTTATTGGCACCTGCCGCACATTCAGGACATGTTCCGTATACTTCAAGCCGATGGGAATTCACTTCGAATCCCGTAACATGGGAAGCAAGATGCTCAACTTCCTCAAGTCCAGGGTGATGGAAGTCTACGATTTTCCCACAGCTATCACAAATGATGTGATAATGATCATGGGTGACAAAATCGAAACGACTTGAAGAATCTCCATAAGTGAGTTCCTTTACAAGTCCGGCATTCCGGAAAACACGCAGATTATTATATACGGTCGCAACACTCATATTTGGAAAATCAGCTTCTAGCGCTCTGTAAATTTCATCTGCTGTAGGGTGCGTCTTGGAAGAAATAAGGAATTCTAAAATGGCATGTCTTTGCGGTGTAATCCGAACACCGCTTTCCTTCAATGTGACAAGCGCGTCTTTCAAAAACACTTCAGACATCGCCAACACTCCAATCCATAAAGATTACTTCTTTATAATCATTATAATTAGTTTACTGAGTTTAGGCATATTTGTCAACTAAAGTGCTATCCTTTGAGACGAATCAAACCTTGGATTAATACCCTTTTGCCGGGTCAACCAAATTGGTTAAGTTGTCATCTCCATTTTTCCACTTTTCCAGATTTTCAGTGAAAAATTCTAGCGCTCTCTCTATATACTTCCCAGAATGGCTGGAGACATGCGGAGAAATTGTTATATTTGATAAAGACCATAACTCACTTTCCGCGGGCAGTGGTTCAATTTCAAACACATCAAGGACTGCGTGTGCAATCTCACCATTTTTTAAAGCGTCTACAAGGATAGACTCCTTCACGAGATCGCCTCTACCAAAATTCATGAAAACAGCTGTCTCCTTCATCGCCTTGAAATGACTTTCCGTGAGCAAACCTTTTGTTTTAGAAGTGCTTGGCAATACAGATATGACAATGTCCGCTTCCGGCAGCATATGTAAGAGGCCATCAAATTGAATTGTTTCATCCATAAATTCCGCTGGATTGCCTGAATGATTACAGCCAATCGTTCGAACACCGAACGCTTGAAGCAAACGACCCATTTCCGCTCCAATTGCTCCTGGCCCAAGAATAAGTGCTGTCGATCCACGCAATTCCGTTTGGCGCACTTTCGTATTCCACTCTTTTCTTTTTTGCTGCTCCGCTAGTACAGGTAGTGCCCGCCCGCGAGATAGAATATGCGCAAGTGCCGTTTCCGCCATCGGAGTTTTATGGATTCCCCGCACATTGCTAATTACTATTCCTTTTTCTGCAATTTCAGCAAGCGGCATTTTCTCTACTCCCGCGGAAGCGACCATTAGCCATTTGAGGGAAGTTGCCCGTTCAAGTATCTCTGTAGTAATATCTTCTCCATAGGTGGCGATAATTTCGAATTCATCAATTGGGCCTTCATCAATCTTTCTATTGAAGCAAAATTGAATATCAGGAAAATCCGCCTTCAACTTCTCCATTTGTTCATCTTTCATTCTAAAGGTGAATAATACGTTCATTTAATTTCCCCCTTACGCCTTCTTTGTCAACTGTTCCAATGTAGCAAGCGCTTCTTCAATATGCCCCTTTACTCTTACTTTCCGCCATTCCTTTACAACTGTCCCCGTAGGGTCTATTAGAAATGTGGAGCGCTCGATACCCATATACTCCTTGCCGAACATTTTCTTTAATTTCCACACACCATACGCTTTTGCTGCTTCATGGTTTTCATCCACTAATAATGAAAATGGCAGTCCTTGCTTTTCGATAAATCGTCTATGTGATGCCTCATTATCTGGACTAACTCCTAAAATAACTGCATTTAAGTCACTGAAGCTTTCATAGGCGTCCCGGAAATCACATGCTTGTGTTGTACAGCCGGGAGTAGCGTCTTTCGGATAAAAATAAAGAATGACGTATTTCCTCCCTTCAAAGTCCCGTAGTGAAATGATTTCTCCGTTTTCGTCAGGCAATGTAATTTGTGGCGCTTGCATACCTTCCAACTTTTCCATAGCGATCCCTCCAACTTATTTCTGTAACACAATCGTAACGGACAACTGATAGAGTTTCAATTTCTTTGGCGTATCCGCGCAGTTTTGTTTAATATAGAGATTGTACGACTTGAACGGAGGAATAATAATGAACAGAACAAAATCAGAACAGATCTATGAAGAAGCATGTGAACATATCGTTGGAGGAGTTAACAGTCCTTCCCGTGGATATAAAGCAGTTGGCGGAGGAGCCCCTACAGTAATGGAGCGAGCAGAAGGTGCCTATTTTTGGGACGTCGACGGCAATAAGTATATCGATTACTTAGGTGCATATGGTCCGATTATTACAGGACACGCACATCCACATATCGCAGAGGCGATTACGAAAGCCGCAACAACTGGGGTGCTTTACGGTACTCCGACTCGGCATGAAGTCAAATTCGCCAAAATGTTGAAAGAGGCAATCCCTTCTATGGATAAAGTCCGTTTCGTCAATTCAGGGACTGAAGCTGTCATGACGACAATCCGGGTGGCACGTGCCTACACGGGAAGGACGAAAGTGATGAAGTTTGCCGGTTGCTACCACGGACATTCCGATCTTGTGCTCGTCGCTGCAGGTTCCGGTCCGGCTACGTTAGGTACTCCGGATTCGGCTGGTGTTCCAGCTTCTATCGCCCAAGAAGTAATTACGATTCCTTTTAATGATCCGGAAGCATATAAACAAGCGATGGAAAAATGGGGAGACGAAGTAGCGTGTGTATTAGTCGAACCGATCGTTGGGAATTTCGGCATTGTCGAACCGAATGAAGGATTCCTTCCGCTCGTCCATGAGTTGGCGAAGGAGAAAGGTGCGCTCATTATTTATGATGAAGTCATTACAGCCTTCCGCTTCCATTATGGCAGTGCTCAAAAGTTGGTTGGAACGACTGCTGATTTAATTGCTTTCGGAAAAATAATCGGCGGCGGCTTGCCAATCGGTGCATATGGCGGTAAAAAAGAAATTATGGAAACTGTCGCACCACTCGGACCTGCCTACCAAGCGGGTACGATGGCTGGGAATCCTGCTTCCATGCTAGCGGGCATCGCCTGCCTAGAAGTATTGCAACAACCAGGCATCTATGAGGAAATGGATCGACTTGGTGGTATGCTAGAAGAAGGCATCCTCCAATTAGCAGAAAAACATGGCATTACGTTAACAATTAATCGCCTTGGTGGTGCGCTAACATTATTCTTCACAGATGTCATCGTAGAGAACTATGAGCAGGCTGAGCAGACGGACGGTGAGATTTTTGCCAAATTCTTTAAACTGATGCTCGAAAACGGCGTCAACCTCGCTCCTTCAAAATATGAAGCTTGGTTCCTCACAATTGCGCATAAAGAAGAAGACATCATTCATACACTAGAGGCGGTAGACCGTTCCTTTAAAGAACTTGCACGTCAGATGAACAGTTGACCAGTTCGAAAAGGTAAGGTAAAGTACTGGAAAATGCTTCATTCTCGGAAATAGGCTCTCTTTATATTGAATACCTTTAATAGAAAGGATAATCCTATGAAACTTGGCGCCCGCATTTTTAAAACGGGTATAGCGATCGTTGTCGCACTATTTTTGGCAGAAATACTTAACTTGCCAAATCCAGTCTTTGCAGGTATTGCGGCGATCTTTGCGATTCAACCCTCTATTTATCGGTCATATTTAACTATAATTGAGCAAATTCAAGGTAATCTGATCGGCGCTATTATAGCCATCGCCTTTGTGCTCGGGTTCGGACATCAAATTGTAACTGTCGGTCTTGCAGCAGTCATCATTATATTAATTATGCTGAAATTGGGACTTGAGAAGTCCATTTCCTTAGCGTTAGTGACGATGATTGCCATTATGGAAATTAAAGGAGATGCTTTCCTATCATTCGCATCTTTACGATTCGTTACAATCGTCATCGGGGTACTCTCCGCTTTCGTCGTTAACTTGGTGTTTATGCCTCCTAAATATGAAACAAAGCTATTTCAAGCAATCCATCAAGCACAAGATGAGATCATCCGATGGATCCGGCTGGCAGGGAGGCAGGCTTCCGAACATATTGCAACAAAGAAGTCGCTGGCTAAATTGAAAGACCGTCTCGCAAATGTCGATCAACTTTATTCACTTTATAAAGAAGAACGGAGCTATTTCCGAAAAAACTCCCGGTCAAAGGCAAGAAAGCTTGTTATTTACAGACAGATGATTGCTACGTCAAAAAGCAGTTACGAAGTGCTATCGCGACTTCATAATTATGAAAATGAACTGATTAACCTTCCGGAGCATTTCCGGATGATGATCCAGGAGCGACTTGACGCATTGCTCACTTATCATGAGCAGATCCATTTGAAGTTTGTAGGCAAGTTAAAGCCGGATCGGATGATGGATAGTTTGAACGCTGAATTCATCCAACGTCAGGAAGTGATGGATATTTTCGCGAAGGAAATTGCCATCACGAAAGAGGAAGAAGAATTTACAGCCTATCACCTCCTCCACGTTCTTTCTTCTTTGTTGAACTATGAAGAACAATTGGAGTATCTCGATCGGCTAATTGTCTCCAATCAACGTAGACATGGACATGAAGTAAGCGATGAATTGGAGAATGAGATTTATTAATTAAACCATCCTTGGACTCTCAGCCAAGGATGGTTTTTTAGGGAAATATGTGATACGCAGGAAATCCCCAGCCTGATTGAAAACGCTTGTCATCCTAGGCGCGAAGTGGAGCGAAGACGCGAATAGAACTAAAGTTCATGAGCGGACGAGCGACACGAGCAACAACGGATGCGAGCGTTTGCCAACAGGCTGGGATGGTTTTTTAGTTTTTCATTTTCGGATCCAGTGCATCTCTTAAGCCATCGCCTACTAAGTTAAAGCCTAATACCGTCAGCATAATGGAGAGGCCTGGGAAAATCATCGTCCATGGGGCGGACTGCAAATAGGACTTTGAATCGGCAAGCATTTTACCCCATTCAGGCTGTGGCGCCTGTGCTCCGAGTCCAAGAAAACCGAGTGCTGCAGCTTCAAGGATAGCAGTCGCAACGGCTAGCGTCCCTTGCACGATGACAGGCGCCATCGAATTCGGAAGGATATGTGAGAATAAAATACGGGCATCTTTCATTCCAATTGCCTTAGCCGCCATAATATATTCATCTTCCTTAATGCTTAACACTTTGGATCGTATTAAACGCCCGAAATTCGGAACATTAATAATGGCAATGGCGATTAACGCATTCTCAAGGCCTGGTCCCAAAACGGAAACGATGGCGATTGCCAACAAGATTGCTGGGAATGCTAGCATAATATCAAATATCCTCGAGATGATCGTATCCGTCCATCGACCGTAATAACCGGCAACAATCCCTAAAAAACTACCGACAATGACCGAGGCGATGACGGATAGGAACCCGACTGAAAGCGATATTCGTGCCCCGTGAATAATGCGTGACAGAATATCTCTGCCGAAATCATCCGTTCCAAGCCAATACTCGGATGAAGGGGGTTGGAGACGATCGGCAGCCATTTGCTCATTAATTCCCTCTTTGACAACTAAAGGTCCAAAAATGGCAAGCAGTATAAAAAAAAGGATAATGACCATTCCTGCGACCGCCACTTTGCTCCTCCGAAAACTTCGCCAAGCCTCCCGCCACGGGCCGGTTGTCCTTTCGATTTCCGCTTCAACAACCCCATCCATCTTAGGCGTATAGTCAGACATTCCACATTCCCCCTCCCTCAGTCATATTTAATCCTCGAATCAATTAGACCATAGAGCAAGTCAACGATTAGGTTGATCATGACGAAGATGAAGGCGACAACGAGAATCCCTGATTGAATGACGGGGTAATCCCGGAAGTTAATAGCATCGTATATATACCGCCCGATGCCTGGCCAAGCAAAAATCGTTTCAGTTAAAATGGCACCACCGAGCAGCATCCCCATTTGAAGACCGATGACCGTCAAAACCGGAATGACAGCATTTTTAAACGCGTGCTTATAAACGACCCAAAACATTTTTTGCCCCTTCGCCCGTGCAGTTCGAATGTAATCGGAACGCATCACTTCGAGCATGCTCGAACGAGTCATCCGTGCAATAATCGCCATCGGTATCGTCGCCAATGCAATGCCTGGTAATACGAGGTGGCGAAGCACTTGCCACAGTTGGTCGAACCGTCCTTGAATAATCGTATCAATTACATACAAATGAGTAATTGCATTGACCGGATCCCTTACCTGCTCCCTACCCGTTGTAGGCAGCCAGCTAAATTCGATGGCAAATACCCATTGTCCTAAAAGACCTAACCAAAAAATAGGCATGGAAACGCCAACGAGCGCTAAAATCATCGCTATATAGTCAAACCATGAATTTTGAAACCATGCCGAGACAATCCCCGCATTAACACCTACGATAATCGCGATTACTATTGCAAAAAATGCAAGCTCCATTGTCGCGGCCATATGCGGCCAGATTTCTTCGGCGACAGGAAGGCGGGTACGCATCGATTCTCCTAAATCACCTTGTAAGATTCCACCTAAATACTTAAAAAACTGAATATACCACGGTTGGTCCAGTCCCAATTTTGCATTCATCGCTGCAATTGCCTCGGGTGTCGCCTGCTGCCCTAAAATGACTTGCGCTGGGTTGCCGGGAATCGCCCGGATCATCATGAATACAATAAAAACCATTCCGAGAAGAACGGGTATTAATTGCAATAACCTTCTGCCGACGTAACTGAGCATCACTATCACCTCACAAACAAAAGTGGAGGGTGGCGGTTAACAGCGACAGGCATAAGGCAGATTCGCGAAACGGCGCTTTTTGCCGTGCAGCGGAGCTGACTTATGACCCGAGCTGTTGCCACCCGGAGTCTAGACGTAACAATAGTGGAAGACTAAGCAAATAGAAAAAGGGGGAAATCGAGCGACTCCCCCTACTGTTCAATGCAAAGTGAAAAGTGGATCCATCATTTGAATTCTACGTTCGATAACAGATCTGAACCTGTCGGGTGCGGTACGAATCCAGTTAACTCCTTAGCAGCTGCGAGAAGTGGTGTAGAGTGGGCAATTGGTACCCAAGGCGCTTCTTCATGAATAATTTCTTGAGCTTTCTTATAAAGCTCGATCCGTTTATTTTCGTCCACTTCTGTTTGCGCCTCGATGAAAAGGTCATGCATTTCATCATTTTTGAAATACGTATAGTTGTTGCTACCGATATTATCTTCATCTAAAAGAACATAAAGGAAGTTGTCGGCGTCTCCGTTATCTCCAGTCCAGCCAAGCATGAAAGCATCCGCTTCCCCTTTACTCGCCTTATCGAGATAAGTCGGCCATTCATACGAAACGATTTTCGCCTTAATGCCGATATCTGCTAGATTGCTTTGGATTACTTCAGCCACTTTTGCACCGTCAGGCATATAAGGACGTGGAACAGGCATTGCCCATAATTCCATTTCGAAGCCATTAGGATATCCCGCCTTCGCCAAAAGCTCCTTTGCCTTTTCAGGATTGTACTCATAAGGCTCGATATCATTGTTGTATCCGGAAATCGATGGAGGCATAGGGTTTTTCGCAGCGTTAGCCCTTCCTTCGAAGAATGATTCAATGATTGTTTTCTTATCAATTGCATGGTTCATCGCCTGACGCACTTCTTTTTTATCGAAAGGAGGACGCGTCACTGTCAACCCGAGATAGCCGACGTTCATCGATGGACGTTCAATTAGCTGCAACTTAGCATTGCTTTCGATTTTCTCACCATCGGAAGGATTAATGCCGTCCGCGAGATCGATTTCCCCTGCAATGAGTGCATTCAAACGTGCAGAGTTGTCCGGGATAGAACGGAAAATAATTTTTTCCAATTTCGGTAATCCTTCTTGCCAATACTTATCGAATTTTTCAATTGTGATCGAGTCATTCGATTTCCATTCCACAAATTTGAATGGACCTGTACCGACAGGATTCCTTTCAAACTGATCGTCCCCTTTTTCGAATGCAGTCGGGCTCGCAATAGCGAACATGCTCATCGCTATATTTTTTAAGAATGGAGCCTGTTGCCGTTTCAGTTTAATAATGACCGTGTAATCCCCGTCAGCGTTAACCGATTCGATAACATGGCCTTCATCCCCTTTGAATCCGCCGAACATGGAGTTGTAATATGGGAATTTATCAGCGTCTCCGTTTGCCCAGCGTTCAAAGTTTTTGACGACGGCGTCAGCATTGAAATCTGTACCATCATGGAATTTGACACCTTCCTGCAATGTAAATGTATACGTCAAACCATCATCCGTACCCCATTCTTTTGCAAGCCCAGGTTGGATTGTCGTATCTTGCTCACCGAAATTTAACAGCGTCTCGTATAGATTAACTGTTACTTTGAACGTTTCGCCTTCCGTCACCCGCGACGGATCTAGCGAAGTAGAGTCACCGCCACGACCGAAAACTAATGTATCCTTTTTGCTACTTCCACTACCGCCACAAGCAGCGAGTACAGTAGACAAAACTAGCAATAGCAGTAACGCAGCTGACCACATTCTCCTTTTATTCATAGAGACCCCTCCAATTGTTTTATATCATCGTCGACCTGACTAACATTTTCATAAAGATGACAGGCGACAAAATGACCGGTAGTTTGTTCCATAAGCCGAGGTGGTACTTTCGTGCAAATGTCCATTTTGAATGGACAACGTGTATGGAATGTGCACCCTGTCGGCGGATCAGCCGGATTCGGGATGTCTCCTTCTATGATGATCTGTTCTTTCTGAAAATCCGGGTCTGGTACAGGCACAGCCGATAATAATGCTTGTGTATATGGATGCAATGGCTTTTCGTACAGTCGCTCACTATCTGCAACTTCCACCATTTTTCCTAAGTACATGACAGCGACTCGATCACTAATATGCCGAACAACCCCGAGATCATGGGCGATGAAAATATATGTGAGGTTGAACTCCTTTTGGAGATCTTGCATAAGATTCAACACTTGTGCTTGGATAGACACGTCCAATGCTGAAACGGGCTCATCCGCAATAATCAGTTTGGGGTTCGTCATTAAGGCGCGCGCAATGCCAATCCTCTGCCTTTGCCCTCCGCTGAATTGGTGCGGATAGCGTCTTGCATAGTAGGCGTTCAATCCGACGACTTCCAAAAAATCACGGACTTTCTTCTTCCGTTCTTTCGGGTCCGAAACGCCATGGACGATGAGAGGCTCCTCCAAAATTTTGCCTATCGTATGGCGGGGATTCAATGACGCGTAAGGATCCTGGAAGACCATCTGGATATCACGGCGTGTTTTTCTCATCTCTTCATCGCTTAATGAAGTAAGGTCCTTTCCGTTGAATTCAATTTTTCCGTCTGTTGGTTCGAGTAAGCGCATGAGTACACGCCCTGTTGTCGATTTCCCGCAACCACTTTCACCGACAATTCCTAGCGTTTCACCTTCATTCACGAAAAACGAGATGTCATCGACAGCCTTCACATAACCAATCGTTTTCCCAAACATCCCTTTCTTAACGGGAAAGTATTTTTTCAAGTTCTCAACTTTCAATAAAGGTGTTTTGGCCATCCGACTTCACCCTTCCATCGTCATATAGAAAACAACGGGTTTGATGCACATCCGCTGTTTTATAGAGCTCCGGGTTTTCCTGAAAGCATCGGTCAAACGCAAATTCGCATCGCGCCGCGAACCTGCAGCCGCTCGTTATGGAACCGGGCTTCGGCACATTCCCTGGAATGGAATGAAGTCGATCCTTTTTAAAGCGCATATCCGGCACCGACTGGATCAAACCTTTCGTATACGGATGCTTGGGGTCTTGAAAAATAAGTTTCGTTGGCGCCTCTTCAATGATTTGACCCGCGTACATGACGATGACCCGCTCACACGTTTCCGCAACAACTCCAAGATCATGGGTAATTAATAATATGGCAGTTCCTAACCGGACATTCAGATCTTTCATCAGTTTCAATATTTGCGCTTGAATTGTCACATCGAGTGCCGTCGTCGGTTCATCTGCTATTAATATTTTCGGGTTACAGACGAGCGCCATCGCAATCATGACCCTCTGTCTCATGCCACCCGACAATTGGTGAGGATAGTCTTTCAGCAATCCATCGGGGCGGGGCAAGCCGACAAGCTTTAACATCTCAATCGCTCTCACTTCAGCCTTCGTTTTCGACCACCCTTTTTCGTGAATTAAAATCGCTTCGACCATCTGATTGCCAATCGTGAACAGCGGATTCAATGAAGTCATCGGCTCCTGAAAAATCATTGCGATGTCATTGCCGCGAATCTGTCTCATCATTTTTTCGGACAAGCCAATTAAATTGCGTCCGTTGTACACAATTTCCCCGTTTGTAATTTTCCCAGGGGGACTTGGCACGAGCCCCATTATTGATAAGGAGGTAACACTTTTTCCGCATCCCGATTCCCCAACGATTCCTAAAATCTCGCCATCCCGAAGATAAAAATCGATATGATCAACGGCAGGAATATTGCCGGAGTCTGTGAAAAAGGTAGTCTGCAAGTCGTTTACCTCAAGAATTTTCTTCCTTTCATTCATCAGATCACCTTTTCGTTTTAGTTGTTTTCAGAAACATCTAATTACGACTAGTATACTTTCTGTTAAAAGACAATATGCAATGTTCATAGATGGATCGCTTTGAGCGCGGGATGGCTCACGTAAGCGCGAGGGAGCTCTCTTTGGACGCGATTGCCGAATGGCTGAAATAAAAAAAGCTACCGGATGTCCGGTAGCTTCACTTTTTATAGCGATTGAACTTGAAATAGATTGTAGTAAATGCCTTGTTGCGCCATCAGTTCTTCGTGGCTGCCGACTTCTTTCAACTCCCCATGGTCAATGACGAAAATCTTGTCGGCATGGGTAATCGTTGATAGTCGGTGCGCAACAATTACAGTTGTCCTATCACTAGCAAGCCGTTCCAAAGATTCTTGGATGAGCGCTTCACTTTCAAGATCTAATGCAGATGTTGCTTCATCCAAAATGAGCAATGGTGGATTCTTTAGAAACACTCGCGCAATTGCAATCCGCTGTTTCTGTCCACCCGATAGTTTAACGCCCCGCTCGCCGACGGTCGTGTCGTATCCTTCCGGCAACGATTCGATGAAATCATGCGCGTTCGCCGCTTTAGCAGCAGCAATTACTTCGTCATCTGTTGCGTCCGGATTCCCCATCAAAATATTGCTCTTTACCGAATCACTGAAAAGGATGCTATCTTGAAGGACGATTCCTATCTGGTCGCGCAACGATTTCAATTGAATATCGCGCACATCGTACCCGTCAATTCGAATCGAGCCCGCCGTTACATCGTAAAACCGTGGAATGAGACTAACGATTGTCGACTTCCCTCCGCCACTCATTCCGACTAACGCCACCGTCTCGCCAGGTTTAACCGTAAAGTTGACATCCCTCAACACCGGGCCATCATCTTCTTCATACGAAAACCCGACATGATCGAATTGGATTTCACCTTTAATACGTGGCAGCTCTTTGGCATTGTTTTTATCGTTAATATCGTAAGGTTCTTCCATCAGTTCAAAAACTCTGTCCATCGATGCAAACGATTGCGTTAACGTCGTTGATGCATTGACTAACCGCCGCAACGGATTATACAGCCGATCTATGTACGCAATAAATGCCACCATCACACCGACCGACAACGAACCGTTGATCACTTGATAGCCAGCATAGGAAATTACGAGCAAAGGAGCGACATCGGTAATTGTATTAACGACTGCAAACGCCTTAGCATTCCATCGCGTATGATCTAGGGCCTTATCGAGGAAGTTGCCGTTTGTCTCGTCAAATCGCTCCTGCTCTTTATCCTCAAGTGCAAAGCTTTTAATGACGCTAATTCCCGTCACTCTTTCATGCAAATAACTTTGCACGTCGGCAAGTGCCTGTGAACGCTTCCTCGTCAATGCTCTCAACTTCCCGAAAAAATGCTTTACACTGTATGCGTAAAAAGGAAATGCAAGTAATGTTACAATCGTCAACGGAACATCCATCGTAAGCATAACGCATGTTGCAATAATAATTGTCGCCAAGTCGAGCCAGACGTTCATTAAACCGATTGTGACGAAGTTTTTCGTCTGCTCTACGTCATTAATAACACGCGAAATGACTTCTCCTGCCCGCGTATTGGAATAGTAGCGTAGCCCAAGCTTCTGCAAATGCCCATACAAGTTCTCACGGATATCGTATAAGATTTTATTGCTGACGTATTGCGCAAAATATTGGCGGTAGTATTCAACAGGCGGCCTAATGATGAAAAAGAGTAAAACGGTACCCCCGAGCCAAAGGAAAAGCTGCTTCGATTTTTCTGCATCCGTTAGCGTTTCCGCCCCGATAATGTCGTCGATAACAATTTTAATAAGGTAAGGAATGAAAAGCGGAATGGCAAATTTTACGACTCCAATGAAGATCGTCAACATAATCTGCCAATTATATGGCTTTACAAATCGTAAGTATCTTTTAATACTCTCTCCCATCTCCATCCTCCTCCAACAACAAAAAGCCCAACTGCATTAAACGCAGACAGGCTCTCATTGATCGTTTTTCTTTACATGCTTATAAAACTGATACCTCGAAGTCCACACTTCAATGAAATCCGGTGCAAATGGCCCTTTGCGCTTTTTGATCCACATGAGCAGTTTTTCAAGGTTACGCTTTAATATTTTGTCAATCACTTCAGGATAATTCATCTTCTTTTTATGGTCGGCGTATTCATCTTCATCCAAGATCAAATAACTCATATCTGGAAACACTTTTACATCAAGATCATAATCGATATATTTCAACGCTTGGTGGTCAAAGACGAAAGGTGAACTCATATTCACATAATAATAGACCCCGTCTTCACGGAGCATGCAAATAATATTGAACCAATGCTCTGCATGGAAGTAACAGATTGAAGGCTCTCTCGTCAGCCACGTCCTGCCGTCCGCTTCTGTGACGAGCGTTCGCTCATTCGCACCGATTACAATATTCCGTGTTCCCTTCAATACGGTTGTTTCTTGCCACACACGATGGATATTGCCATCATGCTTATAACTATGTACCTGTATCGTTTCGCCTTCTTTCGGTATTGTCACTCGTAAAACCACCTTTGAAATTCAAAAAAGCTACTATCCGTGTATTATACCAATTTTCCAATGAAAATTGAAATGTTTACCCTTTGAAATAACTTTAAAAAACCGGCAGCTTTAGCTGCCGGCAGGTGGTGACCATCCATTATTTCGACTGACTTCCGAAACTACCAGCTCCACCAGAAGTGTTTGTTTTGTTCATTTCTGATTGCTGGTTTTGTTGGCGCACTTCGTTTACATCTGTTTCAGAACCAAACTCTTCAGACATAATTTGTTGTTTCACTTTGTTTGCGTTTGTAAACGAAGCTTGCGTCATTTGTTGATTTTGGTTTCGATTTTTGTTTGTCATGGATTTTCACCTCCGTAACGACTATGATGTTCAAATCAGATTGAATTATTCTGCATTATTTTGTCAATTAATTAACGCCCTCAATTACTAATAAAAAAACCGGCAGCTATAGCTGCCGGCAGGTGATGTCCATCCATTATTGAGACAGATTATTGTAACTACTAGCTCCACGAAATGTGTTCGTTTTGTTCATTTGTGACTGCTGATTTTGCTTACGAACTTCGTTCACATCTGTTTCAGCTGCAAACTCTTCAGACATAGACCGATTTTTAACGTCGTTTGAATACTTGAAGTTTTTTGGTAGTGGGTAATTAAATTTGTCTCGATCTATTTTGGTCATGGATTTTCACCTCCGTAATTCCTATGATGTTCCTGGAATTACGTTTTATTCAACAATCTTCGTTGTCAATCCATCCGTTTTTCACTTCGTCCCAAATTTTCATAACAGGTACAGCCTTCGGCAATGCATCAACTTCAGCAGCCGATAGGAATTCAATCCCGTCAGGGGATACATCATTCGTCGTTGCTACATAACTTTTCACTTCCCATGTGAGGTGGGAAAATATATGTCGAAACTCGGTCAATGGCGTTATTGAGCCAACGGTTAATCCAAAATTGGCTTTCACAATGTTCTCCAAAGTTTCGGTATTGTTTTCTACCATTGGAAACTCCCACATATTCGCCAAAAGTCCTTCCGCTGGCCGTTGCGTCATTAGCCATTTTCCTTCCGTGTTGCGGATGGCAAACGAAAGAACCGGCACTGTCCTCATCTTTCCTTTCTTGGACTTTACAGGCAGATCTTCCTGCCTTCCTTCGTGGAAAGCTGCACAAAATTCCCGAACTGGGCACAAAAGGCATTTCGGCCGGGGCGTGCAAATAGTCGCCCCTAGTTCCATCAAGCCTTGATTGAACGACGAAGGATCTTCTTTGTCAATTAAAGCCATAACTACTTCTTCGAATAGCTTTCGCGTGCGCGGAATGGCGATATCGTCTTCGATCATTAAAATGCGGGATAGCACTCTCATCACATTCCCGTCAACCGCATGCTCAGGAACGCCGAATGCGATACTGAGGACAGCGCCTGCCGTATACGGACCGACACCTTTCAACTTTGATATCTCTTTTCGATTTTCGGGAATTCGGCTATCGTATGTTGTTACAACTTCCTGCACACCAGCTTGCAAATTGCGGGCTCTGGAATAATATCCAAGTCCTTCCCACATTTTTAATACTTCTTCTTCATCCGCATTGGCCAAATCGGCAAGTGTCGGAAATTTTTCGATAAACCGTTCATAATAAGGGATAACTGTGTCAACACGGGTTTGTTGAAGCATCACTTCAGATACCCATATGTAATAAGGATTTGACGTCCTTCTCCATGGAAGATCTCTTTTCTCTTCTAAATACCAGGTGATCAACGCTTTTCTAAATTCTTTTTCAAGTTTCCGTTCAAAGAGCTGCATGAATACCTCCGTTTTGCATATGCTTTTCGTTAATGAAAATAGGGTATATACTACTAGTAGAGTTACAATTGCTTGTCGTACATTTCATCGTCATTTTAGTGGCGATGGAAAGGAGTGATTTTTTTGGATACAGGAACACATATTGTGATGGGTGCAGCCATTTGCGGGTTGTCATTGGCAGATCCAATCGTCGCTTCAGATTCTGTCACAATGACGGCAGTATATATCGGAATCGTGTCAGGCTCTTTAGTACCTGATGTCGATACTGTCCTTAAATTGAGGAATAATGCGGTTTATATACGAAACCATCGTGGAATTACTCATTCGGTACCTGCAGTACTACTTTGGCCGCTCGCCATTTCAATCATTCTGACGTTCATTTTCCCCGAAGCAGCATTTTACCATCTTTGGGCTTGGACGTTCTTAGCAGTGTTTTTACACGTTTTTGTAGACATCTTCAACGCATACGGTACACAAGCATTGCGGCCATTTTCAAATCAATGGGTTGCTATCGGGGTCATTAATACGTTTGACCCAATCATTTTCGGATTACACATTATTGCAATTGTTGCATGGGTGTTAGGTGCAGAACCGGTTCTGACATTCACGCTTTTGTATATTACCGTTTTCTTCTATTATCTGTTACGCTTTGCCGTCAAAGGAGCTGTGACGCGTGCAGTCCGCAACACTATTCCGGATGCTGATGATATTTTCATCGCGCCGACGATGCATTTCTTCCAATGGAGAGTTGCCGCATCCAATAAGGAATGCCATTATGTCGGGCGGGCATATGGGCGTTCGGTCAATATTTACGATCGATTCAAACGCGAGCCGATGCCAAAATCCCCTTATATTGATGCAGCGATGGAAGATAAAAATATACAGGCTTTCGTCTCTTTTTCCCCAATTTACAGATGGTCGGTTTCTTATGTCGATCACTTATACGAAGTGCGACTCATCGATTTGCGTTATCGAAGTAAGAGTTACTATCCGTTCGTCGCTGTTGCACATATTAACGAAGACATGGAAGTCATCAATTCGTATACAGGATGGATTTTTTCAGAGGACAAGCTCCGTAAAAAACTGAATTTCATTCCAAATTCTTAACAAAAGCGGAGGGCGCCTGCTTAGAGCCGACAGGCAAAGCCGTCACGTAGAACGGCTTTTGCGAGCAAAAGCGAAGCGTTGGGAGCAATGATGCCCCCGAGGCTCTGGCGCCCGAAGCTAGACGTAGAAAGGATTACAAAAGCTTGCCGAAACGTTATCGGCAAGCTTTTAAATGTTATTTGCCCGCTTTCACCGACTGGAGCATTGCAATCGGCAACGCCTCTTCCGCACGCTCTCCGCCTAAGCGGTATCCCCATGCAAAGCGGCCTTTCAAATAGTCGACGTGGAAAAAGACCCCTTCATCGCCTTCGATTCTGTAAATTTCCCCTGGAACGATAGTTGACGGGTCAATCATATATGATTTCGCCATGAGCGCTTTACGCTGATAAACCGCGAACTCATTAATCATACCTAGTTGCTCCGCCTTTCGTGCTTTTTCCATAAGGCTTCCGATTTCTGAACGTAATTCGTACTCTGTCATTTCACTATATTTTTTAGTCTCCATCTTCTTCGTTCTCCTTTTTTTCAATGAAACTGTCAATTCGTTCGAACGGTATTCCTTTCTGGTACATCGCCTGTTTGACACGATTTCTTAATTCATAGCCGGAATGCTTTGACTTATTCCTACGCCATGCTTTCTCACCAACGGATTCAATAATCGTATCCCATTCGTCTTCATCCCTGCCGAAATCGATTTCTTCCATGACACTGCTAATTAGGTCAAAGGAAAATCCTTTGCGGGCAAGTGCACTTTGAATTTTTTGCTTTAATTGTGCGGGTGCGATCGAGCGATTTGACCTTGCCGCCTTTTCGGCAAGTTTTTTCGCGACTGCAAATTGTTCTTCTTCTGAATAGTTTTCAAGCACTTGCTGTTGCAACTCCTTTCCAACGCCTTTTTTCTGCAATTCTTGTTGAATTGCTTTTGGGCCTTTGTTGGATGCATTTTTTTGTGTTCGCATTAATGCTTCAGAAAATGCCTGATCGTCGAGGAATCCAAGTCTTCTCAATTTCACGATGGCTTCAAGGACGACCGCTTCGCCAAATTCCAAGTCGAGCAGCTTCTTTTTCACCTCGAATTCGCTTCGCATTCGGAAAGATAGGTAGTGAAGTGCGCGGTTGAATGCTTTTTCGATTTCGTCTTCGTATGTAATTTCGTCCATCGACCATTCGTCGAGTTGCATTCCTTTTGTTAGTCCGTACTTGACGAGGACGGATTCATGGACGCTGAATGCGTATGTTTCATCTAGGAAAATATTGTAACGTTCGCTATCACGTTTTTGTTGTGTTATTTTCGTTATAACAGGCAAATCTGTTCGACCTCCCTCGTTATCTATTAGTATACATGTTCTCTTCATGGAGGTCGAACGTTGGAGGGAATGCAAATGGGAATGAAAGTTGTTATCGCAGGTGGTTCTGGTTTTATTGGACAACACATAACAGATCTACTAGTAAAAAACGGTCATGAAATCATTATTCTTTCACGGAATAAAAAATCTGACAGTACGAATGTGAAATATGTAGTTTGGTTGCAAGAAGGAGCTGTTCCGGAGAAAGAGATTGGCGAGGTGGATGTGTTTATTAACCTTGCTGGGGTTTCGATCAATGATGGACGTTGGACGGAGGCGCATCAGAAGCAGATTTATGAAAGCAGGATGGAAGCGACGGATGAATTAATCCGGATTATTGGTGAGCTGGATGAAAAACCGTCCGTTTTCATTAATGCGAGCGCTATTGGTATTTATCCTACATCAGAAACGGCCATTTATACGGAGGAGTCTGCTGAAATCGCGACAGATTTTCTTGGTAGAACGGTGAGCGATTGGGAGAAGAAAGCAGCAGCGCTGAACGATTATGGAATACGAACCGTTTACACTCGATTTGGAGTCGTTCTTTCGAGAGATGAAGGAGCTTTGCCGCTTATCGTTATGCCTTATAAACTATTCGTTGGCGGAAAAGTCGGCACCGGACAGCAGTGGGTTTCCTGGGTACATGTGCGGGATGTTGCACGAGCCATTTTGCATATTGTGCAAAATAGTGACTTGGAAGGTGCTGTTAATGTTACGGCTCCATTTCCTCTTCGGATGGACGATTTCGGAAAGATGATCGGTGCTACGTTGCATCGACCACATTGGTTTCCAGCACCTTCACCAATTATGAAGCTGGCACTTGGGAAAAAGAGTTCTCTCGTCTTGGAAGGACAATATGTGACTCCTGAAAAGCTATTAGCGGACGGCTTTGAATTCGAGTTTCCTGTTCTGTCTTTAGCGCTAGATGACCTATTGTGACATACGTATAATTACTACACTGCCGCACATCCTACCGTAAAAGGAGATGTGCATTTTATGATTGAAGAACATGGCCCAGGGATACTTATGGCTGCTTTCATTATCGTTGTCGGCATTTTATTCAATCCTTTCTCGGCGAAGGCAGAGGAATTTCATTGGGGATTTAAAAAAGCTTCCAACGGTGTTCCACCGAACGCAGGACCCGCTTTAGAGTCAATGCTCGAAAAGCATGGTGCTATATATAAAGGCAATCCCGATGAAAAAATTGCTTATTTAACTTTCGATAATGGCTATGAAAATGGCTATACCGAAAATATTTTGGATACTTTAAAAAAGGAGGAAGCCCCTGCGACGTTCTTTCTAACCGGCCACTATTTGAAAAGCGCCGCCCCTATCGTCCAGAGGATGGTGAAAGATGGGCATATTATTGGTAATCATTCTTTCGACCATCCGAACATGGCAAATCTATCGGAAGAAAGAATGGAGGAAGAATGGAAGAAGTTCGATGAGCTTCTATATAAAACGGCCGGCGTCAAACGGACGAATTATGCACGGCCTCCTGAAGGTATTTTTAATGATACTGTTTTACGTAAAGGTAATGAGTTAGGCTACCGCCATATATTCTGGTCCGTCGCGTTCATTGATTGGCATGCGAATAAACCTCGCGGTCGCGACTATGCTTACAATGAGCTAATGAAACAGCTTCACCCTGGTGCGCTAATCTTGATGCATACTGTGTCACCTGATAATGCGCAAGCACTGCCGGATTTTATTAGAGACGCAAAAAAAGCAGGATATGAATTCCGATCATTGGACGATCTCGTCCTCGAGTATGAAAATGTTAATAAAATTTTACGGTGAATTAGAAAGCATCCTTACATCCGGATGCTTTTTCTATTCACACCGTAAAGGGAGATAACAAATACTATCCCAAACAAGATGGAGATAATAAGAAAAAAGCTAACACCTTCGACGAATTCAAGGAAAAGTCCTCCCGCAAATGGGCCTGTTAAGCTGCCGATACTGAAAAAGATACCGCATAGCAAGTTACCGGTCGGCAATAAATTTTTCGGAGTAAGATCGGACATATACGAAATGCCAAGTGAAAAGATCGATCCAAGAAACATGCCGGCAACGAAAACGGTCAGCATGACAAACAGGACTGAATTCCCCATCATGCTTGCAACCCAAAACGCGACAGCCCCTCCTCCATACGTTATCGGGAGGACGAGATGTCTACCGAACTTGTCCGAAAGCATACCAAGCGGCAACTGTGAAATAATCCCTCCGATTGAAAATATGGCGAGAATCATCGAGACAGACGCCAGTTCCATCCCGTTTCGCAACGCATATACCGGGTACATTGCATTTAACGATGATTCCAGAAATCCATAACCGAACGGACCTAAAAAAGCGATCCACGCAATGGCGATTGTGCTTTTCGACCGTTTCATAAAACTTCCCGTTTCCACATTGCCTTTCATCACTTCTGGGAAATCATTTTTTAAGTAGAAGACGAGTAGCCATGCAGACATGCATAATAAGCCAGAAACGATGAATGGAAGCCCCTCATGAATTTTCATAAGCGGCGCAAACAGTGGACCTACTGCAAAGCCTAGGCTAAATGACAAGCCGTAAATTGCAATATTCCTGCCTAATCGATGTTGCTCCGATGTACTCGTTATCCACGTTTGCGTTGAGAAATGGAGGGCATGATCCCCAATGCCAATTAATAAACGTAAGATGAACCAAAAGACGACATGTTTCCATAACGGGAACAATAGCAATGACGAAAAGACGATAATTCCGCCCAATATAATGACAGGTTTATAGCCGTATTTACGCAATGGTGCTTCCATGAATGGTGACACGAGAAGCGTACCTATGTATAAGCCTGTTGCATTCAGACCATTTAATGCACTCGAAATTCCGTCCTGCTCGAATATAGCGGAAATGAGTGGAAGTAACATTCCTTGGGAAAAGCCTGATATCGAAACGATGATGACAAGAATCCAAAACCGCCGTTGCTCAGCAGTTACTGATGCATTCATAAACAATACGCTCCTTCATTGTGCATAGAATCCCCACTGCGTGAAGTTTCACCTTATAATAGTAGCACAAGTGAATTAGGAGGATTGATTAGAATGAAATTCGAAATGACTGAAAACGGATTTGAAACAGAAACATCATTCGGCAAGCTGCAAATTTCCGCAAACGACGAGTACGGATTCCGACCTTACCAACTGTTAGTTTCATCCATAGCAGTTTGTAGCGGAGGCGTTTTACGTAAAATCCTAGAAAGAAAAAGGATGCCTGCAAAGCATATCGGCATCGAAGTGAAGGAAGTCGTTCGCAATGAAGAGATTGCAAACCGTGTAGAAAAAATCCATCTTCACTTTCTAATTGAGCGTGAAGTAATCGAGGATAGCCAGATGGAGAAAATTTTGCACTTAACGTCAAAGAACTGTTCCATGCTTCAATCGGTCGTGGATTCGATCGAAGTCGTCGAAACATATGAATTCATTTCTTGAATAGTAAAGGCCCAGACCATATCTGATATCAGAATACGGCTGGGCCTTTACGTATGAATAGAACCTTCACTTTCATTTTGCATAAAATTCGTAGGCGTCTTCGGCTATGGCCGTCAAACGTTCACGGATCCCCTCCTTTTCTAAAGGATTCGATTCGTCTCTACACTACGGCCTCCTTTTCAACTAGATTATTTGTAGTATAACACGATGTTTTTATATTGTAAACATTCAACTATCGAGAATAGTTAATCTATTGCTACATTTTTTGCCGGAACATTGAAAAAAACGTGACATTCGTATACGATTACATTGATGAAAAGAGGTGTAGTGCTTGGATAATGGAAAAAGCAATAGTCAAGTTGATGAATTAAAAAACCGTCTCCATCAATTTTTGGAGAAACTTGAATCGATTGAGCCGGAAAAGACCGACCTCGATGACATCGATCAGCTTATCAGCTTGATTGATGAGCTGGAAAACCAGATGAGCAAACTAAAAAAAGATCAATGATTCTCTAGGGGGAAATAAGAATGTACATAGAACAACTTGAGAAAAGTATGTATGATCTAATTTGTGAAACATCTACAAATCTTCCGAAGGATGTCCGTCGTGCCGTAAGCGCAGCTCGAGAGCAAGAAGACGCGGGCACACGGGCAGCAATGAGTCTCGATACGATAGCAAAAAACATTAATATGGCAGATGAAAAACTTTCACCAATTTGCCAAGATACAGGGTTACCGACTTTTAAAATCCAAACGCCAGTCGGAGTTAATCAGTTGGAGATTAAGACGGCCATTAAAAAAGCACTCGTCCAAGCGACAAAAGATGGCAAGCTAAGACCGAATGCCGTCGATTCAATAACTGGTGAGAATAGCGGGGACAACCTCGGCGATGGACTTCCAGTCATTAAATTTGAGCAGTGGGAAAATAACCATATCGAAGTGAAGTTGATACTGAAAGGCGGAGGCTGTGAGAATAAAAACATCCAATACAGTCTTCCGACGGAATTGGAAGGATTAGGGCGTGCCGGACGAGATCTTGACGGTATTCGCAAATGTATCCTCCACTCGGTTTATCAAGCACAAGGACATGGCTGTTCTGCAGGCTTCATCGGCGTCGGAATCGGCGGCGATCGCACATCAGGCTACGAACTCGCGAAAGACCAGCTTTTCCGTGCGGTGGACGACGTGAATCCGAATTCCCAGCTTGCTGAACTCGAAGCATATATTATGGAATCGGCGAATAAACTCGGCATCGGTACGATGGGCTTCGGTGGAGAGACGACATTGTTAGGATGTAAAATCGGCGTCATGCATCGCCTCCCTGCTAGCTTCTATGTGTCCGTCGCCTATAACTGCTGGGCATATCGTCGAATGGCTGTAGATCTTGATCCGACGACAGGAGCCGTTACAAAATGGCATTATAACGAAGGCGAAAAGCTCTCCTTTAAACAAGAAGATGATCAAGAAGAAACAAAACAGTCATCACGTATTGTCGAACTAACTGCTCCGATTAGCGAAGAACAGATTCGTGACCTGAAAGTCGGCGACGTCGTTAAAATTAGCGGCCGTATGTATACAGGACGCGATGCAATTCATAAGCATCTTTCGGAAAATGATGCACCGGTCGACTTGGATGGCCACATCATCTACCATTGCGGTCCGGTCGTGTTGAAAAATGAAGATGGCAGTTATGAAATCGTTGCTGCTGGACCGACAACGTCAATGCGTGAGGAACCATATCAGGGCGATATTATGAAGAAATTTGGCATCCGTGCAGTTATCGGAAAAGGCGGAATGGGACCGAACACACTCGCTGCACTTAAGGAACATGGCGGGGTGTATTTAAACGCAATCGGTGGAGCTGCGCAATATTATGCAGACTGCATTAAAGCGGTTGAAGGTGTTGACCTGCTACAATTTGGTATTCCGGAAGCGATGTGGCATTTGCGCGTCGAAGACTTTACAGCGGTCGTCACGATGGATTCTCACGGCAATAGCTTGCACGCGGATGTTGACCAATCATCGCTAGAGAAATTATCCCAATTTAAAGAAAAAGTTTTCAGCTAATAAATTTGTAGCTCTGACACTACCATTTTGGTACGTGTCGGAGCTTTTTTATTTTCATTCTCCTCAATTTCTAATAGTTTCAAGTACCACTTTACAACTGAACATGATATACTGCTATTTATAATGATTATTAAATATTTATGATAATCACCGTAATTGATAATACCTCTCAACGCTGGTATTATCGGTTTCTTGGTTTATCCAACTTATCGAAGTTGATATCCATTCTCAATTGGAGGTATTTAAATGACAATACAAGCAAAGGAAACAATGCAAAGCCCAGCTCCGTGGACTGCCCATTTGGAACTAGTTGCTGCAATAGTATCCGGTATTTTAATTCTATCCGCTTGGATAATCGGAAAGGACGGTTCAGCCACTCTTTCTACTTCCCTCTATGTTGTCGCCTTTCTAATTGGCGGGTTTGCAAAAGCAAAAGAAGGGATTGAAGAAACGATTGCCGATCGGCAGTTAAATGTCGAGATGCTCATGGTATTTGCAGCGATTGGCTCTGCCGTTATTGGTTATTGGGCGGAAGGCGCCATCCTCATTTTCATTTTTGCAATTAGCGGCGCTCTTGAGACGTACACATTAAATAAAAGCCATAAAGAGATTTCTGCACTAATGGAGTTGCAACCTGAGGAGGCATGGCTCATCCAGGAGGATGGTTCTACGATTAGTGTAGCTACCTCTTCCCTTTCCGTAGGCTCCCGAATTCTTGTAAAACCGGGTGAGAGGATTCCGGTCGATGGCGTTATTATTCAAGGGACGACTTCGGTCGACATGTCCGCCATTAACGGTGAATCCGTCCCTGTCACAAAAGCTGAAGACGATGAGCTATTTGCAGGTACTGTTAACTTAAGTGGTGCCATTCAGATGGAAATGACGAAGCCTAGTTCGGAAACATTATTCCAGAAAATTATTACCCTCGTTCAGAGCGCGCAAAGCGAAAAATCTCCATCCCAACAATTTATCGAAAGATTTGAAGGCACGTACGTGAAAATCGTCATTTTCACCGTCATCGTCATGATGTTTTTACCACACTTTCTATTTGACTGGGATTGGACGACGACATTTTATCGTGCCATTGTCCTGTTAGTCGTTGCCTCCCCTTGTGCGCTCGTCGCGTCGATCATGCCTGCGACACTTGCAGCGGTTTCGAACGGAGCGAAGCGAGGGATCCTGTTTAAAGGTGGTGTCCATTTAGAGCATCTTGGTTCATTGAAAGCAATCGCTTTTGACAAGACAGGTACATTAACTTCCGGAAAACCGGTTGTAACCGATTTTATCGTTCGCGAAAATGCAGATGCGAATTTCACGCTTGCCATGCTTTCAAGCATCGAATCACAATCGAATCATCCGCTCGCAATCGCAATTGTAAATTACGCAAATGAGCAAGGGGTCTCCCAAATGGAGAATCCTCAAATTGAAGACGTTCCGGGATACGGAATACGTGCATTTACGAATACCGGTGAAATTCTCGTCGGTAATCCAAAATTTGTCGGGAAAGATTTGATTGATGCGTTCAATGATGGAATTGTCCACAAGCTTTCAAATGAAGGTAAAACTGTTGTTTCAATGAAAGATGAAGAAGGAATCATCGCTGTCTTCGCATTAAAAGACACGCTGCGCCCTGAAGCGATTCAGGCAATTCAAGACTTAAAGCAATTAGGCATTCAATCAATCATGTTGACGGGCGACAACGAAAATACAGCGAGAACGATCGCTAACGAAGCAGGATTAGACCGTTATGTAGCCGAATGCCTCCCTGAAACGAAGGTCGAGGAACTGAAAAAACTTCTGAAAGAATATGGAGAAGTCGGAATGGTCGGGGACGGCATTAATGACGCACCTGCTTTAGCGACTGCGACATCAGGCATTGCAATGGGCGGAGGCACTGACGTTGCATTGGAAACAGCAGATGTCGTTCTCATGCAAAATGATTTGACCCGCATCTCTTATGCAGTGAAAGTTTCGAAGAAGATGCAGCGGATCGTAAAACAAAACGTCTTCTTCTCCGTTGCAGTCATTGCAGTTCTCATCATCTCCAATTTCATGCAAGTCGTCGATCTACCTTTAGGCGTCATCGGCCATGAAGGTAGCACAATCCTCGTCATATTAAACGGGTTACGCCTACTGAATAAAATTAATTAACGACGAAAAGAGCAACGCATGTCAGGTCAGCCGACTGCATTGCTCTTTTCTTTTGCTATTTTCGCTTGCTTTCGTTCTGTCATAACTGCGTTCAATTGGCCGCCAAGCATTAAAATAATTGCGGAAAAATAGAGCCACATCATAAGGACAATAATTGCCCCAATGCTACCGTACGACGTTGAATAATTACCGAAATTCCTTACGTAGTAGGAAAATGCGAATGAGGTCAGTATCCATCCAGCTGTGGCAAACAATGCGCCAGGCATTGCACTCTTTAGCCGAACTTTCAGATTCGGGACTGCCCAATAAAGCGCCGAAAATACAAGAAAAATTAATATTGGCGGTATGACCCATCGCAAGCTCCCCCATAATTGTAGGAAACCTGCTTCCATTCCGAAAAACGAAAATGCCAGTATCCCGACTTGCTGGCCAAATACCGGTAATAAGAGGGCGACAATCAATACGCCTATCAAAGCGATTGTAAATACGATAGACATTGCTCTTGCTAGTAGAAAGGATCTCGTTTCCTCGACATAATAAGATCGGTTCATTGCTTTCGTAAGCGCGTTCATCCCTTTAGACGCCGACCAGATTGTTGCTAATGCCCCAATCGACAATAGTCCTCCATTTCGATTTCTCAATATTTCTTGGAGAGTGTCATGGATGAGTATGTACACACTTTCAGGCGCATAATCTCTTATGAAGAGGAACACTTGGGATTCATCGATATTTAAAAACGGTAAAAGTGTAATTAAGAAGATTAGTAGAGGAAATAAGGATAATAGGAAAAAGAACGCCAACTGGGAGCCTAATCCAGTAATATCTACTTTCTTAATCCTAACTAGGAGCTCCTTCCAAAATCCTTGTGTCGTCGTAACGTCAAATTTCTCTAGATCCCCATCCTTCACATCGTTAAAAAATTGCATGAATAGAGAATCCGCCATGAATCCATTCTTTTCTTTTTTAACACGCTTCTTTCTTTTTAGAAGTAACGGGTCTTTGTACTTCACATGCGACTCACTCCTTCCGTTACTTACTTCTTTTTTGCATCCGTCATCTCTATTGAATCGTTTACAATCTCTTTGTATTCTTCTTTCGAATCAACAAAAGCTTCCTTTGTACCAACGACAAGCTCCTTCACTTGAGGTGTTAATGTTTTTAATTCCTCGACTTGATTTTTAATATATGCGGCATCTCCTGAAAGTTGTTCATATATTGATACGTACTTTTCTTTCTGTTGTTGAAGCTTATTTTTTAGTTCATCCGGATTTTTCGAGTAGTGGCCAATCTGCGAAATCATCGCATTCGATTTTTTTACAACTTGCTGGCGGGTGCTTCGATCGAACATGCTGATAGCTCCTCCCAAAATCGCCCCCAACATGATAAACCTACCAAATTTACTGTTTCCCACGTAAAACCCTCCAATTTTATTCTAATTTGCATATCTCATTATACCCTTCGAATGAAAAAACAAACAATATTGATGTTTTCTAAAAAAAAGTCTTGACTAATGATAGTAAGTTAAGGAATATTAAACACAAGACTATCAATATTCTCAATAGTCCAATGTGTTTGAAAATGGAAATGAAAGGAAGTCGATAATTGAGAGATTTTTTTGGGCGGAGAGAAGTTCATAGGGGATAAAACAAATTTAAATTGGGGGTAGTAGGATGGATGTCATCACTGGCTTTTTGGACAAGATAGGCGGAATTATTTGGGGACCGCCATTGCTTGTCCTCCTTGTAGGAACGGGTATCTTCTTAACTGTAAGACTCGGATTTATCCAAGTACGGTTATTGCCGTATTCATTGAAACAAGTATTTTCTCGTAAGCATGATAAAAAAGCGGACGGCGACATTTCCCAATTCCAGGCGCTAATGACTGCAATGGCCGCCACTGTCGGTGTTGGTAACATCGTTGGTGTTGCGACCGCCGTTTATATGGGAGGTCCAGGAGCAGTTTTCTGGATGTGGCTCGCAGGATTCTTCGGAATGGCTACAAAATATGGAGAAGCGATCCTTGCTGTTAAATACCGCGTAAAAGATTCCAAAGGTGAGATGGCTGGAGGACCGATGTATTATCTTGAACACGGTCTGAAGAAAAGATGGCTCGGTGTCGCATTTGCCGCCTTCGGAGCACTTGCCGCTTTCGGAATCGGTAACGGTACACAATCAAAGGCTGTCGCGGATGTTATGAAAAGCACATTCAATGTACCACACTTAGTTACAGGAATTGCGCTTTTAATCTTTGGGGCACTCGTAATCCTTGGTGGAATTAAATCAATTGGCCGCGTTACTGCATTTTTCGTACCGATTATGGCACTCTTCTATTTCATAGCAGGTGCAATTATTATGATTATGAATATTAATCTAGTTCCAGAAGCTTTCGCTACAATTTTTAAATTTGCATTTACAGGAGAAGCTGCTGTAGGTGGAGCAATCGGTGCTGCAATTCGTTTCGGGGTTGCCCGCGGTCTCTTCTCGAATGAAGCCGGTCTCGGTTCGGCTCCTATCGCGGCGGCGGCGGCAAAAACTGACATGCCTGGCCGTCAAGCACTCATTTCTATGACGCAAGTATTTTTTGACACGCTCGTTATCTGTTCAATTACTGGTGTCACAATTGTTATGTCGGGGCAATGGAAGGACAAATCGATTAATGGTGGAGCATTAACTGCCGAAGCTTTCGGAACATTCCTCGGAGGAGCGGGTCCAGTTCTCGTCGCAATTGGTATCGTGTTCTTCGCATCGTCCACAATTCTTGGATGGGGCTATTATGGAGAGAAATGTTTCCAATACCTATTCCCTAAACCAGGCGCAGTATTAGGGTACCGTATTGCATTCGTATCTTTCATTATTGTCGGGGCCCTTGTCTCTCTCGATGTCGTTTGGGCTCTAGCTGACGTACTGAACGGTTTGATGGCAATTCCTAACTTGATTGGTCTTCTTGGATTGTCTGGCGTAATTATTATGGAGACAAAACGTTTCCAAGCGAAGATGATTGAAGAGAAAGAAGCAGAAAAGATGGGGAAACCAGCACCGGTTGACAGCACGAGCGAATAATGTGATGATTATGTCCGAAGCTAAGGAAGGGCGGGGGACATTATGGATTTAACTCAACCAACACCTGAAAACGTGACGTATATGATCGAAAAGATTAAAGAAAAACTTCGGATGGTCAATGTGGATGCTATGAAAGCTGACAATTTCAGTACTTCCCAATATGACGATTTGGTATATATGTACGAAATGGTCATGAAAAGAGATACGATCACTCCGAATGAAATGCAAGCAATTGCCGCTGAACTAGGCGCATTGCGGAATTGAATTGTGCTAGCAAAAAGCCGATGCGACAGGATAACCCTGAAGCATCGGCTTTTTCATATATTTTATTCAAGTGATGTTCCGTCTTTTAGAACGAGAGGTTGTATAAGCACTTCGACTCTCCTATTCTTACTTCTTCCTTCAGCCGTGTCATTAGAAGCGACCGGTTTGTTTTCCCCATACCCTTTCACACTGAACAATTGAGGATCCAAATTATCATTGCTAACGATCGCCCTTAAGAAATTGATAGCCCTCATCATGCTCAGCTCCCAGTTGGAAGGGAACTCTGCGCTATTAATTGGGACATTATCTGTATGTCCAGTAATGACGATTTGACGAGGCTTCTCAAACACAAGCAAATCCGCAATATCTCCCGCAAGACTTTCGTACTTCGGATTGATTGTCGCTTTACCTGACTCAAATAGGATGCTGTCCCTAATTGTAATCAACAGTCCTTCTTCCGTCAATTTCGTCTGGAACTGATTCTCAAGTTCATGAACTGCGATATAGTCATCCAGCTTCTCTTGTATTTCTCCGAGGGACTGTTGATCCTCCAAATAGGATGAGTTTTCATTTCCCTCCCCTGCACCGTCTTTTGGAATCGGTACAGGCGACGGGGAAGAGTTATTCATTACGCCCGTCCCTCCGTCAAAAATCTGGTTGAACACAGACGATATTTGACTGAATTTGCCTTCATCTAACGAACTCGAGGCAAATAGGACAATAAACATCGCCAATAGCAATGTAAGAAGGTCTGCATAAGGCAATAGCCAAGCCTCACTTATTTTTCCTTCTTCCCTATTCCGTCTCTTACGTTTCCTCGACAACCTGGCCCGCCCCCTTGTCGCTCGTATTTTTAGCTGCGAGCTTTCGACGTTCTTCCATCGACAAGTAGGACGCTAGCTTCTGTTCGATAACACGCGGAGCCTCACCTTCGAGTACTGACAGGATGCCTTCAATCATCATCATTTTTTGACGCACTTCTTCTTTTGATTTTCGTTGAAGCTTATTAGCGAACGGATGCCAAAGCACATACCCGGTGAAAATTCCTAATAACGTTGCGATAAACGCTGCTGAAATGGCAACTCCAAGTGCTTCCATGTCATTCATATCCTTCAATGCAGCGACCAAACCGACAACTGCCCCCAATACACCGAGCGTCGGTGCATAAGTCCCTGCTTGTGAAAAGATTTGTGCTCCAGCAGAATGTCTGTCTTCCATCGCCTCTACTTCTTCCGTAAGGACATCACGGATATAATCGGCGTTTTGACCGTCAATAGCAAGGCCTAGTCCATTTTTTAAAAACGGATCAATAATTTCATCGGCCTTCGCTTCTAACGACAATAAACCTTCCCGTCGTGCTATGTCCGCCCAGCCCGAAAACATTTTTATCAATTCAGAGTCAGACGTCAATTGCTGTTCTTTAAAAAGGATACCGAACAGCTTCGGCACTCGCTTAATCTCCTTCATTGGAAATGCAATGACGACCGCTGCAATTGTTCCAACAATAATGATGAGAATCGCAGCTGTATTTAACAAACTATCGGGTGTTACACCTTTCATTGCCATACCGACAAAAAGCGCCACAAACCCAAGGATCAGTCCAAAAACGGTTGATAAATCCATATCAGTACCTCCATGTCCACCTGTCTACTTACTCCTTATTTCGACAGTTTACGACTATTCTTTAGTCATCTCGAATAATAAATATTAATATCCCCTTAATTGATAACGGTTTCCCTTTGCGAGTCATGTGGCACTAGAGTAGTATGAATACATACAGACTAAGGAGGTTTTTATATGTCGACATTTGAACAGAAATTGGAAAACTACGCAAGTCTAATCGTGGAGGTAGGAGCAAATATCCAAAAGGATCAGACGCTCTTCATTAGCGCTTCCATCGAAACAGCTGAACTTGTTAGGAAAGTAGCCGACAAAGCTTATCGTGTTGGCGCTAGAAATGTTATCGTCGATTGGTCGGACGACGAACTAACAAAACTTCGTTATGAAAAAGCGCCTGCGGAATCATTCTCAGATTTTCCTGAATGGAAGGTGATGGAACGCGAGAAATTAGCAGAAGGCGGAGCGGCATTCGTCAGCATCGTTTCTCAAAGCCCTGACTTACTGAAAGGCGTGGATCCTTCCCGCATCTCGGACGCCCAAAAAGCTGCGGGCAAAGCATTAAGCAATTACCGAAAAATGATGATGGCTGACAATTTCAGCTGGTCAGTCGTTGCATCCCCATCAAAAGCATGGGCTGCAAAAATGTTCCCTGACCTAGATGAATCCGAACAAGTGCCAGCACTTTGGGAAGCTATTTTTAAAGCGGTTCGTGCAGATCAGGAAGACGCAGTCGGCGCATGGAAAGAACTTGATCGCAACTTAAATGAAAAAGCCGATTACTTAAATAAAAAGGCATACACGAAGCTTCATTACAAAGCACCTGGCACTGACTTGACGATTGAATTACCGAAAGGTCATCTATGGTGCGGAGGCGGAAGTGTCAATATTGACGGTAATGCGTTCATGGCAAATATGCCGACTGAGGAAGTTTTCACAGTTCCACATAAAAATGGCGTAAACGGCTATGTAAAAAACACGAAACCACTAAGCTACGGCGGTAATATTATCGATGACTTCACAATTACATTTGAAAATGGCCGGATTACTGAAGTGAAAGCTGGCGAAGGAGAAGAAGTCCTTAAACGCCTCATCGATACGGATGAAGGGGCCAAGCATCTAGGAGAAGTTGCACTCGTTCCACACGCATCTCCAATTTCCGAGTCGGGATTATTATTCTACAATACACTGTTCGATGAAAACGCATCGAATCACCTAGCAATCGGCAGTGCATATTCCTTCTGTCTCGAAGGCGGTAAAACAATGTCTTCGGAAGAATTGGAAGAGCGTGGTCTCAACCAAAGCATTACGCATGTCGACTTCATGATAGGATCTGCCGAAATGGATATTGACGGCATTTTGGAGGACGGAACAATTGAACCTGTCTTCCGTAATGGAAGCTGGGCCTTCTGAATTTAGACACAATTACCACAAATTTTCTATTCTTGTCTTTAATTTTTACAAGATTATAGTATAATGAGTATATAATAAATATTCATTGTAGAGAGGGGTCTCGTCATGGGCTTGATGTATACTACAGTTCTTGGGTACGCTATTGTCCTTGGTATAGCAGCGGCATTTACAATGCATTATCTTGCGAAGGCTCTTGATTCTTCAGATTCAGTGAGAATCGATCCAAAACCAGATGTGAAATAAACAAAGAGTTGCCACTTGGCAGCTCTTTTCTTTTTTTGTACACTATTAAATATGAATTGAATAATTCACATCAAGTAAATAACTAAAAAGCAATCCCATCGGTAATGAAACCCATTAAACCCATTTAGAAAACGGAGGCCCCGACATGACCATTCTGTCTGAAATCATTGCGTACAATAAAGAGTTCGTCAATGAAAAGAAATATGAAGAATACACGACGACTAAATTCCCTGATAAGCGGATTGTCATTTTGACATGCATGGATACGAGGCTAACAGAGCTTCTTCCAAAAGCAATGAATTTACGGAATGGCGATGCGAAGATCATTAAAAGTGCAGGTGCTATCGTTACTCACCCGTTTGGCAGTATTATGCGAAGCATTATGATCTCCCTCTATGAATTACAAGCAGATGAAGTGTATATTATCGGCCATCACGATTGCGGCATGAGTTCTATTGATACGGAGCAGATTATTGAAAAAATGGTTGATCGCGGCGTGGACAAAAAACATTTTAAAACACTCAGATATTCTGGAATCGATATGAAAGATTGGTTACGAGGTTTTAATGATGTAACAGAAAGCGTGAAACGAAGCGTAGATCAAGTACGGAATCACCCACTTATGGATCGTAAAGTGCCCGTACACGGCCTCGTCGTACACCCCGGGACTGGCGAACTAGACATCATCGTAAACGGATACGACACAATCGACAAAAACTGACACTTCATTTCCGCATTTCCCGGGAAATAGACAAAAGCGGAGGATGGCGGTTAGCTGCGACAGGCATAAGACGGATCTGCGAAACGGCGTTCTTTGCCGTACAGCAGAGCTGGCTTATGACCAAGCGGCTGCCATCCGGAGCTGGATGTGACAAAAGCAAAAAGCAAAAGCCGATTCTCAAGTGAAGAATCGGCTTTTTATATTTGCAGCTAATTTCCGCCAGGCGGCCTTACCCTTTCAATAATCATCCGCCAAAATCGCGTACATATAATGATCTTCCCAAAAGCCATTAATGTACAAAAGTTTCCTTAGTAATCCTTCGCAGATAAACCCCGCATTCTCCAGTACTTTCACAGACCCAATATTTCTTGGCGAAACATATGCCTCCACCCGGTGCAACGAAACCGTTTCAAATGCGAACTTTGTCACTATTTTCACGGCCTCCGTTGCTAGGCCTCTCCCCGTTTCCCGCTCGTCGATTGAATATCCGACAAAGCCACTTGAAAACGGGAGCCTTTTTATACTGTATAGCGAAATATGACCAATCAACCTGCTTGTTCCGGCATCAAAAATTCCAAAATTGTATTCACGCCGATCTCTCATTTGATAAATGGACTCCCTTATCTTATCTCGCTGAACAGAAACCGTATAATAGCTCGATTCATGTCGAGGCTCAAAGATTGTCCAATAGTCCCGATTCGCTTTGAGTAGTTCGGTGAAAATCGCTGCATCGTCTTCTGTCAAAATACGCAAATAACAAGTTCGTCCTTCAAGCAGAATCAATGCCCCTTCACCTTTCTTCGGATGCTATTTTTAAAAACTCTTCGACATCTTTCACACATAATGCCACACCTTTTGCCCAGAATTCCTCTTTCGTAATATCCTCACCAAGATGCTTCATCGCCAAATCTTCGACAGACATGATCGCTGTATCACGTAGCAATGCAATGTATTTCTCTTCGAATGACTCACCTTCAGCAATGGCTTTCGCATAAATGCTTAATGAGAACAAGTATCCGAATGTATACGGGAAGTTATAAAATGGAACGCCTGTAATATAGAAATGTAGCTTTGAAGCCCAGAAATGTGGATGTACGGTGTCAAGGGCACCCGCATATGCCTCTTTTTGCGCTTCAGCCATCAATTCATTCAATCTTGCAGCAGGGACAATTCCATTTTTCCTTTCTTCATAAAAACGTGTTTCAAAGAGGAAGCGTGCATGTATATTCATGAAGAATGCAACACTGCGCTGAATCTTATCCTCGAGCAAAGCAAGTTTTTCCTCTTCTGTTTCCGCAGCTTTTACGGAAGCATCTGCAACGATCATTTCAGCGAAAGTGGATGCCGTTTCCGCAACACCCATTGCATATTGACGGTTCATATAATGGACTGGGCGCAATGCGTATGAATGGAACGCATGGCCAAGTTCATGCGCCAATGTCGCCACATTGGACATAGATCCGCTGTACGTCATGAAAATACGAGATTGTTCTGAAACCGGCATGCCCGTACAGAACCCTCCCGGCCGTTTATCCGCACGATCTTCTGCTTCAATCCAGCTATCTTCAAATGCTTTACGTGAAAATGCCTCTAATTCAGGACCAAATTTACCGAAGTGTTCTAAGATGAACTCCGCGCCTTCTTGGAATGACATTTCCTTCGTCGACGACGTTACTGGTGCATCTAAGTCATACCAATTCATTTTTTCATTTCCTAGTAGCTCGGCTTTCCGCTTCAAATATTCCGCAAATGGAGCTTTATTCGCGCTAATTGCCCCCCACATTGCGTCGAGCGTTTCTTGACTCATCCGGTTCCTCATAAGAGGTTCCTTCAAAACGGAATCCCAGCCACGTTTCTTATAGACAGCTAAACGGAATCCTGCTAGATGGTTCAATGTCGAAGCAAAGAAATCCTCTTTCGATTCCCATGCCTCTTCTAGCTTTTCAAACGCTTCCTTTCGCACGTTAACATCTGCGTGAGAACTTAAGTTGTTCGCTTGGCCGACGGAAAGCTTCTTCTCTTCCCCGTCAATCGTCATTTCAATCGTAATGTCGCCGACGAGCTGGTCGTAAAGTTGGCCCCATGCTTGATAACCGTCAACACTCAACGCTGTAATCAAACTTTCCTCTTCTTCCGAAAGTTTTAGTTGAACTTCTTCACGCCATTCTTGTAAAACAAAATCGAATTGGGACAATTGCTCTGTCGAAAGCAATTCCTTCCAAATCGCTTCATCAGTCTTTGCAACGACCTGTTGGATTTTCAATAGGGCAGTTTGGAAACGCGCAGCAAGGGAGCCCACTTCCGCTTGTAGAAGGAGCGCTTTTTTATCTTTCGTATTCGCAGCAAGGAGACAGCCGATGACTGCTCCAGCTTCCCTTAAATTTTTCGCAGTGTTCGTAATTTCATCAATGACATGAAGTATTTTCCCCGCATCTTCTACAGATGAAGGCGTTTCTGTTGCTGCTGCAACGTTCTCCAATTCGCGAATTTGCTCTTTTACGGAGTCGAGATGTGACCGAAGTTCTTCTGAATCGCTTCCACCTTTAAAGAAAACATCTAAATCCCATACTTGTGAATATGTTTTTGTCGTAGTCAATGAGTTTCTCCCCCAAATCGTTAAGAAAATTTTAATAAAATCATGTTTTTATTATACCACGAATGTTCGGTATTCGAAATGTTTGATTTGCGACATAAATTTCATAATTTCTTCATACTTTTTTGCGCGCAATGCATCTTTCCTATGTATACTGTTCAAAGGGAGGATGTTCAATGATTAGAATACTTCTGATGTCTCTATCGCTATGTACAGTCATACTAATAAATATAACTGCTAGTTTCTATTCACTCAATGGAAACACAACAGGCGAAATTACGAATCGACTGCCTCTTCTATTCGTTCCGGCAGACTATGTAATGATTATCTGTTGGTTGCTTTATATTTTGCTCTTTTTCTGGATCTTTAATTTTAATAATGCTTACCGTGAGATGAGCTTAGCGAACCGAAACCTCATCACTATCTTTTTCATTATAAGTTGTCTTCTACACATTTCTTGGACTTTCCTTTGGCACTATGACCTATTTACTATTACCGTCATTACAAAAATCGTTCTTCTTATTATATTGCTCACTTTTTACTTCTCATTCCCGAAGCATGCTAATGAACTAATTGGGAGAGTACCGTTCAGTTTGCTTACAGGATGGATTATCATCTCAACAATTTCGAATGCCAGTTATTATCTTATGCTCCTCGGTTGGACCGGATTCGGATTAAGCGATCCATTATGGGCTGTCTTCTACTTAACGGCTTCCACTGCGTTCGCTTTACATTTTATGTACCACTACAATGATTTCGTATTGAATCTCGTATTCGTTTGGGCGTTTATCGGTATTGCCGTCAGAAACGGAACGGAGGAGTTGTTCATCTCCGTAGCAGCTATTTTTTATCTGCCGTCATTCTTACGTGCATCTTCCTGTTTTCAAAAAGGCATACTGACATAAAAAATAGAGTAGGCGTATGAATTTTTCATACGCCTACTCTTTTATGCTTTTTGAATAAGTCTAGGTGCAGATGTAAATAAAATGACGGCTACGATTGCACACAATATAATGGAAGGGATCATAAAGGATCCATTGTACACTAAGGAATATAGCCACACAGGCTGGTCCCCAGCATATTCAGCGAAAAATACCATACCGCCGATGAAATGAGCTAAGTATCGAAGAAGTCCGCCCAATACCGTTCCAACAATTATTGCGGCAGCCATCGAACCTTTGCGTCCTTCTGCCTTGCTTTTAATAACCCAACTAATCGTAGACGCCGCTAATCCAACTACGGTGTATGCGACAAAATAATCTAAAGCGCCTTGCACAGGGTGAATAATATAGCCCCCGATTACAGCTTGGAGAAGACCAGAAATTAATCCTGTCAATAACCCTCCTGCAACTCCCCAACGGTATGCCATTAAGATAATTGGCAACATCGATAAGGTGACGGACCCACCTTGAGGCATTTTGAATAACGTCAAGTTATCCAAAACGAATGATAAAGCTCCTAAAATGGCAACCTCTAACATTAACTGAAGTCTTTTACGATCCATTTGTAACTCCTCCTCTTTTTTTGTCGGAGGGATACGGAATGAAAAAAGCGGTTTTTCTGCCTCTACCTGGGCATTACTATTCATCGGCACGTTTGAATTATCCCGATTTTGGCTACGGCTAGTGAACTGCTTCATATTCTTTTGCAACAAAAAAACGACATCACGGATAGAACCGCGACATCGATTGTTGTCAGTTTCCATCCACATCCCTACGCAAGCATGAACTTACAGGTTCGAAGGGTCAGGACGAATGTCCAATCTCAGCCAATAAAGGCACCCCTTGTGGTCATGTAATTCAATTGTCCTATCCATTGTATATGTTACAGTACTTATAAGCAAGCTGAATTTGCAAACTACTTATTCGAATCCGGGAGGTAAGCCCATGACAAATCATAAACTATTATCCGCCCTTTGTTATTTCAGTATTTTCTTTTCACCGCTTCTATTGCCTGCAATCGTCTATTTTGTCTCGGATGATGTTGAAGTGAAGGGACATGCAAAACGTTCGCTTATTTCACATCTAATTCCGGTCGTACTTCTCATTGCCGGCTTCATCCTGTTTTCATTTTCGATGATTTCGTATGAATCGAGAATGCATACAATGTTGACAGGGCGATTCGACTTTTGGGGACTAGCTCCTTTCTTGTTCATGATCATTTATGGACTGTTGTTTTTCATCGTCGTCATCTGGAATGTCTACCAAGGCGTGAAAGTATTGAAATGAAAGGGTATGAATAAAATATTTGTTGATGGTTGTTAAAGTTCTAGCCTGCTACAAATACCATTGATTTCCGTTCCGATCGGACGCTTTCCGCGGGCACGGCTTCAGCCGCTTCCCTCGCTACGCTCAGTCCAGGGTCTTCAGCTCGTGCTGTTCCCGCTGGAGTCGCCGATCTACACTTCAATCAATTGGAGTATACGTGGAATCCTAAACTGTATGATAACTGTAAAGGCCTGAAAAAGGGTTCCTCTTCTTGTAAGTGAAGCTTGCCGACTAAACACTACAAGGAGAGGACACATATATTTAATAATAATCGCTGCCTTAATGATATTTATGGTCAAATAGGAAGACGGTTGGATATTAAAACGCTAGTTACCGATTCTAGACAAGTTAGAGTTGAATAGCAGTAAGTTACAGGTGAATTTCAGTTCCATTTCCAAAAATCATTCATACTTAGAATTTGTCTCTGTTGATTAGAGCGGAAGGCGCCGACTCCTGTGGGATTAGCGGGACAGGTGAGACCCCGCAGTAGAGCGAAAGCCGTCACGAAGAACGGCTTTTGCGAGCAAAAGCGTAGCGTTGCGAGCACAGCTCAACGAGGAGGCTCACCGCCCGCCCCACGGAAAGCGTGCGCCTGAAGCGGAAATCAACACGTAAAAGATTCTACTTTTTTAAAAGCAATTTTATACTCGAAGATTAGTACAAAAACATTAACTATATTAGAAAAGTTACCCCCGACATAAAACACTGCCTACAAATAATTGACTTAATCATGAAAGGCATACGCATATTTGAGATTGAATAATTATGTTATAATCAGATGGATAATTACGTTTTAAAGAAGGGACCTGTAAAACATGATTGTGAAGAACAATGAAGAAATAGAAGCTTTGAAAAAAATTGGTCGCATCGTCGCAGAAGTACGAGAAGCGATGAAGGCCGCAGCAGTGCCAGGAATTACGACGAAAGAGCTCGATGAACTCGGGGGACGTCTTCTTGCGGAGCGCGGCGCTGTATCAGCACCAATTGACCAATATGAGTTTCCTGGCTATACATGCATTAGTGTCAATCATGAAGTTGCCCACGGCATTCCGGGATCGCGTGTCATTCAAGATGGGGATCTCGTGAATATCGACGTTTCCGCATCATTTGGTGGATACTTTGCAGATACTGGCATTTCATTCGTCGTCGGAACGGCAGATGAAAAGAAGCAACTGCTTTGTGATGTAGCAAAAATGGCTTTCGACCGCGCAATGACAAAAGTGAAAGCTGGCTCAAGATTGAACCAAATTGGGAAGGCAGTCGAGCGAGTAGCGAAAGATAACAACCTCAAAGTCATTAAAAACTTGACCGGGCACGGGATTGGGACATCTTTACATGAAGAACCACAACATATTCTTAATTATTATGATGCTTGGGATAAGACATTGATGACAGAAGGAATGGTATTGGCAGTCGAGCCGTTCATTTCTGAAAAAGCCGAGCATATTATTGAACTTGGAGACGGATGGACATTCGTCACACCGGATAAGTCTCTCGTCGCTCAAATTGAACATACGATCATCGTCACAAAAGACGAACCAATTATCTTAACTCAACTATAAAATAGGAAAAGGCATGCCGTAAACTAACCTCGGCATGCCTTTTTTCATTTATTTCTTTTTCGACTTCTTCGCGTCACTTTGACCGCCTACTGTCTTCGAATTTCCTTCTGTCAACTTCCCTTTGTACCAAACCTTTTGGACAGGTTTGAATTGCTTAGCAAGCTTTCGATACGTCCGCTCTTCAGGATACGAAAGCAATGTTAGCACTTCCCCATCCTCACCAGCACGTCCCGTTCGACCTGAGCGATGCAAATACTGCTCAATCGTATGAGGGACATCGACGTGGATAACATGTGTAAGCCCTTGAATATCTAGACCTCTTGCGGCTAAATCCGTCGCAATTAAAATCCGGATTTCGCCCTTTCGGAAGTTTTCCAACGTTTCCTGGCGTTCGAATTTCGACATCGATGAGTACAAAACCGCAATTGGTGCATTATTATATTGCAACTTTAATTCCTTCATTCGAAGCTGATCAACATTATTCATAAAAGCGAGAGCCCTAATTGAAGGCAAGTGTGATATTCCCCGGAGAGTATCCGTTTTATCCCGTGCATCAACTTTAACAAATGAATGAACGACTTTTCCTGATAACGGCATATCTTCGACAGAAACTTGCAGTCGGATTGGATCATCCAATAGCTTCTTAGCGACGAGCTCGATTTCATTCGTAATCGTTGCGGAAACGACGGCGACTTGACGTTCCGGGTTTGCTGCTTCAATTAAATCTTTTACGATAACACGATAATCGCGAGACAGTAGCTGATCACCTTCATCGAGAACGATATAACGGATATCATGCATTTTTAACCGCTTCGCTTTCACGAGTTCAACGAGGCGTCCTGGAGTACCAACGACAATGGTCGGCTTCTTTTTCAACCGTTCAATTTGTCGTTGCATATTCGCTCCACCGATCAATTGGGTCACTGTAATATCTGTTCCTTCTACCCATTCACGGATGACATTGACAATTTGCATGGACAACTCTTGAGAAGGTGCCATAATTAACGCCTGTGTTTGCATTTTTTTCCCGTCAACCTGTTGGAGAATCGGTAATACATAGGCGAGCGTCTTTCCGGTTCCTGTCGGTGATTCCGCTACAACATCACGGCCATTCAGTAATTCCGGAATCATTTGTGTTTGAATAGGTGTTTCCCTTTCAAATTTCCACTTTTTCTTAATCGTATCGTCCATTTTTTCCAAGAAGGACATTCTCATCACCGCTTTCACTGTTCCTAATCTTATATCTTATAATGGACTGGTTTCGTTATTCTTTCAAGTGAGGAACGCTTTACACTAGGCTTTTCTTGACACCGTAATAACTAACAGCCGTCGGAATTTTCTTCACCATCTGTTATTTTTATATTTACGGTAGTAATTAATTTGCCTCATGAAAAGATAAAGTTTTCTTTTGAAGCTTTCGTCTCTTTTGTAAAAAAGCGGATTGGCATACTTGCCTGCCCTTAACAGCTGATTTATTTCTTTACGAATTTCTTCATTGTCGACGAATTTCCGTAAAACAATTTTCGGGACAACTGTAAATAGAAACTTCTCATCTAATAATGTTAACGGTTTTTCGACGTCATAAATAAGGTCGTCAACAAAATTTTTCGCCATATTATGTCCGCACGATGTAATGTAATAACTTGAACGTCCTTGACGGATGTTCACTTCAAATACTTTGAACTTTTTATCGCGATGATCGTATTTCAAATCAAAATTCGCGTAGCCGACATAGTTTAGTGCTTCTAAAAATCCTTTCAATTTCAGCATCATCTCTTCATTGTACCGCGTGATGACTGCTGTGTAATTGCCAATTGCTGTCACAGTATGTTCTTGTAAAACGACTTGTCCGAACGTAATGAGCTCGGAGTTGCCTTTACTGTTCACATAGAAAACGGAATCCCACATATATGTGTCATCACCTGGGATGAAGTCCTGGATGATTAAATCGTCGCGATAACCACTTTTCTTAATCGTCTCGATGACTTTGTGGATTTCCTCATACGAATCGACTTTATACACTTTTTGCATTCCTTCAAAAGGATGCTTGTAATATTGTACACCGTTGCTCGGCTTAATAATAACCGGGAACATGACGTCCTCATTAAAACGGGCGTCTTTTTCACATGAATAAAAATATGTCGCAGGCATATCAATGCCATGCTCTTCGCAAAGCTTGTAGAAATTCTTCTTTACAAGTAAATTATTCATCAACTCTTCATCGATATAGTTGAATACAAAATCGCTCTCCAGCGCTTGACGGCTTTCGATGATTAGGCGGACGTATAAGTCATTCGTTCCGATAAGAAGAAGTTTTTTCCCTTGCGTGCTATATTTTGCAGCAATTTGTTTCAAGAAGCGAACGAATTCGTCCTTCTCTCCCAATTTCGGATTGAGCTCAATTGCTCCAGGGATTGTACTTAAACTTGTAAAAGATAGCGGCTCTCTCCCGACGAGAATCGGATGGATGCCGTATGCCTCGTGAAATGAAATTGCCATATTGTATGCATTAATATCAGTCCCTACAATAATCGGGATAAACGGATGGTTTGTCATAGTTTCCTCCAACATGCTTTTCTTCTTCTAAGTGTAGGGGCGATGAATTTCGATGTCAATTATGCTGGTGGGCCTGCCTCAAATTATTCGTCAATGACCCGGTATGAATTTCCTTCCACATGTTCCAAGGATGCTCGATTGGCGGGATGGATTCGAATTTCAGAACTTCTTTCGTCGTCGGATGTGGAAATGAAAGCGTATGTGCCCATAACGCAATTTGCTGTCCTGGCTCGTTCACATGCTGGCCATATTTTTGGTCCCCGTAAAGAGGTGCACCCGATGCAGCCATTTGAACACGTATCTGATGCGATCTGCCGGTATGAAGCTGAATTGCGAGCAAGCTCATACTGCCCTTTCTCTCAATCGTCTCATACCGAAGAATAGCCTTCTTCGCACCTGGATGGGATGCATTCACAGCATGTACTTTGTTTTTCTTTGTATCCTTCCATAGATGGTGTTCAAGCATTCCTCCGTCCCCTAGGTTACCCCGAACAACAGCCAAATACGTTCTTTCCATTTCCCTTTTCCGAAGCACATCGGATAGACGAGATGCCGCTTTTGACGTTTTTGCAAATACAATAACGCCTCCGACTGGTCGATCCAATCTGTGAACTAGACCTAAATAGACATTTCCCGGCTTCTCATAACGCTCCTTTAGATCAGCCTTTAATAATGTTAATAAATCTATATCTCCACTGTCATCTGCCTGTACCGGCACATTGACAGGCTTCTCAACAACGAGTAAATGATTATCTTCATATAAAATATGTATAGCCATTTTACGGCTCCTTTCATTAATAACTGCTAAGCAAAATCCTATAGCAATAGCAATCTTACAGATTTAATCCATTCCGTCTATCATACTATAAACCTCTAGCAATTTCCGTCAAAACAAAAAAGCCGACAACATGTGTCTGGCTTTTTGCTTATCCAACTATTCCTGTACTAAGTAAATCGGTTCATTCGTCGGCCAAGTTGAGAAATCTGAAATGATGCCGTCAACGCCAAATTTATGTGCTTTTGAAACTAGCATTTTATCTTTCTTCGACCAGACAAACACTTTTCCGCCACGTTTATGGACATTCTTAACCATCTTTTTATTTACAAAAGAAACGTTAAAATTGATATACGATGCAAATGATGTTAAATCGTCTAACCTTTTTGCAGATACAATCGATTCAGAAGGACGAATGAGGATACCTACTTCAATTTCAGGTAACAACGTATGTATTTTCCTCATCGATTCAGCGTCAAACGATTGGATAATAATCGAACTAAAGTCGTTATATTCCTTCAATAGAGCGACAATCTTTTCTTCTATTCCCGTATAAAGTTGTGGATTTTTCAGCTCAATTAACAATCCAATTTGACCATAAAACTCTTCCAATAATTCGTTAAGTGTTATAATCGACTCACCGCGAAATGCATCTCCGAAACTTCCACCAGCGTCAAATTCCTTCAGTTCAGCTAATGTGTAATCCTTAATGTAACCGCTTCCATTTGTCGTCCGATCAATTTTTTCATCATGCATAATTACAAGTTCACCATCCTTCGAAAGGTGAACATCACATTCAAGATAATCTGCACGCAACTCAACTGCTTTTTGGAAAGCGGAACGGGTATTTTCCGGTGCAAAACTAGAAGCTCCTCGGTGTGCAACACTGACCATATTCGGGGAATGGACCCGGATCGTCTGATCATTGTAGCCGAAAAGGAGTAGCATACATGCCCCGACAATCGCCATGTAAAACAGATTATGTTTTTTCATATGAATCCCCCGCTCTCTCATCGGAATAACGAAATCCGAATTATCTTTCTATTACAATACCATATATCAATAGTCTTGGATACAACTTTATTTGCCACATGCTTAAAGAACTATACTTTTTTCACAATACTGTTTATTTTAATGTATGCGCTTGCAATGAAAATCAATATTACTAATCGCCAAAATACTGTTTACAAATTTTTTTCACCCTGATATATTGGATATCACTCAAGACTAGAAATACAATTTTTAGTCTGAAAATAACTGAATTGCATCTAGGAGGAGCCATCATGTTAAGTAATCCTGTAATCGCCACAACATTAATTTTCGCACTTATCGCATTAGGTGAATGGTTGTCAATTGTATCAAGAGCCAGAATCCCAATGCTACTCACAGCGATGGTTGGATTCCTTACCCTCACTTGGACAGGCATCTTCCCGAAAGATATTTTAGAGAAATCCCAATTCGCAGCTATCGGGGCTATGTTAATTGGTCCAGTAATTTTGCATATGGGGACAATGATTCCTTTTTCATTGCTGAAAAGCCAATATAAAGCTGTCATTATCTCTCTCGGCGGCGTCATCGTTTCCGGGATCCTTATTTTGACGATTGTCCCATTGTTTTTTGATTATCCGACAGCTGTTGCGGGAGTAGGTCCGATTAGTGGAGGCATCATTGCCCTAATTGTTACTTCTGAAAAGTTGAAAGAACTTGGACTTGCTAGCCTCGTTATCATTCCTGCCTTAATCGTCGCTTTCCAAGGGGTAATGGGAATGCCGCTTGCGATGAACTTCATGAGAAAGTACGCAGTTAAAATACAGAAAGACATTGATAACGGAACATTTGTCCCAATGGTTTCTGAAGCGGAAGCGTTGAAGGAAGAAGAGAAAAGCAAAAAAGCAGGGCCATTTAAATCTAGTTTGACGTTGAAATTGTTCTATATTTTCGTCGGTGCGTCTGTCGGGGTTGCCCTCGGCACAGTTACACCGATTCACTATACGCTTTGGTGTCTCGCAATTGGTGTTATTGGTTTGAAAGTAGGTATTTTTGAGCCGAAGACGCTTGAAAAAGCTAATTCATTCACAATGTCAATGATTGGTATCATTTTCGTCGTCATCGGGTCAATGGCTGGCGTCACACCTTCTCAAGTTCTTAGCAATTTACCAAGCATCATCCTTATTCTCGTCATTGGTACATTCGGCATTGCTGTCGGCGGATTCATTATGTCCAAACTTGTAAAATGGCACCCATATAAAGGAATGCCAGTTGCATTGACTGCATTGTTCGGTTTCCCTGGTGACTATATTCTTTGTGAGGAAGTAAGCCGAAGCATTGCAAGAAACAAGGAAGAAGAAAAAGCGATTTTCGATGAATTATTAGCACCGATGCTCATTGGTGGGTTCACGACAGTTACTGTTGCATCCGTCGTTATCGCTGGTATTTTAGTTCAAACATTATAATTTTGGAGGACTTTTCGATGGTAAAAACAATCATACGTAATGGAGCACTTATTGATGGAAACGGTGAAGAACCTAAACAAGGCCAAATTGTCGTTGTTGATAAAAACCGGATTGAGTATGTAGGTGCTGAAGACGGTTATAATGCGATGGGAGATGAACAAGTCATCGATGCAACTGGTAAAACGATTCTACCAGGCTTCATCGATACGCACGTCCATATGATGTTAGAGTTCTCGCCAATTCCAGAGCGATTGGCTACTCCGTTTTCATTCATGTATTATCAAGCAGCGCAATATTTGAAAGCGACTTTGGATGCGGGTGTTACTTCCGTGCGGGATGCGCTCGGCACCGATTTAGGCGTAAAAAAAGCAGTTGACGAAGGCCTCATCCCTGGACCTCGCTTACAGCTCAGCATTAATGCATTAACAATTACCGGCGGACATGGTGACGGCTATACGGTTTCAGGCAACGTGCTCGATCTGTTGCCTTCTCCATACCCTGGCATGCCGAATGGGGTTTGTGATGGGGTTGAAGAAGTGCGCAAAAAGACACGTGAAATGCTCCGTGCTGGTGCGGAAGTCATTAAAGTGCATGCGACTGGCGGCGTGTTAAGTGCAACTGACCATCCGGAATTTACGCAATTCTCGTTGGAAGAGTTGAAAGTGATCGTCGAGGAAGGACGTTTCCGAAAAGGCGTTAAAGTTATGGCCCATGCGCAAGGAGCAGAAGGTATTAAAAACGCGGTTCGCGCAGGCGTTCATTCGATTGAGCACGGAATCTTCATTGATGACGAAGCAATTGACCTAATGCTCGAAAACGGAACGTACCTCGTTCCGACGCTTCTTGCCCCTGTTGCTGTTTTAGAAACTGCTGCAGAAACAGGTATGCCCGAAACGGCCGTTCAGAAATCGAAAGAAGTTATCGAGCACCATATTGTAAGCTTCCAGAAAGCGTATAAAGCTGGGGTGAAAATTGCAATGGGAACAGATGCGGGGGTTATGAAGCACGGGACGAACTTACGCGAATTAGGGTTGATGGCCGATGCAGGCATGAGCCCGATGGATACGATCGTCGCTTCTACAAAAACCGCCGCTGAATGTTTAGGCTGGGAAGACCAAGTCGGAACAATCGAAGCTGGAAAACTTGCGGATATTATTATTGTAAAAGGCAATCCGCTCGAAGATGTCCATTCCCTCGCTAACAACGATAATATTCAAATCGTTATTAAAGATGGAAAAGTGGAGAAGGATTTAACCGCATAAAGTAAATAGAAAGGCCACTGCTGACAATTTTGTTAGCAGTGGCCTTTTTTCCGCATTAATTTATGATTTTTATTTTTACCTTTTTAACGCCCCACTCCATCGCACTCTCATAGGAAGGAATGAACACATCTATTTTATGTCCTTTAATTGCACTACCGACATCACCTGCAATCGCTTCTCCGTATCCTTCCACCCACACTTTCGTTCCTAATGGAATGATCGTTGGGTCTACTGCTATCACTTTCTGATCCGGGTTAGCCCGTAAATCAATTCCATAAGCGGTCGTTCCCGAACAACCTGTACAATATGCTGTATACGCAGTTGCGGTTACAATCATTTCAGTTCCGGTACTGTCCTCTGGTGGACTCGTGATCAATAAGTTGAATGCCGGAACTTTTGGTGCGGCTTCCGGTTCTTTTTCTGAATGATCTTCTGGATCGGCAAATGCGACTTTGACAGTATTAGATAAAGTAAATCGTTCGGTTGCATCACCATCCGAACTAATCGTTAAAATGTCTCCCGGAAAAATTAGATGATCGGTCAAATTATTTAAACTCATTAATTCTTGCAATGACATTCCATGATTCAAGGCGATTCGAAATAGATTATCGCCCTCTTCCACCGTGTACTTCATAGGTTCTTTCTTCCAAAACTCTAGCGGTGGATAAAACAATGATATGGTACTTTCTAAAATATTTATAAACGGAATATCTGCCAGATTTGACCTTACGTCTTGGGAATTACTTTCTATTTCCACTACTTGTTCTGTTTGGCTGAGTACGGCCGCTTCTGTAACGACACCGAAAGAAAGTGTCAACATTGCGGTCATAGCAATCAGTTTTATCTTATTCAAGTAAAATTGCTCCTCTCGTATTAACAATTTCCACCAGTCTTCTCCAAAAATTCTTAATTCCAAACATATTTCTTTCAAAAGTTTGGAATATGACAAACAAGAAGTTGATTGACATAGTGTTACTGTCATAGTGAAGGAACAGATTGTTTACTTTATCTCCGATAGGGAAACATATAAAAAAACCGAAATAAGGGGCGATTAACATGAAGTTAGGCAGATTCATTAGGACGGCCATTAAGTGGGCTCCGGTCGTATATCCGATCGTACGAAAGATAATTTCTAATAAGGGAAAAACGAATCCATCATTACGAAGACGATGAACGGGCATCGTTATCCAATGCTGCTTATGTACACATAGATTCGATTAGCAAGAAGCCGGAAATTCGCCGGCTTCTTTTTTCGTCCCTAAACTTGGGAAAATTCTTCGAATCATAATCCCCATTTACAAACTCCAATTCTCATATTCACTAATACCCATTAATGAATATTTTATAAATAAGTAATGCATAAAACCATATCGAACATAGGTCTTTTACATTATTTTACTCAATTAACTCTTTTTTATTTCACTTCATAACTTACCTCAAAAGACATTAAACCCTTTATTCATCGGACTTACACTAACTTATCGACATTTCTCAATAAATCGCAAACCGTGATAAAACTCCCAAACTTCTAGTTGTCAGATTAGTTACTTATTATTATTTTATACTTATTCACCCATTTACATATTTTAAAAATACTTAATATATGTATAATTAAAGCTAGACAACGAGATACGGAGATTCCGACACCGATGAATCCTTAATGAAGTAGAAAGGGGGGAATAGGTGTTTTTTTGTCGGCAAATAAAAGGGAGCTGTTGAAACCTAAAAGGAGGAATGAAATTGAAAAGGCGTGGAAGGACGAGGTTATTCTGCATCGCAGCAACAATCCTGATGGTGTTTTCATTGATGACACCCGCAATGGCGGTAAGTACTGAAATGAACAAGAAACTTCATCAGTCATTGAGAGACTCAAACGAACTAGCGAAAGAGAAAGTTAGCCATCGATTGCTCGATAGCTTTAAAGATGAAAGCATGGTTACCTTTCTAATTAAGTTCAAGGATCAGGCGGACACGGAAAAAGTAGCGGCTGCGGCAAAGCAACAGGCAAACAAAGCGAACCTTTCCGGAAAGCAATCGGTCATGGTGACAAGGTCGGCTGTAGTCTCGGAACTTCGATTGACATCGTTACAATCACAGCAAAATGTTATGCATTATCTCGAACAGCAAGAAAAAGCTGGAAAAGCGAAAGATATTACTTCCTACTATATCGTCAACGGGATGGCTGTAACGGCGACGAAGGAAGTTGCTCAAGCACTTGCGACGTTCGAAGAAGTTGAAAAGATTCTACCGAATGAAACACGTCAATTGCAAACGACAATCGTCGAAGATGCTGAAGCTCCAAAATCCCAGCTAGCAAATGTCGAGTGGAATGTTGAGCGCGTTAATGCGCCACAAGCTTGGGATATGGGGATTGATGGATCCGGCACAGTCGTTGCAAGCATCGACACAGGTGCGCAATGGGATCATCCCGCATTAAAAGAAAAATACCGAGGATATAACGCAGCCACAGGTCAAGTGAATCATGACTATAACTGGTTCGATGCGACTGCTGGACGGACAACCCCTTACGACGATCATGGGCACGGTACTCATGTGACGGGTACGATGGTCGGAAGCGAACCGAACGGGACGAACAAGGTCGGTGTTGCTCCAGGTGCAAAGTGGATCGCAGTGAAAGCATTCACGGCAAGCGGCGGAACTGATCGTGACTTATTAGCAGCCGCACAATGGATTCTTGCACCAACTGACGCAAACGGGAATGCACGAGTCGATTTGGCACCGGACGTCGTTAATAACTCTTGGGGCGGCGGACCAGGACTCGACGAATGGTACCGAGATGTCGTTAGAAACTGGCGTGCAGCGGAAATCTTCCCTGAATTTTCCGCAGGCAACACGACACTTTTTAACCCAGGTGGACCTGGATCAGTTGCAGCACCTGCAAACTATCCGGAATCGTTTGCTACAGGTGCAACAGATAGTAATAATTTAGTGGCGAGTTTCTCACTTCGTGGACCTTCACCTTACAATGAAATAAAACCTGACATTTCCGCACCAGGCGTCAACATCCGTTCATCTGTTCCGGGAGGCGGCTATGAAGGTGGCTGGAATGGGACATCCATGGCTGGCCCTGCAGTGTCAGGCGTCGCAGCCTTGCTAAGGCAAGTGAATGCTACGATTACTGTCGACGAAATGGAACAAGTCCTACTAGCTACAGCGACTCCGTTAACGGACAATATGTATCCGACTTCTCCTAACCACGGGTATGGGTACGGACTAGTCGATGCGTATGCAGCTGTTTCATCAATTGCGAGCGGGCTTGGAACGCTTGAAGGTCAAGTGACGAAACAAGGCGATGATAACGAACCGCCTACATTTGAGCATACAGCACCGACGGAAACGTACGCGGGGATGGATTTAGATCTTCGAATTAACGTGTCGGATAATATAAGCATTGCCTCCGTGACACTTCAGTATGTTAATGCGGAAGGTCAGTGGAGTTCGGTGAATGCAGAAAGGAAATCCGGTGATTACCTATCTGGGGAGTTCGGCGTCACGATTTCAGGTGATGAAATTTCCGGAGATGCATTCATTTATCAATGGGTGATCAATGATTTCGGCAACAATGAAGTGACGAGCGAGCAATACACAGTCCTCGTCAAACCTGGAATTACGGTCGGTTATTTCGAAGATTTCGAACAAATCCCGGTTGGATGGATTTCGTTCGGAAATAAAAACAGCTGGGAATGGGGCAAACCGACTTCAGGCCCGGGCAATGCAGCATCAGGTGAAAATGTGTATGCTACGAATTTATCCGGAAACTATGAGAGCAACATGAACGCAACACTCGTCATGCCTCCGGTAGATTTACCTGAAGGTGCTTCCTATTTACAGTTCAAGCAATGGCATAATTTCGAGCAATCCATTTCGGGAAGAGCTTGGGATTATGGGCATGTATTCATTTCCACAGATATGGAAGAATGGACGCAATTACTAATGATCCAAGGCGCTTCAAACGGTTGGATTGATGCAGAAGTGGATTTATCTGCATATAGCGGCCAACGTGTGTACATCGGCTTCAACGCATTTTCTGACGGAAGTGTTGTTCGAGAAGGCTGGTATATTGACGATGTCGCGTTGAGTGCACAATCCCAGACAGGTAAAGTTTCACTTACTCCTAAGAACAACTTAATGAAATCGAATGGGCAAAATGGCATTAACGCATTACCTGGAAAAGGCAAAGGCAAAGATCCTGATTTTATTATCGAAAAAGGGAAAGACGCACTTGAAACACCAGTCGACCCTAAAACGATTAAGCCTGTAATGCCGAAAGAAGAACCGGCACCTCCTATTGAAGAAGACAAAGCAGCACCTGTCCTTCTACCATTAGGTGCACAAGTGAGCATTCTTGAAACGAATCGCTCCGTCTATACGAGTCCTGCAAACGGCTCGTACACAATGACACACGGTGCAGGAACATTCACAGTAAAAGCAGAGGCGTACGGTTACCAATCAAAGGCGCAATCCGTGACGATTAATGCGGATGAAACGACAATTGCCAACTTCACATTAGAGGAAATGCCTCAGGCGACAATAAGCGGGACTGTGACGGACCAGTCCACAGGTGAGCCGATTGTAGGAGCGACATTGCTTCTCATGGAAGATGCGAACATCTCCCCTGTTCAATCGGACGCAGCCGGACAATTTTCAATTACTGCTTATGAAGGCGATTATACGCTGAAAGTAGTAGCACGCGGTTATCACGGACAAGAGGCACAAATTTCTATCGGCAGTCAAACTTCATTTGACTTCGTCCTTGAACCGTTCTTCACATATCCAGGCGGTGAAATCGGATACGACGATGGAACGGCTGAAAACGCTCGAGCATTTTACGATGCCGGCAACGGTTGGGCCGTCAAAATGTCTCTTCCGGAAGGCAATGAAACAGGTATCGTTACAGATGGCGTTTTCCGTTTCTGGGACACTGAATGGCCTGTACCAGGCGGAACTGCGTTTGCAGTCGAAGTTTGGGATGCAACAGGTGCTGACGGAGCTCCAGGGCAACGAATTGCAGGTCCGTTTGATGCTCAAGCGAAACGGAATGGCGAATGGACTGTCGTTGATTTGACAGAGCACAATATCGTCGTGAACAGCGACTTCTATATGGTGTATATCCAAACTCAGCCGAATCCGTATGCTCCAGGTCTTGCAACGGATGAAAACGGAACGAATGCAAAGAGAAGTTATCAATTCGTTAGCGGATCTTGGTCCCCTGCACCTGCCTCTGAAGGGAATTATATGATTCGGGCACGCGTCAGCTTTGAAGTGTTCAAACCGGAAATTACTTCCCCTGAAACTGGCACTGTGACGAATGAAGAAAACATTGTCATCGAAGGTACTGCTACACCGACAACGACAATTTCTTTGCAAAACAACGGTGAAGAAGTGGATTCCGTAGTTATTGGAAATGATGGAAGGTTTTCATTCCAAACAGTACTGACAGAAGGCGAAAATGAGTTTACCGCTGTGTCTCAATTAGACGGACGCACGACAGGTACTTCAAGCCCTGTGACAGTTATATTGGACACAATGAAACCGGAATTGACGATTACGAACCCGAAAGACGGAGACAAGACGAACCGTGAAACAGTCACGGTTGAAGGAACAGTAATGGATGCTCATCTTAAATCAGTTACAGTAAATGGCCAACAAGCTACTGTCTCTGGAGACGGAACATACTCAAAACGAATCCTTTTGGATGAGGGGATGAATACGATTACGGTCGTCGCCACAGATGCTGCGGGGAACGAAACGACTCAAACCGTTTCCATTACCGCAAAATATACAGCACCTGAAATTTCGAATTTAACACCGAAAGAGGATGTTCATTTAGTAACTGGAAAATCCGTCAAATTCGAATTCGATAGTGAGCCTGGATTGACTTCCACATACGTCATCCACATGCCGCTGACGAATCTTGGTGACAAAGGTGTAACAAACGCGACTGAATTACCAATGCTCGAAGTATCACCTGGCCATTACGTCGGCTACTGGACAGTCCCACTAGGCGTCATAGCTGACGGAGCACGCGTTGAAGTGAAAGTCGTCGATTCGTTCGGAAATGAAAGAAGGAAACTCGCGGACGGAAAACTGTTCATCAACCTAGACCAAGTGAATAAAGTCGTTGAGGCTGAAGAAACGGATGAAGCAACAGTTGAAGAAAGCGTAGAAGTGGCTGAATAAGTAAAACGGGCAGTGGCCTCATCATTTTATGATGAAGGCCGCTGCCTGTTTTTTGTTATCTATTGAATATAGGTTATTTCTTCTTCGATGGATGCTTTCGCATTCCTTTCGTTATCTTCTTCCATTTGTCCCGTTCCGCAGCTTGCGCTTGGCGGTCCATTTTACGATCGAGAAAAGCAAGTTCTTTCTGGAGTTTTACGTAGTTTCCATAACGTTCTCTCGCCAACTCACCTGTTTCGAGTGCATTTCGAATCGCACAGCCCGGTTCGCTTTCGTGACGGCAATCGCTGAATTTGCAAGAAGCAGATAGTTCTTCGATATCCTTGAATCCGGAGTCGAGGCTCTCGCTTTCATTCCACAATTGGAACTCCCGCATCCCCGGTGTATCGATGAGCACTCCTCCTGTCGGAATCTTGATCAGTTCCCGGTGAGTCGTCGTATGCCTTCCTTTTGCATCATCTTCGCGAATGCCTTGCACCGCCATCTTCCCTTCACCACAAATAGCGTTGACGAGCGATGATTTTCCGACACCGGACGAACCTAGCAATGCTGCCGTTTTGCCGTTCTTCAATAACTCCGTAATTCGTTCGATTCCTTCGCCAGTCGTATTGCTAACCGGGAAAACATCGGTTCCGAACGCAATGGCCTTTGCCAACTCTAAATAATGATCAGGATCATCGCTAATATCCATTTTCGTCAGGACAACAACAGGCGTCGCTCCGGAATCATATGCCGCCACTAGATAACGTTCCAATCGTCTTGCGTTGAAATCGTGATTCATCGACATAACGAGAAAAACGATGTCGACGTTCACCGCAATGATTTGTTCTGAAATTGTCGACCCAGCCGATTTCCTTGAGAAAAGAGATGTCCGCGGAAGGATAGCGTGAATGATGCCACGCTCTTCCCCGGGCATTTTTTCTACGACTACCCAATCCCCCACTGCCGGATAATCCCTTCGTTCGTAGGCAGCATGTTGAAATGCGCCTGAGCAGACGGAGAGCCATTCCCCTTCCCCAGTCATGACCCGGTACATCCTTTTATGTTCAAGCGTGACACGTCCTGCGACGTAATTATCCGCTTTCAGTTCTTCTATTATTGTTTGCATATTTTCTTGATGGAATTGATTCCAACCGTATTCGTTTAAGTTAATCAATGATGAATCCTCCTGTTATGTTCAAATAAAAAAGCATGGTTCCGGATCGGACACCATGCTTTCACGCGCATAACAGAATAGACATGCCTTGTTAGCAAGTCTCGCGGAGTGATAGTATGGGTCCGATCATTTGTGCAATAGCCGTATTAATTTTCACCATAAAACATCACCCGCTTTCTGAAAGTTGTTTTTATCATAACAAAACAATTATTCAAGGTCAACAGTTTTTTCATAAGCAGAAAAGACTTTCCAAACGACAAAGATGCCATATCCGATGACGACCCCGATCGTATTCAAAATAACATCGTCAACATCCGTGCTGCGGCCAATGAAATATTGAATGCTTTCAATGAAGCAAGTGACGCCTAGCCCAATGAATGAGATGGATTTGTATGAATCCAACCTTCTCCAAAGCAAAGGAATGAAAAATCCGATTGGGGAGAAAACGAATATATTCCCTAAAAGATTTACAATCGAAATACTATCCCAACCGTCCACATAACTATTCACCCACATATAATTGGTGATTGTCCTAAAAGGAACTATGTTAACACTCGCAATATCATTGAACAAATACACATCGAAAAAGAACTTGCCCGTACTGATATCTACACCGATCGTCCATCTCGGGATAATCGTCTGGGAGGCGAGTCCGACTAGATAGAGGGAAAATAAGGCGAGCAGTATTTCATGCGACTTTTTGACGGGCCGCTTTCTTTGTTTGACGATGCTTCTTCTTACAAGCAGATAAAATGGCAGCGCAACGATCATATACGCTAGCATGTTGATGACATATGTATGAATTAACCCCATAGCTCCTCCTTTTAATTCCGATTTCTTCTTATAAAGCTGGACGAATTCACTCTTGGAGTTGTTTCAATCGATGTTTTTTCATCCGTGGAAAGTTATCGGTCATTTCCCGTAGTTTATCGGTCATTTCCCACGTTTTATCGAGCATTCTAGACGAGTTATCGGTCACTTCCCGGAAGTTATCGGTCATTTTCACAACTTTATCGTCATTTCGTGACCTTTGACCCAAGCAAAAAAGCTTCGACAGGCACCGGCCTTCGAAGCTTTTGGCATTACGCGAAGCAATCTTTCGGAATCCATCCGACTTCACCAATATGAGACTTCACTAGCGCATATCCTTCGTGACGATCATCGACGACGGAGACAGTTTCCCCTTTTTCAACTGATAAAAACGTCGTACTCAAGTCGGTTTTGCACTTGTTGACTTGAATAAATTCATTTTTTATCCACTGTTCAATACCGAGATTTACATTCTCACATAATGTAAAATAGTCCTCTTCTTGAATAATGCGTAATTCATAGTTCGGGTAAGTAACCGTTCCGACTCGCCCCATTTCGTCCCTATATGTCCGTGAAATTGTTTTTTCATTCAAACTGTCGACGTATGTATAGGTAATTTCTTTTCCTTCAATAATTAGTGCATTTAGCTGTCCGTCTTTTTTAATTTGATTGCCGCCATCGATTGCAATTATCTTTTTCTCCAAATCGATTAGCGGACTGTTCGAGCTGACGGCTTCCGCCCGATAATTAACGACAGGCCAATGCCCGACGATGACTGTTTTATCGGCCTGATGCCCTTTCTCATAAAACGCCTGGGCATATAATGCATATTCATTGCTCGTCTGTTTCCAATCCGGAATATCTTCCACCCCTGCATGGATGAGGATGAGATCGTCTGTTTCATAGGCGATTGGAAGAGCATCCAACCAGTCAAGAACCTCGCCGAAACAAGTTTGATAATAATCTCCAAGTTCCTGAAGCGTTGCAAATTCGTCGAGCGTCTTCCCGTGACGATCAAGCATTTCATTCAAAATGGAATGCTTCCTCTGTCGTATATAGTTTTTGATTCCCTCAACACCATTGAAAACGTAATCGTGGACAACATCACAATTCCCTTTCGTAATAAAAACCCGATCCGACTCAGCGCTTAGCTTTCTCGCAAATGCTACCGTCGACAAACTGTCCGGTCCTTTTTCACAAAGGTCTCCATTTATGAATAAATAATCTTCCGTCGTATAGTTCACTTTCTCGAGCAATTGTTGAAACAACGGGAGGTTTGCATGAATATCCGATGTAATGATCATTCGTCTATTTTCATCTAGCTTTAATTTCCTTACTTCAATCATGGAGGGAATCCCCTCTTGAAGTATAATCCATTTGTTTTTCAATAAAATCTTTCAATACATGTGCAGCTACTACACAGTCGTTTAAGTCCGTCCATTCTTCCGGATTATGGCTAATTCCTTTTTTACTGCGGACGAAGAGCATCGCTGCAGGAACTTCCCTTCCGATAACCATGGCATCATGCCCCGCCCCACTTATCAATTCCGTCGGTTCGATCCCGAACTTCGTAATGGATTCCTTCAAACTTGCTATGAGTGTTTCGTCGATCAACAATGGTTCAACGGCGAGCATCTGTTGGTGAACGACGTCAACATTATGTGCCGCGCCTGCGTTCTCGGCAGCCTTTATGATTTCTTTCACTAATGCATCCCGTTTTGCTTCATGGATATCGCGCACATCCACAGTCAACTCGACTCTTTGGGCGATGACATTTATCCCATTTGGAAATACATTCAGTTTGCCAATCGTTGCTACAGCCGTATCACTGAATTGAATAGGCAACGTAGCAACTTCGCGAATGAATTCACTAGCCGCTAAGACGGCATCCTTGCGGTCATCCATCGGAGTGTTTCCTGCATGACCCGCTTCCCCTTCAAACGTGAAGGTTGCCCATGTAGGTCCCGCAATTCCTTTCACAACACCAACGGGATGCTCATTTCTTTCTAATTTCTTACCTTGCTCGATGTGAACTTCAACGAACAATTCCACTTCCTTCATATCTCGCTTTGCTTGCCAAACAGCGTCCAATGTACTCCCGTATTCTTGAATGACGGTTTCGAATGATTTATTTTCACTATCTAACAATAAAACCGTTTCCTCTTTATTTAATTTGCCTACGACGGCATGGCTTCCCGTCAGTCCCGTGCCAAATCGAGAACCTTCCTCATCCGAGAAAATAGCGACTTCAAACGATTTTTTCGGTTGAACCCCTGTCGCTTTCCACGCTTCCGCCACTTCCAATGCAACAATTACACCAAGTGGTCCGTCAAAGTTTCCGCCATTAGGGACGCTATCAACATGAGATCCTGATAATATCGACTTCCCATCTGTCGTTCCCTCGAGCCTTCCGAATACATTCCCTGCTCCATCTTCCGTAACTTGTAATCCTGCTTGTTCCATCCATCCTTTCACCAATTGCTTTGCCTCTTTTTCCTCGGCTGAAAAACCTGGACGATTGATGCCACCTTCTGCTGTTTGACCTATGCTGGATAATTGGCTTAACCGTTCGGCAATCCTTCTGCCATCGATTCCCCCATATGATAAGGATTCATCATAATTTGCGATTAGTTTTGCAAGAACACTTTCTTGTGTTTTCATTTCCGTCATCTCCCTATATTTCAGAATCCTCGATATTATTTTTTAACAACTATATCATACCTTTTTTCGCCTTAAACCGCAAAGTCCCACTTGAATACGCCAAGTGGGACTTTGAGAAATTACTTGATATACAATACACTCGTACAACTTAGAACGAGAAGCACCATAAAAATGCTAGCGATAACCCCGTCCACTTTGCCAACGCGAATGACTTTGTAAAAGCTATTCCTTTTCTCACCTGTGAATCCCCTTGCCTCCATCGCAAATGCAGCTCTTTCTGCTTTTCGGACAGCACCCGCGAGCATCGGGAGAAGGATTTTCCGCATATGCAATAGTCGGTGGATTGCGTTCTTCTCTTGCATCGCTCCTCTAAGGCGATGAGCTTGCTGGATTTGGACAAATTCATCTTTCAGAACGGGAAGAAACTGATACCCGACTAAAATGCTATACGCGATTTTCGGGGACAACTTCATTTGCTGCATTAAGCTTAAAATGAAGGATACTGGATTTGTCGTTAATGCAAACAAGAGCGACAAGCTGGAGAATGCAAGGACACGAAAACTTAAAGACAACGCATGATTCAATTGGACTTCCGTAATGTTTACTGACCAAATCGATAAGACAACCGGCCCTGATTTGTCTCCAGCGAAGACGAGCGTCGTCCAAAAGTATCCGAACGCCATGATGAAAAACGGAATCATGAATAGCATCCACAGTTTCCAATTAATCCGGCTAAACAACAGCTGGATGAGTAGCACGCCGACCCACATGAGCAATGGCGTCCACGGATTGAAAAAGAACGCCATCGTGAGCATGCAAACCGTGACGACAATGAATTTTGCGGAAGGATTCATATTATGCAAAGCAGAGCTCATGTTGCACCCATCCTTTCGGTTGAAGCAAATGATGGGTAGCTAGTAACTGTTCGTCTTGCCAAACTTGATTGGCATTAACCTTCCCTGTCAAAGCTCCGTCCTTCATTAATAAAATCGAATCCGCCACATGAAACGCAAACTCCATATCATGAGTGACAATTAAAAAGGTCGTTCCTTCCTTTGCCCGCTCGTCAATCAACTTGAACAACTCGCTCATCGAAGCTGCGTCTTGCCCGGATGTCGGCTCATCCATCAAAATAATTTCCCTACCGTCACATAGCATCGCAGCAATCGCCACTCGCCTCTTTTGCCCATGGCTTACGGCAAAAGGATGTGCACATGCAACCGTCGCCAACTGCAATCGGTCTAGCAATTCTTCTACTCGAGCGCCGCCACCGAAAGCAATTTCTTCCCGAACCGTTTTCGTCACGAATAAAAACTCCGGCGATTGGGGGACATACCCTAAATTAGAAGGGCTTACAGTTCCATTCGTAGGAATCAAATGGCATAACGCTTTCAACAACGTCGATTTACCACTTCCATTCGGACCAGCTAGGATCGCCACTTCCCCCTGGTTCAATGTGAAGGAAACGTCTTTTAGAAATGACTCTGTGCCGACTTTTTTTACTTCCAATGACAGGAGTTCCTGTTTGCTGCTAAGCCTTTTCGTTATATGGTCCGTATCATTTATTCGTGCCAACTGAATTTCACGATCGAAAAAGGCACCCCATAAATCGAGCCGATGCTCAATCGCGAAGATCGTCAACGACCGTTTCTTTTGCAGCTCATCCAGCCAATCGATGAACTGCTTCGCAGTATACGGATCTAAATGTGAGATCGGTTCATCAAGAAGCAGAACTTCCGGCTCCATAATTAATGCACACGCTGTCGCAATCCGTTGCTTTTCCCCACCGGATAATTGTTGGATAACGGAATGCCGGAATTCAGTCAACCCCGTTAACTCCAATACGTCCCCTATGCGACCATCCATTTCCTCGCGCGCCACGTTCAAATTTTCAAGCGTGAACGCAAGCTCCTCTTCGACAGTCGGCATGCAAAACTGTGCATCCGGATCTTGAAAAACGGTTGCAATCCGGTGGTTCACTTCCCCGGGTGAATAGGAATGACTTTCTTTATTAAATAACGTAACAGAACCCTTTACGACGCCATCGCAGTTTTCCGGATATAGCCGGTTGCATAAATAAAGCAATGTCGTTTTGCCGCTCCCACTCGGCCCTGTAATAACGACTTTCTCCCCACGATTGATTGACAATGACAGGTCTTCAAAAATCCATTCCTCATCATCGGGATAGCGAAAGCTTACGTTATCGAACCGGATTACTTCAGGCACCGGCCTCACCTTTCTTCGCACGGGTAATTGCATATCCGCGGAGTGAACCTGTCGCAAGTAAACCGTCGACGACCATTTTGCCGCCAATGCCTGCGATAACTGCTCCGCTGACGATTCGGATGCTAAGCATAAGCAGTACATACCCTGGACTGAACACGGCGAACCCGCCTAAGAAATAGCCATAAATAAAGCTGAATACAGAAGAGCCGACCCCGGCCAACATTAACACCCATAGATCAAATCGACGGTAACGCGTTGCAGCGAAAGCCGCCTCTGCACCTAATCCTTGGATGAGACCTGCTAGAATTAAACGCGGACCGACCGCATTCCCTAATAGCACCTCGATCGCTGCGGCAATCGTTTCCGAAATGACGGCTGCGCCGGGTTTCCGGATAATATACATACAAATGATTGACACGATGAACCAGATGCCGAAAATCCATTCATAAGCAATCGGGCCAATAAACCCTGCCCAAATATTGCCGACGTGTAAAAACAGCAAGTAGACGATTCCGAAAACGACTGAAAACAACGACATAAGAACGACTTCTTTCAGTTTCCATGACTTCAACATATTACAGCCCTCCGTGCGACGGACTGTTAATGCTCATCGAAACTGTCATGACGAGATGCTTATGCTCTTCAGAACGTGCATTGCTGAAAGACTCTTCGTAAAACGCAAACACATCATGGATATCCCCATGGATACCGCTCGCATAGTGCATTGAATCATTGAAGACGCCTTGCTCCTTCGCCCGGTCCACTTCGCGATAAATGATCTCCATATACGCCGGATTATTCATCGGATAAAGCGCAAATTGCGAAGAGACATATTGCTTCGTCGCATCCGTATTCGCGATCTTCTCGCCTTTATCCAAATAGGCGTCACCCGCCGTATCACCCGGGCATCCTGCCGAAAACGTCCCGGATAACGCGATATGCTTGCCCGTTTTCGCGGCATGCAACGTAATCGCCTTCGCTACGTTAAACACATGAACTTGCTTGCCGCGAATGACAGTTGACACATCATCTGTATGCATCCACACATTCGACGTATCGGTTTGTTCCAACGCTCCTTTAATTACACTTACAAAATCATCTGCCATCGGATATAACGAAAAACGAAACCCGACGATTGGACTTAATCCACATTCCATTTCCTTCGACCTCCCGAAATTTTTTCATAAAAAAAACTACATCCCGGAAGATGTAGCACTTTCTCCAATATGAAACAATCGGAAAGCCACTACACTTCCCCACGCAGGCATTATCCTGATCGGGTTATAAGGGATCGGAGCTCTTGCTCGCATCTCAGCCAAATTGGGCACCCCTAGTGCAGAAAACGGTATGTAGTTGTAATTTATGTTGCCATTAGTATAGACGAAGAATTTTTTATTGTAAATAAAATCTGGTAAACTCGTACTTTCGTCCGTATTGAATATTCAATAATGCCTACTTTCGTGCAAATGCGCATAAAATCGTTTATTCACGCATAAATCCATGAAATGACGCATAAAATCGCATACTGACGCATAAATCCATATATGCACGCATAAAAGTAATTAAACGCTCATAAATCGTCAGAAAGACGCATAAAATAATTTTTTCACGCATAATGTATCGCGTTCCTTACACTTTCCTACTCAATTTCAATTCGAACTCCGGATGTGTAACATATTCTTGATACTCCACATTCCCGTCAAATTTGAAATACTCCTCAATGCGAGCACGAATCGCTGGCTGTGTAATATAGTCAAGCACTTCTTCTTTCGGAACCCACTTACAATCCGACGTCTCATCCGACGTCCGTAACTCGCCACCGACCGGTTTGCACGCAAAGTCAAACATTACTTTCGTCGGGACGTCCGTCACCCCGTCATACCATTTGTAAATGGCGGAATTCGTATATACCCCAATGAGATGGGCCACTTCGACATCGATACCACTTTCCTCTTTCACTTCCCGAACGACACCATCTATAAGGTTCTCCCCGACTTCAACTTGTCCTCCCGGAAACACCCATCCGCCATGATGCGTTTTTACGATTAACAGATTCCCTTCTCCGTCTTCAACGAGCCCCCCACAAGCTACAATATGTGTCGGCATTACCATTTTCCCCATCCCCTTTTCTTTAATAAACTAATTCTACCAATATTCTAATAGTAAAGAAAGGTTTCAAAAAATCCACCTACCGCTTAAGGAAGCAATAGGTGGATGTTAAACAGTTCAATTCGTAACTTTGGCTTCGTAATAAGCCTCCAGATCTTTAGCATATTTATTCATAGATGAAGGAGAGACCTCGAACCATTCAGCAATTTCTTTCAAAGGCATGGAAATCGGTTCAAAGAATGAATTCTCTTGACCGAAACGAATTGCGCCTGCTGCAATCGCCATTTCCTTCCGAGCATTCGGTTGCTGTTCCACTAAGAAGTCTTCAACAACGTCCAATAGTTCTTTCGATTCCCGATTATGTTTTTCTAAAAACTCCATTGCAAACAACAGAACTCCAGCTTCGAAGTTTGTAAACTCGCCACCTTCATAGCCGTTTTCGCCGAGGCACTTCCAAAATTCCATTGCATTTTCCTTCAGGAATATAGACACCGATTGTTTTTCGGAATCAAACCGGTTCGCAAATTCCTGAATTGTGTTCGTATGGTCCGTCGGGAAAAAGATCAAGCTTGATACAGCCAAGTTGTTATGTTCATCGCCCGTTTCGTCCGGCAAAATGAAACAGAACAAATGGACTCCTACAGGCACGGGCTTATCGCTTTCCCGGCGCAGTTTAATCGTCTCATCTTTGAAAATCATTTGAACCGTCATATATGTATCATCCACTTCGACTACTTCCCCGATGAAAGGCCTTGGGTGTTGCCACGTCTCAACGACTTGCAAAACGGATGGACGCAATAGCTTTTTCTTCTGTTTATCCAAATACCCTGACCAAATGTCCGGTCGATAGTTGAAAAAGAATTCATCCAGCACAATTGCCTCTATCATTTCTTCTGGTAAGTGAACGTTTAACGTCTGCTTCCATTCATTCGCCAGCTTCAAATAGTCAGGAATGTCCTTCCGCTCTGGATACTCATCATAGAACGTTTGTAAGACGCGTTCCAATTCATCTTTTTGAACCGTTTCGATCGTAACAGCATTTTTCGACTGACAGCATTTCTTATATTTTTTCCCACTGCCACAAGGGCAAGGATCGTTTCGTCCAATCACTTAAAACACTTCCCTAATAAAAATTTACAACCCTTCTAGTTTACCATTCATATGGCGTTTGCGAAACGGTTCCAATTTCTTGTTTTGGGATAGTATTCTCCCCTGAAAAATATCAGGAAATTTCAGTACCCCCATTTACCACTGTACGTTATATCGTACGAAGCGCGTTATTTGTATTGTTTGTAAGGATAATCAATTTCCATTTATTCCTCTAACCTCATAAGTAGAGGTGATATGTCATGGGAATGTCTTCAAATTTCATACGGCTTGTCGGCGAACAATTACGGATGATTAGGGAAACAAAAGGGATAAACCAAGAAGAGTTGGCGGAAAAAGCAGGAATCGCCAGAGCCCGGATTTCTGAAATCGAAAATGGAAGAGGCAATGCTACGTTAGCAACAGTAGAGAAAATTATGGACGCACTTGAAATTACACCAATGGAAATATTCAACTTCCAAAACCTTTCAAACACGAAAGATATTACAGATAAAAAGCTTTTAATTGAAATACATCGGTCAATGCTTATGGAACGTGACTTAAGTGAAATTCAATATGTCATAGATAACACGAAAACTGTTTTACGGTTAATGGATAAAAAATCGGAGTATGGAAAAGAGTGAAAAGAGCCAATCGCCAAGGCGGTTGGCTCTTTCGTTGAATTTAACAGAGTACGATAATTTTATAAGGTGTCGTTTGTGCTGGAATGCTTCTCGTCGTTGCACCATAGTTGACGATTAGATCCCGGTTTGCTGGATTCCCATTAAATGCTTGCCCATTTTCGAGAACGATTTCCGTTTGCCTCGATACATTCAATTTTAAATTGCCATCGCTGCTTATGAGTTGGCTGTTAAAGAAACTCACTTTTACAAAGTAATTTGGATTATCTTTCGCCATTACAATTGCCCGATATTGAGGAGGGTAAATGAACGGCACTGGCGCGTCTGCATCGTAAAACCCCGTTACGATATCCCCGACCTTTACTTTGACATGTTCAACAAAATAAGTTGAAGGTTCGACAACAAAATTTACAATCGAACCGTTCCGGTCTGTCAGTGAAAATAATTTGTAGCAGCCTGCTTGCGGATCATTTGGCACAATCGGAAAGTCATCAATCCCCATCACCCTACCTGTAAAAGATAGAAAGTTCGTCAATTGCATACCTCCATCACGATTAGAACGTTCGATACATAGTATGCAACTTCATTACAAAGTGATGGTTGATTCGAATTCCTTTGCATTAATTAATCAATCCGTTTTTCGCTCATCAAGTCGCTCACTGTTCCGAGTTGAAGACCTTTCGCTTTAATGTCAGTAATCATTGTTGCGAGTCCTTTCGCGACAGGGTCGGTAGGATGCATGAGAATCATTGACCCGTTTTCCACTTTTGATACGACGCGCCTTACCATTTCGGAAGGGTCCGGCTTTTTCCAATCTACCGTATCAACCGTCCATAAAATTGTTTTCATATTCAGTTCGTGTGCAACGTCGACCGTTTGTTGATTGAAACTGCCGCTTGGGGGTCCGAACCACTTCGGTTGAACCGATAGGGTTTCGACTATGACTTCGTTCGTCTTTTTGATTTCTTCCATCGTCTCTGCTCTTGAGCGTTTCTGCAAGTCAGGATGACTGTACGCATGGTTGCCGATTTCATGGCCCTCTTTGTAGATCATTATTGCAAGATCCGGATTCTTTTTCGTCCAACTGCCGTCAAAGAAAAATGTCGCTTTCACTTCATGTTCTTTAAGGATGTTGAGAATCGGTTGGATAAATTCATTTCCCCACGCAACATTAATGAGCAAGGAAACCATCGGCTTTTCAGGATTTCCCCTATAGATTGGATTCGGTTCCAAATCGTCCAAATGAACAGCTGGTGGCACTTCTTTAAAAACAAGCTTCGATTCGTCAAATGTTCCTGTCCTCTTCATCTTTTCGTAACTCGCTTTGACGTCTACACGCAATCCATTGTAGCCTGGTATCGCTTTCCAAACCGTATCCACTTTCGCATCAATCGGTTTAATTTCATGCTGTTCACTGTAGGATTTGATTTTTTGATAAAGCGCTTCATTTTTCACTTCGTTTTTCATTAAAGAATCTTGAAACTTAGCATTGCTTAGATTTGCATAGCTTCCTAACGATAGGATAAATACGAAAATAAGAAATATATTTTTTCCCGAACGGATCCTGTTTTTCATCGCAAGACCTCCATTTAATTATGTTGGCTTTACGATTCCCGTTCGCTTCGGAACTATACGCGTTCAATCTTTTAGCGGTTATCTTTTTCTATCATTATAATCTTCTCGATAACACGATTGACTTCCCCGCTATCTTTAATTACGAATAAATAATCTGCTTCTCCTTCAACAGGATCGACAACGTCTTCCTTAAGCGAATCCGCATTTTGCCGCTTAAGCACTTCTTCAAACTTTGATGCGCTTCTAAATATATTTGTAGAACGTTGACTGTTTGCGACGCGGGTTTGAAGTACATGATCCGGCAAGTCAAAGTGGACGAGGATGCGAATGAACTCATTCTTAGGAAACAATTGTTCAAGCAAGTACGCTCGACCTTTCCCACTTCGATTCGAATTGCAAATAATGAGATGGTAGTCGCTCTGTTTTTTCGCATAATCGACAATGAGCTCAGAAATAGCATGCTTAAGCATATTCGGCCCCGTCTTCGGTTGTAAGTTTTTGTAGTACGTATTAATGAATGCTCCATGATTATCTTGATCCATCACAATCGAATTTTTGAGCTTCTGCTCTAAGTCCATCGCAAAAGTAGTTTTCCCACTATGCGTCTTGCCTACTGTAATGACTACTAATCTTTTCATTGTTACAGCTCCTCTATGAATCACTTATCCGTGCCCCAACCGAATGAATCCAACTAAATGACTCATCCTAACAGCATCAAAACAGAAAAAGGAGTTAACATCCATGAGAAATTTACTTATAGCGCTCGGGGTACTAATGACTGTTCATGCTGCATTACCATATACACCGAGCATCACATCTGCACAAGTACAGGAACCCGCTTACGCCAAATGGGGACTGCTCGCAGTAAAAGAGACAAAACAAAAATATCCGAACGCAAATGTCATTGACTACTTGCACATCGGGAGCGAAACAAAAGGCGATACAACAATCGAGAAGTTCAAGTTATGGTTAAAAGACGACCGCCACGAATTCGGCGTCTTCGTCAACATCACATTCAACACAAAAACCGGCCAATTCATCAAAATCGACTTCCGTGAAACAGACAGGTGAAAACGGATAAAAACGGTGCCTGTGCAGCAAACAATTTAGTTTATTCACTACAATTGTATAAACAAATATAAAAACGAAGGCTTAGCGCCATTTCAAAACAGACTACTATACTAAATATACAAAATAGTGAATAGTCATAAATGTGTCGCGCACAGCCGCCGACACAATTCTGTCTATTCACTACAATTGTATGAACAAATAGATGGGAGCTCGTTATAGTAACACTTCGGAGTATCCCGACATTATATTTATCCAAGTTGTTGAATTATCATAAATGTACCTTGCACAGGCACCGACACAATTTACCAGCCGTTGACGAGGAAGCCGATTGTTTCGAGTTCTTCTTCGTTTAGGTCGCGTTGTAAGTTGGCGGCCATTTCTCGTTGAATGGCGTTTTCATCACCTTCATGTTTTTCGGTGAGCAGGGCAGCGTTTTTTAGCAGTTGCAATAATGAATGGAATGCCTCTTTATTTAGAGGGGCTGGATGATGGGAGAGGAAGAAGATTTCCGCATCGTATTTTTCCAATTGTTGAATGAGTTTCAGCGTTTTTTCAACTGTGTAATTCCATTTTTCTGCATATAAATTCGCGTAGAGGCAATCTCCAACAAATAAAGCCTTTTCCTCGGGAATGAAAATGACGCAGGAATCGCTTGAGTGATCTCCGCCGACATGTTCAATTTCACACGTCAATCCGCCTAAATGTACGGTCATTCGGTTCTCGAAGACAATCGTCGGAAGTTGAACTTGGATGTCCCGCTTATTCCCGAATTCTAACTTAATTGCGTCTGCGCAAAACGGGATTTCCGTTCCTTCTTCTACACGTCGATCTAAATGTTCATCTTCCCAGGAAAGGGGCTGCATTTCTTTAATTTTTCCGTACGTCTCTTTACACGATATACTTGGGACCGGAATTTCACGTAAGCCAAAGACGTGATCCCAATGCCAATGTGTAAGGGCGAGTAGATCGGGTTGAACCCCAATTTCCTTAAGCTGTTGTAAAAACAAATTAGCATGCTGAGATGAATTCCCCGCGTCAATGAGTATCGTTTTTTCTGCCCCAATAACAGCCCCCAATATCGGACGGTCTGTTTCTTGAACAGGCGGTAAATAATAAAGGCGATCGGATATTCTCGTTAGTTTTTGCATTTTTCTTCTCCTCACTACATAGCTACATCTATTATTGCGTATTTTCCTTTTCCCATCGTGCAATTTCATCTCTAACGATTGGTGCCACTTCGGTTCCTAGCAATTCAATCGCCTTCATGACTTCTTTATGCGGCATGGATCCGACAGGAACGTGAAGCATGAACCGTTCAACGCCGACATTTTTACGGAGGTGGATGATCTTTTCTGCAACGGTTGTAGCGTCCCCTACATACAACGCCCCTTCCAAACTGCTTGCCGCCTCAAATGTGTTGCGCGTGTATGGTCCCCATCCGCGCTCTTTCCCTAGCACATTCATTACGTGTGCCGTTGGCGGGAAAAATTTATCTTTCGCTTCTTCGGTTGACTCCGCAACAAAACCATGAGAATGGGAAGCGACTTTGAGCTTTGATACGTCATGTCCCGCCTGTTTCGCCGCTCTCTTGTACAATTCAACGATTGGCGCAAACTGTAACGGACTGCCCCCGATAATCGCAAGTACAAGAGGCAGTCCAAGTACGCCCGCCCGTACAGCAGATTGAGGTGTGCCTCCGCTTGCAATCCAAATTGGCAACTGGTCTTGTTCAGGTCGTGGGTACACGCCTAAATTAGGAATCGAAGGACGATGCTTTCCGTTCCATGTCACCTTTTCGGACTCGTTAATTTTTATTAATAACTCTAGCTTCTCATCAAACAACTCATTGTAATCTTGTAAGTCGTAACCGAATAATGGAAACGATTCAATAAAGGATCCCCGGCCGGCCATTATCTCCGCACGACCGTTTGAGATGGCGTCGACCGTCGCAAATTGTTGGTAGAGACGCACCGGGTCATCTGAAGATAAAACAGAGACAGCACTCGTTAGTTTAATTCGGCTTGTCCGTGCAGCTGCAGCCGCAAGTAGAACAGTAGGAGACGAGCACGCAAAATCTTCGCGATGATGCTCTCCTACACCAAACACGTCCAGTCCGACTTTATCCGCTAACACGATTTCTTCTACGACTTCACGGATACGCTCCGCATGACTTATGACATGACCCGTTTTCACATCCGGCGTCGTTTCCACGAATGTTGTTACGCCAATTTCCATTGTTGTGACCTCCATTTGAACAACCGCTTTTGCATCTATTGTATACTAACTTAAATGTAACAGCCGTTCCAAGGCATTATCCTTACAATTTAAAATGGCCGCTATTTTAAGCATAATTGCAGCCACACGTGAATAAATTTGGATATACGCTTGCAAAGGAGTGATTGAATGGCAAAATGCAAAAAATGTGGTGCCGAGAAGACTAAAGGCAAGGATTGCAAAAAGTGTAATTGATTATACGTAATTCATTAATAGAGAATCCTTTGTTCCCGTAATGGGAACTTTTTTTATTCCCTCATTCTATCGATTGTCGCTGAAATGTCAATGCCATCCAATGCCTGTGATGCAAGCCGGTCAGCCTCAGCATTCACTTTACGCGATACGAGCTCATATTCCGGCTGAATACCGAGCTCTTTCACCTTCGCTTCGATTCGATCCGCCCAACTGAACAAATTCTGTTCAATGACCGGCCACTCTTCGCTCAAATGATTAATGACGACCAGGGAATCGCCGATAAATCGGACTGGCATGTTATGGACATTCAATAACTCCAGCTCTTGCAAGCAAAAATAAAGTGCTGCATATTCTGCCTCGTTATTCGAGATGAGCTCTTCGACAGATGCGTTTCTCCTATGTCGATACGACTTCCCGTTCTGGTCGTAGTAAATAACACAACCTAAACCTGCTGCCTTCGTTGTCAGATCGAATCCCCCGTCAAAATAGACAGTGATATTATGTGGTTCTGTTTCAATCCCTTTCAAATAGCCTTTCATTTCCTTAACCGTCCACGAACTGTCAAACCGGTCAATGAACTTCACGCTTTTCGCACGGCCCGTCCTCTCCAAATCTTCAGCAATACCAACAGCTAGAGCCGCATCCATTTCTTCTGAACGGAAGACGGTTTCCAATCCTTTAGGTGATTTATACGTCCATTCCACTATAACGTTCATCGTTTCCCCTCCATTTTTCATTAAAGAAGCTGTATTGCTATAGTATTCATCTATTCCCAATGAATCATCCTCTCACGCCTATTCGGTCAGTATGCTAAACTTTGGATAATGATGTTAAAGGAGATGGTTTGGTGCAATCAATCATTTTTGATATGGACGGAACTTTATTTCAAACAGACAAGATTTTGGAGCTTTCACTTGATGATGCTTTTGAAAAACTGCGTGTCATGAATCAGTGGAGCGGCGCAACCCCAATCGAAAAATACCGCGAAATTATGGGTGTTCCTTTACCTAAGGTATGGGAGGCTTTATTACCAGACCATTCTATGGAAATAAAAGAACAAACGGATGCCTATTTTTTAGAGAGATTAATCGAAAATATTAAAGATGGGAAAGGTGCTTTATATCCAAACGTAATCGAGATTTTCGAGTATCTCACGGAAAGAGATTGTTCAATCTATATAGCGAGTAATGGGTTAACAGACTATTTAGCAGCAATTGTAGACCATTATCATTTGGATGATTGGGTTACCGAAACGTTTAGTATCCAACAAATAGACACGCTCGATAAAGGAGATTTAGTTAGAACAATCATAGAGAAATATAAAATTAATAACGGTGCTGTTGTTGGAGACCGACTATCTGATATAAATGCAGCAAAAGACAACGGTTTGCTTGCAGTCGGATGTAATTTTGATTTTGCACAAGAAGAGGAACTCGCCCAGGCTGATTTTGTAATTAATGACTTGATCGAGCTGAAAACTGTATTGTTCAGATGAAATCTTATGGAATACAATGAACAAAAAAATAATTCAACATGCAAAAAAGCACCCTTCGAAAAGGGAGCTTTTACTGTTGTTTTCACCTTTATGAAGTTTATTGTTTACCTTCTGTGTAAATTTGAAATGTCACTCCGAATTTGTCCGTTACGATGCCGTAAGCAGGGCTGAAAAAAGTATCCTGCAACGGCATTTTCACTTGGCCGTCCTGTTGCAGAGCTTCAAATAATTTCGTTGATTTTTCAACATCATCTGAAGAGATGCAAAGTGTTACTTGATCGCCAACTTGAGTCGTTTCCCCTGGAAATGTATCCGAAAACATCATGTCAGTTTCCCCAACCTTAATCATTGCGTGCGAGATAAGTCCTTTTGCTTCTTCCGGCAACGGAAATTCAGGGTTGTCCGGCATTTCACCAAACGTTTGCTTAAAAAGCACTTCCGCTCCGAAAACGTTTTCATAAAACTCAATTGCTTCGTTTGCATTTCCATTCATCATTAAATAAGGCGTCAATCGTAATGACATTTCTCCCACAACTCCTTCAATATTAGTTTTTCAAAGCATCTGCCAAACAACATTAGTTCTTGGCACTTATTTCATTTTAACAACAGAACGTACATTCGTCAACTTAAAGTCGCTTTAAAGAGTGAAGTTTGCTTATATTCTGAAACCTAATGAGTTTAAATATGAAGCGAAGCGGCGCGACCAAATAAAAAAGGTGACCATTCAAAATGGTCACCTTCCCTCAAACGATCTTACTTAGCAAAAGGGCTTTTATTATCGTATGCATTGTTATGAACAACGTCCGAAATTAAATACTCATAAATATGATCTACAATTTCAATGCCGTTTTCCTCGTAGCTCTTTTCCCTTTCGGCACTTCTTTGGCCAGGGTACGAAACGTGATCAAAACCAGGAGCCGGTTTAATGTTGTTCAAATCTTCAATTGTCGTCGCAATGCTTTCCTTAAATGAAGTTAAGCCTGCGAAGAACTCCGGATTAATAACAATATGGAGTTGTCCAAGATTCCGGTATTCCGTGAGGTCATGGTACATAGACGACACTTTATTTCCGAATGGAAGTCCGAGAAGAATTCCGGAAAGAACGTCCACCATCATCATAAGTCCGTATCCTTTTGGTCCTGCGATTGGTACTAATGCATTTACTTTAAATGGATCGGTTGTTGGTTCTCCATTGCTATCAACGGCCCACGTATCTGGAATCGTTTCGTTTTTTGAACGAGCATGAAGAATTTTACCCCACGCTTGAACAGTTGTCGCCATATCAAATGTAATGTTTTTACCGTCTTTGCCTGGTGCAGCAAAAGCAATTGGATTTGTACCGTAGTAAGGTTCGGATCCTCCATAAGGGACGACCATCGGATCTGATTGGCAAAGTGAAATGCCGACCAAATTCTCGTTTGCAGCTTGTTGAACGAAGTAGGAAAGTGCGCCACTATGACCGATTCTTCTTACACCAACGACAGCGATTCCATTTTCTTTCGCCATTTGAATGGCTTCGTCCATTGCTACTTTTGCAGCGACATGTCCTACTCCATTATCGCCATCAAAAATAGCTGTGCATGGACCCGTTTTCTCGAAAGTGAAATCAGGATTGACGTTAATTCCGCCTTTAGCAATTCGCTCTGCATAATACTCAACTCTCATTGCGCCGTGAGAGTGTACTCCACGAGCGTCTGCATGGACAAGAACGTCTGCAACGCCCCGTGCATGTTCTTCGGTTAGACCTGCTTTATGCAGCTTTGTCGTAATTAACTCATTCAACTTCTCATTACTTAATCTCATTAAACTCACCTTTCCCGTCCTCTTGACTCACTCTCATTATCATACCCTTAGAGGGCTTATTATAATGAAGCGTCCCGGTTGCAGTCTTTGGAATAAACGTATGTCAATGGCTCTCTTCCGACTGCATATGCTGCTTGATGTACATAAGGTGCCATGAAAATATAATCATCTTTTTTAACTGGAATCCATTCATTGTCAAGGTTGTACATACCTTCACCAGATAACAAGTATGCACCGTGTCCTTGGTAATGCGTTTCAACGAATGGGTGGCTTCCTGCCGGGTCAAATGAAAGAATGTGGAAGTTCATGTCGAACTCAAGTTCCATTGGTAATAGATCTTTCAAGTGAACGTTGTGCATATCGTCATAATCCATGTACTCGATATCATTCGCATGGCCGGAAACGACCCACGGTTTGCGGCCGTCTTTTAATGGTGTATGCTTTTGCTTGTAAAGGAATAGACGTGAATCGCCAGCTTCCATATTTTCCAAATACATTGTTACGCCTGGTGGGCAATAGAGATAGCCGCTTTCTTCAAGAATGAATTCTTGATCGTCCGCTTTCGCTTTCACTTTTCCGCTAAGGACGTAAACGAAGCATTGTACATCTTCTTCGCCGCAGTACCCTTCGCTATTCTTTCCACCTTCATGCATTGTGACGATGTAGTCAACAAAACTTGCACCGAGTTTCGGTGAAGCTAAAATAGAAATTCTGCAATTTTCAAATCCAGGAATAACATTATTTACTAATCCTTCTGGAGCAATTAGAGCATATTTACCTGGCTTAATAATTGATCTGCTTGTAAGAATATCATTTGGATAACCCATCGTTACATTCTCCTCTATTTATATATATTTTCAGGCATATACCTGGCATTCAATACATTATTCTTTATAACCTAATTCGTAAAGCGCACCGATTAGTGCTTTCACACCTTCTGCTAAATGTGCAGGCTCAGTAAATTCAGCAGGGTTATGGCTAATCCCTTTTAGGCTAGGAACAAACAGCATCGCTGTCGGTACGACCGGAGCAAAAATTTGAGAGTCGTGTCCTGCGCCGCTATGCATCACCTTATAGTTAAGGCCATTTGCTTTACATTGCTTTTCAATGAGCTCAACAATTCTTTCATCCATAGGAACTGGATCTTCATCCATCCAAAGATCGATGTCCATTTCAACTTCATGAGCTGTTGCAATTTCCTGCATTCTTGCCTTCATACGTTCTGTAAATGAAACAATCGCTTCTTTATCGGTATGTCGAACATCGATTGTGAAAATAGCTTTTCCTGGCACAACATTAACGATGTTAGGATGAGCTTCAAATTTCCCTACTGTTGCTACGAGTGGATCTCCGGTAACTTTAGCCATTGAAATAAGTTCGTGAATCATTTCGGTAGCCGCAAAAACAGCATCTTTTCGGTACCCCATTGGCGTTGTACCGGCATGATTAGCTTGACCTGTTATTTCTACCGTATACCGTCTTTGCCCAACGATGTTGTTCACGACACCAATTGCCGTTTGTTCCATTTCTAAAACGTTGCCTTGTTCAACATGAACTTCAACGAATGCTGTAACATCGTTACGAGGCTCCTTCGATTCATCTTGGAATCCGAAGCCTGCTTGTTTCATCGCTTCGACAAACGGAAATCCATCGAAATCGCTAATCGTTTCAACGTCTTCACGCTTCGCTAAGCCGACAATATTTTTAGATCCCCAAAACGAGTAAGGGAAACGGCTTCCTTCCTCTTCGGCCATCGAAACGACTTCGATGTTTCTGATAGGTTGACCGAAATGTTTTTTCAAGTATTTCAACGCTAAGATTCCAGCAACAATGCCATAGGCACCATCAAACCGACCGCCGTTTTTCACCGTATCGACATGGGAACCGGTCAAAACCGTTTCAGCCGTATTTTTTCCTTTTAACGTTCCGAATAGGTTTCCAATTTCGTCGAATCTGGCTTCGAAGCCTTCGTTCTCCATCCATTGTTTTAATGCTTGTTGCCCTTCAACCCATTCTTTCGTATAAAGCAAACGAGATACGCCGCCTTCGGAATCTTTCCCAAACTCAGCTAGCCACTCGAGCTTGCTCGCTGTTTCTTCAACGAGAACGTCTAGTTTTTGTAGAACATCTTTGATTTCGTCCACCATCTTCCACCTCCCTCTTGTTTGTGCTATGTATACTTGCTCGTACTTATTTTGGAAGATTGTTCCTAGTGAAGCTCGTTTATAGAATTCATGTATATCCTATACATAATCTATAATTCTAAACGGTTTACACGAATTAAGCTTTTGCAGAAAAGGATAAAGTTTTATCTATTTTTTAACCAATCTAGATAACAAAAAAGAAGAGGCAGCACAAAGGCCACCTCTCCCCTATAATTGTTTGTTTTCACGCTCTGTTAGTTCGTAAATTTTAAGTCCGACTCGTACTGATAACATTTCTTCCGAATCGTTAAAGTCCATTCCCGTTATTTCTTTAATTCGCTCCAAACGGTACACGACGGTTTTATAATGAACGAAGAGAAGTTTGGCCGCTTGAGAAATGTTTTGATTACACTCTAAAAAGGTTTGCAATGTCTTTAGCAAATCCGCTTGATTTGCCTGATGATACTCAAGCAATTCCTTCAGCGATTGTGGAATGAACTGAAGTAATGTAGTGGAATCTTTAATATGGCGTAGCAATCTAAAAATCCCTAACTCTGAGAATGCGGTAACCGATTCCAAACCATTTAACGTTTCGCCTAAATCTAATGCATCTTGAGCTTCTCTATAGCTTTTAGGAATTTCGGCAATATTACTCACGACACTCCCAATTCCGACTTGCACCGAGATATCTTTACTTTGCTCCTTAACCGCTTCTTGAATCGCCTTTGAAGTTTTCGTAATTTCGTTCGTCCATGAAGAATTACTGTTGCCTGTCTTATCAACTTTCCAAAGGACGATAAATAGATTGCTCCGATTCGCAATAATGCCGTTCGGTAAATAATGATGGATTGCTTCATACACAAGGAAATGACTTCGATCTGATAGATCACTTTTTTGTTCTAACACGACATCTGAAAAACGGTTTATTTTAAATAAAACCGCAGCAAATGACCCTTCGAGATCCCATCCGATCATATTCGCCTTTTCGTAAATGGCGTTAATTGACTGGACTTTGCCGCTAATCAACTCTTCAATGACGTCGTTTTTATATTTTTTTTCAACTTCTGCAACAGCAAATTGTTTCACCAATTCGAGGGATAAGGAGATTGCCGCGTTTTCTACAGCTATTAAATCAAGCTCACCAAGTGATTTTGTAATCTCCCCGATTAGCAAATACATTTTGTTATGATTTATCGTTTCAATTGGAACGACTATTTGGTGCCCTTTACTATTATTCAGTTCCGGGTATTTTACAATTTGTCGATAGTGTGGAAACTTTATTCCCGCTGTCCGTTCGTAAAAATGCACTTTTTCAACGATTTCAAATCGCTCAAGCTCTTGGTACGTCGAAACGATACAACTAAAATTCCGGTCAAATAACGCGACTGGATTACCAATCAGTTCTTCAAGTGTACGAATGATTTTCTCAAGACCTTTATCCGCAAGCGATAACGCCGTAAATCGATCATGGATCTCTTTATAATATTGAAGCTTTGTTACTTGATTATTAAACAGCTCTCCCATAATCGGATACATGACATCGACAAATGGAACGTCTTGCGGAAGCTGGATAATCGGCATTCGATGTTGTTCGCCTGCTTTCAGCAATTGATTGGATATCTCTTCACTATGCTTTTTAATAATAAGAGCACTTACGCTCTTTTCAGCTAACTTGGCAATAAAGTCTTTTTGCTCAGTATCATTAAAGTTCCGAATCGCATAGAGGCTCGTTAAGATTACTTCCCCGCCTTTAAGCCATTTGGCAATATCGGGGCCTTCCATGATCGTGACGCCTTCAATTCCATTTTGAATATACTTATGTCCGCTTAATACGTCAGCGTCCTTCATGGACTCCATTACTAATAAATCTTTTACTGTAAACTCCATTTGCCGCATCCTTGCCTCCGTTCGCTACACTGCTACACTCTAGTTTATAACTACCGTTACTAAATGTCATTGTTTACTTTGACCAATATACGCTTTGATTTCTGTCTAGTTTTCACGTAAAATGAACAAACTGTGGAATAAGGTTTCTACGTTTAAAATTTTATTAAAGAAGGTATTTCATGAAAACGATAAATGATTTATTTATATTAGAAGGCATGAAGGAAAGTATCGTGCTAGCAGGGCATCGAGGTCTAACGAGAAATGTTAAATTCGTCAACATATCCGACACCCCTGACGTTATTAATTTCTTAGCTGAAAATCATCTTCTCCTTACCACAGGTTATGCGTTTAAAGATGATCCGGAAAAATTTTGTGAATTAATTAAACAAATGCATGAATTAAATTGCGCCGGATTTGTTACTAAACTTAACCGATTTTTTCACGAATTGCCGCATGAAGTAAAACTACTCGCCGACGAACTGGCGTTTCCTATCATTGATATCCCAACAAAACATACATTAGGTGAAATTTCCCGCCACATTTTGAACTACTTAAATGACCATGAGGCTGAGCAGCTGTATTACGCCTTGCATGTGCAAAAAGAGTTTTCGAATATGCTTATTAATGGATATAGTTTAGGGGCTCTATTGGAACAATTAGGCCATCTATTAGCACGTCCGGCCCTTCTGTTGAATCATCGGGGTGAAAAGATTGCTCAAAGTCATGACTTTCTAAAAGAATCAATGAACGAAGTTGAACAGGAAATTATTCAACAAGTGAAAGAAGACTTATCTGTTGCTCGAGAAGGGATGACGTTTACGATTCCGTCAAGAGAACGGCAATCCGTTACAACTTTCCCGGTACAAACGAAGCGTCAATATCCAAGCATGCTCGTCATTGTCGATTCACTTACGTTGCCATACCCGTCTTCGCAAATGGCAATTGAACAGGCTGGGAATGTCATTTCATTCACAATCGTAAAAGAGCAAGCGATTGAGGAAAACTCAAGATTATTAAAAAATAATTTCTTTGCCGATTTAATTGAGAAGAAGATCCAATCAGATGAGGAGATTTTTAGTCGATCGAACTATTATGGGCTGCAAAAAGACTTGGACAGTGTTTGTGTCGTCTGTACGATTGATGCTCAAGGTGACAAGTATGAAACATTGCAGCTATACGAAAAAAAGGTTGGGGAACTGCATAATAGCGTCTATGACCAACTTGAAGATGAAATTATCCATAGTAATTTAGAAGCTACTTTGTTTACTAAAGGAAAGTACTTCGCCATCATTTTGCAATTCCCGAAGTACGGTGATGAGCAAATGAATACGATTACGTCTTTCATGGAAAATGTCCAAGCGAATTTTAATGGCGATTTTACTCTCTCCTTTGGGGTAAGCCACGCTGTGCCGTCCTTAAAAGATATACCGACCGCTTATTATGAGGCTGTTGAAGCGATCGTAGCCGGCTATGAACAAAACATGAAGGGGTTCATTAAATATTACAAAACGAAGGACTTAGAGGAACTGTTAATAAGCCTTCCTCGCAAAGAATTAAAATCCCTTTACGAAAGCACATTAAAATCATTGGCCTATCCAAAAACAAAGGAAGCGCAAGAGTTAGTAAAAACGATTCAAGTGTATTTAGATTCTCAATGTGAGTTTTCGGAAACATCGAGGAAATTATTCGTTCATCGAAATACGATTAAATATCGAATAGAGAAAACAGAAGAACTGCTTAACTGTTCACTACGCGACCCCGCAGACTCATTGCGAATTCGTGTCGCTTTACTCATCGGCTCCATATTTAAAGATGACGATGAAATAAATCAGCAAAAATCCCAAACCGAATGAGGTTTGGGATTTTACTTATTCGTTAGTAGAAATTAGCTTTCCAATCGGTTCTCCAACGATTCCACGTTCTACATTAAAGACGATGTTTCCGCGAACGATTGTTGTTGTGACACGGCAGTCAATTTTCCTTCCTTCGTATGCACTATGTTTGTTTTTATAGTACAAGTCTTCCCTTTTCACCGTATACGACTCGTTAGGGTCGACTAAAATGATATCCGCATCTTTCGAAACTGCAATTTCACCTTTATGAGCTATGTTGAAACGTTCAGCCGGATTCGTTGCAATTAAATTAACAAATTTATGAACCGGAAGTCCACGTTGCTTAACCGCTAAGTCAAACATTAAATCGACGTTATTTTGCGCGCCGCTAATTCCGCCCCACGCTTCCCACAAGTTTCCTTGCTTTAAGTCCTCCGTACAAGGTGAATGGTCGGACGTGAGCCAGTCGATATTCCCGTTCATCAGCTCGTCCCATAGTCTTGCTTGGTCTTCCGCTTTTCTAATCGGCGGCTGGCATTTTGCTCGTGGGCCGATTTCATCGACTTGTTCAGCAGTAAAGGCAAAATAATGAGGGCATGATTCAACCGTTACATCTACACCTTCAGTACGTGCTTTCAAGATCGTCTGTATCGCCTCTGATGTACTAATATGAACGAGATGCAATTTACAGCCAGTCTCTTTCGCAAATAGAATCGCACGTTGAACAGCTTCCACTTCTGTGAAAATCGGACGTGATTCCGCATATTCAACACCAGAGTTTTTGCCTTCCCTCGCAAATTCCTTCGCAAGTCCGGACGTAACGGACGCGTTTTCCGCATGGATGCAAAGGATCTGATCCAACTCAGCTAGCTTTTGCATGCCTTTGTACAATGTGAAATCGTCCACATTTATGAAGTCTTCCGGAATTTCGCTCGTAATATCGGATAGGAAGCATTTGAAAGCAAGAACGCCAGCGTCAGCTAATTCTTTTAGATTGTCCAAGTTCTCCGGTACGAGTCCACCGTAAAATGCGTAGTCAACGTAGTTTTGGTTTTCAGCTGCTTCTAGTTTAAGATCTAATGCTTTTTTATTAATTGTTGCTGGCAAGGCATTGAGCGGCATTTCTACGTAGCTTGTCGTTCCACCTGCAGCTAACGATTTCGATCCTGTTTCGAAACCTTCCCATTCGGTTCGGCCCGGTTCACTAATGTGTACATGTGTGTCAATCATTCCTGGCATAACGTATTGCCCTGTTGCATCAATGACCTGTTTCGCGTCATCTGTAATTGTTTCAGCGATGCAAGTGATTTTCTCATCTTTAATGCCAATATCAACGTTATAAACACCGTCGCGTAAAACGACATTACCGCCCTTAATGACTAAATCGTATGTCATGTAGAAAACCTCTTCCTTTAACTTTCAAAAATCGTTCCTTTTTTAAAGCTTGAATTTTTAAAGGCATACTTTGACAGAAGATAGTAAGTTGTTCCTGCCACCACTACACCGATAATCCATGCCAGCTCAACCTCTACGAACGCTGCGGCTGCACCGATAAACATCGCAAGCAATCCAGCTGGATTATACCCAGCAAAAGGACCTTCCTCATTATATAAATCAGCAGTATCCACTCTTTGTTTTCGTAAAATAAAATATTCGACTAATAGTATTGAGATAACAGGGCCTAAAAATGCGGAGTAAATAAGAATAAACATATTTAGACCTGTAGCTGACGATTCCTGAATAAGTACCCAAGGGAATGCAACTAATGCAAGCAATCCTGTAATCGTTACAGATACTTTATATTTTAATTTTGTCAGTAACGTAATGACATAAGCCGGCGGAACGATGTTAGCGACCATATTTGTCGCAATAACCGCAACGACGATAAACGCAGATACACCGACAGAAATATACGGATTATCAATTACGATTGGAAGTGCTTGTGCAGGATTCGTTACACCCGTTGCTGCAGCGAGCATTGCTCCAATGATAATAACAAAACCGTATGAAATTGTAATTGGAATAAAGTATAACGATCTGCGCTTTTTATCGCGCACACCCGTTTCAAGTTCTCTTGAATAGTCTGCCGCACTGACAAAAATTCCTGCATAGTTCCCTAAAAAGACCATAATGAGTCCGAAGAACGGTAAGCCCCATGAGCCTTTTGCTTGTACTAAGTTTTGCGTAATCTCAGCTGTATGAGATGACATTAAGATACCAAACACATATACAAGAGCTGCCATGAAAACAACAGATGCAACCGTCTCTACCCATTTAATCGCATGGAAACCGAATAACGAAAGGACAATTTGAAGTAATTGAAGAGCGATGAAGCAAACGACAATATTATCGAAAGATCCATTCGTAACGATCTTCGCAATTTCATTTAACGCAGTCCCGCCAATCCAACTTTGAATACCGTACCAGACGATAGCAGGTATACCGCGTAATAATGATGAAATAACAGTTCCTTTTATCCCGAAAGACATTCTAAGCTGGACAACGTACGGAATCCCTTCTTTATAGCCTAGTCGATCGTTTAACGCAAAAATTGTTGAAATGATACCTATTGCAATTAGAGCTGCGAGGATTGTTTGGAAGATGTTTAATGTTGCAACTCCCGCTACCATTACGCTTGCCCCTAATGTCATATTGCCTAAGTTAACTCCGTCGCCGATCCACATGAAAATATAATCTCTTGGCTTAACGGTTCTATCCTTTTCGGATTTTGGATACAGCGATTCGTCCAATGATGAGGAGTGTTCGATTGCAATCCCTTTTGTATCATAACTTTCATTTATTGTAGCCATATTTTCCATACCCCTCTCGATGCTGCATTGTAAGTTACATTCTTCATTACTAAAAAAAGTACTTTTAAAACTCTTCAAAGTGAATAATCCATATTATACATAGCTAGAGAGGGAAGGTCTTTATGTTTAGTAGCCAAAATGCACAAGTCTTTACTATACAATGTGCATAGTTTTTTTATCATAACAGTTCATTTGAACAACCGGTTGTACACTTTGCACAAAAGAAATCGATCTTTATTCACCTTGCCTATACAATCATTGGAATTAGATACAATTTTCGTCTTTGTCGAATAAAAACAAAACCCCCAATTATCGGGGGTTTCATTTTCATTACATATTATTTGAAATTGTACTCTGTTACAATTTTCTCCCTATCCATAACGGAATCATTGTAATACTCATATAGACAAATTCCTAAAAATGATCCAGAAACATTATACACGTTCTCATACCCTAAGTTTTCGAGCGCGATAACCATATTGTAACTGCGCTGTCCTGAACGACAATGAATATAGACAGGTTGGTCAGTTGGAATTTCATCTAAACGGTCTCTAAACTCGCTTAATGGAATATTAACTGCATTTTTTAAATGGCCTCTATTGTACTCACCTTGTTCTCTTGCATCGATAATGAACGCATTAGTTTCAACTAACTGACGGACTTGTGAAACTTTCACTTCATTATATGTTCCGTATAACTGGTTGAGCGCCACTAACGCTGCATGGTTCACTACATCTTTAGCTGTTCCTAACATTGGTGAGTAGGATAGTTCGAGATCTTTTAAATCCTCCAACGTTCCATTCATCGTAATCATCGTTGCTATAACGTCAATTCGTTTATCGACATTCCCTTTACCGATTGCTTGGGCCCCTAAAATTCTCCCTGTCGGAACTTCGTACAACAATTTAAAATGCATCGGGTGACTATTTGGCATTAGTCCTACTTTATCGGCAGGAATAATATAGACGGAGTCATAACTAATGCCCGCATTCTCAGCTGTTTGCTCATTTAAACCTGTCGATGCCGCTTTTAAGTCAAACAGATGAATGGACGATGACCCAATGACCCCTTTATTTCGGCTTGGAATCCCATACATATGATCCGCAGTCGCTCTCGCCTGCTTTTGTGCTGGACCTGCTAATGCGAGTCTCGTAGGTGCGTGTGTCAGTTTATGATAAACTTCAATCGCATCACCAACAGCGTAAATGTTTTTATCACTCGTTAAATAATTTTGATCGACTTTAATGGCTCCAGTTTTACCAATTTCAAGACCAGCTTGTTGCGCTAATGAAATTTCGGGTCTTACACCAATCGCCAATACGACCGCATCGGCTTTTACTTTCTTGCCTGATTGCGTTTGTACATATCCGTCGCCGATCTTATCTAGTCCATCATTTAAAATGAGAGTCACTCCATGATCGACCATTTCTTTATGGAGAATTTGCACCATATCGTAATCGAACGGTGTCATAATTTGGTTAGCGAATTCAACTAACGATACGTTATAGCCTGCCAGTCTTAAATTCTCTGCGACCTCAACACCGATGAAGCCACCACCAACTACGGCAATATCTTTACTACCGTTTTGTTTAATATACGTATTCAGCCTATCAATATCAACAACATTTCGTACTGTAAATACATTGTCGCCATTGACCCCTTCTATATTCGGACGAATCGGTTTAGCACCAGGTGAAAGAACTAATTTGTCATAGCTTTCTTCATACGTTTCGTTCGTACCTGTATGTTTAACGGTAACCGTTTTTGAATCCCGATTAATTGCCACAACTTCTTGATTGATTCTAGCTTCGATATTGTATCTTTTCTTAAAAGTTTCTGGGGATACTAATACAAGATCATCGCTATTTTCCACAATACCGCTTAAATGATAAGGGAGTGCACAATTTGAAAAAGAAACGTGTGGCCCTTTTTCAAACATGATAACTTCCGCTTTTTCATCTAGTCTTCGTACTCGAGCTGCTGCAGAAGCACCACCTGCAACCCCGCCAACAACTAAAATCTTTTTCCTCATGATTTCCCACTCCTAATTCATGTTCTTTTCCATGTTTACTTTATACCCCTCAGGGTATGTTGTCAAGTATCTGGAATAGAAAAACGGGTGCCTGTGCAATAAACTATTCAGACAATACACTACAATTGCATAAATAGAAAAAGGAAGCTGATCATATCAGCCTCCATCTTACTCCATACTGCATTTTTATATTTTTTTATGAATTGCCATAAATGCACCATGCACAAAATGTACCATGCACAGGCACCGACACAATTATAATTCCCTATTTATATTAGTTATTATTTTATAAAGATCTTTATTAAAGCGTTTGAAAATGTTAATATCGGGAACAAGGTTTGTCTCAAATAGCCAAATCTTCCCTCTATGGTCCACTCCGATATCCATACCGATTCGCGTAAGCTCTGGATATTGTTTACCAAGTAGGCGTGCGGCTTTAAGACATACAAAGTTAATTTTTCCGATAATATTTTCAGGCACTAGTCCATTTATTGAAGCTTCTTGAAGGGCTTTTTCAACGGGCAAAAGGGAACCTATGACGTTCGTCACAAAGTAATTTTTCGCAGCTACTTTTGCTAGTTTAGCGGTTACTTCCCATTCATTTCCTCCATCTTTACGCTGCACCATTGCGCGAATATCAAAGACATTTTTATTAATAGTAGCCAGATTGATTCGTTCCTGTATAATATAGCTTTGTTTATACAGAAAGTTGTTCTCAAGATACTCGATAAGTTCCGATTTCCCTATCACTGTATGCTTACTTCTTTCATTGTGAACTTCAAATAGATCTTTTTCCGATAATTTGACTTGCACAATCCCTATCCCCCACTGACCGTGACATGGTTTTAGGATGACCTGTTTATACTTTTCAATAAATCGAAAGAAAATAGGTGGGGTAAATAATTGCGTATTGGGAAGGTAATTGCGAAGCTTTTTTATAGAAGTCAATAATTGATGCTGGCTCCATTTGCTTTTCGAGAAATGAAGTTCAATATCTTGAATCCACCACTTTTCCTCAGTTAGTCCAATATTCAAAAGATAAGTAGGGCAGGTAGGAAGATACTTTTCCAATTCTTTGGCCGCTTCAATCGCGATGTTCTGGATTCTGCTTTCAATTACTATTAATCCTTCCTTGGATAGTAAACCATCTTGATCAGATATGGAGGATATGTTCCAATCATTATTCACTTGCCTATTAACGGTGACAAAAATATCCATGACTTCCTCATCATCGCCTATGAAATTTATATTTTGAATAATAGTAAATTTTTCTATTAAGCACGTTTCATTAATATAATTAAATACATTTTCCTTTTCCGCTATAACCTCAGATTTACCACGATTGGATACGATAAAATCCGCTTTACTATTTGGCAGCAATTCAACAATGATTCTAGCTGAACCAAAGCTTGGCCGAATTATTATTTTCTGTTGTAAACTAATGTTAAAATTCTTCCTATTAAATAGTTCAGTATTTACTAGATGAGGATTAATTTCATTGTTCGATTTTAAAATTTTGTATAAACTCATTCTTCCCCTACTACTTCGCAAAAACTCCACCTCCATACACGATAAGCCGTGAAATGATAAAAGAGTTTAGAGCCTCGCGTTTTGTCGTTAACCGTCAGAATTAGTTTAACGTTAACGGAAGCCCTAAACAATCGGCGTTAAATATTATTTTCCGACTACATCAATGAAGTTAAACCGTTCCAGCATTTAGAAGGGCTGAATTCGCATTAATCCTTCCGAATTGGTAGAGAACTCCTGAGCCGGGTACTGCATCTGTAGATGATTCAATTGCTAGCCTGATGGATTGGTTACTTAATATTGGAAAAGTCGCCTTTATTAAAGCCGCAAGCCCTGCTACAAAAGGAGTTGCCATAGATGTTCCGTTTAATGGTCCAAAATTAATGCACCCTAAGACATTCGCATGATTTGGACACGTTGAATAAATGCCAACGCCCGGAGCAGCAACATCAACGCCATCACCAAAATTTGAAAAAGATGCTTTTTCGTCATTCTGATCTGTCGCGGCTACACTAATCACGTTTTCATACGCTGCAGGAAAGAATGGTGCATTTGTATTGTCGTTTCCTGCTGCTGCCACTATTACAACCCCTCTATCCCAAGCATAAACGACTGCATCTCTTAACAATTGAGAGTCAAATGAACTACCAAGGCTCATATTGATAACAGTCGCTCTTGCATCAGTTGCGTCAACGATCCCTGCAGCAACCCAGCTAAATGCACCAACACCGTCATCGCCTAACACCTTTAAATTCCATAAATTTGCTGTATTGAAACTAACGCCAGCCCCAAATAACTCATTATCAGTAATCGCACCTGCAATGCCCGCAACATGCGTACCATGACCATAAATATCATCAACCGTTGGCGATGATGTAAAGTTTACATTTCTTGAAACTTTTGCTGATAAGTCTGGATGATCTTGATCTATACCTGTATCAAGAACGGCAATCGCTATGTTTGTCGGTGTAGTTACGGCTTTACACCATGCTTCTGGTGCCATTATTTTTTCAAGGCCCCATTGCAAATCGAAATTCGGGTCGTTAGGAATGATACTTCTGCAACCAGTTGTATGAACATTTCGATCCACTTCGATATAACGCACTTTCGGATTTGCTGAATATTGAGCGATAGATATATCCATCTGCGGTGCGGGTACTGTTACAACCTCAACGTGTAACTGATCAATAACTTGTACAACATTCGCCCCCAATAAATCATGAACTTCTTTACGCTCTTCTTTTGTAATATTGGGATAGAATCCGACTATTAATCGTTGATCCGCCATCTATAATCCTCCTTGAATATAGTTAAAGGGTTACATCGAATAACCTGTGCACAGATACCGACATAATAAGTAGAGAGCGCTCTCTGTTATCAACATATGTAACAATCGATTAAATGCATGGACAAACAACCGAAGAGTTAATTAATTTTTTTAAAACATCCCGCATACTAAAAAAAGTAACCTCCCAAGAAATGAGAGGTTACTTCATTATTACTGTACCGTATATCCACCATCTAGTACGACTGCTTGACCTGTCATACCTTTCGCCGCATCGCTCGCAAGGAACAATGTTAAATCGGCGATTTCTTTCACATCTAATAGTCGCTTCTGCGGAACTAATGGGTAAATGACTTCCTCGAGTACAGCTTCAAGTGGAACATTGCGTGTTGTCGCTAAGTCTTGTAGCTGATTGCGCACTAACGGCGTGTCAACATACCCAGGACAAATTGCGTTTACCGTAATGCCATCTGTTGCCGTTTCTAAAGCTGCTACTTTCGTCAACCCAATTACACCATGCTTCGCTGAGTTGTACGCGGCCTTTCCTGCGAAACCGACAAGTCCATTAATGGAAGCCATATTTAGGATACGACCAAAGCCATTTTTCCTCATATGCGGTAAGACGAGCTTTGTTGCAATAAAAGGCGCTGTTAGCATAATTTTAACGAGCAACTCGAACCGCTCTGTCGGAAAATCCTCGAGCATCGCAACATGCTGCATCCCTGCGTTGTTAATGAGAATATCAATCCTTCCAAAATGATCGATTGCTTCATTGATCGCCTTTTCTAAATCAGCTTCAGACGTAACATCACATTTAATACCTATTGCTTCTCCACGAAGATTTTGGGCAGCAGTCTTCACTTTCTCCTCATTAATATCAGAAAGAACAACTTTAGCGCCAGCCTCAGAAAATTCTTGAGCAATTTCAAAGCCGATCCCTTGTGCAGCTCCTGTAATAAATAATACTTTTCCTTCTACCATGCGAACTCCTCCTGAAACAAAATTACAGGGCGCCTACTCGATGTACCTATGACGCCCTAAAGGTTAACCTGTTTTTGTTAAATCCCAAATCCAAAGGAGAACAAGATAATTGCAATTGCTACTCCAATGACCGGAACAATGACAGTTAAGGCACCCATTGCACCGTATGCATCTCGGTGTGTTTCACCGCAGATAGACTGAATAGTTGTGACAACATAGCCGTTATGCGGAAGTGAGTCAAGTGCACCAGACGAGATGGCGACAACTCGGTGCAATGCCTCTGGATTTACTCCCATGTCTAAGTAATGCGGAGCAATTAATGGCAAGGCAATCGTCTGACCACCTGACGCAGAACCCGTCATTCCTGCAATGACCGATACCGCTATCGCTGCACCAATTAAAGGAGAGCCTGGAATGCTCGTCATAGCTTCTACAGCCATTTTGAAAGCAGGAACCGCTCTTGCAACGCCTCCGAAGCCGACGACAGCGGCGGTGTTACCAATTGCAACAATCGCGCCAAGTGTACCTGCAGAAACAGCTGCACCAAAATTCGTTGAATATTTTCTTCCTACAATGTACGTAGCAATAATTCCACCGAGCAATGCGACAATCAATGCGGATTGCGCTAACGAATCATGGAATATATATGAAATAATGAGTACAACAGCTAAAGGTATCATAGACAAAATAGGATTTGGCAGTGTACGTGTCGTATCGAATGTTGGATCTGATTCTCTGCCGACAAATCGCTCACCTTTGTTAACCGCTTTTGTTATCATTCTCTTCAGCCACCAATAGCCAAACACCGCCATAAACACGGCGACAATAATACTAACTTCCCAGCCTGCGTAAGCATTTGTATTCAAGTACGGAATCGGAATCCAGTTTTGAATTTCCGGTGATCCAGCAGAAGTCATCGTAAATGTGACGGAACCGAGAGCAAGTGTCCCAGGAATGAATCTTCTTGGCAAATCAGCTTGCTTAAATAAAGAAATGGCCATTGGATAAACAGAGAAAGCTACAACGAATAAACTTACGCCACCATATGTCAAAATCGCACACGCAGCGACGATTGCTAATACGGCATACTTCATTCCCAATTTATCGACGGTCCATTTTGCAACGGCATCCGCTGCTCCGCTATCTTCCATAACCTTTCCAAATACTGCACCAAGTAAGAACATCATATACCAAGCTGCAATAAAGGAAGTGAATCCACCCATATAGCTTGTTACAAAATCAGCTTGTCCTTCATCAGCAAGTTTTGCAAAGAGCGGCATTCCACTCATGAGTGCAACAAACAATGCAGAAACAGGACCGACAATTAAAATATTTACGCCCCTCATCGTCAGGTAAATAAGAAGAGCGAGTCCCCCAATTAAACCAATCATACCTAATGCTTCCATCGAATTTCCCCCAAATGTCATAATAATGTAAGTTAGCTGTAGCGAAAGAATAATAATGAATTCTAGTCTTACATCCTAAAAAAAAATCGCTACGAAAAATTGCTCGATCGTTCCTCTCCCCCAATTCCACCTCCATCACGCGTCACTAGAAAGCGCTTCCAACATATTTAATCAAACATTATGAAATCTTGCAAACCCTTATTCCTATGCAATTTGCTAGATAAAGAGAAAAAACAGTCCGGAAAATCGGACTGTTTTTTCATAACGCTTTCCAACATATAAAACATACACTTTATCACGTCCGGATTCCCGGACTGTTGTCCGGAATTTCGGAAAGTAGGTCAGAAGTTATATTTTTTACATTTTTCATATAACGTACTTCTACTTACCCCTAACACCTTTGCAGCTTCTCTCTTATTTGGGTACATTTGAAGCGTTTCGGAAATAATTTTCCTCTCCATTTGCTCAATTGCTTGCTGTAACGTTTCGGTATTTCCCGTATAGTATCGGGATTTAACTCGTACTTCTTGAGGCAAGACGATAGGCTCTATTACATCTCCATTTGTTAAGTAAACTGCCGCTTGAATTACGTTTTGTAATTCCCTCACGTTCCCGGGCCAATTATATTCTTTTAAGTATTGCATCGTTTCCGGCGCAATGGAAAGATTACGCTTTCCCACTTTTGCAATCGTTTCATGAAAAAAGTGATTCGTAATTTCCTCAAAATCATCCATTCGCTGACGAAGCGGTGGAATTTGTAATGTAATTGCATGAAGCCGGTAATACAGGTCTTCTCGGAACTTTCCGGATTCCATTAACGTTTTCAACGGTTGATTGACAGCGGCGATAATTCGGACGTTTACTCTAATCGCTTTATGTGATCCAATCGGTTCAATCGTTCCTTCCTGGAGCACGCGCAATAACTTAACTTGCATCGATAGTGGCATGTCCCCTAAATCATCCAAAAACAATGTTCCGCCTTCAGCTTGATGGAATCTCCCTTTTCTTTGGAGTTGTTCATTCGCTCCAACACTGCCAAAAAGCTCAAGTTCAAGAAACTCTGCTGGTATTGCTGCACAGTTTACTTTTACAAAAGGTTTGTCAGAGCGGTTCGATAAGTAATGAATACTTTGTGCAAACATTTCCTTTCCTGTTCCGCTTTCTCCCTGAATTAATACAGGTAAATCACTTGGGGCAATCATTTGTATCGTTTCTTTAATTGATCTAATTGAATCGGATGATCCGAGAATATCTTGAAGTTTAAAGTTCTCATTCTCTGTTGCCTGTCCAATTTTAATTTTCTCCATTGTCGTTCTTACATGAGAGCTCAAATTATGCCAATCGTTCAAATCTCGAAAAATAACACTTCCGAAAGCCCCTACAATTTCTCCATCCACTCGCAATGGAACACGATTCGCTAACATATACGTTCCTTTTATGAAGTGTGGCGATGCGATATGGACGTCACCCGTTTCTACAACTTCATGCATCCGAGAGTTTTCAATGACTTCGTCCACTGGCGTTCCGATTGCTTCTTCACGAGTCGTTTCAAGGAACTTACAGTATTCTTCATTGATATATAAGATATTCGATTCTTTATCTACGACGACAAACCATTGAAATGCATTCTCCAGTATTTCTAGTAAGACCGATTCGGTTAATCTATCCGTAACTGATTTCATCATACCCCTCCCCCATGTCCCTCGTTATCTCATCTTCTCAAAATAGTAATTATAGTGCAAATAGCAACTAAAAGAAGGGATTCATAAGCAAAGACTCGAAACTACTATTTATATGGAAGGAGGAAATTTTTATGCAACTACCTGTAGCAAAACGTATTCCCCATCCCCATCATTTGCATGGCGATGTGCGTGAGGACGACTATTATTGGCTGAAGGATCGCTCCAATCCGGAAGTCATTCAGTATTTAGAGGACGAGAATCGGTATTACGATGACGTCATGCGCCCACTCGAGGAGAGGACTGAACAGATTTATCAACGTATGGTGGACCGTGTTCCCGATTCAGAAGTGAAAGTGCCAATTCAACATGGACAATTCTTCTATTACTCTCGTTTGGATAAAGATAAGCAGTATCCGATTTATGCACGTAAGAAGGCTGCAAGCCGCGAGTTACTGCCGGAAGCGAATGAAGAAGTTGTGCTAAATCTGAATGAATTAGCTGAGGGTGATGACTACTTAAGTGTAACCGTGCAGCGGATGAGCACCGATCATAACCGACTCGCTTATTTGGAGAACCGGGACGGCACGGATCGATATACGATCCATATTAAAAACATGGAAACGGACGAGCTTCTGCCAGATCGAATTCCGAATGTCTTTTTGTATGGCAGTATGGAATGGAGCCGTTGCGGTGAGTATATTTTTTACATTACGGTTGATGAGAATCAACGTCCGTGCCGATTATGGAGACATCGTTTAGGTAATGACGTGATGAATGATGAGCTCATCTTCGAAGAAAAAGACGAGACGTTTACGTTGTTCATGGCGAAATCGCAAAGTGGGAAGTTTATTTTTGTTTATTCGCATTCGAAAACGTCTAGCGAAATCCGTTTGTTAGATACAGATGCCCCGCTATCCCCTTTGCAACTAGTCGATGCGAGGCGGAATGGCATTCTCTATGATGTCGAGCATTGGGGAGACGACTTGCTCATCTTGACAAACGAAGAGGCGCTAAACTTTAAGCTGCTCCGTTGTCCTCTTGATGACCTTCAGTCACGGGTGAACGTTGTTGAGTATAGTGAGGATCGATACCTTATAGCTATGCACCCGTTTCGCGACAAGCTGCTTGTTGCTGGTCGTGAGAATGGATTGACGCAAATCTGGATCGTTCAGGACGGGACGTTAGAGCGAATTGAATGGGAGGAATCTCTCTACACAGTTTCGGTTTTAGCCGATCAAAGCTACGAGACGACGGAAGTGTTAATTCAATATGAGTCGCTTCTTACTCCTAAAACAACTTACGGGCTGAATTTGCTAACTAGAGAAAAGCAATGTTTGCAAGTTGCTCCCGTCAGCGGCGAATATGATCCCTCAAGCTATCGTCAAGAACAATTGTGGGCTGTAGCTGAGGATGGCGTGAACGTACCGATGATAGCAGTTTACCGGGAAGGTGCTCTCGATCAGGGGCCGGCGCCATTAATATTGTATGGATATGGCTCGTATGGAGCAAACAGCAATCCGCATTTCGATCCGTACCGTCTACCACTCCTGGACAAAGGAATTGTATTCGTTACGGCGCAAGTGCGTGGCGGTTCCGAAATGGGACGGAGTTGGTATGAGGACGGGAAAATGCAGAAAAAGCGAAACACGTTTACCGATTTTATTGCTGCAGCGAAACATCTTATTGAACAAGGCTACACAACTCCGAGCCAAATGGCGGCTCGTGGTGGCAGTGCGGGAGGCTTGCTCGTAGGCGCAGTAGCTAATATGGCAGGCGAACTATTTGAGGTCATCGTTCCAGCTGTGCCGTTCGTCGATGTCGTTACGACGATGCTCGATACGACGATCCCACTTACGACATTGGAATGGGACGAATGGGGCGATCCGCGAGAGCCGGAAGACTATTTCTATATGAAGTCATACAGCCCGTATGATAATGTCGAAGCAAAAGACTATCCGCATATGTATATTACGACTGGCCTAAACGATCCGCGAGTCGGTTATTGGGAGCCAGCTAAATGGGTTGCGCGATTGAGAGCGTTGAAAACGGATAACAACGTCATTGTGTTCAAAACGAATATGGGTGCCGGCCATTTCGGCAAGTCAGGTCGATTCAACCATTTGAAAGAGGCAGCGGAATGCTATGCTTTTATTTTAGACAGGCTTGGTGTTGCTGCCGAGCAAGAGGTTGCTAATCCACAATAAAAAACAGGAAGCTGATCAACTGATCGGCTTCCTGCTCTTCTTTTTTCTAGTTGCCAATTTCCACTTGCCCCATCCCCGATTCCCATCGCTTCTCGAATGCGGCCATTCGCTTTTCCATTTCCTCATCACTTTGGACATGTTCCAAAATTTCTTCTTGGCTATACACTTTCCCACCTTTGATCACTCGGTGAATCTCCTTTGTGTGATGAATCGCTTTCAGTGGGTTTTCATTCAAAATAACGAGATCGGCAATGTATCGTTCTTTTATTGCTCCGATGTTTTCAAGATTTATGGAGCGGGCCGCATGGATTGTCGCCGCCTGTAGCGTTTCCATTTCGGTCATGCCCATTTCATGGAATAGCTCCAATTCCCTATGCAATGCCATGCCCGGGAAAGTCCAAATGAGTGCCGGCGTGTCCGTACCGGCAACAACCGTGCCGCCAAGGCCAAAATAGGTTTTCGCGATAAGTTTGGTGATTGTATACTGGTTGCCAAGTTGCTGTTTTATTAATTCCGCCTGCTCTGACATACTTTGCCAATGGCTGATTAATACATCATGCTTTTCAAGTGAGTTTGTCACTGCGTTTTTTGGATACCAGACATCGGGATGTTGTTTCGCCTGGTCTATTAGGACAAGGGTCGGACAGAGCTTGACGTTGAACTGGAGCATCTTCTCGCAAAGTTCCTTGATCCTCTTCTCATCTGGCTCTTCCCAATTGATATGGCTCCATTCCGCTTGGTCAGCAGACGGATACCAGCCCGGATAGAGCACCTGAACAAATCCGGAAGCATGCTCGAACCACGTTACGCCAAGCTCCGCAGCAACCAAAGCGCTTATTTTTTTGGAATGAATCAGGTCACAGCTCACTTCCAAATCGAATTTTCTCGCCTCTTCAACCGTTGCCTGTATCACTTCTCTATTCGCCCAGCCGTACAATTTGATGAACTTCACTCCGGCTTCAGCCTGCCTTCTCACTTCCCGCCTCGCTTCTGCCGGATTTTCCGTCACGAGGTTTCCGAAGCTTGTCGGCCCCCATAGGCCGGGTTCCCCGTCAATCATCCGATCCGCCGAAAATACGCGAGGCGTCGGTGCATCTACCGGAGCCTCAATCAAATCCTCAATCAACAATACATTGCCCGCCGTATTCCGTACGGTCGTTACTCCGGAAGCCAAGAAATGCGGAGCAACATTATCGCGGATATGGCAATGCATATCAATCATGCCAGGAATGATGTATTTGCCCGACGCATCAATTGCCGGAATGCCATCCGGGAGAGTTTCATTAGTACGGTGAATTCCCGTTATCATCGTCCCTTTTATTTCAATTGAACCTATGAATGAATCACCTTTTTCCACATCGATGATGGTACCGTTTTTAACAATGTAATGATTTGTTTCAGCCATTTCAGCCGCCTCCTCATGTATAATGGGATTATCTAATTTTCATTGTATATCGAATAATCTTATACTCAATTTAATTTTCATATAGTGGAATTGGGGGATATAAATGAAGGCATACGGGGAAACACTGCGTCAAATTCGGGAGCAGAAGGGACTGACGATGAAGGAATTGTCGGATGGGATTTGCTCCGTTTCATTCCTATCTAAATTTGAGCGCGGCGATTCTGACATCACACTCGGGCTGTTTACTAGGTTGTTGGAGAAATTAATGGTGGGCTTTGATGAGTTTTTGTTCGTGCACCGAGATTTCCAGCCTAGCCGGCTTGAACAGTTTTTCAAAGCCGTTAGCAGCGCATATCAGCGGCGGGATTCGGATGTATTAAGGAAATTAAAAGAGCAGGAATTAAAAAAGTGGAAGCAAACTGGGGTTAAAACGTACCAATATCATGTGTTGATGATACAAGTATTTGAAATGATTGTTGATAACAAAGCGATTGACGAGGAGATAAATAAAGAGCATATCCAATCGTTAGCTGATTATTTATTCCATGTCGAAGTATGGGGACATTATGAATTCATGCTATATAATACGACAATTCTGTTCCTGAATACGGACATGGTCCTCCAGCTTTCCCGGACGGCGTACGAAAAAAGCATTCGGTACCGTGAGTTCCAAAAGGTGGACGATTTGATTGCCACAATTATCATGAACACGATCATCTATCTATTGGGATCCGTCAATCATTTCAATAAGGAGATGAGATTTCAAGCGGAATTGAACGAGTTCTTTTCCTATCTCGAAACCCTCGCGCTTCCTGAAAGTCGATTATTCGAACGGGTTAACTTAATGCATCTACGGGGCGCGTTTGAATTGAGACTGGGAAATAAAGAGGAAGGGATTGCCGCCATCCGAACAGCGATTCACCTATTATCGGAATTGGGCGCTGTACGTCATGCAAAAAGCATTGAAAATTATTTGGATCAAATTCTAGCATTTTAAAGAGACTGTAAGATAAACACCAAAATTCACGGTGTTTGCTTACAGTCTTTTTATATTTTATGACTTATTTTTCGTCGACAAGTGACATTTGTAACTTACTTAAGTTGTTTTTTTATTTATACTTACAGAAGATTAAATCTGAACGAGAAGAGGAAAATATATGCGTACTCTAGTTTTTCAAGGCTATATGTGGGGTTATATTTTAAGTAACGTAAACAAAACATTTACTATTAATAAATTAAACAAGACAGGTAAGAAAAAAGAAAAACTAGAATTAATGGATAGAATCATACTGAAATGTACAAATAAATTAATCAAAATCTCAGGTGCTGACTTAACCGTAACAGGAACAGAAAATATCCCTTTAGATGAACCTGTATTATATGTCAGCAACCATCAAGGGAATATGGACATTCCAATTTTGTATTCAACGGCTCCTCAAACGATGGCTTTTGTTGCAAAAAAAGAAATGGAGAAAATTCCAATGTTAGGTTTTTGGATGAAACAACGAGGATGCGTGTTTATTGATAGAGAGAATGCGCGTAGTTCCCTAAAGTCTATTAACGAAGCAATAGAAAAATTAAAATCAGGTACTTCAATTGCAATTTTCCCAGAAGGAACTAGAAGTAAAAGTCCTACCATCGGAGACTTTAAACCGGGTAGTTTGCGAATTGCCATTAAAGCAGGGGTCAAAGTTATTCCTGTAACGATTAAGGATTCGTATAAGTTGATCAGTGAGAAAGGCAAAAATACACCCGCGCAAGTGTCTGTCCATTACTCTGAGCCGATAGACCCGAAAAACTTTAAAGATACAAACGAACTCGCGACAACCGTTTTAGCAGAAATTAATAAATATTTGTAACAGGTGAAGTTGAGATGACTGTCATTCACGCGATTTGACTATACTGTCGTTCGAGGAGTGAAGGATATGTATAAATTGTTATCTCATAATGACTTGGATGGCGTTGGATGCGGTATTTTAGCGAAGATTGCTTTTGGAAAGCAAGTGAAAGTGCGCTACAATTCCATTTCCAGTCTTGATCGCGAAGTGGAATGGTTTTTGGAAAATGATGATCAGGACACATTTTTGTTTATTACGGATTTGTCGGTTAATGAAGAAAACGAAAATAGGCTAGCGGCGTTTTATGAAGACGGTGGAAAGGTCCAATTGATTGATCATCATAAAACGGCGTTACATTTTAATGAGTATGAGTGGGGACATGTCGTCGTAGAGGATGAAGAAGGTCAGTTGGCTTCAGCGACTTCCTTATTTTATGAATACCTTGTGACGCATCAACTGATGGAACCGTCAGAATCGGTAGCCGAGTTTGTCGAGCTCGTCAGGCAATACGATACGTGGGAATGGGAGAAAAATAATAATCAGTATGCACAACGTCTGAATGCCCTCTTTTTCCTCATGACGATTGAGGAATTTGAAGAAACGATGACTAGTCGACTATTAGCAGACGAACATTTCGACTTCGATGAGTTCGAAAAGAAAATTCTCGATATGGAAGAAGATAAAATCGAGCGATATATTCGCCGGAAAAGACGAGAGCTCGTCCAAAGCGAAGCAGACGGTCTATTTGCCGGGATTGTGTATGCGGAATCGTACCATTCAGAGCTTGGTAATGAACTTGGCAAGGAATATCCCCATTTGGATTACATCGCTATCTTGAATATTGGAGGGAAACGAGTTGGTTTTCGCACAATCCATGATCATATTGATGTATCCGAAGTTGCCGGAAAGTTCGGTGGTGGCGGGCATGCAAAAGCTTCAGGATGTTCGATGAACAAAGCTGCATTTCAACAGTTTGTGTTGGACACGTTCCACTTAGAACCAATACGAGAAGATGCGCGACGAAATCGTTACAACTTGAAACATTCTTCGTTCGGCTCCCTCTATAAAAACCGAATGGAAGAAAGCTTTTTCCTTTTTCCGGAGAACAATCAAGCATGGGCCATTAAACAAAATGACGTGAAATTGGAAGCGACGTTTTCAAGTTTCGAGGAAGCGGAGCGTTTCCTTAAAAGAACTTACGAAGCTTGGCTCGTACGGGATGATGCTTTTGTAAATTATTTAATGGAACAGGTAAGTAGTAGTGAGTAGGATGTAGATATTGGAAACTATAAAAGTGCCTGTACCCAATTAATTTAGAAGCGCATTGGATACGTGGCACTTTTCATATTATTGATTGCCTCACATCTAAATACTATTGAAATCTAGTAGTATCACGGGCTAAATCATTTCCTAATTAAAGCAACGTTATACGGGAATAATTCCGCCTCCATTATTCCTTCTGCAACTGAAGGATCATTTTTCATGATAGCTAATGCTTCCTCTTCTGATTCAACTTCCAAAATCACTATGCCAAATGTTTTTTCGTCCATCCCCGAAGTTTTGCCTGCTAAAACAAGCTTTCCTTCTTTAAGTAACTCCTGCAGTTTTGCAAAGTGTCTACCCACTATTTCTTCTTCTTTTTCAGTCCAATTATTCAAATTCAACAAAGAAGGTACTAATTTCAAAACATAGATAAACTGTTTTTTCTCATTTACCATTCCCCACACCCCTCCCAAACAATTCGATTATATATATAACTACCGATATTACATACACCTGTCAAGTTTATCTGAATATAATACTCTAATAATATTTCGATAAACGAAAGGAGTGTTTTATTGTGCAACTTAAGGTGAGTAGGTCTTTATTTTCACTAACAGAAGTAAGAACCGTTGAAGTTCAGGCAGTTATGGGAAGGAATGTTGACTTAGGTCAACTAGTTTTTCATTTTGGTGGAAAGAGTCTGTCTGAGTGGAAAAAGTGGACAACCGGGTCAACTTTTAACGGAGATCCCTTTATTACAGTCGTTGAAAAACCTCACTTTATCGGAAATTCTGGAATTGTCAAAGCTACATTAAAGTTTGATCTTCCATTTAATAGAGAGAGTCTTGCTGAGAGATCAATTCGAACACAATATCAACAGTTTATTGGAAGTTACGAATTAGCTATGATTGATCCGCAAAGAAAGATAAAGGCTTCTGCTACTGTCCAGCTAAATGTGTATGATGAGTTCCTTTTTTATAATGAGCTAAAGCCAGAGATCGACAAAATCATTAAACAATCCAATCAAAAAAATAAACGATACATCACCTATAAAAGTCTTGGAAAGTCCGTACAAGGCAGAGATCTTCATTTTGTTATTTTGGCAAAGAGTATAGCTGCAGTTAACAAATATTTAAATGTCACACTTCCGATGGCATTAGAACAACCTGAGAAATTGATAAGTCAACTTAATAACGGCTCAATCCGTGAATATCAAGTTCCTATTTGGTTTAATAATATTCATCCTGATGAAATTGAAGGGCCTGATGCCCAAGTTGAATTACTACGAAAATTCGCCATTGAGGATAGGATCACGTTTCATACAGTTAAAAATGGCCGAAAGGAAACCGTAAGCCTTAACGTAAATGAAATTCTTAATCATGTCATTTTGTTATTCATGTTTACGAATAACCCTGATGGCAAAGTTACGAATACTAGAAGAAACGCTAATGGCTTTGACTTAAACCGCGACAACCATTTTCAAACTCAACCTGAAACAATTTTTGTTACCCAAGAAATTGCCAAATGGACTCCCCTCTCATTTCTAGACATGCATGGATATATTGGTAAATTCTTAATTGAACCGACCACTCCTCCTCACAATCCGAACTATGAATACGATTTACTTTATACTAATATGATCAGGCAGGCTCGCTCCATGGGGGATGCGGGATTAAGCAACTCTAACTTCAAGTCCTATGTCATTCCAGCACTCGATTATAAAAACGGTTGGGACGATATGTCTGTCGGCTATACACCGATGTATGCTATGCTGCACGGTTCACTAGGACATACAATTGAAATTCCAGCATTAAGTCAAGATGGTTTTCAGGCGATGGTAGGCGTCGGGCTAGGAGCCACCCTTTTTGTAAATGAAAATAAAGATCACCTGTTTAAAAATCAGCTTGAAATCTTTAAGCGTGGTGTAAATGGTGAGGATAATCGTGCAGTCGATAAATATTTTGTGAATGCTTCAAAAAAACCGATTGGACGGAATAGAGGTGGGCATCTAAACTTCTTCCCGAATTACTATGTAATTCCCATTGGGTCAAAACTACAAAAGAATAAACTAGAAGCTTATAAAATGGTCCAATATTTATTGCGTAATGGCGTAAAGGTTGAAATGCTAACAAAGAACACTGTCGTAAACGGAATTACTTATGCAAAAGGGACATTTATTATTCCTATGAAACAGGCCAAACGAGGTGTAGCCAATGCCATGCTCTATAAAGGCGATGATGTTTCAGACTGGGAAGCGATGTATGATTCAACCGTAGTAAATTTCCCTGATGTACGAGGATTTACGGTTCATGAAATTCGCAAAGACGATGTTTTTAATCAAAACAGTAGTAGAATTAGAAGTACAGGGCTCCCTAAAGGTAATTTTTACGCAAAAGCAGCTTACCATCTGTTATCTAATACGAATAATGACACAATTAAACTTGTAAACCATCTTCTAAAAAATGGCACCGTTGTTGAAAAGGCTCTTGAAACAAGAGGGTTAATAACTAAAGGCGATTTTATTGTCCAAACGAAAGATTTACAGAGCTTCGGCAAGAACTATTATTTCAGTGCTAGATATTTATTTACTTCCATTCCTGTAAAGACGATGAAGTTAAAGCAGATGAAAGTAGCTGTCACTGGGTCCTCTCAATTGAAATTTGCAGTTTCAGAGCTTGGCTTTGAAATGGTTAAACAAGCAGATGCTGACGTAATTGTTAGCGATAGCAGCAGCATCGTTGTATCGAACTTACGCGGAAAAACATTTGTAGGAATTGGGTTAGATACATTGAAAGCTGTTAATAGTCGAGGATTACTGCCTGGTTTCTCTATAAACTACACAAAAAATGGCCATGAAGGTTTAGTCAAAGCAAAAATTACGAACCACCTACTCACCTCTGGCTATGAGACCGATGAAGTTCTTTATACTACTTATGGTATGTGGATTACTGCAGTACCCGCGGGAGCCAAAATACTTGCTTCCTTTAGCAACAGTAATGATTTCTTTATATCAGGATGGTGGCCTGGACACGAAAATGCAAAAGGACAAATCCTTGCCTTTACCCATACGTTAAATAATGTTACTTTCACCCTTTTCGCCAATGATCTAGCGTTTAGAGCACATACACATAACAGCTATCGCTTCATAGCCAATAGCATTTTTGATTCGGTGAATAAAAAGAGTTGAACGAAAAATGAACAATTAAAAAAGGTGCCTAGTTCCTCCGGAAATACAATTCAGTGAGGGACCGGCACCTTATTTTAATTGTATTTATGGTGCCTGTGCAGCAAACTATTCTGACTATGCACTACAATTGCATAAAACAAAACAGACATGCTGCAACAACAATCATTTACTCATTAACACTTGTATTAATATCCATTCCATTGAATTGTCATAAATGTGTGCTGCACAGGCGCACACACAATTCAGACACAATTCAGATTTCTAACCAAGCAACCGATTCTACGTGGCTGCTTTGCGGGAACATGTCGACAGGTTGGACTTCCTTCGTCTTGTAACCGCCATCTTCCAATATGCGCAAGTCGCGTGCTAATGTGCCTGGGTTGCATGATACGTAGACGACTCGCTTCGGTTTGTATTCCAATATCGTCTGCAACAGTTTTTCGTCGCACCCTTTACGTGGTGGGTCGACGACGAGGACGTCGAATCGTTTGCCTTCTGCGTACCAGTTTGGAATGACATCTTCTGCAGCGCCCGCTTCGAAATAGGCGTTCGTCATACCGTTTAATTCTGCGTTTCGTTTAGCGTCCTCGATCGCTTGAGGAACGATTTCGACGCCGTACACTTCTTTCGCCTTTTGTGCAAGGAACAGTGAAATCGTGCCGATTCCGCAGTATGCGTCGATGACCATTTCGTCGCCTGTCAGCTGCGCATAGTCGAGCGCTTGCTTATAAAGCACTTCTGTTTGCGTCGGGTTCACTTGGTAGAAAGAGCGTGCTGATATTTCAAACTGAATGTCGCCGATCTTGTCGATAATGAACGACTTGCCATACAAACAAATCGTTTCATTTCCGAAGATGACGTTCGTCTTTTCGCTATTAACGTTTTGCATAATCGATGTCACGTCCGGCACGACTCGCTTAATGAGATCGATAACCGCATCTTTTTGTGGGAATTTCTTTTTAAGCGTGACGAGGACGACCATAATTTCCCCTGTCGCTTTCCCTTTTCGAACGACGAGATGCCGAAGCATGCCGCGGTGGGTCTTTTCGTTGTACGCATCTAATCCAAGCGCATGCATTTCGTGCTTCAACGTCGACATGAGTTCATCCGCTTCTTCGCTTTGGATAATGCATACGTCTGTGTCGACGATATGATGTGTGCGTGACTTGTAAAAGCCAGACACGACGTTACCGTCACGTTCGCTGAAGGGGATTTGGGATTTATTGCGATAGCGCCACGGGTCTTCCATCCCTTTGACTGGGTGTACGGGTACGTCAGGCAGTTTCGCGATGCGATCGATGACGTCGCGCACTTGTTTTTGCTTTTGAATGAGCTGGCCTTCGTACGATAAATGCTGCAGCTGGCAACCTCCGCATTCCCAAAATACGTGACAAGGTGGTTCAACACGATCCGGCGAAGCCTTCACCACGTTTAACAAACGAGCGAATCCGTAATTCTTCAACGTCTTCCCGACTTTGACTTCCACTTCCTCACCTGGCAATGCACCGGGGATGAATAACGGATAGCCTTCCACTTTTGCAACGCCCGATCCGTCATGCGTCAAATCCTCCACATAGACAGTTAACGAATCGTTTTGATTTACAATAAAAGACATGATATTTCCTCCAAATTTCGTATGCTCCAAGTTTAACATGTTTTACTCAATGAAACGAAAAAACAGACGCCATGAAGACGTCTGCTTTTCATTACTCTTCTTTATCCGTCACCGAACCGTCCATCGGCGCGATCAAAAATGCAATAACAATCGATGCAATGAGGACGATGAAAGGCGCATAGAAAATAATGAAATTATTCAAACCGTACTCCCCCTTTACGCATGGTAATCTTTTTTCCCACGGACGTAGTTTTTATTGAACAGGAATAGTCGCATGAGTAGCACGAGCGATGGGATTAACATTCCAAGTCCAAGGATGAACACGACTACGAGCGAGATTGCCATCGCCGGGTTCGTGAAACTGTCGTAAATCGTCAAATATGGGTACAACAAGTACGGATAATGGGATGCACCATACCCGAAAAACGCAAAGGCGAATTGGCCCATGAGCAATGCGAATGCCCATCCGTAGCTGCGTCGTTTCCATAGCATCCAAACTGTTCCCTCAAACAATAAAAACGAAATGAGGAACATTGGCCAAAACGTCTGTATGTTGCTGTAATGCTCGAAATTATGCCTTCTTAGTTCAAAGATAATGCCGCCCGCCGTAATAATTGTCGGGAACGACCAGATGAGTGAATACTTCCTAAGTAGCTCTGTCGCTTCCGTATCTCCTGCTTTATTCGCATACCACGTGAGGAACACTGCTGAAATGTAAAGCGTCGCTGCAATGCTCAAAACGACGATTGACCAAGTCAATGGACTTTTGAATAAAATCCAATAATCGAGCACTGGATGGCCATCGATCATTTCAATAAAGCCGCCTTCCGATATCGTCAACACAATGGATAGCGAAGCAGGGATCAACAGCCCTGCAATCCCATACAAAAACGAATAGCCTTTATGGCCCCTTGCGCCGTACGTCTCAAACGCATAATATGAACCGCGGATTGCGAGCAAGATGACACCGATACTAACGGGCACTAATAGCGTCGTTCCATAGTAAAACGCGGTTTTCGGGAAGAACCCGATAATTCCAACGAAGAAGAAGACTAGAAACACGTTCGTCACTTCCCAGACTGGGGATAAATACCGTTGAATGACTTTCGTCAAAATCCGATCTTTCCCAGTCAGTAAACTGTATGCATTGAAAAAACCTGCCCCAAAATCAATCGCACCGACGACAATATAACCGTAGAGGAACGTCCATAGAACCGTAATTCCTAAAATCTCCAAGTTCATTGCACGTCACCACCCTTTTCCATATGCCGTTCTTCCAGTTCACGTTCGACCGGATTGTTGCGGAACATCCGTCGTAAGACGACGACACTTCCGATAGCTAGAATGATATAGAGCAATGCGAATAGCACAAGCATCAAGTCAACTTGCCCACTCGTCGTCGCAGCATCGTCGACACGCATAATTTTGCGTAGAATCCACGGCTGCCGCCCGACTTCTGCAAACCACCAACCTGTTTCAATGGCAATGAATGTTAGGGGTGCTCCGAGAACGATAAGCCAACGGAACCATCTTGTCGTCACACTTCTCCAGCCCCGTCTTATGCCAATCCAATACCAAGCCCCGAGCAATACCATCCACATACCGATGATTACCATAATGTTGAATAAGTAATGAATATAGAGCGGTGGTATTTCATCTTCAGGGAACTGATCTAACCCAATCACTTCCGCACTCGGGTTGTTATGCGCCAAAATGGAAAGCCCGAATGGAACTTCAATGGCATATTTCACTTCACCATCGGTTAATACTCCAAGCAAGATAAGCGGGGCATTTTCCTGCGTTTCAAAATGCCACTCCGCCGCTGCAAGTTTCTCAGGCTGGTATTCAGCCAAATATTTACCGGAGAAATCACCGATGACCGCGGAAGCAATCGCGAATACAAGTCCAAGCTTCATCGTCAAATGAAGGGCCTTTTTATGATAAATATGATTGGAGCCTTTTAATAACCTGAACGCTGCAATTGCCGCTAGTACAAATGCTGACGTCATATATGCCGTGACGACAACATGCGCAACTTTTGTCGGCATCGCCGGGTTGAACATCGCGATGATTGGGTTAATGTTGACGAGTTCTCCGTTCACGATGTCGAACCCTTGGGGAGCATTCATGAATGCATTCACCATTGTAATGAAAACGGCGGAAAACGAAGCACCGATTGCAACTGGCACTAATAGAAGTAAATGCTTTTTCTGGTTTTCAAAACGATCCCATGTGTATAAATAAATGCCAAGGAAAATGGCTTCAAAAAAGAACGCGAACGTTTCCATGAATAACGGAAGTGCGATGACATTTCCCGCGAACTCCATGAAATTCGGCCATAGCAATGACAATTGCAAACCGATCGCAGTTCCTGTAACGACCCCGACGGCGACCGTAATGATAAAACCTCGTGCCCACCGTCTTGCTAGCAAAATATAATGTTCATCATTTTTCCGGATTCCGACCCATTGTGCAATCATAATCATGAGCGGAACACCGACGCCGATCGTCGCGTAAATAATGTGGAACGATAGCGTCAATTCCGTCAGAATACGCGAATAAAGTACAGCTTCTTCATTTCCCATTTAGCTTTCCTCCTTCAACTTCCGACAATTCTTCCGATAATTGAAAGCATCATAATACCCGCAACGACAAAGATAAGCCACATAAGTGATTTCTCTTGTTCTTTATACACGGGATCTCCCTCCGTCCATTAAATTCCTCTCTTCTTTATCATAAGATACCGAGCTTATACTTTTTCATTTTTGGTAAAGAAATAACAATATCGTCACAATTATTGTGAAATATTTACGACAGGTGTTTTGCTCTTGTGAGTATTTAGAATGTTGTATATAATAGAGGAATCAAAAAGGGGTGACACAATGGAAATCAAAAGAAAGGTTTTAGCTTACATTACGAAGGATGAACATGCCGAACGGAAACTTCTTGTGTTCGAGCATAAAGATCATCCAGAAGCAGGCTTGCAAGTGCCGGGGGGAACAATTGAAGAGGACGAGCTTCTTATCGATGCACTCTACCGGGAAATTGAGGAAGAAACCGGCATTCGGCGGGATCAGCTTCGACTAAATGGCAAAGTGAACAAAATAAACTTTTTTCCGGAAAACCGACAAGATGTTATCCATGAGCGAAATATATTTCATCTGACGTACATCGGTGAGGATGAAAATGAATGGGAGATGATTGTCAACAGTACCGGTAAAGATAACGGCATGATTTTCCGTTGCCGCTGGGTTCCGGTTAATGACTTACCAGCGCTTGCGGCAGGACAGGATGAGTTAATTGATTTTATTAACTAAGGAAAAATAAAAGCTGCATGGATACTCAATCCATTGCAGCTTTTTCATTGTCTATATCCATTCGATCTTGCTTACGTAATTGCGCAAGCGGGGCAAACATTTCGATATGACGGTGTTTGTTTGTAAAATTCGCAGGAAGGGTGCCGCCATATTCTCCGTCCAAATTTAGTAGTACTTCCTCAGATGACGTAATCTTCACTGTTGACGGATGAGCGGAAATTACGAGCGGGTCATCTAAATGCTCTCCGCGAAGCGCCAATGAAACGACCCTAATGAATTCGGCCATATTACATTTTTTCAATATGATTAACGTAAATCGACCATCATTAATGCTTGAATGCGGCGCCAGTTTCTCAAAGCCACCGACGGAGTTTGTCAAGCCGACGAGAAAGAGCATGACTTCCCCTTCGAACACTTCATCGTCGTACTCAATTCTCACGTTACTCGAATGGATAGACGGGAGCATTTCAATCCCTTTTAAATAATAGGCGAGCTGTCCGAGTACCGTTTTCAACTTGCTCGGCACTTCATACGTCAGCTCTGTCATTCTTCCGCCACCAGCGATATTAATGAAATGGCGGTCGTTCATGAGACCAACGTCCACCGGAATTGTCTCGCCACGAACGATAATGTCGACGGCTTCGTCAATATCCCTCGGAATCCGTAGCGCACGGGCAAAATCATTTGTCGTGCCTGTCGGAATGAGCCCGATTGTCGGTCGGTTCTCAAATGGGGAGACTCCGGCGACGACTTCGTTTAACGTTCCATCCCCGCCAGACGCGATGATGACGTCAAAGCCCCGTTCCACAGCTTTTTTTGCCGCTTCAGTTGCATCGCCTTCCCCCGTTGTCGCATGGACAGATGTTTCGTACCCTGCTTTCTCCAGCTTTTCCAACACTTCAGCCAAATGTTTTCGGAATACTTCACGTCCTGCTGTCGGGTTATAAATGATTCTTGCACGTTTCATACTGTTCCCTCTCAATTCATACAAAATGCGACGCTTGTATGCGTCCATACTTCAACTAGTAGACGCTTACTAGGACTAATTGTCCTCCCAAAAAGTTCTCATTAAATGTCACTTCGTCTGTTGCAACGCCGGCATGAATGTCTTGCGAATGTCTTCGTAAACAGTGAGCCACAATTCGGGCTGGGTTGTATATTCCTTCATTAATTCGTCGATGAATTTCCGTTGCTTTTCAGCGAAATCTGGAGCTTCTTTTGCGGGTAGTTGCTTGCGACGTTCGAGGACGTCTTCTTGGATGGACGCTGCGCGAGGTCCCCATTTAGCTGTTACTTCCCCTTCATCATTGAGTAGCAAGTAAATTGGAATTGAACGACCACCATTCGTCAAATGTCTGTCAATCAAGTCTGTATCTTCGTCACGATAGACGACTCGGACGTCCAAGTTTGCGGCTTCTGCAATTCGACGCAGAATTGGATTGTTCATCATCGCGTCGCCACACCAATCTTCCGTTATGACTAGTATATTGGGCTTTTTCGTTTTTGCTATTTCGATGAATGCATCGTCTTGCGGTACATCGAATTTTTCGTAAATGCCGAAACTGTTTTCTTTATGTTTTTCCATCCGATCCATGTAGTCCTCGAGCGAAATCGCCTCATCAAAATATTGCTTCTCTGTTTTCATTTCCGACACCTTCCCTTTTCTTTACCTTTTTCTTAAGTGTACGGCTATTCGTTGTGTGAATCAAATAGGATGCTAAACAAAAGTGGAGAGCGCCCGGAACTGGACGTGGAAGCACGGAAAAAATCGCCCTATACGGAGACTTTGGCAAGACTCGTATAGGACGATTCATGTTCAGCTTATCGCTTTTTAATTTCCTCAAGGAGGATTTTATTTACCATTGGTGGGTTTGCTTGCCCTTTTGTAGCTTTCATTACTTGTCCAACTAGGAAGCCGACTGCGCGGTCTTTACCGTTTTTGAAGTCCTCGATTGATTGTTCATTCGCATCGAGTATTTCCGTTACGATTGCGCGGAGTGTACCTTCGTCTGAAATTTGGACGAGGCCTTTTTCTTTTACGATGTCAGCGGCATTGCCACCGTTTTCAATGAGTTCTTTGAAAACTTTCTTCGCGATTTTGGATGAAATCGTTCCGTCCGCAATCAACTTAACCATGCTAGAGAGGCCTTCCGGTGTAAGCGCCGTGTCGTGAAGTTCTTTCTGTTCGGCGTTCAAATACGCGGATACTTCGCCCATTAACCAGTTGGAAGCAAGTTTTGCATCCGCTCCTGCATTCACAGTTGCGTCGAAGAAATCGGACATTTCTTTCGTTAACGTTAAGACGTGTGCGTCATATTCTGGCAGATCGAGTTCATTAACGTATCTTGCTTTACGCGCATCTGGAAGTTCCGGGATTTCAGCGCGAACACGATCGATCCACTCTTGGTCGATATGAATCTCAGGCAAGTCTGGGTCATTGATGAATCGGTAATCGTTTGCACTGCCTTTTACACGCATAAGCACAGTTTGGCCTGTCGATTCGTCGTAGCGGCGTGTTTCCTGTTGAATTTCACCGCCGGAAAGAAGGATCTTTTCTTGACGTTCAACTTCATTTGCAATTCCTCTTCGAACAAAGTTGAAGGAGTTCAAGTTTTTCAATTCGGTTTTCGTTCCGAATTTTTCTTGACCGAATGGGCGCAATGAAATGTTAGCGTCACAACGAAGGGATCCTTCCTCCATACGGACATCGGAAACGCCTGTATATTGGATGATCGCTTTCAGCTTTTCAAGGAATGCATATGCCTCTTCCGGGGAGCGAATATCCGCTTCCGTTACGATTTCAATTAACGGCGTTCCTTGGCGGTTCAAGTCGACGAGTGAATAGCCGTTGTCGGTATGCGTCAATTTACCTGCATCCTCTTCAAGATGGACGCGCTCAATGCGAATCTTCTTCTTTTTGCCTTCGACTTCAATTTCAATCCAGCCGTTTTGGCCAACTGGACGCTTGTCTTGCGAAGTTTGATACGCGCTCGGGTTATCCGGATAGAAATAATGCTTACGGTCGAAGTTCATAACCTTTGCTACTTCACAGTTCAAAGCAAGTGAAGCTTTCATTCCGAAATCAATTGCGCGTTTATTCAATGTCGGCAATGTTCCTGGGTATGCCAAGTCGTACACATTGATGTTCATATTCGGCTCAGCACCGTAATGAGATGGTGCCGGTGAAAAGATTTTCGTATCGGTTTTTAATTCAACGTGGACTTCAAGTCCAACAATCGTTTCAAAGTTCATTAGTTAGTACCCTCCCCTAAAGATGGAGTGCGTTTATGGAAATCCGTCGCTTGTTCAAACGCGTGCGCTACTTTATAAATAGTTGCTTCATCGAAATGCTTTCCGATAATTTGGAGGCCGACTGGCAATCCATTTGAGAAACCACACGGAATCGAAATTGCTGGAATACCAGCCAAGTTGACAGACACTGTCAAAACGTCGTTCGCATACAATGTCAATTGGTTTTGCACGACGCCGCCGATTTCGTATGCAGTTGTTGCACTCGTTGGACCGACGATGACATCATAGTTTTCAAATACAGATGCAAAGTCTTGCGCGATAAGTGTACGTACTTTCATTGCCTTGACGTACAAATCTTCGTGATGATCTGCACTTAGTGCATATGTGCCATAAAGAATTCGCTTTTTCACTTCATCCCCGAATCCTTCTGCACGTGAACGTGTGTAAAGCTCTTCTAGATTTTTCGTACTTTCTGAACGGTATCCGTAACGAATTCCGTCGAATCTCGCGAGGTTCGAAGAAGCTTCTGCAGTTGCAACTGCATAATATGTCGGCGAAGCGTATTTGGAATGTGGAAGTGTCACTTCCCCTACAGTCGCGCCAAGTGATTCAAGCACTTTCAACGATGCGCGAACCTTATCTTTCACATCATCTGCGATGCCTTCACCTAAATATTCCTTTGGAACAGCAATTCGTAATCCTTTAATATCGCCTGTCAATGCAGCTTGGAAATTAGGGACTTCCTGCGGTGAAGAAGAGGAATCTCTATGATCAATACCTGAAATGGCGTTCAGTAACAATGCATTATCTTCAACTGTCCGAGTAATTGGACCGATTTGATCCAACGAGGAAGCAAATGCGACGAGGCCACTACGGGACACTCTCCCGTATGTCGGTTTCATCCCAACGATTCCACATAATGCTGCCGGCTGACGAACAGAACCGCCTGTATCTGTACCGAGTGAGAACGGTACTTCTCCCGCTGCAACAGCAGCTGCAGAACCACCCGAGGAACCTCCAGGCACGCAGTCTAAATTCCATGGATTATGTGTTGTCTGGAAAGCCGAACGTTCAGTTGTAGAGCCCATTGCAAACTCATCCATATTCAATTTACCGACGCTAATCATGCCAGCTTCATTCACTTTTTCTACGACTGTTGCGTCATAGACAGGTACAAAATCTTCAAGCATCTTGCTTGCACAAGTCGTAACAGTACCTTTTGTAACAATGTTGTCTTTAATTCCGATTGGCAGTCCGAATAGTGGTCCGCGTCCTTCGATTGGCGCGTTGTCCAACTTCTCAGCTTTTGCCAACGCCTCTTCTTCCGTCAACGCTAGGAATGCTTTTACTTGCCCATCTAACGCGGCGATTTGCTTAAATGAATCTTCGGTTACTTCTTTGACAGAGACTTCCCGATTATGTAAAAGTGCTTGAAGTTCTGCTGCCGTCTTTTTCATTAACGTCATCTTACATCCTCCTAAAAACGATTATCACAGGATATTTGGAACTTTAATCATTCCATCTTCATGCTCTTTTACGCTTGCCAACATTTCTTCCCGATCAAGGATATCTTGAGGGACATCTTCCCGTAGCACGTTGAAAAGCTGCAACGGATGAGTCATCGGCTCAACATTAGTTGTATCTACTTCTTTCAATGCATCTCCAAATTCTACAAGATCGGAAATGATTTCAGAAAACACTTCTGCTTCTTCATCCGAAAAGGCGATTTTAGCAAAATTCGCGAAGTATTTTACGTCTTCTGCGGTAAATTTCGTCATTTGAATTCCTCCCCAACTGCAATTGTACGACTTATCATACCACCTAACCGGTATGTTGAAAAGTAACTGCGCATCCGATGCTTCTTGCACGGACGCGCTTTTTATTGTCAAAAATTAATATCCATAAATATGGACGAACGGTTCGTTACTCCCGGCTTCCTTGACAATTAGCGCCTCGGGGCCATTTACTGAAGTGATGCTTACTTCAACATCGATATCCGGAAAATAATTGATAATGAGTGATGTTAAATATTGGGTGAAGCCAATCACTTCACTCTTCCCGAAAAACTGAATCGGAATGTCGATCGCAATGGATTCCATCCGGTTCTCTTTGAAAAATCCTTTCCCAATAACATTAACGAAACTTGGGAAGTATTTATCAATATCTTGCTTGAAATTGCTGAACGTCGTATTAATTTCACGGTAGTTGTCGATATCTGCTGGAGCGGGAAACAATACGTACCGCTCATTCACTTCTTTCCATCCGGACGGCGCCGATTTTCCTTTATCAGCAAAAGCGGTTGCGAAATACGTACCAGGGACAATCGCATTCCTTTTTTCTTGCTTGAACAGGCCAATAACGATCGGAATATCTTGGAATCCTTCTCTTGCACGCATTCTGCTAACAATTTCATCCGCCATGGCGATGCCTTGTTTTTCGAGCTCTTCGTCAGAAATCGTCGTCTCCCTTCCGCCTCTTTCATAGTAGACGGAATTTAACGCAAGCCCGATTGAAACGCCGGACAACCGTACTTTTTTCTCGTCCGTCAACGTCAAATAGTTTTGCTCAATAATATGCGCCAAATAGATTGGACTCTGTTCAGCGTCTTCCCCTTTCGCTTCAGGAGGATTCAAGCCTGCTTCATTCGTTGACTTTCTAGCAAGCCATGCTTTTGCCGTAGCTGCGTCGATATACTGCCCTTCTTGCAAGAAATGGTTTTTCGTGTCGAAATGCTGTGCGGATAACCGCATTAACCCTTTTTCAGCTTCCTCGATATCGTATTTTGTATAAATATTGCTAACGACGAGGCCGCGGCTTGCGCTCTTCTTGAATGGGGTGAGCGTCTTGTAAAATTCGTCCTTCAATTGGACATCTGGGATCATGACGGTTTCTTCAATTTGCTCCTCATTTTCCTGGATGATTTCCTCTTTGTCAGGACCAATTGACGGTAGACAGCCGCCTAACAATAGGACGGCCGCCACTCCGGATACTGCAAATAGCCTTTTCATTGAAAATTACTCCTTCTCGCCGAGTGCGTCGACCAACTCTGTTTCGTTCCATACTGTAATACCGAGTTCTACCGCCTTCGCTAGCTTCGATCCGGCATCTTCCCCGGCAATGACGAGATCCGTCTTTTTGCTGACGCTCCCGCTCACTTTCCCGCCAAACGCTTCAATCCGCTCTTTCGCTTCATTACGCGTTAATATCGAAAGCTTGCCCGTTAACACAATCGTTTTCCCGACGAACGGTCCTTCAGTCGGAAGCTCTTGGCGTGTTCTTCCTATATAGTCCATATTAACGCCGTACGACTTCAGCTTACGAATTACTTCTAGCACATCTTCGTTAGTAAAAAATGTGACGACCGCGTCCGCAACTTTATCGCCAATTTCGTGAATTGTTGTAAGTCGCTCCGCATCCGCCATTGCGATTTCGTCTATCGTGCCAAATTCCTCTGACAAAATATGTGCCGCCTTTTCTCCGACATGACGAATACCAAGTCCGAACAGTAACTTCTCCAACGAATTGGATTTAGATGCTTCAATTGCTGTTAATAAATTCGTCGCGGACTTTTCTCCCATCCGCTCGAGTGACAACAGCTGTTCCTTCGTCAAGTGATAAAGGTCTGAAACGTCATGGACGAGTCCGGACGTATACAATTGGTCAACGACTCGCTCGCCAATCCCTTCGATATTCATCGCATTGCGCGAAACAAAATGAATGAGTGCTTCTTTCATTTGCGCAGGGCATTGTGGATTGACGCAGCGGAGCGCCACTTCCCCTTCGATCCTGACGAGTTCGGAGTCGCAAACTGGACAGTTGTCAGGCATATAATACGGTTCTTCATGCCCTTTCCGCTGGTCAATTAATACAGAAACGACTTCTGGAATAATATCCCCCGCTTTGCGGATGACGACAGCATCCCCGATTCGGATATCTTTTTCACGGATAAGGTCCTCGTTATGGAGAGAAGCCCTTGCGACAGTCGTTCCGGCAACACGGACCGGCTCTAAAATAGCAGTCGGTGTAACAACCCCTGTCCTGCCGACACTCAGCTCAATATCGAGCAGTTTCGTATGGACTTCTTCCGCAGGGAATTTATAAGCAGTCGCAAAGCGCGGACTTCTTGCCGTAAAGCCCAATTGTTCCTGATCTTCAAAGCTGTCTACTTTAATAACGATTCCGTCGATTTCATAATCTAGATCCTGTCTGCGTTCTTGCCAGGATTCTATATATTCGAGCACGTCTTCGATTGTTTTGCATCGTTTGCTCTTCTTATTCGTTTCAAAACCGATGGACGCAAGATAGTCGAGCGAATCGGAATGACTATCTTGTCCGTAAGCAGTGCCATCCCCGCCGATGCCGTAAATGAATACGGCAAGATTACGGCTAGCGGCTATTTTCGGATCTAGTTGCCGAAGTGATCCTGCGGCTGCATTCCGAGGATTCGCGAACGGCTCTTCCCCGTTTTCATCCCGCGCTTCATTCAACTTCATGAATGATTTTTTCGGCATATACGCTTCCCCACGAACTTCAATTGTAACCGGTTCGGCAAGTTTTAGTGGTACAGTCCGGATTGTCTTCAGGTTAGCAGTAATATCCTCTCCGACTGTCCCGTCTCCTCTCGTCGAACCTTGGACGAATACGCCATTTTCATATTTTAATGAAACGGCAAGCCCGTCAATTTTCAACTCACAAATATATGTCGCTTTCCCCGTTCCCGCTTGTACCCGTCTATCGAAGTCACGGATATCTTCTTCGTTAAATGCGTTCGACAAGCTCAGCATTGGATATTCATGGACGACTTTGCTAAACCCTTCGAGCACTTCCCCTCCAACGCGCTGCGATGGTGAATCGGGGTAGATGAGATTAGGATGTTCTGCCTCGATCGTGAGCAGTTCTTTCATAAGCTCATCATAAACTGAATCGGGTACGATCGGTTTGTCTAACACATAATAAGCGTGCCCATACTCTTTGAGCAGGTCATTGAGCTCCTGTACACGTTTTTCCACTGCATTTCGATCCAAATCCATTCTTTCCTCTCCCTACGCTTTTTCTATCGGTGCGAATTTGGCGAGAAGACGTTTAATGCCTACTGGCTCCGGAAAAGCAATATCAAGTTCAATATCGTCTTCTGTACCTTTTACGCTGACGACGACGCCTGTCCCCCATTTTTTATGGGTCGCTTTGTCGCCCGCCTTCCAGCCCATTTTCTCCCCACCGCTCGATTTATAAATTGGCCGTTTAACAGCAGGCCGTACAGGTGCTGCTCCACGCGAATACCCGCCAAATGAAAAGCCTTGATTATTATTCGATGTTATTTCAATAATATCATCTGAAATCTCGTTTAAAAATCGGGAAGGATTATTAAAGCTCGAGCGACCGAACAATGTCCGGTAAGAAGCGCAAGTCAAATAGAGTCGGCGCTCCGCACGGGTAATTGCTACATAGGCAAGCCTACGCTCTTCTTCCATTTCCTCGTCGTCGCCAATTGACCTTGCATGCGGGAATACGTTCTCTTCCATGCCGATAACGAAGACGACCGGAAATTCGAGTCCTTTCGCTGCATGCATCGTCATCAAGACGATTTTCTCCGCCGATTGGTTCTCTTCTTTATCTAACGAATCGATATCGGCGATCAGTGCCAAGTCTGTCAAGAAGGCAACGAGCGAACGGTCGCCCTCCTCTTCCTCAGCTCTCTTTTCAAAAGCTTCTGTAACGGAGAGGAATTCCTCGATGTTTTCCAGTCGGCTTTCCGATTCAATCGTCTTCTCACGAAGTAGCATTTCGCGATAGCCCGTCTTGTCCAACACCTGTTCCACGAGCTCAGTGACGGACAAGTATTCTTGCATTTGCGTGAATCCGCTTATCATATCTCTAAATTTCGTCGCTTCGTTCGCAGCTCTTGCCGTCAACCCCATGAAATGGACTTCATGTAACGCGTCAAAAACGGACCGTTCGTTTTCAATAGCAAATTGCGCCATCCTTTCGAAGGACGTCGCTCCGATGCCTCGTTTCGGCTCATTAATAATTCTTGCGAGCGCCAAGTCATCATCGTTGTTTGCAATTAACCGTAAATAGGCGAGCAAGTCCTTAATCTCTTTTCTGTCATAGAACTTCGTGCCGCCGACAATTGTATAATCGAGATTCGATTTCACGAGATATTCCTCGATGACACGTGATTGGGCGTTCGTCCGGTAAAGGATTGCAAATTGATCGAGCGTTAAGTTTTCGCGTTCTTTCAGCTCAATAATCTGTTGGACGATGTATTGTGATTCATCCTTTTCATCGGACGCTTTATACACCGTAATTGAATCGCCCTCGGTATTTTCCGTACGAAGCTTTTTGTCGTATCGGCTCCGGTTGTTTTGGATGACGTCATTCGCCGCCTGCAAAATCGTCTTCGTCGAACGGTAATTTTGCTCGAGTAAAATGACGATAGCATCTTTATAATCCTTTTCGAAAGAAAGGATATTGCCGATGTCAGCACCGCGCCATCTGTAAATGGACTGATCCGAGTCCCCGACAACACATAGATTGCGGAATTTCTCGGCAAGCATTTTAACGAGGCGGTATTGTGCATTGTTCGTATCTTGGTACTCATCGACATGGATATATTGGAATTTATTTTGATAAAATTCGAGGACTTCAGGGACGCGTTCGAATAATTTGAGAGTCATCATAATGAGGTCGTCAAAATCGAGCGATTGGTTTTGTCTCAGTTTTTTCGAGTAACCTTCATAGACATCTGCAATCGTCTTTTCGTAAGGGTTATGTGGATTGATTTGCCCTTTATACGTTTCCGCATCGATGCATTCGTTTTTAGCAGAGCTAATTGCCGATAGCATTGCCCGCGGATCATATTGCTTCGGATCGAGATTGCGTTCCTTTAGCACGTTTTTGACAGCTGTCAATTGGTCGGAGGAATCGAGAATCGTGAAGTTTTTCGAGATTCCGATGCGGTCGATGTTCCTCCGTAAAATACGGACGCACATCGAGTGGAATGTCGACACCCACATTCGGTCGCCAGTTCCCGGTCCGAGCAGGCCGTCAATTCGGTCGCGCATTTCCCGGGCCGCCTTATTCGTAAACGTAATTGCCAATACGTTGGAAGGGTACACGCCTTTTTCCACGATTAAGTAAGCAATCCGGTGTGTTAGCACTCTCGTCTTCCCAGATCCTGCGCCTGCCATTATTAGCAACGGCCCTTCTGTCTTTTTCACTGCACGGGCTTGCTCAGGGTTCATACCTGCAAGCAAATTTGCCGCGATTTCCTTCATACATCATACCGCCTTTCAATGGAACATTTGTTCTTCATTATACATGAAAAACCGTCAATAAGATACCGATTTCACTGCTTCAACAGTCGAAAGGGCAGCCTTCAAATCTTCATAAATCACATTGCCGACGATAACCGTATGTGCGTGCGCCGCCATCATTTTTGCATCTTCCGCATTGCGAATTCCGCCGCCATAAAATAACCGTGTCCGCTCAAGTACACGCGCCGCTGCTTTAACAATGGACGGGTCACCTAGCATTCCGCTATATTCCACATAAAAGACAGGCAGCTTGAACAAATGCTCCGCCATTCGAGCGTAGGCGATAACATCCTCTTCGTCTGGAGCTTCATTCACGCCGGTAAGTCGGGCCGCTTTGCAATCGGTGTTTACAATTACATAGCCTTCCGCGACGACTTCATCCCAATCCATCATATGGCCGTATTCCTTCAACGCCGCATGATGAATACCGTTCACCCATTTCGCATCCGTCGAATTCAGGACTGTCGGGATGAAATAATAATCGAATCCCATCGTTATCGATTCGACAGTCGATACTTCAAGTGCAACAGGGACTGAGTACCGCCGAATACGCATTAGCAAGTCGAGAACGTTTTCGAGCGTTACACCATCCGAGCCGCCAACAATGATGGCGTCTGTTCCGGATTCTGCAAGTTGTTCGAGTGCTTCGTCCTCTAATTGTTTTGCGGGATCCACTTTAAAGGCGTGGCGCCAATTTTTATAATCCATTTTGTCTACCACCTAATAGTAAATTACTTTATATGAAGCGCTCCATTTTACTCGCGCGTCTGCTATCCCCCAGTATACCAAAAAAACGGACGGATTTCTCCGCCCGTTCCAGAGTGTAAGCAAAGTCATTTTTCGACTTTGTCTACACTCACTTCTCTTCATTATTTTCCGCAAGCTCGGGATAAAGGCGGTCCAACACGGTGTTGTAGCCACCAGATCCGTAATCAACGCAACGTCTCACGCGTGAAATTGTCGCAGTGCTAGCGCCTGTTTCAGATTGAATCCGGTCATATGTCTTTTTCTGCCTCAATGCATGTGCGACTTCCAAACGCTGAGCTAACGATTGCAGCTCGCTCATCGTCGCAAGATCGTCGAAGAACTTGTAGCATTCCTCAAGGTCTCTCAATTCCAAGATGGCTTTGAACAGCTGATCCGTTTGTTCACCACGGATTTTATCAATTTGCATGTACTTCCCCCTCTTTCATTGCTTAAGGCGTATAAGTTACAGATTTCGAAATACCAGAATACGTTGGGATGATATGGATCCACGTCTTACCGGGAACTAATTTAACAGGAACTCCATTTTCCGTCGGCACGAGGAAGCCCTCGACATTTTTCCATTCCAACTCTTTAGCAACTCCAGCTTGGAAAAGCATTGCCTTTCCTCCACTTTCGATATCGACAGCTTGTCTACCGACACCGTCGATCGTACGATGATTCGCTTCCATAACGATAATATTAGACAGTGCGACATTTTCTTCGTTCGCTTTATCCGAAGTAATCACTCCATTTACCATACGGTTGTACGTTTCAGTTTCAGTATCGTAGGAAAACGTATTAATGAAGTCCTGGCTAGAACTGAAGCGAACGACGATCATCGAAGCGCTTTCCCCTATTTTAGCATCCTCCACTGATTCATGGAAAGAAAATGGAGGAACCTTCGTAATTTCGTCGGGTGCACCGACCTTTTCAATCGCCGCCATTATATTTTCGCCAGTTATATATGAGTTATGGGGCGCTTTACGGTCAGATGATCGTTTGAATAAAGTCCCGTCATATTGCATGCCATTTACATGGTCAACGTATTTGTTAGCCAACAACTTTTGCGCGTCCGGGCTATATCCGTGCGCAACGTAAAATGCATCCATCCCTTTTGAGAGATAAATGAAATAGTCACGAGCACTTCGGATCGGTCCAACCGTCTCCGGAAGTTCGCTTTGGAATAACGCTAACAACCTCGTAACATTTCCTTCCGCCATAAATTCATAGACGACATCAGCCTGGCTTATGCCCGATTGTGGCCTTGCATGCGGGTGGTTGTTAATTGTAGCAAGTACCGGTCTCGTCAAATACTCTTCCTCAGACGGTACACCGGTGAATGGCGCCTTGTAAAGGAGGGAGCCGTTTTCATCAGGCTCTTCCGTCGGCTCTTCTTCAGTATCCACTTCTTCAATCTCTTCTAGATCCAGATCATCTTCTGCGCTGGATTTCTCTTTATTTGAACACGCTGACAGCAATAGCAACATAATCGCTATTCCTAGCAGCCATCCTCTCTTTTTCCCTTTCATCCGTTCCTCCTATCTTTCCGTCGCCGGAACGATTACTTCATTTCTCATTACTTGATAGATTCCTACTTCTGTTGCCCGTATGTATGGCAAATGAGTCGACTGCAAGAACAGGAATGTGTAGACTGCATCACCATGCTTGTAACCGCGCTCTGCTAACGCTTTTTTCAACACAAGCTCCTGTTCAATTAACAGATCCATATGCTCCGCTGATAACCCACCACCAATTATGAGCGGAATGGAAGCCGCAACTTCCCCGTCTTCAATAAGCACCATGCCGCCTTTCAATCGCTTCATTTCCTGAAAAGCAAGCAGCATCGCCTTTTTATCCTTCCCGATTAGAATAACATCGCCTGTATTGGAGTAGGAAGATGCAAAACCTTGCACTTCATTCGCAAAGCCTTTAATGAACGTATTGACCCGCCACTTTCCATTTCTATCGATAAGCATAAGGAAGCTTTCATCATGCTCAGTTGAAAGCTTGTCCACCGTTAGGTCAAGCGTCACTTCATACGGCTTCGTAATGACGTCATTCACCATTTTAATGCCGACAGCGTGTTTGAACTCAAAGTCCTTTTCATCCAAATCGAAATCTGGTTCGAAATCCGGTACAAGCGACCAATCGACTCGCTCGAACTGTGCAGTCTCCTGACCATTGCGTTTCAGCCATTTCCCTTTTGACAGAACGTCCGTCGGAATCGGATTTGTTTCATCTTCAAGGAAATTGAGCGTTGCATATCGTCCGGTTGCAATGATGCCATGACGATCATCGATGCCGTAATAGCGTGCAACATTATAAGAAGCCATTAAATAAGCGTCGATCGGCTTCACTCCTGCTTCGAGCGCAACTTGGATGCATTTATCCATGACACCGTCGATATGGAAGGAAGGCGTCGAGCCGTCTGTCGTCATCATAAGATGGTCGAAGACGTCCAACTCTTTGTCGACTACACCTTTCAATAGAGTAGGCAAATCAGGTCGGATTGACGAATGGCGTAGTGTCACCGCGTACCCTTGTAGTAGGCGTGCTTCCACTTCTTCGGTCGTCATCGCTTCGTGATCACCATCTACACCAAGTAGTTTCATCCGTGCAAGCGTTCGTTCGGAAGCTCCTGGGAAGTGACCTTCAATCTTTTTTCCGGCTTGTTTCGCACGAACGACGGACGCCGTTAAGTTCGGATCGCCGTTCATGAGGCGCGGCCAGCCTGTCAGCTCCCCGCCCATGAGGACGTCTTTACGATTCAGCCATTCGCCGATAGCCTCTTCGTTGAACACGTCGGTTTCGTTTTGCAAAACCGTTTGGGAATCAAACCTCGCCCACCAATAAAATGAAAAAGGCAGCTCATTCAATTGGTCAATCAATTTGAATGCCCGATTATTTTTGAGTAGCAGAAAGAATGTCAAGTTGTCCGATAAGAACGTCGTCGTCCCAAGCTTGCCTGCATAGTCAGCGAATGTCTCAGGATTGTATAGCTGGAACGGATGGACATGCGGCTCGATATAACCGGGAACGATTCGTTTACCGGTCGCATCGACGATTTCCGCGCCATCCGTCATCGCAGGCATTTTTTCACCTGCATAGACGATTCGATCGCCTTTAATCCATATATTGCCTGTCATCCACTTCTTAAAAATAGAATGTAAATACGTTGCATTTTGAATAATGAAATCCGGTTGTACTTTTCCATTAATAACACCAATTTGTTGCTGAATTTCTCGTTCGTCCCACATGTCGAAAAACCCCTTTGAAGAGAATTCTATATAGTTCATCCTAGCATAGCATCCAGTTGAAATATAGAGGGTTTACATTATTTGCATGAAATTTCAGTCGCCTTACATCTTCTATTTAAGAGAAGGCGTATCATTTTACTTTTTCCGGGGACAATAATGACAAACTTTTTTCCACGCTTTAATTGAAAGGAGAGTTGCAAATGACCGGAAAACAAGCCCCTCCTTTATTCAACGAATTGTCGAAGCAATTCAAGCCATCGAACGATATTATTCAAACGCCACTTCACATGGATGGTAACTATGCATTCCTATTCTATGTGAAATCAGTTGTAGATGGCGATAAGCTGCAACAAACGGTCATCAGGCCTTTTTTTGAAATGGCATCGGCAGAAGGATTTACGTCATACATCCAATCATTGCCGATTCAATCTGAAGTACCCGATAAAACGAATCTACTTATTAAGTTAAGTTCTGGATCTGTATTAATTGCAATTGACGATCAGCAATTTTTACTTGATTTTCGACTCGTTAAAAACAATGAAGTACAAGATACGACAATGGAACCGACGATTCAAGGTCCTCAAAAAGGATTGAGCGAGGACATTGAAACGACGATTAATTTAATACGGCAACGGTATCATAGATCTACGTTAAAAGTCGAAAATATCGTCACCGATGATCAATCGAATATCTCAGTTGCATTGCTCTATGATAGTGATCAAGTCGATCCGGAAGTGTTAAAAGAGATAAAAAAGAAACTTGACAATCTCAGTACACCGTTATTTCAATCAGGGGGAGAGCTCCAACAACATCTCAATAAAAGTAAATGGACGCTCTTTCCAACAACAATGGTAACCGAGCGGCCCGACCGTATCGTTTACAATTTAGTTGCCGGTAAAGTGATCATTGCCATCGACGGAAGTCCGAACGTCATCGTCGCTCCAATTATCTTCTTCGATTTCATGTCGTCAATGGAAGACAATTATCACGTCTCCGTTGTTACAGGATTTACGATTTTCTTGCGGTATACAGGTTTACTCACTTGTACAGTGCTTCCTAGTCTCTATGTAGCAATGACTTCCTATAACCCGAACATTCTGCGGATTGAACTTGCACTGACGGTCGCAGGAAGTAGAATTGGAGTTCCTTATCCATCCTTTATTGAAGTCATTTTCATGCTCTTTTTCATGGAATTATTAACGGAAGCGAGCATGCGGCTGCCAAAAGCGGTTAGCGGAACTGCAACGACAGTCGGTGGCCTCATTTTAGGAACAGCGGCAACAGAAGCCGCACTCACTTCAACAATAATGATCATCATCATCTCGGCGGTAGCAATTTCTACATTTGTTATTCCAATGAACGAAATGAGTATTACGATGCGGATCGTCCGGTTCCTATTGCTAATCTATACAGCATTGTTTGGGATGGTCGGCTTACTTATCGGCTTCATGGGCATTATTTTGCTACTTGTCAATAAGGAAAGTTTAGGTGTGCCTTATTTCCGCATCCCTTGGGCTAGTAAAAACGACGAACTAAGGGTGGACAATAAATGAACCGTTTCCTACTGTATTTAATTTTAATTAATATGCTTACGAATATGGTATCGATAACGCCAAGAATTCTCATTACAGGGATGGAAAAAGGGGCAATCCCTTCCATGGTCATTGCAATCGTTGTCGGTATTGCATTGTCGTATTTTATTATCATTCTTTTTAGCTATTTCCCTGGACAAGGGTTACCTGAAATTTTAAATACGTATACCCCTAAATGGATTGCGAAGCCTGTCCTTCTCTTTTTATCACTTACATGGTTTTTTGCGGGACTCATTACGTTAAGTATTTACGTGTATATCATCCTTCACTTTCTAACACCAACGATGTCCTATTTGACGATCGTGCTAGCGTTTGTACTCGTCGTTACGTATGGAGTATTCATGACAGCTAAAAATATCTTATACATGAGTGAAATCATTTTTGTGCTCTTCGTCCCGTTAATTGCTTTTGTCCAGCTGAAAGGGTACTTAAGCCCAAATCTCCATTGGGATTATGTACGTATTGCCGTCATGCAAGTGAATCATCTTCCCCATTTAGAATCATTCTCTGCCTCGCTTTTCATCGTAGCCGGGACTGCTAGCTTGGCAATATTCAATCGTTTTTTTAAGAAGATAAAAAAACCTACTGGCAAAGGGATTGCTCTTCTTACTATACTTACAACGTACATCCTTGCGACGACCTTTTTCCTTCCAATTGGTTTTGGTGGATTCGAATCTCTCGAAAATGTTCTATACCCATGGGTTATGACGAGTGATTCCATTCGAATGAAATATGGAATTATTGAAAGGATTGTCTTCATTTTCATCGGTGCTTTCTTAGCACTCAGCGTCGTCACTTTAATCATGCACTGGCACCTTTCCATCCAATTACTTTTAGGTGCCGTTTATTTTAAAAAGTTCAAGTGGAAGAAACGCAATTTGACACTTCCACTTTTCATCGTCATCTACTGGGCGGCTTCCATATACAGCCTCAGAAAAATTACAAGTCCAGGTCTTTTCGATTTCGTTAAAATTTTTGACACCTATGTATTTCCAGTCGTCCTACTCGCAACAATCGGAAGTTTACTGTTAGCAAAGAAGGGAGCTGCTTCCAAATGGCAAGCAAACAAAAAAGGATAAAAGGTTACATATCCAGTACACTCTTGCTCGTCATGTTGTTACAAGCCGGATGTTCCTTCAAAGATATCGATAAAAGGATGTTCGTTGTTGGTATCGGAATTGACCCTTCTGAAAAAGTGAACGATGGTTTTAAAGTGACACTAAAGTTGGCAAAGCCGATTGGCAATGTCAAACAAGAAACGACACCGACATATGTGTATTTATCGAATGATTCGAAATCAGTTGCAGATGCGGTACAAATAATGGAAAACCGTTCCGATAAAGTTTTGGATTTCGGACATAGCCGAATCATTGTCCTGAATAAAGAAATACTTTCTAAGAAACCAGAAGCGTACATGGACTTTTTCACTCGGCGTGGGGATATTCAAATGGTCTCCTATGTTGCTGCAGCCGAAAACACCTCCGAAGAAATTCTTTCATTCGAACCGCAATTGGAAACCCCCGCCTCCATCGCTTTATATAACTATTTTGATAATACAGGGACGGAGAGCGGCTACATATTGACAACGTTCCTTTTTGAATTCAGGCGAGCACTATTAGGCAGCGGTATTAATACAATCATTCCAATTATCGGGATTGATAAGGAGAATGAAGAGTATAAAGTTGATAAATCGACTATTATACGCGTTGGAGAAAAACCTTTTGAGTTGACAGCAGAAGAGACAAAGCTTTTTAACACACTTGAAAACCGCACAATCGGATATACTTACAAAATGGAAGTAGAAGACCATATTATGGTTTTGAACTTTAAACAATCAAAGATGAACTATAATCTGATTGCGAACGAAGGGAATCCACGCATCGATATGAACGTGACGAATGTTGGCGTTATAGCTGAATCCAATAAGCGTTTAAACAATAATGATTTACACAAATACAATCAAATGACGAAAAAAGATCTTGAAACAAAGATTGTCGATTTATTGACGAAATTTCAAGAAAACGACGTCGATCCTTTCGGGTTCGGCTTACGGTACCGGGCAACAAGATTATCACGAAAAGGCATAATGGATGAATGGAAAAGCATCTATCCCGAAATCAAATTCAATGTTAAGGTGAACGTCGAACTACAAGGCACTGGACCGATTGAATGAAAACCAAAAGCGGGGGGTGGCGTAACCGGTGCTCCTAACGCTACGCTTTTACTCGCAAAAGCCGTACTTCGTGACGGCTTTAACTGCGACAGGCATAAGACTGATCTGCGAAACGGCGCTCTTTGCCGTACAGCAGAGCTGGCTTATGACCCGAGCAGTTGCCACCCGGAGCTAGACGCAAAAAACAGACCACACATGTAGACGTGTGGTCTGTTTTTTTATTTACTTTGGAAAGCTCTCCAACCGATATCTGTTCGGTAGAAAAACCCATTCCATTCTACTTCATTCAACTTGTTGTACACTTGCGTCTGTGCTTCTTCTAACGTTTTTGCTTTTGCAGCAGCGAGCAGTACGCGGCCGCCGTTGCCGATAAAGTGGTCCCCATCGGCTTTTGTACCAGCATGAAAGACGTCAACTCCGTTTAACTTAGTAAGGTCCGGCAGTTGTGCACCATTCACGACGTCACCTGGATAGCCGTCCGATGCGACGACGACACCAAGCATTGCATCGTCATGCCATGTCAATTCAAATGGCTCTTTATTCATAAGTGCCATCATGAACTCACCGAAATCGGATGCCATTCGTGGTAGTACGACTTGTGTTTCCGGATCACCGAAGCGTGCATTGAACTCGATCACTTTCGGTCCTTGATTCGTCAAAATAAGTCCTGCATAAAGGATACCTGTGAATGGTACGCCTTCTTCTGTCATCGCGCGGACAGTCGGAACGACGACTGTCTTATACGCTTCTTCGATGACATGCTCAGGGATATGCGGAACTGGTGAATACGCCCCCATACCACCAGTGTTTGGCCCTCTATCGCCGTCATACGCCCTTTTATGGTCTTGTGCGATGACCATCGGGTAGATTTGCCCGTCATGGACAAATGACATGTATGAGAACTCTTCTCCATCGAGGAATTCCTCAATGACGACGCGGGAAGAGGATTCACCGAATCGTTGATTGCCAATCATATCGTCAACCGCATGAAGCGCTTCTTCAATAGTCATTGCGACGATGACACCTTTTCCAGCTGCAAGTCCGTCCGCTTTTACTACGATTGGCGCTCCTTGCTGTCGAATGAACGCTTTCGCTTCCTCAGCATCTGTAAACGTCCCGTATGCGGCCGTCGGGATATCGTATTTACTCATTATTTCCTTTGCGAAAGATTTGCTTCCTTCGATTTGTGCAGCAGCCTTTGTCGGCCCGAAAATGAGTAATCCTTTATCAGTGAAAAAATCGACGATTCCTTCCGCTAACGGTTGCTCCGGCCCAACAAATGTTAAGTCGATTCGTTGTTCGATAGCGAATGAAGCGAGCGCCTCAAAATTAGTCGCATCGATTCCGATACATTCTGCATCGTTTTTCATGCCGTCGTTTCCAGGTGCAACGTATACGTTTGTAACGGACGGCGAATCGTTAAACTGCTTTGCAATTGCGTGCTCCCTGCCGCCACTGCCGATGACAAGTACTTTCATTAGTACCCACTCCTTCGATCAATGTTTGAAATGACGTACGCCTGTGAATACCATCGTAATGCCGTATTCATTGGCCTTTTTAATGGAATCTTCGTCTTTCACAGATCCTCCAGGCTGGATGATAGCTGTAATTCCCGCTTTTGCTGCCGCTTCTACTGTATCGTCCATCGGGAAAAATGCGTCAGAGGCAAGTGCTGCTCCTTTTGCACGTTCACCCGCTTGCGTCAGTGCAATATTTGCAGCTCCGACACGGTTCATTTGCCCCGCTCCGACACCGAGCGTTCTTTGCGCATCGGATACGACAATCGCATTCGATTTCACATGCTTAACGACTGCCCAACCGAGTTTCAGCGCTTCCCATTCCGCTTCTGTCGGCTCACGGTCCGTTGCAACACGAATGTCTGCATCGTCGAAGCCGAACGTATCCGGTTGTTGCATAAGAAGGCCGCCTTCAACCGACACCGTATTCCAAGCATCTTGTTTCTCTTGTTCAAACGGAATCGTTAATAGTCGAATGTTTTTCTTCTTTGTCAATACATCGATTGCCTCGTCCGTGAACGATGGTGCGATAATAATTTCGAGGAAGATACCCGAAAGTTGTTCCGCTGTCGCTACATCTACTTCTTTATTCAACGCGATAATGCCTCCGAAGATCGATACCGGATCGGCTTCATATGCTTTCGTAAACGCCTCGGCAATTGTTTCGCCGACACCGACGCCGCAAGGATTCATATGCTTCACGGCTACCGCTGCCGGTTGTTCGAATTCTTTCACGATTTGAATGGCTGCATTCGCATCTTGAATATTGTTATAAGATAGCTCTTTTCCGTGCAATTGCTCTGTATTGGCAATGGAGAAATCCGAGCCGAGTGGACGGCTGTAGAATGCCGCTTTCTGATGCGGATTTTCACCGTAGCGGAGCGGTTGTTTCAACTCGTATGTAAACGTCACTTGCTCAGGGAATTCTTCGCCTGCAAGATCAGTCAAGTAGCCCGAAATGAGCGCATCATACGCCGCTGTATGGCGGAACACTTTCGCTGCAAGGCGTCGGCGAGTTGCAAGTGTCGTCTGCCCTTCTGTTTGTAGCTCTTCAAGCACTTGGCCATAATCCGCCGCGTCGACGATAACAGTGACGTACGCATGGTTTTTCGCAGATGCACGAAGCATTGCCGGACCGCCGATATCGATGTTTTCGATTGCATCTTCAACAGAAACGTCAGGCTTTGAAATCGTTTCTTTGAATGGGTAAAGATTTACGCAGACGATATGGATTGGCTGGATGCCGTGTTCTGTCATTTGCGCTTGATGCGTTGCGTCGTCCTGTTTTGCTAGGAGACCGCCGTGGATCATCGGGTTGAGTGTCTTCACTCGGCCTTCCATAATTTCAGGGAAGCCCGTTACTTCGTCGACTGCCGTCACCGCGACGCCGTTTTCTTTTAAATGTTTCATCGTCCCGCCGGTTGATAAAATTTCATAGTCGAGTGCTTCTAAGTTTTTTGCGAACTCCAAAATTCCGCTTTTGTCCGATACGCTGAGCAATGCGCGTTTCTTCACGAGTGAACCCCTCCGTTAGTTAAAATCAGCTTCTGCAATGTTTCTTTATAAATGACATGTTCTACTTCATGTATTGCTTGTGCAGTCTTTTCCACATCGCCTTCAACGACAGGAACTGCCGCTTGTGCGAGAATTGGACCTGTATCCATCCCTTCATCGACGAGATGCACAGTGACGCCCGTAACTTTTACTCCATGAGCAATTGCCTGTCCAATTGCGTCTTTCCCTGGAAATGAAGGAAGCAAAGATGGATGGATATTGACGATGCGCGATGGATAGGCAGCTAATAATGTCGGTCCGATGAGCCGCATATAGCCCGCAAGCACAATCCATTCGACACCTTCTTCCTGTAAAATGCCAAGCACCGCTTCTTCATACGCCTGCTTCGAAGGAAAAGCTTTCGGCTCCAATGCGACGACCCGGATGTCCGTCTGCCTTGCCCGTTCCACGACGAACGATGCCGGCTTATCAGTCAAAGCGAGAACGATTTCTGCGTCCAATTCACCTTCGCGACATGCGTTTTCAAGTGCTTCGAAGTTGCTGCCACTACCGGAAGCGAATATTGCGATTCTTGCTTTTTCTTTCATTCCGCCAAGCTCCCATCATGGCTTCCTTTAAACACGACTCCCGTTCCACGTACGACACGTCCGATTTCATAAGCTTCTTCACCGTGTTCTGAAGCAATTTCAATCGCGCGTTTCGCTTGTTCTGCAGGAAGTGCAATGACAAATCCGATTCCCATATTAAAGACGCTGTACAAGTCTTTATCGAGAAGGTTGCCTTTCTCTTTCAGCATGTTAAATACTGGTAGTACAGGCCACGATCCGAGATCGACTTCAACGCCGAATCCTTCTGCGAACATTCTCGGAAGGTTTTCATAAAAGCCTCCGCCAGTAATATGGCCCATTGAATGGACGTCCAGCTCTTCATGCATTTGCAGTACTGGCTTCGCGTAAATTTTAGTCGGTTCTAGCAACGCCGTTCCGACGTTACCGAGTTCCTCGAACCCATCAATCGTGTCGTCAATTTTATACCCTTGCTCTTCCAAAACAATTTGACGGACGAGTGAAAATCCGTTTGAGTGGATGCCGCTTGAAGCGATGCCGACGAGCACGTCCCCTTCAACGACTTTTTCACCTGTAACGATTTTACTCTTCTCACAAGCTCCGACCGCAAATCCAGCTAAATCATATTCATCGACATCATAAAGCCCCGGCATTTCAGCCGTTTCGCCACCGATTAACGCAGCACCCGACTGAACACATCCATCCGCAATTCCTTTAACAATTGCCTCGACCTTTTCAGGGACCGCTTTCCCGAGTGCAATATAATCCAAGAAATAAAGCGGCTCTGCGCCTTGCGCAACGATATCGTTTACACACATCGCGACACAGTCGATGCCGATCGTATCGTGCTTGTCTGCGAGAAACGCCAACTTCAATTTCGTACCAACGCCGTCTGTACCGGAAATGAGTACAGGTTCTTTATAGTTCAGCTCGGAAAGATCAAACATTCCTCCGAAACCGCCAAATGCACCTGTCACACCTTTCCGCACTGTTCGTGCGACGTGCGATTTCATCCGTTCAACCGATTCGTAGCCCGCCTCGATATTCACTCCCGCTTTTTCATACGCCTTTGACATGGGAACTCCTCCTTATCGCCCGATTTCTTTTTCGTGCGGTAATACTGTATCCGCAAAGATTTCTGTCGGGTATTCACCCGTAAAGCACGCTAGACATTGTCCGCAGTTTTTCATTTCAGACGGTCTGCCGATCGCCTCTAGCATTCCTTCCACCGAAAGGAACGTCAAAGAATCTGCGCCAATTATTTCCCGCACTTCTTCTACAGAACGCCCTGTCGCAATCAATTCGGAATCTGTACTAATATCGACGCCGTAGAAGCACGGACTTACGAGCGGAGGTGCCGCAATAACGACATGGACCTCTTTCGCACCGGCTTCCTTCAGCATGTTAACGATTCGTTTCGACGTCGTCCCACGGACAATTGAATCGTCTACCATGACAACCCGTTTCCCTTCGACGACTTGATGCACCGGTGAAAGTTTCATCTTCACGCCTCTTTCACGCATCTCTTGCGTCGGTTGGATGAACGTCCTGCCTACATACCTATTTTTAATTAACCCGAGTTCATACGGAATACCGCTTTCTTCCGAAAATCCGATTGCCGCAGAAATGCTCGAATCGGGTACACCCGTTACGACATCCGCTTCAATTTTCACTTCCCTTGCAAGCTGCTTCCCACACCGTTTTCGTGCCATATGGATATTAATGCCGTCAATATCTGAATCCGGCCTCGAAAAATAGACATATTCCATCGAGCAAATTGAACGGTCCGCAGCTTCCGCGAATCGATCGGAATGTAAGCCTTTTTCGTTAATGATAATTAATTCACCAGGTTCAACCGATCGGATTGTTTCCGCACCGATTAAATCGAACGCGCACGTTTCGGATGCAACAACCCATGCATCCCCAAGCTTCCCGAGGGACAACGGACGCAATCCATTCGGATCTTGCGCGACGAGTAAACCGTCTTCCGTCAAGATGACGAATGCGAAAGCACCTTTTAACATCGATAGCGCTTTTTTCACTCTGTCTCGCTGTGTCAATGAACCACTGCTACTTCGTTTAATTAAATGAGCGAGTACTTCCGTATCGGACGTCGTTTGAAAGATGCTGCCCTGCTTTTCAAGACTTTCTTTCAAATCGGCTGCGTTAACTAAGTTTCCGTTATGCGCGATTGCCAAACTGCCCGTCATGGAACGGAAGACGAGCGGCTGCACATTTTCTGCGCCTCGCCCTTCCTCCGTCGTGTAGCGGACTTGTCCGATAGCGGAACGCCCCGTTAATCCTTTCAACGCGTCACCGGAAAACACATCATTCACAAGGCCTTCGCCTTTCACGACATGAAACCCTTTACCATTCTTCGTGACGATTCCTGCGCCTTCCTGGCCGCGGTGCTGCAGCGCGTGCAAGCCGTAATAGCTTAGTTGCGCTGCATCTTCATGCCCCCAAATGCCGAACACGCCGCATTCTTCGTTCAGGCCTCTGAGTTCAGCAAGCATGGAATTGCCCCTTTCCAAGCAGAACGGAATTCTTCCACCGTCCCGTCAATTAAAACTGTATCGTTATCGCCAGTAATGACGATTTTTTCTTCATTCGTAACTGTACCGATTTTCACTGCATCTTGAACGATCGCTTCAAACGCAGTCGTCAGCTCTTCTTTCACTGTCACAAGGAAGCGGGATTGCGTTTCACTGAATAACGCCGTTACCGCTGAACCTGTTACAGTTACTTCTGCGCCAAGACCTTCTGCATCGAATGCCTTCTCGCAAAGCGCAACAGCGAAACCGCCTTCCGACAAATCAGTCGCCGATTGAACGAGCTTGCTTTGAATTGCTTTCAGAAGCGCTTGCTGACGAGATGCTTCCACTTCAAGATCGATCGCAGGCACTTTGCCGAAAATCTTGCCATGAATCATTTGTTGAAGCTCGCTACCGCCGAATTCCGTCGCTGCTTCGCCGATCAAGTAGATTGCGTCTCCTGCTTGTTTAAATGAAGTCGTCGTTACTTGTGACAGATCATGCACAAGCCCAACTAAGCCCATCGTCGGAGTCGGATAAACCGGAACCCCGTTCACTTCGTTCGACATCGACACGTTTCCGCCGATAATTGGCGCATTCAACGTCCGGCACGCAGCTGCAATACCATCTGCCGATTTCTCAATTTGCCAGAACACTTCTGGCTTATCAGGGCTACCGAAGTTTAGGCAATCCGTTGCTGCAATTGGTTCTGCGCCTGAGCAGATTAAGTTACGAGCTGCTTCTGCAACTGCAATCTTTCCGCCTGTTTCAGGATCGAGGTAAATATAGCGAGAGTTACAATCCGCCGTCATCGCGAGGCCTTTATTCGTGCCGCGAACACGGATGACACCAGCAGAAGAACCAGGTGCTACGACTGTATTCGTTCTAGCTTGCGAATCGAATTGGCTATATACCCACTCTTTCGATGCGATTGTCGGACGTTGCAATAACGCGGACAACGTCTCCTTCAAGTCGCCGACAGCTGGTTCTTCATTGTCCATCGCTTGGAACTCCCTAAAGTAAGCAGGCTCTTCCGATTTTTTATAATAGACAGGTGCGTCCTCAGCAAGAATATCTGCATTAATTTCCGCGACAACTTCACCTTTATGTGTAAGGCGAAGCATTTTGTCTTCCGTCACTTTTCCGATCGCCACTGCTTCAAGCCCATATTTCTTACACAAGTCGATGATTTCTTGCTCACGACCTTGCTTTACGACGACGAGCATTCGCTCTTGCGACTCGGAAAGCATCATTTCATACGCAGTCATACCTTCTTCACGTTGCGGAACGAGATCCAAGTTCAATTCCACACCGTAGCCCGCTTTTGAAGCCATTTCCGCTGATGACGAAGTAAGTCCTGCTGCACCCATATCTTGTATACCGATTAATGCATCTGACTTCACTAATTCAAGGCACGCTTCCATAAGGAGCTTCTCGAGATACGGATCCCCCGCCTGCATGACTGGAAGCTCTTCTTCTTTATCAACCGCAACTTCAGTAGAAGACATCGTTGCTCCGTGAATTCCGTCCCGGCCCGTCTTCGCACCTACGTACAACACTGTATTGCCGACTCCGGATGCAAGACCTTTTTGAATATCTTCATGATTCAACAGACCGACAGCCATCGCATTGACGAGTGGACGTTTTGAATAACAATTATCGAACTGAACTTCACCTGCAACTGTCGGAATTCCGATCGTATTTCCATAGCTCGCGATTCCCGCAACAGCCTGTTCGAATAAATAACGGTCACGCTCATCCGTCAAATCACCGAAACGCATCGAGTTCACAAGAGCGACTGGACGCGCGCCCATTGAAAATACGTCACGGATAATACCGCCTGCTCCTGTTGCCGCACCGATGAACGGTTCGATAGCAGATGGAGAGTTATGTGATTCCATTTTGAAAACTGCTGCTTGATTATCCCCGATATCGACAATACCTGCTCCTTCCCCAGGCCCTTGCAACACACGTGCGCCTTCTGTTGGGAATTTGCGCAATACAGGTTTCGAACTTTTATAAGAACAATGCTCCGACCACATCGCCGAAAACAATCCTGTTTCCGTATAGTTCGGAAGACGTCCGATCATTTCGACTGCACGATCAAACTCCTCATCGGTCATTCCCATTTGGCGATATAGTTTTTCATCTTTAACTTGCTGAGCTGTTGGTTCATGCATGATTGGCATTCTTCTCACTCCAGTTCTTCAATATTGATTGAAATAAAGGCAAACCGTCCGTTCCACCGATCATTTCCTCGACCGCACGTTCAGGAAGTGGCATCATACCGAGGACATTCCCTTGTTCATTCAACACGCCTGCGATTTTGTCCACGCTACCGTCAAGATTGCCGTCTTCATATGTAAAGACGATTCGATTCTGTTCTTTCAATTGTGTTGCAGTATCCGTATCAACGTAATAATTGCCGAATTCATGGGCGAATGGAAGCGTAATTCGTTGTTCTTGTTCGTAATTGCTCGTAAATGTAGATGACGAGTTTTGAACAGTGAGTTGCGCATTGCCACTTCTGAATTTCAATCCTTTATTCCGTAAGAACGCTCCCGGAAGGATTCCAGCTTCGGCAAGAATCTGGAAACCATTTCCTACACCAAGCACAGGCTTGCCGGAAGCGGCGAATGCCTTTAAGCTTTCAATCGACTTAGAGCTTTGTGCAAGTGCTCCCGGACGTAAATAATCACCGTAAGAAGCACCTGTCGGAATGACGACCGCATCGAAGTTATCCAAATTTGCGTCCTGATGGTTGACGATTTCTACACCTACGCCAACGATATCCAAAAGGGAATGATACATGTCCACATCACAGCTGGACCCCGGGAAACTTAAAACAGCGAACCTCATTTGCCCGCAACCTCCCCGATTTCAAAGCTATAGTCCTCAATCACTTTATTGACAAGAAGCTGATCGCACATTTCTTTCACACGCGTTTCGATTTCACTCGACGTTCCTGCTAGCTCAAGTTCGATCAGTTTACCGATACGTACGTTTTCGACTTCATTGAACCCCATAGTTTGGAGTGCCTCCTGCGCCGCAATTCCTTGTGGATCAACAACACTTTCGCGTAATGTTACGTAAACGTTCACTTTTGTCATGTCAATTTCCTCCTGAATGGATGTAAGTTTGTCATCGAATTAGTATAGTATTTCAAGCCCAAATGCCTGTCGAATCAATTTCTTCTAGCGTCTTCTCTATATTATCGGTCATGATGGTTACATGCCCCATCTTCCGTTTCTCTTTCGCCTCGGCCTTCCCGTACAGATGGACCGACCAATTAGGATACCCCGTAATCACTTTCTTTAACGGCACGACATGCTCCCCGAGCACATTCACCATGATGGACGGTGACCATAGCTCCGGTTTTCGAAGCGGCCAGCCGCACACCGCACGGATATGCTGATGGAACTGGGATACATTGCACGCTTCAATCGAATAGTGGCCCGAATTATGCGGACGCGGTGCAAGCTCATTGATGACTATTTCATCGTTTTCGAGCACGAACATTTCAACAGCAAGCGTCCCTACAAGTTCCAAGTGATTTGCGATTTTTTTCGCCGCATCTTCCGCTTTTGCGATAACCGATGGAGCAACCCTTGCAGGGACGATTGATTCATGCAATATATGATGCTTATGAATATTTTCAGCGACCGGGAGGCAATACGACTCTCCCGCCGGATTGCGCTGGATAATGACGGATATTTCCGTCTTGAATGGGACGAACGCTTCCGCAATGCAAGCTGAATGGGCAAATAGCGGTTCTGCTAGCTCAAGATCATTAGCTGACTCAAGCTTCACTTGCCCTTTTCCGTCATAGCCACCGAAAGCAGTTTTCACGATACATGGGAAGCCGACCTTTTCAATTTCTTGTATTAACTCACTGAATGAATCGGCAGCTACATAATTTGCTACTGGAGCACCGGATGCCTTAATTTCTGCTTTTTCCGCGATCCGGTTTTGCGTAATTCGTACAAGTTCAGCTCCTTGAGGAACATATGCAATCTGACTAAGGCGCTCAAGACCTTCATAATCGATGTTTTCAAATTCATACGTTATGACATCACTCACTTCGCCAAGCTCCTCCAGTGCAGCCTCATCGTCATACGGTGCGACGATTCGGATATCGGCAATTTGTCCGCATGGGGAATCCATCGTCGGATCGAGCACGGCAATCTTGAATCCCGCTTCCTTTGCGGCAAGCCCCATCATGCGGCCAAGCTGTCCTCCGCCGATAATTCCGATTGTCTGCCCAGGTAAAATTGTCTTCAATGCAACTCACCACTGCTTTCCAATGCTACATCTCGCATTTTTTCCCGACGCGCTTCAAGACGACCGAGCAGATTAGAATCGTGTACAGCTAACAACTGAGCCGCAAGCAAACCGGCATTCGTCGCACCAGCCTTGCCAATCGATACAGTAGCAACTGGAACTCCGCCCGGCATTTGAACGATGGAAAGCAATGAATCCATTCCATTCAACGCCTTCGATTGAACAGGAACACCTATAACAGGCAACAACGTTTTCGCAGCGACCATTCCTGGAAGATGGGCAGCGCCACCTGCACCAGCGACAATCACTTCAATTCCACGATCCTGTGCTTGTTCCGCATATTCGAACATAAAATCCGGTGTACGATGCGCTGACACGACCTTCTTTTCATAGTCAACGCCCAACTCGTCCAATATGTCGCAAGCATGCTTCATCGTTTCCCAATCGCTTTTACTCCCCATGATTACGCCGACTTTCGGTCCCATAGATAATCTGCTCCTTTGGCAATATAGTAGACTGCTGAAGAATTTTCCTTCATGATCTTTTCAATAAAAAATTCCTTGAATAAACTACTATCCAAATGCATGGAAAGCAGTTCATTCAAGGATATTTAACATGCTCAAGATGAACGTATCCATTCGATATGGCACACCCTTCGCTAATCCTAAAAATCGCTTTCCCGCATAGTCCGGACATTACGGTGTCCTGGTAGAAACGCTGAAGCCAATCCTTCAGCATATATGTGGGTTTTCTAACTACACTCAGTGTAACAATTGAGCCAGAATACGTCAATAAAAAATACGAACGATAGACAATTAAGCATGTCCAACGTTCGTATAAAAGACAATTTATTCATCAAGAATCCCTTTAAACTTAATAAGTTGTCGGATTGGGACATACTCGCCGTCCTTTTCCATGAAGACCGGTTCCTCCATCCGACCCGCTACACGATAACCAGCTGCAGCCAATCGCTTTAAGCAATCCTCAATCGACTCGCCTTCCTCAACTTCAAACCATACCGTTTTCTTTTTTGCACTCATTTAAACAAATTCCCTCTCCTCACCGACTTCACCCAGAAGCCTCCATGAATCGTCCTTGCCTCATACGCAATAATAAACGCCTTCGGATCAATCTGTTTAATCGTTTCATAAAGCTTCAATTCATCTTTACGGGGTGTCAAAATTTGCATCGCCGAACGGCTACCTTCCAATCCATGCGCAGACCAATCCGTTACGCCATACCCTTTTTCCCGCAGCAGCCTCGGCATCTCAAAATCGACGCCCGCGGTAATGACATTCACTGTAATATAACCGAGCGCCATTTTCTCCTCAATCTTCGACCCGATGATGACGCCCATTCCATACCCGAGCGCATACGCGATAATATTTTGTATTTCGTTTAGATTATCCAATACTAATCCAAGACCTACAATATAAATGACAATCTCTATCATGCTCACGAAGGCAGCAGCATAACGATACCCCTTCAGAGTAAGAATCATCCTAATAGTAAAGAAAGATACATACACGATGTTAATGACAAATATAATTAATACCATTTTCATACTTCAGCAAACCTCCTGATGACTAGGTGACCTCCATCGTATCGTGAGGAGCAATGTATTTCAAGGGAATGTTGTTGAGGAATTTATATGTAGCTTGATTTGTATGTGCGGGGGATTACTTTGGACGCGGAACAGCTTGCTTTGGGCGCGGAGCGGCTTGCTTTGGACGCGCTAATTGCTTTGGACGCGGAGCAGCTTGCTTTGGGCGTGGAGCGGCTTGCTTTGGGCGCGAGGCGGCTTGCTTTGGGCGCGAAGCGGCTTGCTTTGGGCGCGCGGGGGATTGTTTTGGGCGCGGAGCAGATTGCTTTGGGCGTGCGAGGGATTGCTTTGGGCGCGGAGCAGCTTGCTTTGGGCGCGCGAGGGATTGCTTTGAGCGCGGAGCAGATTGCTTTGAGCGCTGGAGGGATTTGAGTTTGGTAAAAGCATCTTCGCGCGACATTCTAAACCATTTTGAAACATAAAATCCTTCCACGTAACATTGATCGCGGCCACACAACATAAGTTAACACAAACCAACTCGCGCCAAATGCCTTTAACAATTTAAGCAGTTGTTATTGAGAAAAAATATTTATAAACACAAAAAAACCATCCCCCACAGGGAATGGCCTTGGCCTGGCGGCGTCCTACTCTCACAGGGGGAAGCCTATTCCCTGCGTAATTTACACCGTTGGCGTAAATTACGCAAAGCGGCTTCGCCGCCTTACTACCATCGGCGCTGAAGAGCTTAACTTTTATCGTTAAAGTAAAACCCATTACTTTTCAAAGATATAAATCCTTCGGATTTTTAAACATAAAAAAACCATCCCCCACAGGGAATGGCCTTGGCCTGGCGGCGTCCTACTCTCACAGGGGGAAGCCCCCTACTACCATCGGCGCTGAAGAGCTTAACTTCCGTGTTCGGTATGGGAACGGGTGTGACCTCTTCGCCATCGTCACCAGACAATTGAACGATACTTGTTCGTTCAAAACCGGATAAAACTAACATTGTTGCCGAACTTCAAGTTCAACCGTACTTAATTAACTAATAAGGTTAAGTCCTCGATCGATTAGTATCCGTCAGCTGCACGTGTCGCCACGCTTCCACCCCGGACCTATCCACCTCATCTTCTTTGAGGGATCTTACTTACAAATGTAATGGGAAATCTCATCTTGAGGGGGGCTTCATGCTTAGATGCTTTCAGCATTTATCCCGTCCATACATAGCTACCCAGCGATGCCTTTGGCAAGACAACTGGTACACCAGCGGTATGTCCATCCCGGTCCTCTCGTACTAAGGACAGCTCCTCTCAAATTTCCTGCGCCCGCGACGGATAGGGACCGAACTGTCTCACGACGTTCTGAACCCAGCTCGCGTACCGCTTTAATGGGCGAACAGCCCAACCCTTGGGACCGACTACAGCCCCAGGATGCGATGAGCCGACATCGAGGTGCCAAACCTCCCCGTCGATGTGGACTCTTGGGGGAGATAAGCCTGTTATCCCCGGGGTAGCTTTTATCCGTTGAGCGATGGCCCTTCCATGCGGAACCACCGGATCACTAAGCCCGTCTTTCGACCCTGCTCGACTTGTAGGTCTCGCAGTCAAGCTCCCTTATGCCTTTGCACTCTACGAATGATGTCCAACCATTCTGAGGGAACCTTTGGGCGCCTCCGTTACACTTTAGGAGGCGACCGCCCCAGTCAAACTGCCCACCTGACACTGTCTCCTGCCCGGATCACGGGCAAGGGTTAGAAGTCCAATACAGCCAGGGTAGTATCCCACCATTGCCTCCTCCGAAGCTGGCGCTCCGGATTCCAAGGCTCCTACCTATCCTGTACAGGCTGCACCGGAATTCAATATCAGGCTACAGTAAAGCTCCACGGGGTCTTTCCGTCCTGTCGCGGGTAATGCGCATCTTCACGCATATTATAATTTCACCGAGTCTCTCGTTGAGACAGTGCCCAGATCGTTACGCCTTTCGTGCGGGTCGGAACTTACCCGACAAGGAATTTCGCTACCTTAGGACCGTTATAGTTACGGCCGCCGTTTACTGGGGCTTCAATTCGAAGCTTCGCTTGCGCTGACCTCTCCTCTTAACCTTCCAGCACCGGGCAGGCGTCAGCCCCTATACGTCACCTTACGGTTTTGCAGAGACCTGTGTTTTTGCTAAACAGTCGCCTGGGCCTATTCACTGCGGCTCTCTCGGGCTTTAACACCCTACCAGAGCACCCCTTCTCCCGAAGTTACGGGGTCATTTTGCCGAGTTCCTTAACGAGAGTTCTCTCGATCACCTTAGGATTCTCTCCTCGCCTACCTGTGTCGGTTTGCGGTACGGGCACCTCCCGCCTCGCTAGAGGCTTTTCTTGGCAGTGTGAAATCAGGGACTCCGGGGATAATTCCCCTCGCCATCACAGCTCAATGTTATAGAAACGGGATTTGCCTCGTTTCACACCTCACTGCTTGGACGCGCATAACCAACAGCGCGCTCACCCTATCCTTCTGCGTCCCCCCATTGCTGATAACGGCGGGGAGGTGGTACAGGAATATCAACCTGTTGTCCATCGTCTACGCCTTTCGGCCTCGACTTAGGTCCCGACTAACCCTGAGCGGACGAGCCTTCCTCAGGAAACCTTAGGCATTCGGTGGAAGGGATTCTCACCCTTCTTTCGCTACTCATACCGGCATTCTCACTTCCAAGCGCTCCACCAGTCCTTACGGTCTAGCTTCGACGCCCTTGGAACGCTCTCCTACCACTGACACCATAGGTGTCAATCCGCAGTTTCGGTGATCTGTTTAGCCCCGGTACATTTTCGGCGCAGCGCCACTCGACCAGTGAGCTATTACGCACTCTTTAAATGGTGGCTGCTTCTAAGCCAACATCCTGGTTGTCTGGGCAGCGCCACATCCTTTTCCACTTAACAGATACTTGGGGACCTTAACTGGCGGTCTGGGCTGTTTCCCTCTCGACTACGGATCTTATCACCCGCAGTCTGACTCCCAAACATAAATCATCGGCATTCGGAGTTTGTCTGAATTCGGTAACCCGGGATGGGCCCCTAGTCCAAACAGTGCTCTACCTCCGAGATTCTTTCGTTTGAGGCTAGCCCTAAAGCTATTTCGGAGAGAACCAGCTATCTCCAGGTTCGATTGGAATTTCACCGCTACCCACACCTCATCCCCGCACTTTTCAACGTACGTGGGTTCGGGCCTCCAGTAAGTGTTACCTTACCTTCACCCTGGACATGGGTAGATCACCTGGTTTCGGGTCTACGACCCCATACTCATTCGCCCTATTCAGACTCGCTTTCGCTGCGGCTCCGCATTCGCTGCTTAACCTTGCATGGAATCGTAACTCGCCGGTTCATTCTACAAAAGGCACGCCATCACCCATTAACGGGCTCTGACAACTTGTAGGCACACGGTTTCAGGTTCTATTTCACTCCCCTTCCGGGGTGCTTTTCACCTTTCCCTCACGGTACTGGTTCACTATCGGTCACTAGGGAGTATTTAGCCTTGGGAGATGGTCCTCCCGGATTCCGACGGAATTTCACGTGTTCCGCCGTACTCAGGATCCACTCTGGAGGGGACGGACTTTCGACTACGGGGCTATTACCCGCTATGGCAGACCTTTCCAGGCCTCTTCGTCTAATCCGTCCCTTTGTAACTCCGTATAGAGTGTCCTACAACCCCAGGAAGCAAGCTTCCTGGTTTGGGCTCTTCCCGTTTCGCTCGCCGCTACTAAGGGAATCGATGTTTCTTTCTCTTCCTCCGGGTACTTAGATGTTTCAGTTCTCCGGGTGTGCCTCGTTTACGCTATGTATTCACGTAAACGTACTACCCCATTACGGGCAGTGGGTTTCCCCATTCGGAAATCTTCGGATCACAGCTTACTTACAGCTCCCCGAAGCATATCGGTGTTAGTGCCGTCCTTCATAGGCTCCTAGTGCCAAGGCATCCGCCGTGCGCCCTTTCTAACTTAACCTTTATACAGATTTCAAAAAGCTATTCGCTTCTCAAAACCCTCGGGTGTTTACCTCGGTATAGCGATATACTTTGGTAAACGTTAAAAAAGTATTGTTCAATCACTAAGTGATCGACTCGGTTGATTACTTGATGTTTTGTTGCTTCAATGTCGTTTTATCCAGTTTTCAAAGAACAAGTTTCGAAAGTGCATCCTAATGGATGAACCTTCAAAACTGAACGCAAAACGTCAACGTATGAACCAAAGGTTCATATTCCGTAATTATCCTTAGAAAGGAGGTGATCCAGCCGCACCTTCCGATACGGCTACCTTGTTACGACTTCACCCCAATCATCTGTCCCACCTTCGGCGGCTGGCTCCCGTAAGGGTTACCCCACCGACTTCGGGTGTTACAAACTCTCGTGGTGTGACGGGCGGTGTGTACAAGACCCGGGAACGTATTCACCGTGGCATGCTGATCCACGATTACTAGCGATTCCGGCTTCATGCAGGCGAGTTGCAGCCTGCAATCCGAACTGGGAACGGTTTTATGGGATTGGCTCCCCCTCGCGGGTTCGCAGCCCTTTGTACCGTCCATTGTAGCACGTGTGTAGCCCAGGTCATAAGGGGCATGATGATTTGACGTCATCCCCACCTTCCTCCGGTTTGTCACCGGCAGTCACCTTAGAGTGCCCAACTGAATGCTGGCAACTAAGATCAAGGGTTGCGCTCGTTGCGGGACTTAACCCAACATCTCACGACACGAGCTGACGACAACCATGCACCACCTGTCACCGCTGTCCCCGAAGGGAAAGACATGTCTCCATGCCGGTCAGCGGGATGTCAAGACCTGGTAAGGTTCTTCGCGTTGCTTCGAATTAAACCACATGCTCCACCGCTTGTGCGGGTCCCCGTCAATTCCTTTGAGTTTCAGCCTTGCGGCCGTACTCCCCAGGCGGAGTGCTTAATGCGTTAGCTGCAGCACTAAGGGGCGGAAACCCCCTAACACTTAGCACTCATCGTTTACGGCGTGGACTACCAGGGTATCTAATCCTGTTTGCTCCCCACGCTTTCGCGCCTCAGCGTCAGTTACAGACCAGAAAGCCGCCTTCGCCACTGGTGTTCCTCCACATCTCTACGCATTTCACCGCTACACGTGGAATTCCGCTTTCCTCTTCTGTACTCAAGTCCTCCAGTTTCCAATGACCCTCCACGGTTGAGCCGTGGGCTTTCACATCAGACTTAAAGGACCGCCTGCGCGCGCTTTACGCCCAATAATTCCGGACAACGCTTGCCACCTACGTATTACCGCGGCTGCTGGCACGTAGTTAGCCGTGGCTTTCTGACGAGGTACCGTCAAGGTACGGGCAGTTACTCCCGTACTTGTTCTTCCCTCGCAACAGAGCTTTACGATCCGAAAACCTTCTTCGCTCACGCGGCGTTGCTCCATCAGACTTTCGTCCATTGTGGAAGATTCCCTACTGCTGCCTCCCGTAGGAGTCTGGGCCGTGTCTCAGTCCCAGTGTGGCCGATCACCCTCTCAGGTCGGCTACGCATCGTCGCCTTGGTAGGCCGTTATCCCACCAACTAGCTAATGCGCCGCGGGCCCATCCTGCAGTGACAGCCGAAACCGTCTTTCAGAGTTCTTCCATGCGGAAGAACTGATTATTCGGTATTAGCCCCGGTTTCCCGGAGTTATCCCCATCTGCAGGGCAGGTTGCCCACGTGTTACTCACCCGTCCGCCGCTAATATCAGGGAGCAAGCTCCCTTCAATTCGCTCGACTTGCATGTATTAGGCACGCCGCCAGCGTTCGTCCTGAGCCAGGATCAAACTCTCCATAATAGAGAAATTCGAGTAGCTCGAGTTTCTTGCTGGCATCATTTAAGATGTCAATTTTGAATCCGAAGATTCGTTTGTTCTTTTCACCGACAGGGTCGGCTCCAGAACTTTATTTGTTAACGTTTTGCTGTTCAGTTTTCAAGGTTCATGTCATGTCTTTCGCTGTCGATTAATGTCGTTCTCTCGACTGCTTTATAACTATACCAAATGCTATTTGAAGTGTCAACAGTTTTACTAAAAAAGTTTTCCGTCCGTTATTCCTTCTATAGAAAAGCGTGCTACGCCAATACTACCATCAGTTTTATTTACATTGATCACCTCAATAGAAGTTCTTTTTCCTATTCAATTAATAGTATAAAAAAGAACGGCTCCATAAGAGCCGTTCTAATTAACTTCCTATAATACCTAGCTTCATTTAATAAAGATGAAGTATAGAATGAAGATGATGAAGAGTCCATACATAATTGGATGGATCTCTTTCTTTCTTCCTGCAAGCAACATCGTAATTGGATAGAAGACGAATCCGATGGCGATTCCTGTTGCGATACTGTATGTCAATGGCATTGCAATGATTGTGAAGAATGCTGGTACTGCGATTTCGAATTTCGACCATTCGATATTCCCCAATGCCGATACCATGAGAACGCCGACGATAATAAGTGCCGGTGCTGTCACTTCAGGGGTGATGACAAACAATAATGGAGAGAAGAATAGCGCTAATAGGAAAAGTATCCCCGTTACAACGGAAGCAAGTCCTGTTCTAGCACCTGCCGCAACTCCTGCTGTTGATTCGATATAAGAAGTCGTCGTTGACGTTCCGAAGACCGATCCAGTTACAGTTGCCAACGAGTCCGCGAGCAATGCTTTGCCGGCGCGTGGCAATTTTTCTTCTTTCATTAAACCAGCTTGTGTAGCTACCGCAACGAGTGTTCCTGCTGTATCGAAAAAGTCGACAAATAGGAATGTGATGACGATAACTAGAAATTGAGTTGTCATCAATGATGTTGGGTCGTTGAAGATTGCTTCGAATGCTGCACCGAATGTTGGAGCAACGGATGGCACTTTGTCGACAACCTTTGTCGGAACTTCGATTAGGCTAACAAACATTCCTAGAATGGTCGTCAAAATCATTCCGTAGAAGATTGCACCTTTAATTTGACGTACCATCATAATGACTGTAATTACTAATCCGAAGATAGCAAGTAATGTAGGACCGGCAGATAGATTACCGAGTGTTACGAGCGTGTTCGGATCACCAACAATAATATTTGCATTTTGTAAACCGAGAAATGTAATGAATAGTCCAATACCTGCGCCGACCGCATATTTAAGCTGCGCTGGAATAGCATTGATGATTGCTTCACGTAATCCTGTTAACGAAAGAACAATAAAGATAAGTCCAGAAAATAATACGCCTGTCAATGCTGTTTGCCATGGAATTCCATAAGTAAGTACGACCGTAAACGCGAAGAATGCGTTCAATCCCATACCTGGAGCTAACGCGATAGGATATCTAGCAATCAATCCCATAAATAGAGAGCCTACTGCAGCAGCTAATGCCGTAGCAACGAAAACAGCGCCTTTATCCATCTGCATCGATTCAGGAAGGTCAGGAATCCCTTCTAATGACAGCATAATCGGATTGACCGCTAATATATATGCCATCGCAAGGAATGTTGTTATTCCTCCGATGATCTCCCTCCGGTAATTCGTTCCAAGCTTTTCAAACTCAAAGTATTTCTTCATGTTAACCGCCCTTTTATGTATTTTGAAATTAGATCATTGACGTAGCGTCAACAGACCGAAAATCCATCTCCATAAATAAAAACAAAAAAAGGAAGTATACGATATATACTCGTATACTTCCCTTTGACAACCAAATTAAAACGATTTTCGCTTAAACTCAATCATCGTAGTCAGAACATTTACGGCGTTCCGGTAGAGACTTTTGGGCCATATCCCCAAAGATATACGATACGGTTATTAAATTTTAGTTATTCCCACTCAATTGTGCCTGGTGGTTTTGCAGTAATATCGTAAACGACGCGGTTCACTTGGTCGACTTCCGATGTGATGCGTGTGCTGATTGTTTCAAGAACATCCCAAGGAATGCGTGCCCAATCCGCTGTCATGCCGTCTACTGAGTGAACTGCTCGGATGCCGACTGCATGATCATAGGAGCGTTTTTCATTTCTTTTTCCGACGCTGCGGATGTCCGGCAGAATTGCGAAGTACTGCCAAATTTCACGGTCAAGTCCCGCTTTGGCGATTTCGTCACGAAGAATCCAATCCGCTTCACGGACAATTTCAAGTTTCTCTTCCGTAATTTCACCGAGTACGCGAACACCAAGGCCCGGTCCAGGGAACGGTTGGCGATGTACGATATCTGCAGGCAAGCCAAGTTCTGCTCCTACTGCACGTACTTCGTCTTTAAACAATGCTTTTAACGGCTCAATCAATTCGAACTCCATATCTTCAGGCAATCCGCCAACGTTATGGTGAGACTTGATTACTTCATTCGTTGCTGTTCCGCTTTCAATGATGTCCGCGTAAATTGTACCTTGCGCAAGGAAGTCAATTCCTTCGAGTTTTGCGGATTCTTCGTCAAATACGTAAATGAATTCATTGCCGATTACTTTACGTTTTTCTTCAGGGTCCGTGACGCCTTTCAGCTTGTCCAAGAAGCGTTTGCGAGCATCGACTTTAATGAAGTTCATATGGAACTGATTGCTGAATGTGTCTACAACGCTTTCCACTTCTCCTTTTCGAAGAAGGCCATGGTCAACGAAGATGCAAGTCAACTTGTCTCCGATTGCTCGATGAATCAACGCCGCCACAACGGATGAATCGACGCCGCCGCTAAGTGCACATAGAACTTTCCGGTCACCAACTTGCGAACGGATCTTCTCGACTTCGATGTCGATGAACCGTTTCATCGTCCAGCTGTCTTTTGCTTTGCAAATTTCAAAAGCAAAATGACGCAACATTTCTTTTACATCCGACAATTGTCCTACTTCCGGATGAGATTGCTCGTTATATGGATATTTTTCTTCATTAGCAAACGCAATTGATTTGCCGTTTGAGCCTATCTCAAGTACAGGGATGCCTAAATTGAACACTTCAGGATGAACGCTAAGCCCAGCATCTTTAGATCCGCCGGAAAGGATGATTCCGACAGCCTGCATATTTTTGATGTCCTCTGCTGTAACGGTATGAGGATGTAATTCACTGTAAACTCCCAACTCACGGATTGTACGTGTGATTAGTTGGTTATATGCACTACCGTAATCCAGTACTACAATCTTTTCCTGTTCGATCAATAATGGAGCCGTCGACAATTGATCCACCTCTTCCATTTAGTTTCCGAAACCTCATCATTCAATAAAGACGTGTAAAAAATCAGTAAAGACGCGTAAGAAAGTCTACTTTCCACGCGTCTCAACGTTCTACTGCAGGCAGAAACAGACATAGCTGTCCTGCCTCCATAGACAAGCCATTCACGGTGGCCTGGTAGAAACGTCCGAACCATATTATCGGATTTATATGAGGGCATATCGGGTATTCTTTTTTTCAATCTTACGCCTCCGACATGCAAAAATCAACAGAAAGTCCTATTGATTAAATCTTCCCATATTTCCTGCAAGCCTGCCCAATCTTCACGATTCGTATACCCTCCATACAGGCCCTGTTCATACACCTCGGTGAGCTTCCCCATCCGGCGGCCTCCGAAATACGTATCGACCGTTTTCGCATATTCGGATAACGTCATACTATCTGTTCGTTTTAATCCGAACCGATCCAGCTGCTTCAACAAGCTCTTATATTGCTTCGTATACAAATTCCAATCTACTTTTCTCTTTCGGTAAGTGTTGATGAGCAGTTTAGGAATCCATTTCCCACGATGCTTATACACTTTCCATATGATAAATAAAAGCAAAGCAGAGCCGACAACGCCAACCCATGCATTTTCTTGCAGGAACTTTTCCGTCTTGTTGAAGAAGGCAATAAACCTGTTGTCCTCATCTTTCTTTACTGGAGTTTCCGCCCGTTCGACTTCAGGCTTCTCCATCTCTTCTACTACAGGTGCCTCTGGTTCACTCATATCCATTTCAAGGTCATATTCAATGCCAGTCATATTTGAAAATCCGATTGTCGGCTCGAAAGGCATCCAACCGAAACCCGGAATAAAAGCTTCTACCCATGAATGTGCTTCATTGTTCGTCACAATATATTCCATCTTGCCTCTTGAGTTCCTCTTCCCTTCACCAGGAGCGAACCCTTTCACCCAACGTGCGGGTATATCAGATGCACGCAACATAACGACCATCGATGTTGAAAAGTTATCGCAATAGCCGCGTTTCGTATCGAATAGGAACTGATCGACATAGTCTTCATTCCCTCTAGGTATAGCTACATTTTGCTGATCGTACATGAAGCCATTTCTCTCGAAATAGCGTTCAATCGATTTCGCCTTTTCATACACGCTCTCCTCTTTTCCGGTAATCGTGAGCGCTAATTCGCGAACACGGTCCGGCAATTGGTCTGGTAGCTGCAAGTATTCGGAGAAATCTTCGGTCTCAAGTGCGTAGTCTTCCATCGATGTATTGCGCAAAGCTTTTAAGCTATATTTTTGCTCGACTAAGTCAACGCTATACGTATCAAGATCTATTTCTTCTCCATCTTTCATTACCCAAAATTGTCCAGTCTCCTCCTGATTTTGCAAGACGACGTCCGTCCTCGTATGGATAGTAGTTGTGCCATATGGATAGACGATAAAAGGCAACTGTTTTTTCATATTGATGTTTGCATGAAGGACTCCTGTTCCTTCCAGCAAATTATCCGCACCGTCAAAGGTAAGCAATGAGCCAGGAAGAAAAGTGACAGGCATCGACTCTTCGGATTGTTGTTCCCATCCTTTTGACGTATACGTATTTTTCGTTTCAATTTTCCAATATTGCTTTTTCGGAACAGTTGCACTGAAAACGACTGTGTTGTCTTGCGAAAATGCGCCACCTAATCTCGAGTCATCCGTATCATACCCGCTTTTGGAAACGACGCTACCGCTACCGATTCCTTCTCCTTGCACGACTGATTTTATGAAAGGAACAGGATCCGCCCAGACAGGCCCTCGTTCTGGCAGAAAACTTGCGAATGCGCTACTGCAAATGACCGCGAATAATAAAGGAACTGAAAATGCGGCAAACATTGGAGCACCCATTCTCCGCCCATGTTTGTCGGATATGCGTGAAATTGTTAGCAATCCGATTAATAAAAGCCCAGACACCATAATTCTAAATATCGCTCCGTCAGCTGAATAGGAACTGAATGTATCCAAAACGGCGATGAATACAACCGTCAACGCGTAGAAAAGAAGGATACTTTTTCGCACTTCAATCCAATGACGAATTAAATAAATTGTCATCCATAATAGGACAAAAAAGAGGACCGTCCGGAACGGATTTGTAATGTCCACCCAATTCCATGCCGCGATAATGCCGATGTTAGAAAGCAAGTCATTGATGAGCAGAGATATTGTTTCTCTAGAAAGAAAGACAGTTTCAAAATATATATAATGGAGCGTCCAAAATAGATAGATGATCTTTAACGAAATAGAGAGCCACCATCTCATTTTCATCAATCCGAAAAGGAAGGAGATGCCGATGAAATAAAGAAAGACCGCAATATAGTCCGTATCAGTCAATTCGATTACAGGCAACAACCATTCCCAAAGCAGGATGAAAGCAAGTATATACATGAGGATAAGGAAACGCATATCCGTCCTTCCTTCATTCATCAACTAGCCACCTCCTTAAAAGCCTCTGAAAATTGTTTTCTACTCAATGCATGTATCGTAATCCCTTTCGCTTCGGCAAACTTAATTTGCTCTTGAAGATGCGAAGACAATGCACGTTCACCGTCAACGAGGACAAAGCAAATAATCGATTTCGTATTTTTTGCGAGACCTATCATTGACTGGATGTACGTCCAATCAGGGTTGCCAGTCACCAAAACGACGCTGCCGGCAGTTGCTGCTAGGGATGAATAGACCAACGGCTTCACTTCATCCGCTTCAACGGGCTTAATTTTAGCCAAATGCACAAATACATCATGCAGTTGGTCCGCTGAATGGATGAATGGGAATGTCACGGTTTCATTTCCCGTGGATGCGAAAGCGATATTCGCCTGGTGATTTGCCGCTTCCTCGACAATGGATGCCGCAAGTTCAACTTGCTCTTCGAACAGATCCGATTGTCTGCCGTCAAGCACCACGATAATATCTTCCGATTGTCGATCCTCAAATTCTTTCGTCATTAGACTTTGCGTACGGGCGAATGACTTCCAATGAATCCAAGTGACCCGGTCTCCCGCCTGGTAATCTCGCACTCCAGTCGCCATCGTCGTATCCTTGACGAGCGAAAACGGGGATATGAGCGAACCGCGGTCATATTGGGCGTTAATTGGCACGTATTTAATTGACGTTGTGTTTGGGTAAACAAGAATGACATCTTTCAACTCTAGGAACGCCCGTTTTTGAATCCAACCGAAAAAATCGGAAACTTCGATTTCGACGCCTTCCACAATATGTTCCCCTCTCGGAAGTTTATCGATTTCATACGAAAATTCGACTCTTTTTTTGAAGCCGAATAAAAAAATATACTTCGTGCTATTTTTTGCACTTCTCACCATAGCAGGGTCCGCCCATCGCTCAATTGCAACTGTATACAATAAAGGGAATGGGACCGTCCGCTCGAGTTTAACTGTAACGACAAGCTTTCCCCCGCGCTCAATCGTTTTCGTTTGGATAATACGCTCGGCTTTTATCGTATTTATTGGATAGGTAAATAGAGCGATTGAATACAAGAGGAAAGGTGTCAGCATATAAAGAAGTGTCCAGCTCACTTTGCCACCTTGGAACATTGCGAACACGTAGACGGAAAAGAATAGGCCGACGATGAAAGCGAAGCGGCCAGTTAGCGATAGTAACTCTTTCCCTTTTTTCATTTTAATCTGACCCGGTCAATCGGCACACTCACCCGTGTGAGGATCCGTTCGACGATTTCATTCGCAGTAATTCCTTCGTACTTTGCCTCCGATCTAAGAATGATCCGATGGCCGAACACAAAAGGTGCCAAGTATTTCACGTCGTCAGGCGTTACATACGTCCGCCCTTTTATAAACGCATACGCCTGGCATGATTTCATGAGGGCAAGTGATCCACGCGGACTGACGCCGAGATAGACGTGCGGATGATTGCGGGTTTCCGAGGCACAGTCGACAATATACGTTTTAATCGTATGATCGACAGTTACTTCTTTCACCGCTTGTTGGAGCTCTGCCAATTCGTGGAGAGTGAGGACGGTTTCTAGATGATCAATCGGCACTAATTTTTCCGCGCGGGTTAGTACTTCGATTTCTTCGCTCCGTTTTGGATACCCCATCTTTAACTTGAAGAGAAACCTGTCTAATTGCGCTTCCGGCAACGGATAGGTTCCTTCATATTCAATCGGGTTTTGGGTCGCCATGACGAAAAACGGCTGTGGGATCCGGATTGTTTCCCCGTCTACGGTCACGGATGACTCTTCCATGCTTTCGAGTAAAGCGGCTTGCGTCTTTGGTGAAGTCCGGTTAATTTCATCAGCTAACACAATGTTTCCGACGATTGGTCCCGGCCTAAATTCGAATTCCATTTCTCTCGGATTGTAGATCGAGACACCGAGGACGTCCGATGGCAATAAATCAGGCGTAAACTGTATACGCTTAAAAGATGCGCCAATCGATTTCGCAAGTGCTTTTACCATCATCGTCTTCCCAACGCCAGGTACATCTTCAAGAAGGACATGCCCTCCTGCAAGCAAAGCTGTTAAGCTCAGCTCCGCAATATCTCGCTTGCCGATCATTACCTTATCTATATTGCCAAGAACTTTGTCGATTGCTTGTGCATACGTCATTTTTCTTCCTCCTATTCCAGCTTCTCTCTTTAACATGTCCGAAAATTAACAAAATGTAACTTCATAATAACGTAATTATGTATTGGCTACAACTTGTTAAGAATAGTATAAAACTAGAACTGACAAAAAAACACATAAAAACAGATGAAGGAAGAGTTCGTTCTTCCTTCATCTGTTTACTAGGATGACTATAAAAGTTTATTTCCAAAAGTTATCGAAGATTGTAATTGGCATATGACGTTTATGCGCCGATCCTTTATAATGCTTTGCAATTGTTTCATAAGCTTTGTCCGAAACTTGCTTCCCTTCCAGGAAATCATCAATTTCGTCATATGTGACACCGAGCGCGACCTCATCAGGCAATGCAGGCTTATCGTCTTCAAGATCTGCTGTCGGTACTTTTTCATACAAATGCTTAGGAGCACCGAGTTCGTTCATCAGTTGGCGGCCTTGTCTTTTATTCAATCGGTAGATCGGCATAAGATCCGCGCCACCGTCGCCAAATTTCGTATAAAATCCAGTTAACGCCTCTGCTGCATGGTCCGTCCCGAGAACGACACAACTATGCGCCGCTGCAATGGCATATTGAACTTTCATCCGTTCCCGCGCTTTCTCATTCCCTTTCGTGTAATCGGAAATGAGGATGCCCGCCTTTGCCAATGCCTGTTCGCTCGCATCGACTGCGTCTTTAATGTCGACCGTGTAGACCAATGACGGTTTAATGAAATGAAGGGCGTCCTGTGCGTCGTCTTCATCGAACTGCTTGCCGTATGGAAGTCTAACCGCAATGAACTTGTACCGATCCGTCCCGTTTTCTTCATTTAGCTCATCGACAGCAATCTGCGCAAGCCTTCCGACGAGTGACGAATCTTGTCCGCCCGATATGCCGAGGACGAAGCCGTTGACGAATGTATTTCTCATCGCATATTCCTTCATGAAGTCGATCGATTTGCGGATCTCTTCCTGTGGGTCAATTGACGGCATACTTTTCAGCTCCGCAATGACTTGCTGTTGAAATGTCATTGTCCGCACCTCCTCATCTCTTCGAAAACTCATCCACTTTGTCTTGTACTTCACGGATATTGCGCATTTTATTGTCCCAACATTTCTGGCTTAAGTCGACCGGATATTCTTCCGGGTTCAAGGATCGTTTATATTCATCCCATAATAGCTCCAAATTATCGTGAGCGAACTGGCGCATTTCATTCAATGTTGGATTTTTGTAAATGACGTTTCCACCTTCGACGACTTTCGTATGCAAGTTAACCGCATCGAAGTTCGTAACGAATTTGGAAATGAATGTGTGAACAGGATGGAACATTTTAATCCGTTTTTCAACCGTCGGGTCTTCGTCGTGCATCGTAATGTAATCACCTTCCGCCTTGCCGTTCTCTCTATCGATAATCCGATAGACGTTTTTCTGGCCAGGCGTCGTTACTTTTTCGACGTTCGATGAGATTTTAATTGTATCTTCCATATCGCCTTTTTCATTCTCAATCGCAACGATTTTATATACTGCGCCGAGAGCCGGCTGATCGTAAGCGGTGATGAGCTTTGTGCCAATCCCCCATACGTCGACTTTCGCTCCTTGCGATTTCAAGTTCAAGATCGTGTACTCATCCAAATCATTTGAGACGACGATTTTCGCATCGTGGAATCCGGCTGCATCGAGCATGCGCCGCGCTTCTTTCGATAGAAATGCAATATCACCACTGTCGAGGCGGATGCCGATGAAATTAATTTTATCGCCGAGTTCTTTTGCTACTTGAATAGCTGTCGGAACACCGATTTTAAGCGTATTGTATGTATCAACGAGGAATACACAGTCTTTATGGCGTTTGGCGTATGCATGAAACGCTTCGTATTCGCTTCGATACGCCTGAACTAACGAGTGAGCATGCGTTCCTGCAACCGGAATGCCGAAACGCTTACCTGCACGTACGTTGCTCGTCGCCTCCACACCCCCGATAACTGCTGCACGCGCCCCCCATACTGCCGCATCCATTTCATGTGCTCGCCTGCTCCCGAACTCCATGACAACTTGCTCTTTAACGACTTGCTTAATACGGCTAGCCTTTGTCGCGATAAGCGTCTGGTAGTTGACGATATTGAGAAGCGCTGTCTCGATAAGTTGGGCTTCAGCGAGCGTTGTTTCCACACGGAGAATTGGCTCGTTTGCAAATACAAGCTCTCCCTCTTTCATCGAATAAACGTCACCCGTGAAACGAATGTCTTTTAAATAGTCGAGGAAATCTTCTTTGTATCCGAGCTCCTCCTTTAAATAGGTTAAGTCGCTTTCACTGAAATGAAATTCTTTCAAGTAGTCGAGAATCCGCTCAAGCCCTGCAAAAATTGCATAGCCATTCCCGAACGGCAAGCTTCTGAAGTACAGTTCAAATATTGCTTTTCGTTCATGGATTCCATCCGCCCAATACGATTCCATCATGTTGATTTGATAAAGATCTGTATGTAGAGCCAAACTGTCATCTGTATATTTTAAATCCATGCCAAATCCCCTTCTTCCACATTCTTCTGATAGTTCCATTATACACTATTTGCCCTTAATTCAAGAGGAAATAACTTTATCCACTGGAAGAAGCTATGACGTACAGTACGAATAATTGGAACGATAGTTTCCTTGAATAAGTATGTATCCATTTAAGAACAAATATGCTGTAATAGTCATAGAACAATAGTGCATTCTGTTCCAAGTAGTCGAAGAAGAAGTGAGGAATTAATAGTGAAAAAATTTAAGAAGTTTTACTTAGAGATTACAAGTGTTTGTAATCTTGCCTGCAGCTTTTGTCCGCCAACATTACGGGCGAAACAATTCATTTCTGTAGAGGATTTTTCTAAAAGATTAGACCAAATTAAACCGCATACAGACTACATTTATCTACATGTGAAAGGTGAGCCGCTACTCCATCCTAAAATTGGCCAATTGTTAGACATTAGTCACGAAAAAGGGTTTAAAGTGAACATCACAACAAACGGAACATTAATTAATAAAAAGAGGGAAAAATTACTGAACAAGCCTGCACTAAGACAAATGAATTTCTCACTCCATAGTTTTGATGGTCATATTGGTTCGAAAGATAAGGAAGGGTATGTGAGAAGTATTCTTTCTTTCATTAAAGAGGCAACGAGCCAATCAGAAATGATTGTGTCCCTGAGATTATGGAACCTTACACAAGACAATACGACGAATATTGAAAGAGAACGAAATAGAGAATTACTAGGAATCATTGAAAATGAATTTGATTTAGACTACAAAATTGAAGAAAAGGTCACACCAGGAAAAGGCGTGAAAATTGCGGACCGCATCTTCATCAATCAAGATTACGAGTTTAAGTGGCCTGCGTTACATGAAGAAGAGGATGATGGGAGGGGCTTCTGCCATGGCATGAGAAATCAAGCAGGTATTTTAGCAGATGGAACGGTTATTCCTTGCTGTCTAGACGGCGAGGGAGTTATTAACCTTGGGAATATTAATGAAAATTCATTCTCTGAAATTATCGAGATGGATCGAGCAAAAAACCTTGTAGAAGGTTTTTCACGAAGAGTGGCAGTCGAAGAACTATGTAGAAAATGCGGGTATCGCAAACGGTTTGGAAAGTAAATGTGGATGTAGGAAGTGAACGGAATACGCCATGCGGAAGAACTCCAATTCGACTTCCTTTATCCCCCAGACAACTAGTGACAGATCATTCCAGTTCGCTTAGGATAGAAACGAGAAAAGCTTGCAATCTATTCGTAATCATGATAACTTTAGATAAATCATTTTTCTAACAATTTTATATTTTGATTCTTATCAAGAGAGACGGAGGGATTGGCCCGATGAAGTCTCAGCAACCAGCCCGATTTTGGTATGGTGCTAATTCCAAATGGCGTGAACACGCCTTGAAGATAAGAAGATTGATTTCAACCATTGTTGGAGGCCCTCTTCTTATAAGAGAGGCCTCTTTTTTAGTAGACAAAGGAGATGGGCAACTTGACAAAACTGAGCATCAACACGAAATTAGTACAACTAGGAAATCAGAGCGATCCGAGAACAGGGGCTGTGAATCCCCCGATTCATTTATCGACTGCGTACAAGCATGACGGACTTGGGCTTTCTACGGGATTCGACTACACACGGACGAAAAACCCGACACGAGCAATTCTTGAAGAAGGCATCGCTAATTTAGAAAACGGTGATTGCGGCTATGCGTGCAGTTCGGGTATGGCGGCGATCCAGCTCGTTCTATCCTTGTTCAAATCGGGGGATGAATTGATTGCTCCGGATGACCTGTACGGCGGCACATTCCGTTTGTTTGATCAATACGCTGATTTGTATGGCATCCGAACGTCATACACATCTTTTGAAAACGTTGAGGAAACGGAAAAGTTGATTACCGAAAATACGAAAGTAATTTTCATCGAAACGCCGACGAACCCGCTTATGCTCGATATCGATATCGAGAAATATGTAGAACTTGCGCAGAAGCACGGCTTGCTCGTCATCGTCGATAATACGTTTTTGACTCCATATTTCCAACGACCAATTGAGCTCGGGGCGGATATCGTCATCCATAGCGCGACGAAATATATCGGTGGCCATAATGATGTGCTTGCCGGACTTGTCGTCGCAAAGGGAGAAGAGTTGTGCAACCGTTTAGGTGCAAACCATAACGCCATCGGGGCGACGCTTTCCCCGTTCGATTCCTGGCTCGTCATCCGTGGGCTAAAGACATTGCATGTTCGAATGAAACAGCATGATGCCAATGCGAAAGAACTCGTCTCCTATTTGGAAAACGAACCACTCGTCGATGACGTCCTCTATGCAGGAATAGGCGGCATGATTTCATTTAGAGTTAAGAAGAGTGAATGGGTCGATCCGTTGTTGAGTAATTTGCGGCTCATTACATTTGCTGAAAGTCTCGGAGGCGTCGAAAGCTTCATTACGTACCCTACGACGCAAACGCACTCAGAAATTCCTGAGGATGAACGCGAAAGGCGCGGTGTTGATAAGCGACTATTGCGCTTTTCGGTTGGATTGGAGGAAGTTGACGACTTAATTGCCGACCTTAAGCAAGCACTAGTGATTGCCGCAGAGACGACAGCTGTCAAACAATAACAATGGAGGCCGCCTCAAAAATGAGACGGCCTTTTAATTAGTTACTCATTTCAGCGAATGCTTTTCTTTTTGAATAAAATTCGATGAAATTGTTAACGACTTTATCTAAAAACTCAATCGTTGCTTCGTCTGTTAACTGACCCGTTTCGTCAATTTTTTCATGGACTGATCCGATGTACACTTCATTATTCGGTAAAAGTGCAGGGGATAGCATCGGGTTCGATAAGATTTCACGCAAATGCAATTGAGCGCGAACACTTCCTAATACACCCATTGATGCACCAATCATGAAAGCGGGCTTGTCTTTAATTGCAAAATTGCTTCTCGACAGCCAGTCAACCGCATTTTTCAATGATCCAGGAATGGAGAAGTTGTATTCAGGTACTGCAAAAAGGATCGCATCTGAATCTCTCACATTGTCAAAGAAATCCGTAACATCTATTGATGGATTACTTTCAATATCAACAGAATACATATCAATATTATTAATGAAAACAGGTGTAATCTCGAGTTTCCCCGCATATTTCTTCCTTAAATACTCAACCACTTTTAAGTTGTATGAAGCAGAGCTTGTGCTGCCGATAATTGCTTTTACTGAAATAGTCATGGTGGTGGACTCCTTCTCTTTTTTCTTAGCATGACCTTGTCACTAGAAGGTATGCGGCCCCTATAAAGCGTGGGCATTAACTATTAACATCGCCCATTGTCTCATATTCAAGATATCTTTATAAAAAATATGCTCATACTAAAAGAACGCTCCCCTAATTCGACTCGGGGAACGTTCCTTTTATTTGTTGGAGAAGCTGAAAAAAATCATCCAGAAAGGAACGCCTTTCCGCTCTTTCCGTTTCCGCTTGAGCGCTTTCTGCCCCAGACGGAACTGTTCGATTTCCTGTCTCATATCTTCCATATGTCGTTGAATTACTTCTCTATCAATTGTATACATATATATTCTCCTCTTGGAGAGGGACCTGAAAACGAGATTACAATCGGCGTTCACCTGTAGTGCCGCCACTTTTGACATCTATCCATTTTGGAGATTCCCACTCCATCATATTTATCTTAGTTTTTCGTTCATTTAGTTTCTGTCTTGTGTTTTGAATAATCATTTTGCTTTTCCTCCTTTATTTTTTTAAAAATCAATTCACATGCTGACCGCGTCACTATCCACTTTCTAGAGACTCCACCATCAATACGTTCCGTTGCTGCCCTATATTTACCATCGGGATCACTCCTTTTTTTTAATTATCTCACACGTAACGCACGAGTAAACTGAATTTTCTTTTAAATTTAAACACAAAAAAGCACACGCCTTTTGCATAAGCGTGTGCTCATATAAAAGAACGGCATACCATGCCATTCCTCGGTCTACAATTAGAAAGAGAGATTTGTCAGGCACGGACTCGATATGAAGTTTTGTTGAATTAGATATGTGTTGTTCATGTTCCGTACCTCCTTTTAATAGTTAGAATTACTCGCCTCTTAAGAATACCATCTATCCTTATTAATTGTCAATAGGAATTTTTAAAAAGATTCTATTTTTTATTCATTTCACAACTGTAGTGATGGCATGTACTTCATGGAATAGTGTATGATAATCATAAGAACTGCTTCAAGAAATTAAGGAGGACCCCTATTATGAACGAAGCGAAATTGCAAAAAGAAGCGATGCACGTACTGAAGCTGACGAGCAGAACCTTTTATATACCGATAAAAATGCTGAATCCCACTTTGCGGAAAACAGTAGGATCCGCTTATTTATGCATGCGCGCGATTGACGAAATAGAGGATCATGAAGAATTGCATTCGGAAAGCAAGCAGCATTTGTTGATGTCAACGAGCAAGTTGCTGCAAAACGATTTATTTGACGTTGAAGCTTATCGGGAACTTCTCAAGCCTTACGAAAACCTTCTGCCGGAAGTGACATTGCGCCTTGGCGATTGGCTCTCCGTGTGCCCTGCAGGTATTGTCGCGAAAGTGAAAGAGTCGACGAGCATTATGGCGGATGGCATGGCGAAATGGGTTGGAAATAATTTCTTGATTCAAACGAAAGAGGATTTAGACGACTATACATATTATGTAGCGGGTCTCGTTGGTGTGATGCTTTCCGATATTTGGGAGCAGTATGACGGTACAAAGACGGATCGGGACTTGGCGATTGGGTATGGTCGCGGATTGCAGGCGGTGAACATGCTGCGTAATCAGGGCGAAGATGCGGAGCGCGGCGTCCGTTTCTTGCCCGACGGCTGGGACAGGAACGACCTGTTCGAGTATGCGGAATTTAACTTGAAAAAAGCTGATGAATATATCGAGTCGATTTCAAATAAAAACATCCTGCTGTTCTGCAAAATCCCCCTTGCCCTTGCAAAGCGGACAATCGGCGCAATGCAGGGCGGCCATGAGAAGATGAACCGTGCGGAAGTCGAATCAACGGTCGAAGCGATATTGAAAGAAGTGTAAAGTTGTATGAGCGACTATTGCTCGCTTTAGGCGCACGCCTACTAGGTTTACGACAACAATGAGAGGCTGCTACAGTTGTAGCAGCCTCATTTTTATTTTGCGGATTCAGATGGATGTTCTTTTTCTTGTTTAGAAGGTGGTCCTTGATTCTCACGATGCTGTTGATCGAAAGCTGGCGAGTGTGGTGGAGGACCTTTCTTATCTGCATGCGGCGGCACGCTTTCACTTCGACGATCGTTCGGTTTTTGTTCAATTTTCTCCGCCGGTAGCTTTTGCTCCTGTTCGGATTTGTTTAAACGTTCTTTCTCCGTCCGCTTTTCTTGCGACGGCGTAGTAGGAACGATTTCCTTCTTCGGCTTTTGCAAATCGTCTTTCTGCTCCTGTACAGGCTTTTCCTCAATTGGATTCCTTTTACCTGCAGGTTGCTTTTCATTGAATGACTTTTCATCCTTCGTCGATTTGAATTGGTGAATCGACATCTTTTGCTTGTTTGCCACTTTTCTTTCCTCTGGCGTGCTTTCGGCAATTTGTAAGTTTAATTCGTCATGCTTCCCACGAACTTCCTGTACGGCGGCTCCAATCATCTGACTTGTCTTCGGCTCACTATCACGGTTCGGATAGATTGTCGTAATAACGATTCCTTTGTCAGGCACTGATGACTTCAATATTGCCATGTCGAGCACGTCCCGGATAGGATGGTCCTTCCATTCCGAAAGATGATTCGGCATATTTGCGGTTTCATTCAAATAGCGCAATGAAATGACATTTCCTTTTCCGTCTACCCCAAATTCCATCGCAGTATCGCCGTCTAATTGAACGTATGCCATCACTTTTTCATTCATTGGACTCCACGATGACACAATGAAAAACAGTAGAGCTACTGCAACTAGCACAGCTGCAACAAACTTCGGCTTCGCCTTTCTTCCTGCAATAAAAGGTGAAGCAACAGGACGAAAATATGCTTCCTCTCCAACTTCAGGTGGGTCCCCAATCGGAACGCCACGTACAAATTCGCCTTTCTCCGTCAGGAACACCATATAGTTATTTTTCTTTTCACAAACAATGCCTCTATTCGTCCGCATCATATGAGTTCCCCTTTGACGTATTCCTTTATGTACGTAAAATCGTTGTTCAACAACAGCACAACCGCAATAATATATTTTCGATGTCGTTCGATCGTTTTTCTAGAAACTTCAACAATATGTTCCAACTGCTTCATTGGCAGTCTTTTATTTTCAATTAGATGGTTAGTAAACTCAGGCGTCTCCACAATAATTTGGGCGATTTGAAACGCGGTCTTTCGGGAATCAGCATGTTTCGGCGACACTTCCGCAAGTTCTCGGAAAGACAAACCATATTCCTTCAGCAACGTGGCGTATTCCGCCATCTCTTCCCGACGTTCCTCAGCCCGTCGTTCTTCCGAATAAGATAAGATTGATGATTCGTCGAAGGCGTACTCGTGCGTACTAGCATCTTCATCGTTGTCTATCGATAACAGGACGTTCGCATTCCTCACTGCTTCTTTTCGTATATGATCGATTAGCCGTCGTTTTATTATTAGGTGGGCAAATGTATGTAACGACGCATTTTCTTTCGGGTCATAGTTCAACACGGCCTCGTGAAATCCGACCATCGTGACACTAAACTCCTCATCGCTTTCGTCAATAAATCGATTGCATACGAAAGAAGCCGTTTTTTTCATGAACGGAGTAAATGCGATGAGAAGATCGTTCATCACCTTCTCATCGCCAGTTTTCGCCTTCCATACAAGCTCATTCAATGCTGTATCAGACTTCTTGTTGAAAATCCCTTGTATGATGGACAAAAGCATCGACAACCCTCCGTTCCCATCAATTCCGATTGCCTATGATTCTAATAGGTGAAACGAAAAATGGAAAGCAGTAATCTATGGTAAATTAGTTTTCTTTCTCTGTTTTCTCTTTCTTTTGTTGTTCTTTTGCAGCTTTACGCTCTTCCTTTAATGCTTCGCGTTCAGCTTTTTGAGCCGCTTTCAATTCTTCACGTTGCTCTTTATGCTTTGCATTCAATTCAGCTTGAGCATTTTTCTCTTTCACTTTACCCGGTTTCTCTTCTTGTACCGGTGCTTCTTCTTTTTCTTGCTCTTCAACTTTAGAAGTCTCTTCAGTTTCCGGCGTTTCTTCTTTTACTTCTTCTTTACTTGATTCCACTACAGACTGCTTGCTTTCCCATTTTGCGATAGCGCGTTCCATATTACGTTTGATGGCCGCTTTTGCATTTTCATTTCCAGCTTGCTCATACGCTTTCGCTAGAGCAGCAAGATTTCCTGCTGTATAGCCTTCTGGAATTTCAGGGAGTTCGTTTTCATCAGTTTCAGTTGCTTCTTCTTTATCGGATTCTGTTGTTTCTTCTTCATTATCAGTTTCTGTTGTTTCTTCTTCATTATCAGTTTCTGTTGTTTCTTCTTCATTATCAGTTTCCGTTGTTTCTTCTTTATCAGTTTCCACTGTTCCTTCTTCATCCGTTTCAGGATCAGTGACGTGACCTGTTTCCGTGTCGGCTTCGATGTCCTTCTCCATGTCATCTACTTGCACGACTTCCTTCACCGGGCTTGTCTCTTCTACTGTGTCTTTGCCAAGTTCGCTAAGATCGATAACTTTTCCACCATCAGCTAGTGCATAACCTGCTCCGCTCACTGTCAATCCCGCAATAAGTAATGCCGCACCTGTTTTTCTCCACTTCTTTTTCATATCCATCACCTCATCTAAGTTGTTGTCCTTGTTCGGACATACTAGTTATTCGAAGGCGAATGTCGTTTTGAGGGGGTCGATGAAAAAAAAGATGGCAGGCACCGAGACGATTCATTTTCGTCGAAGTGCTGCCACATATTCAAAACAGTTTCGTACATATTAATTAAACACGCGTAATGCTTTCGACTCCCCTGCTTCTTCCTTTCATATGGCCCCAAATAATTAACGGAATGAGAAGTAGCGATAAATACATTCCGACAAATCCTAAAACTGCGTAGCTTGAGTAGGCGACGATGACACCCGATAGCAAACTACCTGCTGTGCCGGAGAGCGCGACCCATACGTCAACAGAGCCTTGCGTCTTTGCACGGGTTTTCAATTCTGTCGAATCTATAATAATTGCCGTTCCGCTAATTAACCCGAAATTCCAGCCGAGCCCAAGCAAGATGAGTGCCACTGCAAGCCAGAAGAAGGATTCACCTGGTGCAAAAGCCGCCAATAATCCAGAAATTGAAAGCGTAACACCTGACGCGATGACCATGAAAGTGCGTCCAAGCTTATCAACTAATATCCCCGTTCCGAGTGACGGCAAATACATCGCTGCAATATGAAGGCCGATTACCATTCCGACTGCAGACAGTTCGTTTCCATGATCTTGCATATGGACAGGCGTCATCGTCATAACAGCAACCATGACAAAATGCGATAAGATTAGCACCGATGCGCCAACTAGCACTCCTACGCGATTTACTTTCCGTTCAAGTACGTGACCTGCATCTTTTTTCTGCTGGTGCTTCTCTTGCGCTTCCGCAATCGCTTTTGCGACAAGGAACGGATCCGGTCGTAAAAAGATGAGAAACGTGAAACCTGCGAGCAAATAAGCAACTGCCGCTAAAATGAAAGGACCTGCTAAAGCAGGAATTCCAAGGACAAGCGCAACCTCACCCATCGGCTCCACTAAATTCGGTCCTGCAACAGCACCTAATGTCGTCGACACCATTGCAATACTGATCGCTGTCGCACGCTGTTTTTCATTCGCTAAATCAGTTCCTGCATAGCGCGCCTGAAGATTTGTCGAAGTTCCCGCACCGTAAATGAATAATGAAATGAACAGCAAAAACACATTGTCTAAAGTGGCCGCAAGTATGACGCCAAGCGCTCCAATTCCGCCGGTAATAAAACCGAGTGACAGACCGAAACGACGTCCCGACCGTTGCGAAATACGTCCGACCAAAAATGCGGCAAGCGCAGATCCGAGCGTAAACAAAGCTGCTGGAACGCCCGCAAAGCTTGCAGTGCCGAGCATATCTTTCGCAATGAGTGCCCCGACAGTTATACCCGCCGCAAGTCCCGCCCCACCAAAAATTTGAGACATAATTACGACGAGTAACGATCGCTTATACAATTTTCGTTGCGCTTCCGGTGAATGAATAACGTGTTCCATTTCCATTAACAACTTCCTCCGCTCTATATACCAATAAGGGTATTATATAGGACCGTTTTCAAATTTGCGAGATTACGAGTTCACACATAATTATTCCCCTATTGGAAAGACTATTTAATTGAATAAAGAAGGAGGAATGATCATGCCTAGGCCATTACCGAACGACTCTGCCGATAATGTCGACCGATTGAAGAAAACAATTAGCAATATGGAAGCGGCGAATGAAGCGGCGAAAACAGCAGAAGGCGCAGAACTCGCTTCTATTAAAGAAAAGAATGAGCGCCGTAAAGAAGCGATCGAAGGATTGCAAGAGGAAATCCATCAGGAAAACAAATCGCGGATCAATGGATACATTTAAAAAGAGGCACCCAAGCAATGTCGCGAGGGTGCCTACTTCTTCGCGTCTAGACTCCGGGCGCCAGAGACTCGGGTCATAAGTCGGCTCCGCTGCACGGCAAAGAACGCCGTTTCGCAAATCCGTCTTATGCCTGTCGTCTCTACGCAGGCGCCCTTCGCTTTTGTAATCAGAAAAACTTTGTCGTCCAATTTTCCCCGTTCCACACATCCGTCACGACACCGTCATAGAAATCAGGTTCGTGGGAGATGAGCAGGACGCTGCCCTTATATTCCTTCAACGCGCGCTTCAACTCAGCTTTCGCATCTACATCTAAGTGATTCGTCGGTTCGTCGAGCACGAGCAAATTCGTTTCTCGGTTAATAAGCTTGCAAAGACGAACTTTTGCCCGTTCTCCTCCGCTCAGCACTTTCACTTTGCTCTCGATATGTTTCGTCGTTAAACCGCATCGCGCCAGTGCAGCACGCACTTCATACTGCGTGAAATGCGGGAATTCATCCCACACCTCTTCCAAACAAGTGCGATTCGAATCCGTCTTCATTTCTTGCTCGAAATAACCAATTTCAAGATAGTCGCCAAGCTCGACCGAACCCGCAAGAGACGGGATTTCTCCGAGGATGCTTTTCAAAAGCGTCGTCTTCCCGATGCCATTCGCTCCGGCAAGTGCAATCTTCTGCCCGCGCTCCATCGTCAAATCGAGTTCTTTCGATAGCGGCTCATCATACCCAATGACAAGATCTTTCGTTTGGAATAAATAACGGCCCGGTGTACGAGCAAGCTTGAAATCAAATTGCGGCTTCGGCTTTTCTGCATCGAGTTCGATGATGTCCATCTTATCAAGCTTCTTCTGACGGGACATCGCCATCCGGCTCGTCGCGGCATTCGCTTTATTACGCGCCACAAAGTCTTTCAAATTGGCAATTTCCTTCTGCTGCTTTTTGAACGCCGCCTCTACTTGCTGTTTCTTCATTTCATGGACACGTAAAAACTCATCATAGTCCCCCGCGTACCGCGTGATCTGCTGATTTTCCATATGGTAAATCAAATTGATGACGCTGTTGAGGAACGGAATATCATGCGAAATGAGGATGAACGCATTCTCGTAGTTCTGCAAATAATTGCGAAGCCACTCAATATGCTCGACATCCAAATAGTTCGTCGGCTCGTCAAGGAGAAGAATATCCGGCTTCTCTAAGAGCAACTTACCGAGCAACACTTTCGTCCGCTGACCACCGCTCAAATCATGGACGTCGCGCTCGAGGCCAAATTCATCCAAGCCGAGTCCGTTCGCAACTTCATCGACTTTCGAATCAATGATGTAAAAGTCATTGTTCGTTAGCTCATCTTGCATTTGGCCCGTTTCCTCAAGCAGCTTCTCAAGCTCATCCGCATCGACTTCGCCCATTTTCGCGAAAAGGCCATTCATCTCCGCTTCCAAATCATAAAGATATTGAAACGCAGTCCTGAGCACATCGCGTATGCTCATCCCTTGCTGCAACACGACATGCTGATCCAAGTAACCGACCCGCACACGCTTCGCCCATGCGACTGTTCCGGCATCCGGTTCAAGTTTCCGGGTGATGATGTTCATGAATGTCGATTTACCTTCCCCATTCGCACCAATCAGCCCGATATGCTCCCCTTGCAATAAACGGAATGACACATCATCGAAAATCGCACGATCGCCGAACCCGTGACTTAAATTACTTACTGTCAATAAACTCATATATTGTACACCTTTTCCTTCTGTCAGAATAAAATCTTAATGCCCTTCATTATATAGCGGTTTTCCGAAAACGGATAGAGAGTTTTTTCATATGGCATGCAGCACACGGAGCGCATCGAGAATGCTATGAATAAAATCTGGGATCTCTCGCATATTGTCTTCATTGATTTTCGTCCTGAATTTCACTTCAATATTGTTCAAGTAACCGGGTTCATCCTCCCCGTACAGGAAACTCAACGTTTGAACGACGAGCACTTCATTTTCCCAAATGTCACTTAACGTCTCTTCAATTAGCTCGCACTGCTCGGCTTCACGTCGCCGAACGTGCTTTTGAAAGTGTAACGTCAATGAACAGCCAGGATTTCCACCAGGTGTTTCTAGTATTTCGTCCGCCAAGTCCTGCAAAGATGCTTCCAATATGATTTCAGCTGACACATCCTCTAGATGATAAAGCGTAAATTGAACAGCGAATCTCCTCGCAAGAATGGCAAAATCCATTTGATCCGATCGGTTGATAATCCTTATTTCACGCTCGATCGTATCGAGATCATACACACGGTTTTCAAATGCCACTTTCAGATTTTCAAAAACTGTCGGATCGTACATATCGGTTCCTCCAAAATAAATAATCGGTACTTTCAATGTAACCATAGTAGATAAGGAAAAGGAAATTGTTCTTGATATATTTGCCGAGCCATGTTAGATTGATGAATGGAAAATTTCATACGATTATTATATATGTATAACCTCAATAATACGGTTTGAGGGTCTCTACCAGGAACCATGAACTCCTGACTACAAAGGTAATTTACTTTGCAGTCGGGTTTTTTCATTATATAGAGGAGGATTTTTATGGATTTCAGAGTTTTCATCCTTGCGATATCAACGATTACGGTCGGGCTCGTTGAATTGATTGTCGGCGGCATTTTGCCGGTTATTGCAGATGATTTGAACGTTACAATCGGAACGGCTGGGCAGCTTATTACGATTTATGCGCTCATTTTTGCCATCGCCGGTCCGGTTTTATTATCGTTAACCGCAAAAGTTGAACGGAAAAAGCTTTATTTGCTAACAATATCAGTCTTTATTGCCGGTAATATTATGACCTATTTCAGCCCAACTTTTACATTTGTCATGATTGCTCGCATTATTACGTCGATGAGTGCGGCTCTACTCATCGTCCTTTCCTTGACAATTACCGCGCGGATTGTCGATGCTCCTCACCGTGCGAAGGCACTCGGTTATATTATCATGGGTATCAGTTCTTCCCTTGTGTTAGGCGTTCCGCTCGGTATTCTTATTACGAATGCGTTTGGCTGGCGTAGTGTCTTTTTGGGGATTGCTGTTCTTTCGATCGGCTCTTTCATTTTAATTTCTATATTCCTTGAAAAAGTTCCAACGGGTGAAGTTCAGCCCCTGTCCGTGCAGATCAAATCGCTTGCCAATAAAAAAATCGTCTTTGCCCACTTAGCGACGATGTTCATGTTGGCCGGCCATTATACCGTTTATGCCTACCTTACACCGTTCTTGGAAATGAATTTTAACCTGAACCAATATTGGATCAGCATCTGCTATTTCCTCTTCGGGATTGCTGCGGTCGGCGGCGGAGCGCTCGGCGGGAATCTTGCCAACTGGATTGGTTCAAAGAAAAGCATTCTCGTTATTATCGGGGCTTTCGCTTTAATTCTTTTCATATTGCCCTATTCGATATTCTCGTTTCCGTTCTTTATTGTCATCTTGATGTTTTGGGGCACGTTGAGCTGGGCTCTCGCACCCCCGCAGCAGGATTATATTATTGAGACCGATCCTGCTACGTCTGATATCCATCAGAGCCTGAACAATTCCGCTTTGCAAGTCGGGATTGCGATGGGCTCGGGAATTGGCGGACTCGTCTTAGGCTACACAGATTCTGTCAAAAACATGCCGATTGTCGGGGCAGGTGTAGTTGTCATCGCATTCATATGCGCTGTCGTTTCATTATCCATGGTAACTGGCAAGGCAAGGCGCACGAAAGAAACGCAGGTTGATTATCGGTAAATGAATATGAGGGGATCCCACCTATGCGTTTACACTCAAGGTGGGGTCCTTTTTAGTTTCGAGGAAGTGACTTAAAAGAAAAACGGAACTCGTTATACAAGTTCCGGATGTGACAACTTATTCTCCCAATAGATACGAAAGGTCAATCATTCCTTCAATATCGCTGCTCGTTACATAACCCGCTTCTTTGCTAATGTCCGCCATTTCTTGGATGACTTGCTCGTTCACCTCTGTCGTGACTTCAAGCTTTGCAAACGCGGCAGCTGTTTCTTCTTCGTTGATTGCCTTGCCTGTCAAATCTTGAATATGCTTAATGACCAAGGCTTGCGCTTCTTTCGGATTTTGTTGGATGAACTCCACCGCCCGTTTATGCGCTTGTAAATAAGCTTTCGCAAATTCTTTGTTCTTTAAAAACTCATCACTAGCCGCTACGACTGTGTTCGTAGATTCCTTGCCCCAAGCGAATTCATCCCAGTCGAGAATCAGCTTGCCGTTCGCCTGCGTTTCAAGGATATTTCCCCACGGTTCTTGCGTCGCCGCAGCATCTACGGAATTTTGGACGAATAGTGTAGCTGTGTCTGCCGGGGCTGCTGCAAATAATTCGACCGTTCCGCCATTCGACGTCGTTTCAAGATTTACCTCTTTCAACGCTTTTCGCAGCATGACGTCTTGTGTGCTTCCAATCACAGGAATAGCGACTTTTTTGCCGTCGAGATCAGCAAGCTCATTAACGCCGCCACCTTCACTCGCGACGAGCACTGCTCCTCCGTTCACAGCTCCAGAAATCAAACGGAAGCTCGGATTTTTCACGTAGAAGTTCAGCAATGGACCAGGTCCAACTGTACCGACATCAATCGATTTCGTCGTCATCGCTTCCATGAAAAGACCACCGTTGCTCACAGTCTTAGTTTCGATTTTTACATCTTCCCCAAATTCCTCTTCAAAATAGCCATTCTCCAAAGCGACAATCGTAGCGATATGCGTTAAATTCGGGAAGTATCCGATCTTCACCGTTTGGTTGTCTGACGAAGATGAGCCACATGCAGCTAGGATTCCCACTACTAACACGCTTAATATTGTAATGATCAATGACTTTTTCATTATCCATTTCTCCTTTTTATGCGGATCATGCCAGACCCCATTTTTTCTGTACTGAACGCTCCAAACGTAAAAACACGACATTATCCATAATTGTCCCGATCACCGCAATGATGATCATGACGGATATGACGAGGTCCATTTGACCGAGGGACCGGCCTGTTTCTAACAATTGACCTAGCCCTCCGCCTGAACCAAGCAGTTCTCCTGCCATCAATGCCCTCCATGAAAAGGCCCAAGCAATGCGAAGTCCCGATATCAATTGAGGGACGGAAGCCGGCAATATAACAGTTCGAATGAAATGAACCCCAGACGAGCCGAATGTTTTGGCGACCCGTTTGTACAACGTCGGCACATTTCGGAATCCGCTCGTCGCACTTACGGTCATCGTCCAAGTAGCGCCAATTGTAACGATGAACAGGATCGAGAAATCATTTAACCCAAACCAAATGATAGCTAGCGGAAACCAGACGATGCTTGGAATGGATTGCAAAGCCGTCACAAGAAAGCCGAGCGTATCTTCGACTACTTTATAACGCCAAATGAGATAGCCCATAATTAGACCTAAGATGATTGCAATAACAAACCCGGTAAGCAAACGGCTCATACTTTTCCCGATCGCTTCCAACATCTTCCCGCTCACGAGCCCGTTGAATAACGTCTCCAAAACTTGTGTTAATCGGGGAAACATGAAATCTGGCAATACCGAAAGTCTAGATGTGACTTCCCATATCACCGCTATCATTACGATGAAGATGATTCGTCTTAAAGCTGTAGTCATCACCCATTTCCTCCTTTAACACCTTTTCGATCTCACTTTCCAAAATGGATAAAATCCGCTGCTCCGTATGCAATGTCACACTGTCAGGTAAAATCCCATCCTTTGGTGACGGAACTCGAATGATTTCTTTCACTTTCCCAGGGCGAGTACCGAAAACGATTACTCTTTCCGAAAGCAATACCGCTTCCCGAATATTGTGCGTCACGAAAAAAATTGTCACTTTCGTTTTCTTCCATATGTCGATCAATTCCTTATGGAGCACCATTCGTGTTTGTTCATCGAGGGCTGAGAAAGGTTCATCCATCAATAAAATATCCGGTTCCATTACTAAAGCTCTCGCTATGGACACCCGTTGCTTCATCCCCCCTGAAAGTTGGTGTGGATAGGAATGGATATAGTTGCTTAGATGCACCATTTTCAACATGTCAATTGCTTTTGACTCGGCCTCTTGTTTCGGAATTCTTTTTAGCAGCAAGCCGTATTTCACATTTTCCAATACAGTAAGCCACGGAAATAGGCCGGCCTCTTGGAAAACGACGACCCGATCGGGACCAGGCTTCGTCACTTCATTGCCTGAAATACGGATGCTGCCTTTATCCAATTTCTCGAGTCCAGCAATCATGTAAAGGAGCGTCGATTTGCCGCATCCTGAAGGTCCGACGATAGAGACGAAGCTCCCTTTCTCCAAATTGATGTCGATGTCGTCCAGCACGAGAACTTGCTCGTTATTCTCATTGACGAAACTCTTCTCAACACCATCAATCGTTACGTACATTTATCACACCTCAACTTTTCTTATTCGTTTAGTCGGAATTAAATTTATGAAAAAATGGAGAGGTCTATGCTCTCCACTTTATTATTCGTAATCGAATAAATCACTCGACAAATAACGTTCACCGTTATCAGGTGCAATGCAAACAACTGTATCTCCCGGAGTCAATCGTTTCGCCACTTGCATTGCTGCATACACTGATGCTCCCCCGCTAGGTCCTAGCAACAAGCCTTCACGCGCCGCCAATTCACGGACGGTTTGATAAGCGTCTTCATCTTCAATCTTAAAGATTTCGTTATATACGGATGTATTTAAAATCGATGGAATGAAACCCGGACTCGTTCCAACTAGTTTATGCTTTCCTGGCTTTCCACCAGACAATACCGGTGATCCCGCAGGTTCCGCTACATGCACCGTAATATTACTATCGTATTCCTTCAAATATTCGCCGGTTCCCGTAACGGTGCCACCTGTACCCGCCGTACAGACGAAAGCGGTCAGTTTGCGATTTAACGATTCCATCGCTCTAATAATTTCCGGTCCAGTCGTATGCCGATGAATTTCCGGGTTTGCCTCATTTTCAAATTGCATCGGAATGAAGCTATTCGGAATTCCCGCCGCAATCTCCTCTGCTTTTTGAATGGCACCTGGCATTTTTAAATCACTAGGTGTCAACACGACCGTTGCACCGTATGCTTTTAATATATTGATCCTCTCCATTGTAGATGAGTCCGGCATGACGATAATCGTCTTATACCCTCTCGCAGCGGCATTCATCGCAATTCCGATACCTGTGTTTCCGGATGTCGGTTCAATGATTGTATCCCCCGGTTGCAATACACCCGCTATTTCCGCTTCGATTATCATATTGTATGCAGCCCGGTCCTTGACGCTTCTGCTTGGATTGAAATATTCAAGTTTCACATACACGTCAGCACCTTGCGGATCGGGAAGGCGATTTAACCTTACTAAAGGTGTTTCACCGATCAATTCGGCCATATTATTCACTACGCGCAAATCGTTCAACTCCTTCATTACATATGTTTAGTTGATTATAGCAAATTAAATCCTATAATGCATAGTAACTTAGTAGGTTTTAATTTTTTGTACTTTCCCCTTCTTATCGGAATATGATAATTCCAAAAGGAGGTATCACAGCATGACTGTTGTGAGAACAGACAATTGGATAGAAGAAGCCGGCGGGGACCCTTTCAAAGTATGTACACAGTTAATCCAATACTTCCCCACGGCTTCCGCCTCGGAAATCCATCATCACTTGACGATGTTTGGCATGTACATGTCTACAAAACAAGGAGAAGAGCTTAGTAAAAAGCTACGCAAAATTAACGCATGGGAAATCATATCTGATGAAATGGAGCAACTGCGTAGCAAATGGAAAGGCCCATCCGTCCCCGTCTTCATCTTTCCATCAGATTCCAATAATAAAGTTTTAGTTCGTGATTTCAACGGAAAATCAGGATTAGCTTATAAAGATAAGCTATTTTTATTTATTTCTCCCCATAATACGGAAACTGAAATTAGGGCGATATTGACACATGAATACAACCATGTATGCCGGCTGAACATGTTTCCTAAACGAGAAGATGACTGTACGCTACTAGATACAATCATCCTTGAAGGGTTAGCAGAAATGGCCGTTGAAGAAAGATTTGGCAAGGCCTCCACCTCCTTTTGGACTTCACTTTATTCAGAACGACAGTTGGCTAAGTTCTGGAAAGAATTCGTCTACCCGAACAGGAAGCAACTAAAAGATAGTGATACCCATGAAGAAGTGCTCTACGGTTTAAGTCGCTATCCATATATGACCGGATACGCTGTCGGCTATTATATAGTCCGAAACTTCTTAAAAGGTACAGACTATCGAACAGAAGACTTATTGACCCTTAAATCGGCAGAAATTGCACAACTTTAAAGGTCATATGTATCGGTGTGTTTGTCCTCCCTGAAGAAAAATCCTTCACATATGATGTATTATGTTCAATCGAAATGGGGTGACAACACGATGTCAGTTCAACATTATCATTCCTTATGCAGTAGGCATATCGGAAGAGCCGTCGTAATCGGAACTCGAGATGGACGAACCCATAGAGGGATCATTCAAGGTGTCAGAGGCAATAGAGTCTTTTTAGAACCATTCGGTCGCCAAAGAAATTTGGGCGGATTCGGATATGGATTTAGAGGCGGCGGATTTAGCTTTGGGCGTGGGTTTGCATTCGGTGCAGGCATTGCACTTGGCTCAATCGTAACGTTCGCTTTGCTCCCTTTCTTCTTCTGGTAATAAAACAGTAATTACATGAAGGTCTCTCATTACAATTGTAATGAGGGACCTTCTTTTATTATTCATTCATACAACTTTATTCGAGGCGAATTCCGTCGAATCTTTTTCATCGGCATATTAGGAAAATTAAGTTATTATGATTGTAAGGGAGGTGAGTAAGTGAAGCAAATTACAAATGAACTAATTAGTTGTATTGATCAAATGACGGATGAAAATGTAGCTGAAACGCGAGAACGGGTTAACAAGTTATTTGACTTTATCGAGCTATCAATTACATTGTGGGGAACGATTCCATCGATAACTATTGCGGTGGAACCTGAAACTAACGCCCTAGAAGATATTCATAGTTTGGAAAATGAAACGTCACAAAAAATGATTGTCACGAGTAGTATCGACGACACGAATCTCGGAACGCCGATGGAAAGAAAATTGAAAGGTGGCATATTAAAAGGAAAGCACGGGGATATATATGTCCCTGAAAAGATTGTCCGCATGCACGGGTTTGAACATGGAGATTATATAGAAGCAATTGGGGATCGTATGAAAGACCTTGTTTTTATTAAAAGAAAAAATAGTGTAACGAAACATGAAAGTAATAGAGTTGAAATCGATTATTGTGTTATTACGAAAACTTCAGATGGACTATTAGTTGCTGATCAAATGATTACAGATGGAAAATTAACACGAATAAAACTCGACGGCGAATCGCCTTATCAATTTTTAATTAGCCAACGAGATATTGATAATTATAGTTTGAAAGACGGAAGCGTCGTGTCAATTGCGTATCATGAATCGGACCCTTTATCGTTTCGTGTCGTCTGGTGTTATCCGGAGCATACGAATGAATACGCAAGACCTGAACCGAAGCCGTCCAGTTTTTACAAAGACAATTCAGCGAAAAAAGAAAATGTATGGACTGATATTGAATTAAACCTATTAAAAGATAAGAAGATTGTTATTATCGGAGCCGATTTTAGAAGCGCAGATTTCATGCCGTTAGCTGAAAACGGAAATTTTACATTAGATATTTTTAGTGGAGACGAAAGTAAGAATCGCATTAAAGCAGCTGTCAAAAATAAGGACTTAATCATTTCAGCAAGTGAGCATTCATCTCATCGCAGCAGCGGCTTAGCGAAAGAATGTGCCAAAAAGTACAAAATCCCATTCCGCGCAGCCCCTACGAGTCAATCATCGATAAAAAAGGCGATGATCCACGGAATTAAAGAATCCTATATACCTTTTCATTCTTTTTTCTAATGGAAGTGCCGGGAACTGGAATGTCCCGTTCCCAGCACTGTTTTTTCATTTCTCTTCTTCCGGTTCATCACTGCCCCGATAGCGCTTATACGGCAAGACATTCCATGTACGATAATCGAAGTCTTCAGCGCGGAGCACTTTCGGAATATCGCCGAGGATCTTTTTCGCCACTTCAAGCTCCCTCGTCGCTTCTTCTTTATCTTGATACATGAATTCATCTGAAGCGACTTCTGGTGCCTGCTTTACTTTTTCCTCTAAGTCCTCAATGACCATCTGTTGCTGCGTTTGCAATGATTCCCTTGCATCCATTACCCATTCCGGCTGCATGCCCCGATTCGTATCCCCTACACTCGAATACTCCTCGAAAACTTCCTGATAAATTCGGTCGGCATTTGCACGCACGTCCAAATTGACCGCTTCTAAATCGTCATTCGTTAATTCTTCCACGGTTAACGGTGAGGTCCGCTTCCGTCCTCCGAGCCTTGTCCGCTCCAAATAGAACGGGAACATGCTCTTAATCGTCTTCCCTACTGGCGAGATAGCGCTTCCAAATTCATCGAGCCCTTTCGGCTGAATACCTTGGATCGCGATTCTTGCTGATTCCGGACGGACAATTTCCTTCGGCGGCATAATGCCATGGCGAAGCATTTCACGGATTCCGGTGCCGGAAATATTGATTCGATATTGGTTGTCATGTGGACAAGACTGCTCTGTCGCAGGACTGTCGCAACGCGTGCAGTAAAATACTTCATGGAAAAGTCGTACGTCAATGCCGAGCTCTTCCGGTTTGAATTGGTCAAAAATGCTATGGCTCGCATATTTATCGTAATAATCGCCGATTCCTGCATGATCCCGGCCGATGAGCGCATGTGTACACCCGTAGTTTTTCATAATTAATGCATGCAGCACCGTCTCCCGCGGTCCGGCAAAAATATACGTCACCCGCAACGGAGAAAGGATTGACCGCCCTTTCGGATAATACGTGTCAAGCACGCTCCGATACGCTAACATCCGGAACTCATGACGTGTATATTCACGTTTCGCCATTTCAACTAACGGTTGCAAAAGTAACCCGTCGATTTCTTCCAACGCATTTTTATGGATATATTCATGGCCTCGATGCAAAGGATTCGCCCCAGTTATAAATCCTGCTACCGAGCGGAACTTCTTCACTTCATAAAATTCATGCCACGTATCTTTCGGCTCCAATCGTAGCTTTTCAAACGGCCCCCAATCGACACGGCGCAATAACCGGATCGGACCGCCTAAAGCGACATCCCCCATTCGTCTGTAAATCGCATCCACCCCTGGATGATCCCGACTTGTCGTACCAAACAAATGAAAAGCCCGATGTTCTTTATCATAATCAAAAATATCGTCAATCTTCAAAATTGCGACTGGCTCGTTCTGCTCGTCAGAAAGCGCGACTTCATCCCCCACGGAAAGCGCTTGAATAATTTCCTTGTTGCGGTTGCCGATCGGTGCAAAGCTAAGCGGAACCGGCCAAACCGTCCCGTTCGCCAACCTGCCTTCTTTCAAAACAGACTTATAGTCAGCCTCATTCATGAACCCCTCATTTGGAGACAATACGCCTGTTGCAATCATTTCAAGCGTAATGACCGCTTCCAAATCCACCATGATGGACGGAAGCTCCTTCGCCCTCTTCAGCTCATCTTCCCTTTCTTGCCCCGTCAACACTCTGTCCACTAATTTTCCCCCATGTGGCTGTTGCGGGTAATTGGCAAATCGATTTTCTCCCATATTCGTCTCCTCCTCATTCCCTTACTTTGAATAAAGTATTATTCTCTTTTGAATGTTAACATACTTTCGAACTTACCAAAAGTACATTAATTAAAATGATTATTTTTTTACTTACTATAAGCAGTAAGGAAAAAGCCTCTTATCTATACTTGACAAGAGACCTTTCTTGTTCATTTTTTTCTACTGAGTTTCCTTCCTAAAACAAAAAACAGACCGAAGAGCAACACAAGACCGATAATTCGCTCGTAATTTCGAGTCGATTTGAATCTCACTCGCTCAGGCGTTATTTCATAGACACCAACGGGATTGACGATAAAGCCTCCGCCGCCACCATTGTTGCCAGCGTTGTCGCCGCCTCCTCCGAACCCATATCTCAACTTCGCGACAGGCACCACTTTCGTCAAGCCAACTTCAATCGGATCCCCAAATACGAGCGAGACGTCCCTATTATTTCCGAATTTCTTGAACACCGTTTTCACGGGCGTCTCGATTATTTCCTTCCGCTCAGCACTTTCCACTTGTGCTTGTTCTTGCACTTGCAGTTGCACCATCCACTATCCCCCCTTTCTTACTCTTTCGACGTCTTACACGATCTTTCCTTTTTCCGAAGCATGTATTTAAGATACGCTGTCCATACTGTATAAATGAGAATTAAACATCACTTTAAAGGAGGAGGCACGATGAAAAATATATTCACAGTATATTTCCGTGCTTCATTACTAGTAAAAATTTCGATCGCCTTAGTTCTCGGAATGATTGCAGGGTTCCTATTAGGAGAACAAGCTACCGTATTAGTCCCGTTCGGCGATTTGCTACTTCGTCTGCTCACCTTCCTAATCGTTCCACTCATATTGTTTACACTTATCGTCGGGGTGAATGAGACGAATATCGCAAACTTAGGACGGACGGGGAGTAAAGTCTTTATTTATTACACCGTCACGTCAGCACTTGCGATCGTCGTCGGACTTGTCGTCGCCAGTATGTTACAGCCTGGTTTAGGATTACAACTTACTGGAAATGAAACATTCGATGTACCGAACAATCCCGGCATCGTCCACGTGTTACTCAACATCGTACCTTCCAATATTATCGCGGCATTTGCAGAACTGAATTTGCTCGGCATTATTTTCACTGCGCTCGCGTTCGGCATTGCAATTTCCGCCATGCGTTCTTCTGAAAAGTATACAGCGCTTGGCGACTCGTTATTGACGACAGTTTCAGCTTTGAATGAAGCATCCCTTCTCATTTTGAAAGCGATCCTCCAATACGTTCCAATTGGCATTTTTGCGATCATCGCGAATACGGTTGGGAGTCATGGAATCGATACACTCATCTCACTAGGCGACATGATCGGCGTCTTTTATATTTCGTTGCTCGTACATATTGGACTGTACGTTATCCTTCTACTTCTGTTTGGAATAAAACTTGGACCTTTCTTCAATTATGCACGCACGCCTATAATTACTGCATTTGTCACCCAAAGCAGCACGGGCACATTACCTCTTACATTGGATGCAGCGAAAAAAATGGGCATTCCAAAAAGTTTATACGGCTTCAGCTTGCCGCTCGGTGCAACGGTCAATATGGACGGCGCCGCCATCCGCATTGCCGTTTCCGCTGTCTTTGCCGCAAATGTCGCAGGAACGCCACTTACCATTCCGAATATGGTGACGGTCGTGTTAATAGGAACGCTCGCTTCGATCGGAACCGCTGGCGTTCCAGGCGCGGGCATCGTTATGATTGCAACTGTCTTCGTCCAACTCGGCTTGCCGATGGAGGCGGTAGCATTGCTCACCGCGATTGATGCACTTGTCGGTATGGGGGCAACCGCCGTGAACGTTACAGGTGATCTCGTTGGTACGAGATTACTTCATCAGCATGAGAAAAAAAGAGAACCTAAAAAAAGCTAAGCATCGGATTGCCGTCCGATACTTAGCTTTTTAGTCATTCCATCATGTCTGCAACAATTTCATACGAGCGGAGGCGGTCTTCGTGATTGAAGATTCCCGAACTAATAATACATTCATCCGCCTTCGTCATGTCCATGAATGCTTCTAATTTGCGCTTGACCGTCTCAGGACTGCCGACAATCGTCGATGGCCAATCCAATAATTCAGTGACCGCCGTCTTTTCAAAATTGGACCAGACAGCGTCAACATCATCGATTGGCGGCTTGAACTGCGTCGTCATTCCTCTTCGGATATTGAGAAACAGTTGCTGGTGGGAAGTTGCGAGCCATTGCGCTTTTTCATCCGTATCCGCTGCGATGATGTTAATGCCTAGCATCGTATATGGCTTTTCTAGATCTTTCGACGGCTTGAAATTGCGATGGTAAAGGTTCAGCGCATGCATCATATACGTTGGTGCAAAGTGACTTGCGAATGAAAACGGAAGCCCTAGTTCCGCAGCTAGTCGCGCACTAAAATCGCTCGACCCAAGAAGCCAAATCGGAATATCCTGCCCTTCCCCTGGAAACGCGCGAACACGGGCAGTAGGATCATACTTGAAATACGAGCGCAACTCATCCAACTGCTCAGGGAAATCGTCACCACTACTATGCAATGTCCTTCTTAGCGCATAAGCCGTTGCTTGGTCGCTACCGGGAGCGCGTCCTAAACCAAGATCGATACGCCCCGGATAAAGTGCATCAAGCGTACCGAACTGCTCAGCGATGACGAGCGGTGCGTGATTCGGAAGCATGACGCCACCAGCCCCAACGCGGATCGTCTCCGTTGCTCCTGCTACATGACCGATAATGACAGATGTCGCAGAACTCGCAACACCGGGCATATTATGATGTTCGGCAAGCCAAAAGCGGTTGAATCCCCATTTCTCCGCATGCTGGGCAAGATCGACACTATTCTTAAAAGATTGCCCGGCGTCACTCCCTTCATTAATCATCGCAAGATCAAGGATCGACAACGGGATGCCGTTAAATTTTTTCGCTCTATCATTTATCAATTGCACTCACTCCAATGGTTTTATCTGCCATATTGCTTCTATTCAATCATACCGCTTCGGCATACCTACTTCCATTAAAGAGATTGAAAAAAAGAGCCCCCAAAATGGGGACTCTCTCACAACATAATACCAGTAACAGTCGCTGTTAATAAACTAACTAACGTTGCACCGTAGAGTAATTTCAAACCAAATTTCGCCACTGTATTCCCTTGTTTTTCATCCAAGCCTTTCACAGCACCTGAAATAATTCCAATTGAAGCAAAGTTCGCGAACGACACAAGGAAAACGGAAATGATGCCGACTGTACTTGGAGATAAGGTTGACGTAATCTTCGCCAAATCCATCATCGCCACGAACTCATTCGTCAGTAATTTTGTCGCCATGATTGTGCCAGCTTGTACAACTTCCGATGCCGGTACACCAACGATGAATGCAAGTGGTGCAAAAACATACCCTAACGCCGTCTGGAAGCTGATGCCGAAAGTCGATTCGAATACGCTGTTAATCATACCGATTAATGCGACAAAACCAAGAAGCATCGCACCGACGATCACCGCCACTTTAAAGCCATCCATAATATATTCGCCTAACATTTCAAAGAAGGACTGCTTTCTTTCTTCCTGCACTTCGATAATATCTTCTTCCTCAGACACTTCATACGGATTAATAATATTCGCGATAATGAACCCGCCGAACAGATTGAGGACGAGTGCCGTAATGACATATTTCGGTTCAATCATCGTCATGTATGCCCCTAATATCGAAGCGGACACCGTTGACATCGCTGACGTACACATCGTATACATCCGATGTTTCGGAATATGCGGCAGCTGTTTTTTAACAGATATGAACACTTCAGATTGTCCAAATAGTGCAGAGGCAACTGCGTTAAACGACTCCAATTTTCCTAAGCCATTTACTTTGCTCAATACAAATCCGAGAAAACGGATAATAATAGGAAGAACCTTTATGTACTGGGCAATTCCGATCAGTACAGAAATAAAGACAATCGGCAATAAGACATTCAGGAAAAAGGGGAATGCGCCTTCGTTCGTAAGTCCGCCAAATACAAAGTTAATCCCTTCCGCAGCATATGCTAAAAGCTTATCGAATACGTTTGACACACCTTTAACTAGAATAAGGCCGAATTTCGTATTTAACAGGACAAAAGCTAAAATGAGCTGCAAACCGATCATCGTAACAATCGATTTATAATTAATTTTCTTTTTGCCATTGCTTACGATAAATGCAAGGAAAAATATAATAAGCAACGCCGCAATGAACAATAGGTATTTCAAAGCGGTTTCCCCCTCTCTAGGTGCATGAACTGTTGTATGGAGTCATCATTTCCATTTTCTTGTATCTACTCGAAATCGAATTCGGTTATCACTTTAATTATTCGACAAATCGTGTGTTTATATACAAAACAAAATAATCGTTATACGTGCCGAAGTTGTCGAATAAGAATGAAAATGTCAAATATGAAATTTCCAACTTGCTTATAATAACATAAAATCTATCGAAAAAAATGACGAAATTGGCACATAAAAAAAGAGAAGCGCCACGACGGCGTTCTTCTCTTTTTTTCGATATTTTATGCTTTTTTAGTGAATTTATTTACATAAAAATCTAACTTAATAATAATCTTTACCATAGTATGTTGCGCCAACAATTATTAAGAGAATGAACAAAACGACGATCAATGTAAATGTGTCCCCATATCCTTTACCGCGGTAGACTTCACCTGACATTCTTCTCCACCTCCAAAATACTTGATGCTGCTATTCTATGTAATCAAAACATCCAGGCCCATGACATTCCCCTAGTCCAACACACCGCTTGAGAAGAATAAAAGAGACCTTTCACATTCATCGTGAAAGGCCTACTCCTAGTTAAACGACTTCCTTCATAATATGCCTGCCTCCATAGACAATCCGCTCAATGTCACCATTCGGATTTTCAATGAACTGCAAAATGCCATCGTTCTCATCTTCATCAATGAAAAAGTTTTTCCCAATGCATTTTAGCGTTCTGCACACTTCATTTGACTCAATCGCGAGTCGGCCATCTTTCAGCCCCACTTGCACATTCATCCCTTCACTGGAAATGAAGGAGCCTACAAATTTATTGAGTTCCTCGGCATTGAGCTCCTCGACTTCATACGTTGAATAGGAAGCATTCAATTCCCTGCCCTCCGTACCATTTATCGCGCTCATTAACAGATCGCCAGAAGGCACATCTGAAACATTCGTTAGGATGACGCCTGCCTTTTTCTTTTCAACGATTGCACACATGTATGAGGATACGCCTTTTAATCCGCCGCCATGGCTTATTAATGTGGACCCGAAATAATTTGGGACGATTCGCAAGCCATAACCATAACATCTGCCAGGCTCGTATTCGATGTGCGGATGAATCATCTGTGCGATGCTTTCTTTCGATAAAATTCGTGTCCCATCAACGACGCCTTCATTCCAATACATTTCTAAATATCGGAGAATTTCATTTGCTGTCGACTTCAAATACCCGACCGCGCGCATCGACGGCGCGTCCCACCAAAGCGGCGCTTCATATACATGCGAGCCGTCTTTCGCTTTCATGTAAAGCGTCGTCACGTCTTCCTTTTTTTCTAGCAATTGCATATCGAAAAAGCTGTTTTTCATTCCCGCAGGCTTCAAAATATTTTCTTCAATGAACTGTTCATAAGGCTGTCCGCTCACCCTGCTAATAATGACGCCGAGCAACCCATATGAATCATTCGAATAACTGTAAAACTGTCCCGGTTCGCCGAGCCATTCAAAATCGTCATTTGCCATGAACGCAAGCATTTCGTCGTACGTCTCGATATGCGGCCCCGGATTGTTCAACAAGTCCAATCCGTAATCTTTCGCAGAAGGATCTTGCTCAATGCTATTTTTCCGTGCATATACATGTGTCGCAAGCGGCGGATAGCCTGCCGTATGTGTCATCAAGTGATGGATTGTAATCCGTTCGATCTGGCCACCAGACGGCTTCAGTTCAGGTAAATAGTTAACAATGTTGTCATGCACCGACAACTTCCCCGCTTCCTGGAGCTTCATAATGCCCGCACACGTAAACGACTTCGTCATCGATGCGATCCCGAAAACGGTATCGCCCGTCACCGGCAGCTTTTGCTCCACGTTTCGGTAACCAAGTCCCTTCTCAACTACGCGCTCGTTTTCGCTAATGCCAATCATCGCCCCCGGAATTAAATGCTTCTCAACATAATCTTCTGCATACGTATCAAACGACGTTCCCGCCACTGTCTCTCCCATGTTCATTCCCCCTAGGTGTATATTTTTGAATATTCCATACTTCTGTTATTCGGCGTTGACCAGGAATTCCCTCTTTTGTTGTCGTTATCACCGACTCGGGGGAGTTTATCACCGACTCTACATGGTTTATCACCGACTCGCCGGACTTTACCACCGACTTGAATGAATTTATCACCGTTTGACTACAATTCAAGGGCTTTTTCGACAAATAAAACATGAAACAACCCATCCGGCAATACGCCTAGATGGGTCGTTTTCATTCAATATCCAGAGTCCTCCGACGTCAAATTATCCAACATTGTATAATCATAACGTTGCAACGGCTTTTCCGCCGGACCTTCAATCACTTCGCCTGTCGGTTTAAACCGAGACCCATGGCACGGGCAGTCCCACGTCCGGTCGCCGCTATTCCATTCGACTTCGCATCCGATATGAGTGCACGTCGTATCGACGATATGAATTTTTCCATCATCATCCCGGTACGCACCTTTACGATGCCCGTCGAGCGTCACGACCTTGCCTTCCCCTTTAGCTAAATCATCCGGTTTTGTACTCGGTGAATCGAGCTTTCCTTTGATTAATTGACCAACAACATTCGCGTTTTGAACGAGGAAGTTTTTCAAACTTGGATGTGCATAGAACCTGGATGGTGTATATAGTTTTTCAAACTTGCTATCTTTCCCAGTCACCATATCGCGGAACAGCAATGCAGCGGCGGTACCGTTCGACATTCCCCATTTCCGGAAGCCTGTCGCAATGAGGATATTCGGATTTCCTGACGTGATTTCGCCGATGTACGGCAGTTTATCCAACGTGACCAAGTCTTGCGCCGACCATCGGTTTACAATTTTCTCGAGCCCGAAAATCTCTTCGCCGAATCGTTCGAGCGCTTTGTAATGTTCCATCGTCTCCACTGGACTTTGGCCGGTCTTATGATTTTCCCCGACAATGAGTACCAATTCCTCGCCGTTGTTGTCCGTGACAGAACGTAACGAGCGGGTCGGGTCGTCCGCACTAATGAAAATGCCTGAAGGGAATTCCTTTTTCGCTTTTACCGCAAGCGCGTACGAACGGTCCGCGTACATCCTAGTGGAATAAAGTCCTGTTCCCTCATAAAACGGAAAATGCGTGCAAACTAACACATGCTTGGCACTAATCCGGTTCTCCTCACGCGTCAACACAACCGGCCGCTCGCCCGTTTCAATATTAACGGCGACCGTGTCCTCGAAAATCCGCCCACCTTTTTGTTTGAATAAATCAATGAGATGAACCAAGTATTTCGTCACATGAAACTGTGCCTGGTTCTTCATGACAAGGACATTTTGTACGTCAATGTCAAAAGGGAAGCTATCGACTAAGCCGCCATCGATATGAAGTTTTTGATAAGCCTCCGCTTCCTTCTCAATTTTCCGGGCGTACTTCTCGGAGACGGAGTAAATATACGCATCAACGCTCGTCAAATCACAGTCGATTTGAAGCTCCTCCACTGTTTTTTTAATGAATGCCAACGCTTCCATATTCGCTTCGTAATAGAGTCTCGCCGTACTCCGCCCCATATTTTGAATGAACTCATCGTAAATCAAATCATGCTGCGCCGTAATTTTCGCAGTCGTATGCCCCGTCGTCCCGTTCAACACTTTATCCGCTTCAATGACCGCAACTTTCAAGCCTTCATTCGCCAATAAATACGCGGACGTAATACCGGTAATGCCTGCACCAACGACGATCACATCCACTTCGAGGTTTTCATTCAAACTCGGAAAGGTCGGAAAGTCGACACTCGTCCTCCAAAACGGTTCCGGATGCTCGGGCAGCTTTCCAATACTTTGACTGTTCATATCTCATCCTCCTGTACTATGTACTGAAGGTAGGATTCCCAATGGTTGGCAGAACGTATACATCGTGTGGGTTTTTATCGGATGCGGGAAGAGGGTGACAGTGTGTGTGCCTTTGTTCGATTATTAGAGACGTTAACTAAAACGCCTGTGAAATGGCAACATAACCACCCTACAGGCGCTTTCCCTAGCTATCATTGCCCCTTCAGCATCCGCTGCAAATACGCGTCCGACTCCCCCTTCGGAATGCTTAAGTTTTTCCACTGCTCCCCTTTGATCTGCTTGCCAATAAACATGATCTGTCCGATATGGGCAGCGTAATGCGCCATTTGACGTTCGATGGCGTCGATGACGGAATGTGCTTCGCCACGGATGAGAACAGTCTTTAACAAATCCTGCTCATCCAAGCTTTCAAGCGCATCCAGAAATACGTGCCAGCCGTGCTCCCAACATTCCATCAGTTGCGTCTTGGACATTTGTTTCGTCTCGAACTCCCCATCCCGATTCCGGTCTGGTTTTTCACCATCCGTCGTTAGGAAATCTGTCCACCTCGACACCATATTTCCGCTTACATGCTGAATAAGAACCGCGATGCTATTTGACGCTTCATTCAGCGTCCAATTAAAATCTTCCTCATCCAATTGAGCAAATGTTTTTTCGCCTTGTTCTTTTAACACGACGAACCGTTCCCGAACAACACGTAAATACTCTTTTCCGATTGACATATTGCATCCCCCTTTTTGCTACTGTATTCAATGTAAGCTAGTTAAAATCCTTTATCTACAATATTAATGAATGAATATTCATTCAAAATGTGATAGTCTACTAATAAGTGAATTATGCGCGATAAGGGGTGAGGTTCTTGATTTTAAAAACGACATCAATGCAAGGTGAAGTGAGCAATGTCCGATTTGTAAATGGAGTCGTTCGTTTGAACAGTGTTAAGTTGAATGTATTTTGCTTTGAAACAGATGGCGTGCTGATCGATACTGGTTCCCAATCATTAGCGGAGGAGTTTAACGCATTTTTTTCGCAAGCTGACGTTGACCAAGTCGTCATTACGCATGCCCATGAAGACCATTCGGGGGGCGCAAACTATTTACAAACAAAATTTGGGCTGCCCATATTCATGAATGAAATGGCGATTGAAGAATGTGCCCGAAAAGCGGATTATCCTTTCTATCGGAAATTTTTCTGGGGAAGAAGAAAACCTTTTGAGGCCGAGCCGATCGGGAATTCATTCAAGTCAAGAAATGCCGATTGGACGGTCATTGCAACGCCGGGACACGCAACAGACCATTTAGCTTTTTTGAATAAAGAAACGGGGCAACTTTTTACCGGTGATCTATATATACACCCTAAAACGAAACTCATTTTACGAGACGAAAGCATTCCGACCATTATCCGTTCCATCGAAAGGACGTTGTCGTATGATTTCGAGGAATTATTTTGCTGCCATGCGGGATACGTGAAGGATGGCCGCGTAGCGTTGCAAAAGAAACTAACGCATTTACAAGAGCTCCAGGAGAAGACGCTTGCCTTGCACAAGAAAGGGTACGACGTGCGTGAAATTCATAAACGGATTTTCGCCAAGAAATACCCGATTACGCTTTTTTCATTCGGCGAATGGCATTCCATCCATATTATCCGGTCGATTGTAAATGAAGGGAATGAATAAAAAGCGGCGAACATCCATTGCTGGGTGCTCGCCGCCAATTTTTCATTTACAATAACAAGTCCCCAACCCCACCCTCACTGCCTTCGCAAATTAGTACATGGTCGTTACAATTACATTCTATTTGTACACATGTCACGGTACTGGGCTTCAATTGTTCATGACGGATTCGAACCGATTGGTATAGCCCCACTACCTACCATTAGTCCAACTTGCCCAGTTGGCGGGTTTGTACTCACCTTTGCGAAGCAGCTACCGACTTGCAAATGAAAATCGTTGTGTCAAATTCCCGGGCACGCCCGCTTACAACAAATCAATGCTCCAATTTAAGCCTTGTATCTTTGTGTCAATCTCCCTGAACTCTCTCGATAATTGGTCGACCTGCTTTTGAATTGCCGCGACATCAATGGTGCTCATGATCTTGATTTCAGTTCGGCTATATCGGTCGTTTCGGATCGACGCTTCCTCTGCAATCTTTGCGAGAATCAGTCGCTTGTCCCATTTCTGGTCACGCTCTACCAATGCATCCGCAAGCGTTCGCGTATCGTCGAATTGGACGGAGCAATTCGTTTTATTTATTCGCTGAATCAATTTCGTCAATTCCTTCATATTGCTATCGAGCTCTGCCAACATCACATTCGGGTCCTCCGCAGGCTTTTCCCCTTCTTGGATCTTCAAGTTAAGGCTAATCCGCCTTTTCAGTTGCTCGTTTCTCTTTTGTAAATCCGCGCGTGCAATCAATGCCTCTGCAAGCTTCATTCATCCCACTCCCTTTATTTAACATGCCGTTACTTCTTTTATTCGACACTGCTCGCTAAAAGTCCTTTGTTCTAAATCTCTCGGACAATCATAAAATGAATGGATTCCAACTATCACACTACTAAAGGAGATTCGGATTATGTATGCCATTCATTTCTACGAAAATAACAATTATGTGCTCAATCAATTGCTTAGAAACATCCCTGCCGTAGACGATAATGTGATCCTTAAAGGGCGAAGAGGCAAAGTGTTAAGGATCGAGGAAATAAAAGAAAACGTCTATTATGTGTTTGTCGAGTTCGAAAAAATTGTGGATAGAAAGAAATTAGCTGCCGCAGAATTAGCGAAAAAGAAGAGAAGATAAAAACATGCCGAACGAGATTCCATATCTTGTTCGGCATATTACTTTTAGACAAGCGTTTTCGTCACGAATTGATCGATGAAATATTGCGGATTCAGCTTCTCGCCTGTTGCCTTCTCAATCTTTTCATTCCACGGATATAATGCACCGGGCTTGAAATACTCTTCCACTAAATACGAGCCTACTTCAGGCGTGAACATGTCCTTTGAAATGTTGTTTTCAATATAAGAATGCAGTTGTGACGTCGTCAATTCGCCTAGTAAATAGTTTTGATAGTAAACCGGGACGAGCGTGAAATGAATTTTTGCTGCCCAATGCGGGTAATCCACGTTTTCCGGCGGTTTCACAAATTGGACGTCCTGTACGATTTTCCACCATAGCTTGTTCAAATCTTGATCCGGATTTTCGTACAATTCTCGCTCGAAGAACGTGAATGTCATAATCCAGCGGCCCGCGATGAGCATTTGCCTGCGCAGTGATTCCTCGATAAGCGGCGTCAATTCCTCTACTTGGGCTTTATCCAATCCTAAAAACTGGTGGAGCCATGCAGGATTTTTCCCGAACCGGCCATAGAGCATCGCAATCGCTTCCGTCGTCAACGTATGCGCGCAAGTCCGTAATAGGAATGGAAGTGTGCGATCGACATATTTGAAATAAACCGCATGACCGAACTCATGCAGCATCGTAACGGACCAATAATCGGACGGCACATTATTGCAAAGCACGCGGACGTCGCCTTCCCTGTCGATATCGGTGCAGAATGCGTGCTGGTTTTTCTTATCACGTGGATAAAGATCGCTGTTCGCAAGCATATCCGTAATGTCCATGCCCATGCTCTTGAACGTTTCAATCGTCAGCTGCTCAAGGTCTTTTCCGTCATAGAACGGGTCCAAGTCCAGCTCCTTTGAAGGCGGCGCCTCTTGGAAAAACGGGTCCGCATAATGCCATGGACGAAGCTCGTCGATCGTAATGCCAAAGCGCTCTGCTAATTCGCTGTCCATCTCCTGTTTCATTTCACGGAACGGCTCGTCGGAAAGCTTCTTCAGCTTACGGAAGATCGAAAAGACTTCATCGCGATCAAGCTCCTGGTGCTCGAAGCTCATTTGGTGATAGTTTTCAAAGCCTAACGAACGCGCAACTTCGTTTCGTTTTTTGACGAGAAGTAAAAGCTTCTCTTCAACTTCTTTCCCAATCTGCTTGCTCGCAAGCCACGCTTCTTCGCGTTCCTCCAAATTATTGCTTTTAATTAAAATATCCCTGACATCATTTTCAGATACAGGCTGCCCGTCAATCGTCGCGCGGAATGTATTGAAGACGCCAATCAATTCCGTTGAAAGCTCCACCATTTCCTTTAAATCGTCTTCAGGTATTTGCTTTCCTGCCATACCGGTACGGAGAGTCTCAAGCTGACGTCGTTGCACTGCCGTCAAATTATCTTGAGCAAGATATGCTTTCACTTGTTCGAAGCGTTCTGCATTTGATAGGTACGAATTAACTGCAGTTTGCGCCTCTGCTGTCTTTTGGTTCCATTCATCCTCACCTGTAGTCGCCGCCATCCATGAACTGTTTGCGCTCGTCATATGCAAATCTTTGATCGTTTTATTTTGTTCCGCTAAAAACTGTTCAACTGTCATATTCTCTTCCCCTTTATTCTGTCAATATCTCATTATTCGATTTGGAGCGGCAATTCTCCTTCTTTATTCCGACAAAGTTCGACCGACAATGCGGCCGCCAAACAGGCAACCTCCTAAAAAAGTACCTTCTAATGCGCGGTATCCATGCACGCCTCCGCCGCCAAAACCGGCAACTTCCCCTGCAGCGTACAATCCGGGAACAGGACTTCCTGCTTCATTTAACACACGTCCGGACAAGTCCGTTTGAAGCCCGCCCAATGTTTTTCGGGTGAGAATATTGAGCTTAACCGCGATTAACGGACCGTTTTTCGCATCAAGGATTTTATGCGGCTTCGCAACCCGGATTAGCTTGTCACCAACATAATTCCTCGCCCCGCGAAGCGCCGTAATTTGAAAGTCCTTCGTAAATGTATTGTCCATCTCACGGTCTCTCGCAAGTAGCTGCCGCTTGATTTTTCTCGTATCAATCAAGTCATTCCCCGCAACTCGGTTCATTCCCGCCACCAATTGTTCTAGCGTTTCCGCCACGATAAAATCTTCGCCGTGATCCATAAACGCTTTCACGGGAGCCGGCGGACCGGGAAGCACTCTCGATAGCACCTTCTTAATACTTTTCCCCGTCAAGTCCGGATTCTGTTCAGATCCCGACAACGCGAACTCCTTTTCGATAATCTTTTTGGTGAGAATGAACCACGAGTAGTCATAGCCCGTTTCCTTGATCGCCTGTAACGTCCCTAACGTGTCGAAGCCTGGAAAGTTCGGTGCAGGGAAACGGTTACCTTCCGCGTCAAGCCAAATGGAAGAGGGCCCCGGCAAAATGCGGATGCCATGGGACGGCCAAATCGGACTCCAATTTCGGATGCCTTCCGTGTAATGCCACATCCGATCTTTATTCACAATCCGCCCGCCCGCTTTTTCCGTTATCGCAAGCATCCGCCCATCGACGTGCGCTGGTACGCCGGAAATTATTTGTCTCGGAGGCTCCCCTAATCGCGTTGGCCAGTTTTCCCGAACGAGGTCGAAATTCGCACCGATTCCGCCGCTCGTCACAACGACTGCGGGAGCCTCGTATGTAAATTCTCCGATAACCGTCCGGGAACTCATTTCCCCTCTTACGACATTGCTCGACTCAAGTTTAGATCCCTTTACGCCGACAATTGCTCCGTTTTTTGTTAATAATTCATCCACCTGATGCCGTGGCTTATAGTCGACGAGCCCTTTGGCGATTCCTTCACGGACCAGCTTTTCGAACGGTTGCACGAGCCCCGGACCCGTTCCCCACGTAATATGGAAACGCGGCACTGAATTGCCGTGTCCTTCAGCAAGGTATCCCCCTCTTTCCGCCCAGCCGACGACAGGAAAAAATCGGACACCGAGCGAATGAAGCCATTCTCGTTTTTCATTCGTAGCAAAATCCACATACGCTTCTGCCCATTTTTCGGCCCAGTAATCATCATCTTCTAGCCGGTCGAATCCCGCACTTCCTATCCAATCTTGCCAAGCGAGCTCCTTTGAATCTTTTATGCCAAGCCTCCGCTGCTCTGGCGAATCGACTAAAAACAATCCCCCGAACGACCACCACGCCTGCCCACCGATGGACGCCTCCGGTTCTTGGTCTAGTAAAAGCACCTTTTTCCCCGCTTTAATTACTTCCGAAGTCGCCACTAATCCTGCAAGACCAGCGCCCACTACAATAACGTCATAATTCATTTCGCATCCCCCAATGTTAATAAATCCCACAATCCACCTTTCGCCAAATGCATTTCCAATTCCTCCTTTTCAATACTGGCAGTAGCGTATACTTCTTCCACCGCCGTGCATAGTACGTGTAGGAGGTGAATGGTCGATGAATAAAAACAATAAGAAGACGATGAATGAGAGAACGCATAATAGTTTTGATGTTTACAAAGAGGCTCAAAACACAAACAGCAACACGAATAACCCAGGCGAAAACCGCGGCAGGGATTCTGCAGAGGAATTTGCGGAGGATTATGAAGCAAAAGCTCTAAATGAACGACGGGATGATCGGGATAAGTGAAATCATAAATAAAGGTGCCTGTGCATGGTACATTTATGACAATTCAATAATAGGCATATAAATACAAGAAGACTCCGACCAAGTATTGATTTGGATGGAGTCTTGTATTTTTTTATGCAATTGTATTGTATTATCTGAATTGTTTGTGCAGCTGTGCACCACACATTTATGACTATTCACAACACCGAATAATTACACATTTAAATTTCGAAGGTTTGTTGATTTAATAACGTTTATCCATTTTGAATATACAATTGCATTGTATTAACTGAATAGTGTGCTGCACAGGCACCGGAAATATCATTCGTTTACAAAACAAACTCCATACCTTCCTCCGCAATATGAAAGCCTTTCTTTTCAAGTTCATTTCGAACCGTTCGTTCCCTGTCAAGCACGGGATTCGAGTGATTGAGGTGAATGAAATAAATCTCCGTTTGTTCCATTAGATCTTGTAACCGGTCCATCGTTTCGGTCATGAGCGGATGAGGAATTTCCCGATAATCCCGGCCAATCTTTTCAAGATCTTCAGTGGAATGAAATGTGCCGTCAAGTAAGCAGATGTCCGCTTCCTTGCACGCTTCATAAATGTCCTTGTCCCATTGTTCCCATCGATCGATGTCCGGAATGTACAACACTTTCTTCTCCGTCCCTGTAATCCAAAAGCCAAATGTTTCAGAGAACTCATTTCTATGAGGGACATCAACAGGTGTAATGGTGACGTCCGTTGAAACAGCAATCGGTTGACCATCACGCATTTCTTGCAGGGCAATATTGTTGAGCTTTGTTAATTGGCTCCAAGGCGCTTGTTCTTCTAGCAGTTTCTTCATTTTCGGTCCTGCCAGTACCGGGATCTTTTTTGCACCGATCGCTTCTCTCCCTAAAAATAATAATCCGGGATAATGACCGAGATGGGCATGTGTCAAAAAGATGCTCGACATGAGCTGCCCTTGCAAATTGTGCTTCATCTGCACCCTCGCCATCTGTTCTTTCATATCTGGCGTTGCATCGATCAAATGCCAAGCCTTCTGTTCAGGGAGCACAATGGCTAATGACGCTGCAGTGCGCCTGAACGCAGGATTTTCTATCGCTTCCGTACAGTTTTTACAAAAGCAGTTTGGATGTGGCAGACCGGCATCTTGAGCCGTTCCTAACACATGTAAAATGACTTTGCTCATAACGATATGGCTCCTTTAGTTTCATTTTTCTTATGATAGCTCTTTTTCGTAATGGTCCAGCCGGTGAAACCAAAAATGATATTGATTAGCGGGACTAGGAACGCAAAGAATGCAAAAGGAATAAACTCTCCTGGACTGACTCCTAGAATGCTTGCTGCAAAAATTGCAGGAACACTCCATGGGACAAGGTTAATGCCTACCGTACCCGCTGCTTCGACACATCTTGAAAGGTTCTTCGTATCGATTCCCTTCTCTTTATACGTACGGACAAATGTTCTTGCCGGTAAAATAATGGCCAACATTTGTGCTCCACTTGCGAATGCCACGACAAAAGTTGAAAGGATGGTCGTGCTGATTAACGTTCCCGTTGAACGGACACCTGCTATCATTTTTCTCGTGACCACTTCAAAAGATCCTGTTTCTTCTAGAATCCCGCCTAAAGCAGTGGCGATGACTAACAGTCCGATTGTCCCCAACATTGATAAAAGACCGCCTTTATTCAACAAAGAGTCCACAGTAGCTATTCCCGAATCGACTGAAAATCCACTCGTCATCACTTGTGCAATAGAGGCAATAGAAGAGCCTTGAACGATGACTGCAAGGACAGCCCCTAACAGTCCTACAATCGTTAATGCTGGAATGGCTGGTATACGCATCATCATTAAAATGATTGTGAATAAAGGCATCAAGAGCAGCAGCGGATGAATGGTGAATACTCCTTCCAGCCCTGTTTTGATTAGATCGATGCCATTCGTATCGACAGCATGAGTGGCTGCGCCTGAAAGACCGACAAACCAATATAAAATAAGCGCAATGACAAATGCAGGAATCGTGTCCCAAAGCATGTGCTTTATATGGCTAAACAAATCTGTTTCAGCCATAGCTGGAGCGATGTTTGTCGTATCGGATAACGGCGATAGTTTATCACCAAAGTAGGCACCCGAAATGACTGCCCCCGCTACAAGCCCCGGTGGAAATCCCAATCCCCCTCCAATCGCCATAAAAGCAATCCCGATCGTCGCAATGGAGGTGAATGAGCTTCCTAATGTAATCGAAACAATTCCAGTAATAAGTGCCACAAGTGGAATAAATAGTGAAGGTTCGATAATCGATAAGCCGTAGTAAATCATCGTTGGGATTACACCACTTGCAATCCAAGTTCCAACAATGATCCCGATAATGAGTAAGATAAAAACTGCGGGCAATGCCCGAGATACCCCATTGACCATCATTTTTTCGATTTCCTGCCAACGCCAACCGCAAGTTTTTGCAATCACCGCGGCGACAAGCACCCCAATTAGTAGGGGGATATGCATCCCAGCTTTCCAAATGAAAATCGATGAAGCTGCCGCGATCATTAATGCCAATATTGGGATAATTGAAGCTGTAAAAGTTAGTTCCTTTTTCATTGATGACATCTCCTTCTCCATCGACGATACTATTTTACCTATCTAAAACTGTTCATAAATAAATACAAAAAAACCCCATCCATCCCTTGGAAAGGGACGAAGGAGTTCTCCGCGTTACCACCCTACTTGATGAGCCGATACGAAATCGGCCATCCACTTCATGTCAAATTGAGAAAAGCCAATGGCGTACTTCACCCTAATTGCTGCCTGAATTCTCACCACCCATTCAGTCTCTAGTTGCTGCACACAATCGAATTACTGCACCATCTCTCTTATTTATGTAATTGGAATACTTCTACGTAAAAGTAATTGTTATGAATCTTATCATGCTCACCTAGGAAGTCAAGTCTTTTTTTATTGCATTGTGCCGCCTTTGTTTTTCAGAATTGTTTCTGCGGCTGTGCAACACACATTTATGACAATTCAACATAACGCATATAAATACAAAAAGAAGCCAACCAAACATTGATTTGATTGACTTCCTCTTTTTTTATATGCAATTGTAGTTTATTATCTGAATTGCGTGTTGCACAGGCGGCGAATTAATTGCACCGAATTAAAACATCCCGTTCTCATTTGGTGAGTCTTCCGGTACAGGTTGGCCGATGTCCCACATCTCAACGATTTTGCCGTTAGAAAAGCGGAAAATATGAACGACCGCTGCTCCAAGATCTTCGGGGTTCTGTTTAATGTGAGAATACACCATCACCCTTTCCCCCTCTTCAATCGTCTGTTTTACGTCAAGAGTCTTGTTCGGATTCATCCCATCATTCTCTTTCATCGCCTTCTTCAGCGACTCCCCATCTCCGGGGAAATAAGGATTATGATGGCGGAGTTCTGGGCTAACGTACTTCTCATACGCCTCGTCAATTTCTCCCGAGACAATCATTTGAAGAAAGTTCACTGCTAACTCTTTATGTACTTCCATGCTTTAACACCCTTTCATAGTTAGGCACCTCAATCTTTATACGGATCATATTCATTCGCCCCTGCCATGCAGACGCCGACCGGTTTCAATACGTGGAGGACATCGATTGTATCCTTATGCGCCTCTAAAACGTCCCGCAATTTACGGTAAACGAATGGACTTTCATCCGTGCCCCCGCCGCGCAACTCGACGCCATATTTTTGGACGGCTTGATCCATCCGCTCTTGCGTAATTTTACCGCCAGACCGCTTACGAGTTTTCCAATTCATCCGACCGGCCGCCTCTGTTCGGCTCATGATCCTGCCTGCACCGTGAACGGTACTATAAAAGGCATCGGCGTTCGCTTCATTATCTTTACCGCGGACAATGACGGAAATGTCACCCATGCTTCCGCCAATGAAGCCCATTTGCCCTGGAGCCGAAGGGGTTGCTCCCTTCCTAACGACGACGTACTCCTTACCGAAATGCGTTTCCTTCCAAGCATAGTTATGGTGATTATGCACTTCAAATTCAGACGTTGCACCTAAAATTGAGAGCACTTCGTCCATCACGTAATCTCTGCCGGCATACGCATATTTCCCGCTCAACGTCATCGCACGGTAATAAAGATCGCCCAACTCACTATCCAAATCTATCAACGTCGGCGCCTGCTCCATACTTTCACCAGGCGCACGATCGGAAAACTCCCGTCCATTTGCCAAATTCAAAAATCCGCTCGCCGTTCTATGACCGAACCCTCTACTGCCGAAGTGGTTCGCCACCCATACAGCTCCGGTCTCCTTCTCCACGAACAAATCGACGAAGTGGTTCCCGGCCCCGACCGTTCCCAATTGGTCCTTCGCCAATTTCTTTAGTCGATCATGCTCCTGTTTCCCGATTTCCTCATACACAGCCCAATCCGGATCATCGAACAATTCATGGTCTACCCGCTCTTTATTCTTCCTGCCGACTCCGAACGAAATGGATGACGCAATTTCATCCATGAGACGCGGCAAATCTTTTTGAATTTCCGTCCACTTCAAATTCGTTCGGACCGCTTTATTTCCGCAGGCGATGTCATACCCAACACCTGACGGCGAAATTTGGCCGTCATACACAACGACGCCCCCGACCGGCTGGCTATATCCATAATGCCCATCGGCACATAACACACCACCCGCCACTTGCCCCGTCCGCAAACATTTTTTGAACTGACGCAACGTATTTTCATCATGCACACCAAAAATTTTCTTCTTCATGAATGTGCTCGCCCTTTCTACATCTCTTTCTACCATTGTTTCATATTTCACCACCCCTATCCAGATAGAATTGTTTCGGAGTTGTTTCCGAATTGTTTCCGTGCCTGTGCAGCACACATTTATGACTATTTAAAAAGCGGAATATTTATGCGCAACAAATTTTAAAGAACATTGCCCCGTCGATACTAACCTATTTCTTTATACAATTGTAGTGTATTGTCAGAATAGTGTTTTGCACAGCCGCCGACACAATTAGCGACACAGGCGACACAATTAGCGACACAGGCGACACAATTCCGAAAAGTTTGCCGCGCATCCACCAGCACAATTCTGAATAGCATGCCACACTGGCACCGACACAACTTAGGCTCAATTCGATTTTAGGTAGAATAAGCCGCCGTTGATGATGTCGATTTTAATTTTTGTTTTGTATTGTTCTTCGATGGCATTTTTCTCGATCCGGTAGCATTCGGGGCGGTCAGCTTCTTCGATTTCCCTGTAGAAATACTCGAGGACAAGGAGGTCCTTTCGGAGTCGTTCTTTTGCTTCTTCCGCCCATGTATGGTCGTCTTGCTGGATAAGATTTTCGATGACCGAATCTAGCCGTTCTAAGGCGCGCAGCGGTGTAATGATGTACGGCAAGTGAAATGTGTTCGGTGATATCGCACTTCCTAAATTCAACTCACCGATTGATTCCTGAAAGTCCTTGATGATCATGCCATTTATTAAATTTATGCCTAATGAATAAAGAACTTCCTTTGTTCGATCGCTCGAATACGTTATTTTATAATTCACCCCTACCCACGGCGTTAAGATCGTTTGTGCACCAGTTTCGCTTCCCGCTCTTTCGTACATTTGTACAAATGACCCAAGCTCCCTCGTCACTTTAAACAATTGATTGAGCCGGGGTGAGCCGTAGTGCACGACTTCCCCGGCAATGCTTTCTGTAAGTCTGTTTTTATCGGTAATTAACGTCAGTTGTGCAGGATTCGGTTCGCCTCCCGTACTCTCTACATACTTCCAGTAAAACGGGCGATTCATTATTTTTTTATCCATGTCAATCGTTAATTGAACGTTAATAAACTGTTCATTCTCACGCAAAATGGGGCAATTATTTTCAATGAAAAATTGTCGTACATATTGATGGATCTGCTGTGGGTACATGCGCATCCTCCTTGCATTTAAATCGACAATTTAAATTCAGACAGTATATCATCCAACTCACCGACGACTTTTTCAAAGACGCCAATTTTCACATTTAGCAACTCCAATATATGGTCTTCAATTGTATGTTTAATGGCCAAATTGTATATATTAACATCATGCTCTTGCCCTAACCGATGGACACGACCAATCCGTTGCTCGAGTTTCATCGGGTTCCACGGCAAGTCATAATTGATGACTTGATGGCAAAATTGAAGGTTAATCCCTTCACTGCCCGATTCTGTAGCAATTAACACTTGCGCTTTCTCCTTAAATAACTGCTTCATCCACTCACGTTTATTTTTGCTAAATTTCCCGTTAAACGGGACGCTGACGATGCCTTTTTCAAATAAATAGTTCATTAAAAAGGCTTGGCTCGCCCGATATTCCGTAAAAATAATGACCTTCTCGTTATTTGCTTGCGTAATAATTTCATACGCCTTTTCTGCTTTCGTATTCACCTGAAGCGCGACTAATTTTCCTATCAACTCATCGATATAAGCGTTTTCCTCCTGACTCGTGCATTTTTGCCGCATTTCATTCAACGTAAAATACGCTGCTTCTTTACTGCTACACATTTCCTTTTGCAACGTAATCATCGAAAAGGCACTCGAAAAGACGGGCGACACATTTTTTAACTCTGAAATCATATCGTACACTTCTTTTTCCTCTTCACTGAACTCAAGTGGAATGATTTGGACACGCCGGTTCGTCCATTCAATTCCTGTGTCATGCCTTGAATTTCTTACCATCACTTGGTTAATTAATTCCTTTAAAAACTCGTCCTCTTCCACATTATGTTTGCTCGCAGAAAAGACGGATTGGAATGTCTCGAAATTGCCGAGATGCCCTGGCTTTAATAAAGAAATTAAATTGAACAGCTCGAATACGTCATTTTGAATCGGCGTCGCCGTTAACAGCAGACAGAACTTTTTCTTCAAGTTTTGCACGAACTCATAGTTTTTCGTTTTCGGGTTCTTTAATTTATGCGCCTCATCTATAATAATTAAATCAAAATCTTGGTTATAGAGATTTTCCTTATGAGGACTCCTCTTCGCCATATCGATGCTCGCAATGACGATATTGCAGTAGTCCAGATCATACGCTTTTTTATATTGAATCACAGGGATATGGAATTTTTGATTCAACTCATCAATCCATTGATTAATAAGAGAAGCCGGAACGAGGATGAGCGCCTTTTTCACAAGCCCCCGTATTAAATACTCTTTTAAAATTAACCCGGCTTGAATCGTTTTCCCGAGACCGACCTCGTCCGCAAGAATCGCTTTCCCGTTCATTCGCTCGATGACCGTTTCCGCTGCCTCCAATTGATGGGAATACGGCTTTAATGCGGGTAAATATTTTGGGCATTGGAGCCCGTGGAAGTCTGTAATCAATCTCGCTTTCTCCACGTCATAACACATTTTATACAACGTCCAATTATCCCAAGCTTTGCGACTCTCCAATCGTTCGACAAAGCCCTCTTTCCAATCGGACGACCATTCGATTTGCATAGACATCCCCTCATCCGATATTTTCTTGTTAGATTGTCCAAAAACGGAATTCCTATGTGTATGGCAGATGCGCGAAATCGTAGTAACCGTTTTATGGTAATTAATTACCGTGGTATTGTTGTTTATTCCAAATTGCTCATTTATACTAAATGGAAAACGTCGACATTTTCGAAAGGGGAAGGAAAATGAAACTAGGAGCATTTTCTGTAAGTCTAACGGTCAAAGACATTCACAAATCTAAAGCATTTTATGAAAAGCTTGGATTTCAAACGTTTGGAGGGGTTATCGACGACAGCTGGGTCATCATGAAAAATGAGAATTGCACGATCGGGCTTTTCCAAGGGATGTTCGAAAAAAACATTCTCACATTTAATCCTGGATGGAATCAGAATGCAGAAAATCTTGATTCATTTACGGATATCCGAGACCTTCAAAAGCAGCTGAAAGAGGATGGGGTTCAACTGTTAACCGAGGCAGATGACTCGAGCACTGGGGTTGCACATTTCACGCTTGAAGATCCGGATGGCAATGTCATTCTTGTTGATCAACATGTAAATCGCCCTTAAAAAATAGAGAGCTAGACAATTTCCCTAACGGAAGCTTGAAACTAATCGCCCCCAATTCCGTATAGCTATCAATAGATACTAAAAAGGTGGTGGCGAAATGGGATTTAATGCGTTCGATGATTTCATGTTTACGGCTGGACCAGTTTTTATTTTCGTCATTTTTGTTATTGTAATCGGCGGAATAATCGTTGCAATCGTTAAAGGTGCTGGGGAATGGACCGCCAATAATAGCTCGCCCCGTTTGGCGATACCTGCACAAGTAATGACGAAGCGAACGAATACGTGGGGCGGCAGCGGTGACTCTTCCGCGCACACAGATTACTACGTTACGTTCCAAGTCGAGAGCGGCGACCGGATGGAGCTGAAGCTGTCCGGAAGAGAGTACGGCATGTTAGCGGAAGGCGACCTTGGCATCCTCACTTTTCAAGGTACGCGGTATTTAGCATTTGAACGAAAAAGCATAGCAGATTGAATAACATCCATCCTATTGAGTTACACACTCAAGGATGGTTTTTTTATACCTTTTTCTCGCTCCGTTTCCGGTGCCTATTTCAAGTGCCTGTGCATGACACATTTATGACAATTCAACGTTACGAATAAAAATTCATATTATTTCACCCAACTACTTTATAAATCAACCTCTCTGAAAAAAATTATACAATTGTATTGTATTTTCGGAATTGTTTGCTGCACAGGCACCGCAAAAGGTTGATGAATTACCTATATTTTGTCTTTCTTGTAGTTTTTCCAATATTATTATAAATATAGGATTGATTATTTTCTGTAACTTTGATACCGTTACCATTATGACATGCTGGTAGTTTTATAAACTCAGAGAGTAGATTGTGAGGTCGACTCGTTGAAGAAAAGCATGCGTATATTTATATTTTGCAGCAAGGGGGATGAAATGAATGACAGTGAAAATGAAGAAGGAAGACTTGCCTGTCGAGCGGGAGTTGCCTCGTAAGACGGACGGTCAGCTGGATTATGAACGTATTATTGAAACGGACGAGTTCAAGTATTTAGTGAAAAAGAAGAAACGTTTTATGACGCCTTATGTTATCGCTTTCTTTGTACTTTATTTGGTACTCCCGGTGTTAACGGGATACACAAAAATTCTAGAAACACGGGCAATTGGCTGGCTGACATGGACGTGGGTTTACGCCTTCGGATTGTTCGTCATGGTATGGGTGTTCACCCAGATTTATGTGAAGAAGTCGAGAGAGTTTGATAAAGATGCCGAGCAGTTGCTTGAAAAGCACATTCGGAATTAAAGGGGGAATACTTCATGGGTCTATCATCGTATTTAATCTTTTTTTCAGTTATTTTATTGACACTTTACATCACATATTGGGCAGCTAAACAAACGACGACTGCGAGTGATTTTTATACTGCTGGCGGATCGCTGACAGGGTGGCAGAACGGTGTTGCGATTGCAGGAGATTATTTGTCAGCCGCCTCGTTCCTAGGAATTGCGGGTGCGATTTCATTGAATGGTTTTGACGGTTTTTATTATAGTGTTGGTTGGTTAACCGCTTATCTTGTTGTTCTGTTTTTAATTGCGGAACCGCTTCGAAACTTAGGGAAATTTACAATGGCCGATATGATCGGCGCACGTTTTGGCGCGAGGAAAGTGCGAGGAGCTGCGGCACTCAATACAATTACAATTGTTCTTTTTTATATGCTCGCACAACTCGTTGGTGCGGGAGCACTTATTAAATTGCTATTTGGCATCGAATACTGGCTATCAGTTCTTATCGTCGGTGTGATGATGATGATTTATGTATTATTCGGGGGAATGACTGCGACAAGCTGGGTGCAGATCATTAAGGCGGTATTGCTCATGGTCGGGACAACCGTTATTTCGTTCCTCGTTCTCATGAAATTCAATTTCAATTTCATTGGGATGTTCGATACGATGCGGACAGCGACGCCACACGGAGAGGCGTTTCTCCATTCCGGTGTCGTTTATAAAGATCCGATCGGACTCATTTCAGTGCTGCTTGCGCTCGTTCTCGGAACTGCGGGACTGCCGCATATCCTTATGCGCTTCTTTACAGTTAAAGATGCGAAAACAGCACGCTCTTCTGTCGTGTATGCAGTGTGGATCATCGGAATTTTCTACGTCCTGACGATTTTCCTCGGATTCGGTGCCGCCAAATTCGTCGGCAGGGATGCGATTATCGCGGAAAACTCGGCGGGTAATATGGCCGCTCCGATGCTTGCAGGAGTGCTTGGCGGGGATCCGCTTGAGTCGTTCGTTGCAGCCGTTGCATTCGCTACAATTTTAGCAGTCGTTGCAGGGCTTGTACTTTCTGGTGCATCGGCCATTGCGCATGACATTTATACGGAAATCTTCAAAAAAGGCAAAGTGACACAAAAGCAGCAAGTAATCGCAGCACGAGTTGCCGCAATTAGTGTCTCCGTCGTTTCCATTTTGCTTGCGCTCGGATCGGAAAAACTCAACGTCGCGTTCCTCGTATCGCTCGCATTTTGTATTGCCGCGTCCGCGAACGTTCCGACGATTTTGTTCACGATTTACTGGCGTAAATTTAATACGACTGGCGCGGTTGCATCGATGTTGACAGGGCTTATTACGGCTCTCGTCCTCGTATCGGTCAGCCCGAACGTCATCAATCCGGTCGAAGGTGCTGCATTCTTCGTCGGCGAACCGCTCTTCCCGTTCGTCAATCCGGCAATCATCTCGATTCCAGCTGGATTCCTAGCTGCCATTATCGGCACATACGTCGGTGCGAAGCGAATCGAAGCCGACGAAATATCTTATGCGGAAGTTCGTTTCAAAGCAGAAACAGGATTCCGCGGAGTAGAAAGCTAAGCATTGAATTATTTGTCTGAATGACATACGGAAATTACGGAAAGCCTTCGGAAACAATTGTATCGTTTCCGAAGGTTTTCCTATTTTTCTCCGCCAATTTTCAAAAAAACCTCAGTCGAATTCTCAACCGAGGGTGCATAGTCAATTATTAGCGCGTGTAAGAAAGGACTGCGTTGTGGAATTTCGGAAGAACTTTCACTGCCTCGTCTCTAGTTGCAAACTCAAAAATTCGGTAGCTCTTCTGTTCAAATACAGTTAGTACCCACATTATGCATTCTCCTTTTCCATTTAATTAGTCAAGTAAAACGCCTTCGCCTTACTTACTACCCATTTTACCCTTCTTACGAGAATACAAAAGGTACATGTGAATGCTTTCACAAATCATTCAAAAAGACAACGCTTACAAATGGACTTTTTGTGAACACGAAAAAAAAGTCTTGAAATTGTGTACTAGTACAGAATCCAATCAAAAAACAGGTGCATAAAAACAGGTGCCTGTGCAAGACACATTTATGACAATTCACCTGAATTAATATTCATGCACATAGTAGCGAACAGAGACTAATTAATTCAATAGTTAGTGAATATCAATATACAATTGTAGTGTATAATCTGAATTGTTTCGCGCACTGTGCACAAAAAGATTCTGAATCATTCAGTACACAGTGCGCGAAACAAATTAAAAGTTTCAGGCAATTAAAAGATGCCAATCGAATGAAAATCCGATTGGCACCGTAAAAGTACTTTTTATTATGAAAGAGCTACGCCTTCTCTTTTCATTTGTGTCATTTGATACGGGTCGAGCAAACGGTTAAGTTCATCGAGTGTGAGCACGTTGTAACGCAGGCAAAGCTCTTTGATCGGTGTACCTGTTTCGAACGATTCAAGAGCGATCTTCGATGACATTTCATAGCCGATGTATGGCGTGAGCGCTGTAATTGTGCCGACGCTTCTTTCCACATAGTCTTGCATTTGTGTGACGTTCGCGGTAATGCCGCTAATGCAGTGCTTGCGGAACACTTCGAGGCCGTTGTTCATAACCGTCAATGATTGTAATAAATTATAGACGAGCACAGGCTCCATAACATTCAATTCAAATTGGCCAGCTTCTGAAGCAAGGCTAATCGTATGGTCGTTACCGATTACTTGGAAGGCAATTTGATTCATCACTTCTGCCATAACCGGGTTTACTTTCCCTGGCATAATGGAAGAGCCCGGTTGCCTTGCTGGAAGATTGAGTTCATTCAGACCGGCTCTTGGACCTGACGACATGAGTCGCAAATCATTTGCCATTTTCGAGAGATTGATCATGCAAATTTTCAAGGCAGAAGACAACTCTGTATACGCGTCTGTATTTTGTGTCGCGTCAACTAAATTGTCAGCGGATTTCAGCGGTAGGCCGCTATTTTCCTGCAAATGTTCTACTACCGTTTCAATGTATCGTGCATTTGCATTCAGCCCCGTGCCGATTGCTGTTGCACCCATATTAATATCGGAAAGGTTAACTCTTGTCCTACCAATCCGTTCAATATCACGTTCAATAACACTCCGGTAAGCACTAAATTCCTGACCTAGCCTAATTGGAACAGCGTCTTGCAGATGGGTTCTTCCCATTTTAATGACTCCGTCGAATTCCTCTTCCTTCGCCTTCAGCTCTTCGACAAACAGCTCCATCGTTTCAAGTAGCTCATTGACCATTTGTAAGGTCGCAATTTTAATCGCTGTTGGAACGGCGTCATTTGTCGACTGTGACATATTTACGTGGTTATTCGGGCTAATGAAGCTATAATCGCCTTTTTCACGCCCCATCAGTTCAAGTGCACGGTTCGCGATTACTTCATTCGCATTCATGTTGAATGAAGTGCCTGCCCCACCTTGAATCGGATCGACGATGAATTGGTCCGTCAACGTTCCGTCAATTACTTCGTCTGCAGCTTTAACGATGGCAACCCCCACGTCCTCAGGCATGTCATTGACAAGCACATTTGAAATAGCTGCCGCTTTTTTCACAATTCCGATTGCGCGAATCAATTCCGGATGCATACGCTCTTTCGTTATTGGAAAGTTTTCAGTCGCCCGGATCGTTTGAATGCCATAATATGCATGATCGGGAACTTCTTTTTCCCCTAGAAAATCCTTTTCGATTCTTCCGGTTAGCAAGTTCATTTGTCCCTTATCCTCTCTTTTTGAAGATTGCCAAAAAGGCGTACGATGAATGTGTGCTGAGCAAGTATATTTCCTGCTCAACTCCTTTTTCATCGTACTCCTTTTGTGTGAAGAATACTATATTCTTTTTATTAGTTTGCCATTTTGACAAACTTTATTGCTTGTCGCCAATATGCTTCAAAGCCTCACGCCTACTTAATGGCTTCAGCGTATGTTCTTCGACAAATTGCTTCACGATAATTGGATCCGTTTTTGCGTACTCTCTCAATACCCACCCGATTGCTTTTTGAATGAAAAACTCATTTGATCCCACATGCTGTAAAATGATTTCAAATAACAGATCTGTATCCGTTTCTCCTTTAAACTTTAATTGATGTAAAATAGCGGAGCGGTTTGTCCACATATTATCCGATTCCGACCATTCAAGCATCACGGCTTTTCCGTATGCTCGATCCAATTTGACTACTTGCCCAACTAGATGCGGTGCAATTGCATCGACACTATCCCACCACGATTTCGTTTCAATGAATTTTAATAACTTCGGATAATCCTCGGTAGTAAAGTGTTTCTTCATTTTATCGAGCAAAGCAATAGCAGCGTACTGATATTCCCGCTCGGGTAATGAATACAATTTCCACGCCTCGTCAAACACTTCGTCAACTTCAGGTAATGCATATTCCCGAAATTGTTCACGTAACAACTCTTTTCGCAGCGGACTTTTAATGCCTAGAAACGGAAAATGATGTTTCATATACGCTTTCATCGGATCAGCATTTTCAACGTTCCGGCACATTTCAAACTTCTCGATAATTCCCTTATGATCCCATCGCTTTTTCACTCACGTCACCTCCATCTAATTTCAATTATCGTTTTATCCAAAACCTCCGTACGACGTTGCCATGCGGTTCCGTAAAACTCTCGTCTTCAACTCCACCATTGTTGACAATGACAGCCGCCGAACCGATATTGTCTTCATTGCATGTGACTAATACAGAACGAATGCCTAACTCGTCCGTTATATGTAATGCTTCGGACAACAAATACGTCGCATACCCCTTCCGCCGTTCGGACGGGCGAATCCCATAGCCGATATGACCACCGACTTGGCGCAAATAATCATTTAAGCCGTGCCGGATGTTGACCATTCCAACGATCCGCTCATCGTTATCGACGAGGAAATAATTCGTACTCAGCATCCGGTTGCCTAGGCCTGCTTCCTTTGCCGCCAATTCCTCTAAATACAGTTCGTAAGGAATGCCCTCTTGCAACTGAAAGCTACTAGGCGTCATCCGGTCTTCATCCCACTCTTTCATATACGCAATATGTTCCTTCTCCCACTTCAAGGAAGGTCTTTCAAGACGCATATCCACTCCCCCAATCATTATGCTCATATTATCACTTTAGTATCTCAATATTCCGTCAGAAATGAAACTATTAATCGTGCTAGCATTTTACAGTCATTTCAAATTATAATAGTAAGAATATTACATCCATTAAGAATGGAGGAGTAGCATGTACACATTGTATTGCCGAAGCTTCCAGCGCGTCATGAAAGTGACTTCCTTTTTCCTGCCGTGGCGGGAACCGAAAATAGTCGAAGGAGAAAATAGTTTAGCAAAGTTGCCGACGTTAATTAAACGCGAAGGCATTCACACGATTTTGATCGTTACGGACAAGGGAATTACCGCAACAGGCCTCATGGACGTCCTCCTAAATGGATTGCGAAACGAAAGAGTCGATTTCATCATTTACGACAAAACGGAACCGAATCCAACAATCGATCATATCGAGGAAGCGTTGCAGCTCTACAAAACGAACCAATGCCAAGGGATCATCGCGTTCGGCGGTGGGTCGCCGATCGATTGTGCGAAAGGGGTCGGTGCACGTTTGGCGAGGCCGAATAAGACGATTCCGCAAATGAAAGGCATTTTAAAAGTGAATAAAAAAATACCGCCATTGTTCGCGGTGCCTACAACGGCTGGAACTGGCAGTGAAGCAACACTCGCCTGCGTCGTTTCCAACAGGGAGACGCATGAGAAATACGCATTAATGGACACCGCTCTCATTCCTCATTTCGCGGTGCTCGATCCACTTCTCACCGTGAAACTGCCGAAGCATATAACATCAACGACTGGAATGGACGCACTTACGCATGCTGTCGAAGCATATATCGGCAAAAGCAACACGAAACAGACGAAACAATGGAGCATCGATGCAGTGAAGCTCATTTTTGAAAACCTTTCCGAAGCTTATTCCAACGGGGAAAACATCGCCGCGCGCACAAATATGCAAAAAGCCGCCTATCTCGCGGGAAAGGCATTCACACGCGCCTATGTCGGCAATGTCCATGCAATCGCCCATACGTTGAGCGGATTTTACAACGTGCCACACGGACTCGCCAATGCCGTCATTTTACCGTATGTCCTCGATTTTTACGGCCCATGTATACATGAACCTTTGGCGGAGCTAGCCGAAGCAGCTGGCGTTTGCGAACCTTCCGACTCCACCACGGTGAAGGCGACGAAATTCATCCAAGCAATTAAGGACTTGAATGAAAAGATGGAGATCCCGCCAAAAGTGGACTGCATTCTCGACAGCGACATCCCGCTCATGGCAAAACGCGCGGCACAAGAAGCAAATCCGCTTTATCCGGTACCAATGATTTTTCGTAACGAGGATATGGAGAAGCTACTTCGAATGATTCGTGCTTAATGACAAGTTCATTCAAGGGAACTTTGCCTTTCATTCGTAGGCCCGTCCTACACACGAGTTTTCCGTAATAGGCATATACTGAGGCATCGAAGGAATACGGAGGTTGCCTATGTATTACTCATCTTATCCGTATAGTTTTTATTCCCGGCAACAAGCTTTCTTACCAGTTCATCCGGCATATATAGCGATGCCCTCACGCACATTACAAAACGGACAAAGTGCTTACCCGCCAGTCGATACACGGAAATTTAATAATTCAGCGAAACGGTTTAAGGAAGTGATGAATCAAGCAAATCGATTCATCGATACATTGAATGGTTCAAATGACTTCGCCCGTAGGTTTATGGACGCCGCACAGCGGTCAGACCAACAGGAGGTCGAACGGCTCGTCCGCTCGACTGGTGTTACAATTAAGTTCACGCTCAACTATACACCTTCCGGCATAAGAATCGACTTCAATAACAAGGATGCTCAGAACCTATGCTGTACAATGCGAATGGAGCTAAGCTGGTAAAATCGCTGAAAAAGAAAAAGGAAGCCAGTTAAACGTACTTGGCTTCTTTTTGTTCTGGCTAACTTTTTGTAAAATTCCACAAACAATATAGTTCGAAAATATGTTATACTCAGTCTACTATTATATTTAGAACACTGAGGTTTTGAGAATGAAAACTTCTGGCCTGAAAACGCTTACGTTAAAAACAAAGCTGACTCTTCTTATCTTTACGCTTTCCTGCTTAGTTATCCTCTCTTTCGGAATTCTTTTCATTTCTATTCTAACGGATTCAGTAGAGGAAGAGATTGGCAAGCGTGCATTAAGTGTTGCCGAAACAGTCGCTTCCATGCCTTCCATTCGAGAGGCGTTTAACGCTGAGCAACCTGAAGAAACGATACAACCACTAGCGGAGGAATTACGGAAGAAGTCAGGCGCACAGTTTATCGTTGTTGGTAATATGGATAGCATTCGGTACTCTCACCCATCTGTGGACAAAGTCGGGCAGACAATGGTGGGCGGTGATAATGACCTTGCTTTACATTACGGGATGTCGTACATTTCCAAGTCTGAAGGAACATTAGGACCGTCGATTAGAGGTAAAGCTCCGGTATTAAATGAGAATCAAGAAATTATTGGCATCGTGTCGGTTGGCTTTCTGAATGTAGAGGTCGAAGAAATTGTTCAAGCTTACGAAAACAAGATTTTCTTTCTCATCTTTCTAGTCCTATGTTTTACAATCATCGGTTCACTTTTCATCGCGAAAAACGTTAAAAAATCTATTTTCGGATTAGAACCTGCCGAAATCGGCCTACTCTTTAAGGAAAGAAGCGCAATCTTACAATCGATACACGAAGGAATTATCGCCATCAACGACAAGGGGCATATTACATCTATTAACGAAGCTGCCTACAATATATTAGGAATTGAACCGTGTAACAATCATTTAAATACGCATATTAAAGACTTGCTTCCTAATACAATGATGCTAGAAATTTTGGACAAGGGCACTAGTGAATACAATGAAGAATTAAAGTTTGGTGACAATGAAATTATCGCCAGTCGTGTCCCAATCATATCCGCGGACAAAGTAATTGGGGTCGTTTCAAGTTTCAGAAAGAGGACAGATATTGAACAACTATCTAGGGAACTATCACAAATTCAGCAATACGCGGACGGATTGCGAGCTCAAACGCATGAGTATTCGAATAAGCTTTATACCATTTCTGGTTTAATTCAATTAGGGTCTTACCAAGAAGCATTGGAGATCATTCAAAAAGAAACGATTGATTATCAAGAGTTTATTCATTTCTTATCGGAATCTGTCCACGATCCTTTGCTTAGTGCAATTTTGCTCGGTAAATATTCAAGGGCACATGAACTGCAAGTGGATTTTATCATCTCTAAAGAGAGCTCATTGCAAAACATTCCTAATGATATTCAACGAGATAAGCTTGTAACGATATTAGGGAATGTATTGGATAATTCGTTTGAAGCCGTCTTAGAATCGGGTCGTCATCGGAAAGAGGTCCATCTATTCATGACCGACTTAGGTAATGATTATATTTTTGAAATTGACGATTCGGGGAATGGGGTAGATCCGGAACAAATTGATCTTCTATTTACAAAAGGGTTCAGCACAAAAGAAGGTGTTGATAGGGGACATGGACTTCATCTTGTGCAGCGTGCCCTTACTAGTCTGAATGGCTACCTTACAATGACTGAAAGCAAGCTAGGTGGTCTCTCTGTAATGATCGTCATTCCAAAAGGGGAAGGGATAACATCATGAAACAAATTAGGGTATTAATTATAGAAGACGATTTCAGGGTCGCTGAAATCAATAAACAATTCATTGAAACGATGGAAGGGTTTGAAGTGTGCGGAACCGCCTTGACCATTCATGAGGGGAAAACCAAATTGCTAGAAACGACGCCTGACCTCGTTCTATTAGATGTCTATTTTCCAGATGGCAACGGAATTGAAATGATACGTTATATTCGAAACCATCATAAAAACACCGATATTATTCTGATCACGGCAGCGAAAGAGCTGAAAACCGTGCAAGAGGCTATAAGGGGCGGTGTTATCGATTATATTATTAAGCCGGTCATGTTGGATCGGTTCCAACGGACATTGCTGAAATACGCTGATTACTGGAAGAAACTAAAATCCATTCCTGATGATGTGAATCAGGAAAATGTCGACGCCCTTTTGAACAGCATTTCGAAGGACTCGAAGGCGGAAATTGAAATGCCGAAGGGTATCGATCCTCTCACCCTCGAAAAAATCCAAGACAGGATTATTATGTACAAAAACAAAGGAGTCACTGCCGAGGTTCTAGGCAAAGATGTTGGGATTAGCCGGACGACAGCTCGTAGATACTTGGAGTATATGGTATCGAATGGAATTATTACTGCTGAACTATCATACGGTCAAGTCGGCAGGCCGGAACGTGTCTATAAAACAACTAAAAGCTGAGAAGACGAAAGCAAATGCATTCATCTTCCCATTGTATTTATGCCTTCCCAATAGTGTTCCGTTTCGAAATCCGCTCGATAATTACGGGTGCAAATAGAGATAAGGCTGCGATCCCAATTAATACTGCCGAAATCGGACGCTCTAAAAATATCATAAAATTACCGCTTGAAATTGTCATCGCCTGCCTGTACGACGTCTCCATCATGCCTCCAAGAATGAACGCCAAAATGAATGGGGCTGCCGGAAAGGATAGAAGCCGCATAGCATAACCGATGACGCCGAAAATAATTAATAAATATAAATCAAATGTATTGAAGCTGACACCATACACTCCGACAAGGCAGAAAATGAGAATAAGAGAAATTAACATGCCCTTTGGTATATATAGGATTCTTGCAATGTATGGAATTAAAGGTAGATTTAAAATAAGCAACATGACATTCCCGATATACATACTGGCGATAACTCCCCAAAACACATCAGGATGGTCGCTCAGTAACATCGGACCTGGTTGAACGCCAACTACTAATAAAGCTCCCAACATAATTGCAGTCGTCCCGGAACCTGGAATTCCAAGGGTGAGCAATGGTACGAAGGAACCGCCAGCCGCTGCGTTGTTTGCAGACTCAGGAGCAGCGACACCTACGATGTTCCCTTTTCCAAATGACTCAGGGTCTTTCGAAAGCTTCTTCTCTGAAATATAGGCAAGGAATGATGCAATTGTTGCGCCTGCTCCAGGCAACACACCTATTAAAAAGCCAAAGACGGATTGCCTTCCAACTGGCACTGCCATCTTCTTTGCTTCCGTTTTTGTAATTCGTAAGCTACCAATATTACTTCCACTTTTGAATAGGCTTTCCTTACGGGAAATAATAAGTGACGTCACTTCTGCCAATGCAAAAAGCCCAAGAGCGATCACGAGAAAGTCAATTCCATCATAAAGCTTTACATTACCAAATGTAAAACGCTGCGTACCCGTCTGGCTATCAATGCCAATCGTCGCAACCATAATACCAGCACAAGCGGATATAAACGCTTTAACCGTTGACCCGTCGGACAAAGAAGAAATCGCCGTCAATCCAAGTAACATGAGGGCAAAATATTCAGCAGGCCCGAACGTCAATGCAACTTTTGACAATTGCGGGGCTACTAACATGAGACCAACTGTCGCAAACGTTCCCCCGATAAAAGATGCAACGGCCGCGATCGCCAGTGCCTTTCCTGCTTTCCCTTGCTGCGCCATCGGATAACCGTCAAACGTTGTCGCGACTGTAGATGCTACTCCCGGAGCATTTAATAGAACGGAAGATGTCGACCCACCAAAAATCGCTCCGTAGTAAACCCCTGCCATTAGGATTAACGCCGAAGCAGGATGCATCCCGTAACTTAACGGGATCATTACAGCAATAGCACTAATAGGTCCTAAACCCGGTAGCATACCAATAACTGTCCCCGCTAAAACCCCAATGAACACGAACATAATGTTTTGCCAGGTGAGGGCTACTTCAAAACCGTAAAGAACACTTTGTAATGTATCCATTATGCTAAACGCCCTCCTTTAAAAGGGTAAAATTCCTTGCGGCAAATAGATTTTGAGTAAATAGTTGAAAGCAAAATATAATAATAATGTAAAGATAACTGACACGATAATATTCCGTTTCAAATTCATATAACCATACATTCTCATCGTCAACACTAAGAAAATTACTGTTGATAAGACGAATCCAATGATTTCAAGAAAGAATACATAGAGTAATAACGCGCCTAGTGTCACTAGTAAAAGGATGACGTCCTCTTTCTTAATATTTCTCTTCTGCTTTTCCTCCTCTGTTTCCGGTCGATTTTGAATGAATAAAAGGATTGCTAAACCGAACAGCAAGAACCCTAAACCTTTCGGCAAAACATCCGAATCCACCTGTGAATACGGATAGTCAGGTAGCTGAAAAGCCAATAACAAATAGATAATAGAGATTGCCATAAGGACTACGGACACTTTACGATCCATTGTATGTAAGGACATTGTCACACCTCTTTCAAGCTTTTAAAGGAGAAGGAGGATGGTGTCAAAATAGCCATCCAACCTTCTAATAAATTATTACCTTAAGCCGATTTCTTTCATTAACGCTTCCATCTTATCGTATTCCTCATCAAGGAATTTGCTGAACTCCTCACTACCCATCCAATTCGACAACCAGCCGTATCGGTCGAGCTCCTCTTTCCATGCATCCGTTTCAACCATTTCTTTCAATGCGTTCTCATAGAATTTTGCAGCTTCAGGGCTCATCTCTTTAGGCCCCATAATTCCTCTCCAAACGACGAATGTGTCGTCAATCCCTTGTTCTTTCAACGTCGGGAAGTCAGAAAGCACTTCACCTTCAAGTCTTTCCTCAGACGTAACACCTAACACCCTCACATTACCAGCTCTCACTTGCTCAACCGCTTCTCCTACCCCAGTTGAGTAAACTTCAACTTGCCCGCCAAGAAGCATCGTCATTCCTGCTCCATCCTGGGCGGAAACGTATTTAACCGTCTTAGCATCGACTCCTGCAGCACTGACAGCTTTGATGAACTGCATATGGTCCATACTTCCTGGCGCAGAGTCACCGACAACTGAGATAGAAGATGGATCTTTTTTCATTGCATCTACAAGATCATTCATATTTTGGAATGGTGAATCCGCTTTTACGATAAATGCAGCGTAATCCGCAGTAAGCGCTGCAATTGGCGTGAAGTCTTTATGCCCCAAATCGGATTGGCCATTCAAAGGAACGAACATAATTGGTGGTGATGTTGGGAATAAGAGATGGTCGTCAGTTTTTTTGTCATTCACATACGCCCATCCGATAGCCCCTCCGCCACCCGGTTTATTTACAGCGGCAAATCGTTGGTTGACGATCTTCTGCTCTTCTAACACTTTAGCTGTCGCTCGTGCTGTTGTATCCCATCCGCCTCCAGCTCCGGCTGGTACGATGAATTCAATAGGTTTGGATGGCTTCCATTCGCCCGAAGCGGAACTGGCCTTATCATCGCTACTACATGCTGCCATAATCGATGAAAGAGCCAAAATAGCCCCCACTAGTAATGACTTTGTCCTTATTTTCATTTTGTTCCCCCCTAGTAATTTTGGTTCTCTTCCATTATAGTAAAGCGCTTTCACTTTAAAAGATTTTGAATATAATGAGTTTATTGTTCATTGAATACATTTTGTTCATAATGTTCACGCATATAAAAAAACAGGAAGAGTTAGAAACTCCACCTGCTTTCGTAATCGCTTAGTTTTCTTCTGTTAAATAAAACTGCAACGTATTTTTCGTTACTTCTAAATTCCTTTTAATATGTTCCCGCATCTCATTTTCCACGCCAATCCCGTCACCTGCCCGGATGAGATCCAATATAATTTCATGTTCTTGAACGGGAATGGAAGGTATGTACGTTGGATTCTTGTACCCACCTAACCTCCGATATCTTTCAATAAGGCTATCTACTTGTTGCAAGAACCGCTTAGCAGTTTCATTGCCGCTTAATGAGTAAAGGACCGCGTGGAATTCACTACCATACTTCACTGTATGTTCTTTACGTCCCTGCTCCGCAGCAAGCTTCATAAGTAGAAGAATATCCTCCAATTGATGCAAGACCTCTTTGCACATATTTTCCGTAGCATCACGTGCCAAGAGCCCTTCTAGCACTTCTCGCACCTTATAGATTTCTTCCGCTTCGTTTAATGAAATCGGGGCAACGCGCATACGACCATTCGGCATCTTATCGATAAGCCCTTCTAATTCAAGCCGGTAAAGAGCTTGCCGAAGGGGCGTTCTACTTACTTTAATATCATTGGACAGTTCTTCTTCAACTAATTGCTGCTCAGGAACATAATCCCATTCGATAATTCTGCGCTTTATTTCCTCATAGGCAATATCACTGGAAGACATCCGCTTGTCGTTTGTCATCCTATTCATATCCACAAATCCTTTCATTGTTCCGCCAGAGCTAAAAATGTTTTCATCACTGTAGGCAAAATGCCACCATTCTTAAAGTAGTCCATTTCGACTCTACTGTCCAATCTCACTATTGCCTGGATTGTTGAAACTTGCTTTCCTTCATTATATATAGCGATGTCGACCAATTGTTTTGGTTTCCAAGTGGACGGATCTCCAATCACTTTGAATTGCTCATGTCCAGTTAATCCAAAACTTTTAGCTCCTTGCCCTTTTAAAAACTGAAGGGGAAGTACACCCATTCCGACTAAGTTGCTACGATGAATTCGTTCGAAGCTTTCCGCCAGTACGACTTTCACACCGAGCAATGCTGTACCTTTTGCAGCCCAGTCCCGTGAACTTCCAGTTCCATATTCCTTTCCCGCTATGACGAGGAGAGGCGTACTCATTTCCTTATAGTTCATTGCCGCTTCGTAAACCGACATAATCTCTCCAGATGGAAGAAATTTTGTGTATCCTCCTTCCCGGCCATCCGCCAGCTGATTGCGAAGCCTAACATTTGCGAATGTGCCTCGCACCATGACGTGATGGTTGCCGCGCCGAGCACCGTATGAATTGAAATCTCTAGGAGCAACACCTTGTTCCTTTAAATACCGACCAGCTGGCGTGGAAATTCCGATTGACCCAACTGGAGATATATGATCGGTCGTAATAGAATCACCGAGTAGGAGCAACGCCCGCATCTGCCCAGTTAATTGACGATCACTCGACTCCGATATTTGGAAGAAGGGGGATTGTTGAATATAGGTCGACGCTTCATCCCATTCATAGACAGGACCTGCTTGTGAGCGAATCGCAGCCCAATCTTCATGATGAAAAATGTTCCGATATTGATCCTCGAAAAGACTTTCATTCAACACAGTATTCACGATTTCTTCAATAACGTCGGAGGATGGCCATAAGTCATGTAAATAGACCGGATTGCCAGCTACATCTTTTCCGACCGGATCCTTCGTCAAATCAACCCGGACTGAACCTGCCAATGCGAAAGCGATTACCATCGGAGGAGACGCCAAATAGTTTGCTTTAATGAGCGGATGAACGCGACCTTCGAAATTCCGGTTGCCACTCAAAACAGAGGAAGCGATTAAATCATTGTCTTTTATCGCCGATTCAATATCTGGACGTAACGGCCCTGTATTTCCACAACAAACCGCACAACCGTATCCGTCAACATAGAAGCCAAGCGTTTCCAAATACGTGAGTAAGCCTGACCGCTTCAAGTATTCCGTCACTACTGTAGAACCCGGGGTCAAACTTCTCTTAACAAAATCGGGAACTTTCAGCCCTAGCTCAACAGCCCGCTTCGCGACTAGTCCCGCCGCAACCATGACCGATGGGTTTGACGTGTTCGTACAGCTCGTAATTGCGGCAAGCACTACTGAGCCCGTCTTCAATTTCGTCCCATCTTGTAATTCAACCGTCTTTTCAATCTCATCTGCAGGCTGTCCGTATCCAAACGATTCTACAGGCAGACAAATTGCATTTTCGAAATTCCGCTTCAATCCACCAAGCTCAACTAAATCTTGCGGCCTTTTCGGACCTGCCAAACTTGGATGGATTGACGATAGATCTAATTCAATTACTTCCGTGAAATGAGGTTGCGGTGATTGATCATTTCTAAGAAGCCCTTGGGAAGCATAATAAGCTTCCGCAAGAAGAGCATATTCCTTTCTGCCCGTGTTCTTTAAATAGTCAAAAGTGACCGTGTCCGCAGGAAAAAAAGCCATCGTCGCACCATATTCAGGTGCCATATTGGCGATCGTAGCGCGGTCAGCAAGCGGGATTGACGTAAGAGCGGGACCAGTAAATTCAACAATCTTCCCGACAACTTGATGGGTGCGAAGTAAGTTCGTTACAGTTAACGCGAAATCGGTTGCGGTCACTCCCTCTCGCAAGGAACCTGTCAATTTCACACCAACAACTTGCGGTACATTCAAATAGATTGGTTGGCCAAGCATCGCGGCCTCCGCTTCAATTCCGCCAACTCCCCAACCGATAATGCCGAGGCCATTGATCATCGTCGTATGTGAATCTGTTCCGACCAATGTATCTAAAAAGATGGTCGCTGCCCCTTCCGTCCGCTCAGTTTGAACGCCGGTTGCTAGGAATTCCATATTTACTTGATGGACGATACCCGATGCTGGTGGGATGACGGTAAACCGATTGAATGCTTGTTGCGCCCACTTCACAAATTGGTACCGTTCTCCGTTCCGCTCGTATTCACGACGTAAATTCATTTGAAAAGAGTCTTTACTTCCTGTCGAATCCATAATGATCGAATGATCGATAACGAGATCTACAGGAATTTGAGGGTTAATTGCCGAAAAATCTCCCCCTTTTTCCTCAACTGCGCTTCGCATAGCTGCCAAATCGACAATTGCAGGTACTCCGGTAAAGTCTTGAAGAAGAACTCTTGCAGGCTTGAAAGGGATTTCTTTATCCGTAAATTGGGATTCCTTCCATTCCAACAATGTTTTAATATGCTCTCCCGTTATATGCGTACCGTCGAATTGGCGAATGGCACTTTCGAGTAAAGCTTTAATCGAATATGGCAAACGGCTCGGACATTCAAAACCGAGACTATTCAATTTGGCGATGCTGTAATACGTATACGTTTTTTCGCCCAACTCGAGTGTGGATTCCAATTTCTTTTTGAATTTCGCGGTGTCCATCATCATCCTTCCCCCTCAATCCAGGATCGTCTTGGCAATCGATTTATCCAGCTCTTCATACTCAAAATAGTTAATTGTCTCATACAGTTCCTTCCGTGTTTGCATCTGATCTAAAGCATCCTTTTGGGAACCCGTCTCACGAATTAAGCGATAAACATCTTGAATCGCCTTTGCCGCGATTCTTAAAGAAGTGACCGGATAAATAACGATCTTATATCCCCATTCCTCGAACTGATCCGCTGAATAATAAGGAGTTTTGCCGAACTCGGTCATATTAGCGAGCAAAGGAGCATCCACTTCTTCAGCAAACCTTCTAAATTCCTCCTCTGTCTGAAGTGCTTCCGGAAAAATCACATCCGCACCCGCGGCCAAATATGTCTTCGCTCGTTCAATTGCAGCATCCATCCCTTCAACGCTCTTCGCGTCTGTGCGAGCGACAATGACCATATTGGCATCGGCTTTTCTTGCAGCTGTAATTTTTTCAACCATCGTCATTGGGGAAACTAGTTTCTTTCCATTTAGATGTCCGCATTTTTTCGGAAGATCTTGATCTTCAATTTGAATCGCGGCAACGCCGACCTCTGCTAATTCACGTACCGTCCGCGTCACGTTTAAGACACTGCCAAATCCCGTATCAATATCGACGAGCAATGGCATTCCCGTCGCGCGTATAATTTCCTTTGCTCTTCCAGCGAGCTCCGTTACAGTGAACAGTCCAAGATCCGGCATCCCTAAACTGGCGGAAAATGCTGCGCCAGATAAATAGAGGGCGTTGAAACCTTGTTCTTTTGCCAATAAAGCGGCCATGGCATCATGGGATCCCGGCAACTGCAAAATCCCGTCACCTTTTAGTAGCTCCCTCATTTCAATGGCAGGATGTACGCCAACATTCCGTACTAACCAACTCATGCAAAAACCTCCGTTTTCACTACAAAGCACTTCATTAACTCGGAATAATCCTCGATTTCATCTAACTTACGTAATAATGCTATTCCTATTTCACGTTCACTAGCGTCTAAGAAGCTATCGGTTAGTCGATAAAACTTTTCATTTATCTGTTCATCCGTAAATGGATTTCCGCTATGTCCCGCTGGATGTTTAACTATTTCTCGTAGCGTTCTGCCATCTTTCAATGTAACTGTAATTCGATTCGGATTTCCGTCCGGATAACCAGCATTCATTTCTTCTGTCACTTCGATCGTCATGAGGGACTTAATACGTTGAAGCGTCGACTCTGTACGCAAGCGTTGTTCAGCGAACGTATCGATAGTGATTTCTCCATCTTCCAAAGCAGCCATGACGATGAACGGCAATGAATGATCTGCAGTTTCACGTGTTTCAGGAGCCCATTTTTGTTCGTCCTTCGCAAGGATATCGAACGCCATTTGAAATGTCTCAATATGGATTGACTCGATTTCATCTAGCGAATCAATTTGCTTGTGCAGAAGTAACGCGGCCTCGATAGCACTTTGCGTCATATATTCGACCGCCCAATTTTTTACGTATGTTTTTAAAATAGCTTCCGGGCTTGTAATCTCTTGGAACTTTGCAGCAACTGCATCTACATCCAACTTTCTATTTAGCATTTGGTAATTTACGCCCATCGTTCCGACGATTGGTTCGTACGGCCCCTTCATTCCACACTCTGCAAGTTGCAAAGCAAACACAGCATTCCGTGCCGCATTCGCTGCTGCAGCAGCCTTCCACATCGAAATTTCACCATTGCGCGTTTGCCTCATCGCTGCATGTGGCACAATTGCGAGTGAGATCGCTTGTTCCGTCTGTTCTTCATTGAACCCTAGCAGATTTGCTCCTCCGACTGCTGTAGCCAACGTAATATAATTGACGTGGTCCCACCCATTCGACTTTAAGCTTGCGCTATCACAAAAATTAACCCCGACTTCATAAGCAACAGCAATTGCAGTAATTAACTTTTTCCCTGATAGTCCTCTCTCCTCTGCAAGCGCAAGCAAAGGTGCGATGACGTCGCTCGGATGTAACGGCTCGACAGATAAATACGTGTCGTTATAATCCAAATAGCGGACAGCCGTTCCATTGGCAAATGTCGCATAATCGACGGCCACTTTTTCAGTAGTTCCAATTACCGTTGCGCCTTTCTCCTTTTCATATCGAGAAGCCAATTTCCTCGCAGCCGTAGATGCATCGTATTGATAGCCTGAAATGAGACACGCAAACGTGTCGATTACCCGGCGCTTCACTTCATTAATAACATCTTCCGACAATGTTTCATATGTGATTCGATTAGCAAACGATGCTAACGTATTTGTAATTTTATCTGTCATCGAAATTACCCCCAATTTGAATTTCGGGAATGAAAAGATCCCCGCTCATTATCCTTCTTGCTGTACGATCAAGACCGATAGATTCGACGTCCTGTATATCCGGCGTCAGCCTGACTCTAACTTCCGCAACTCCATCAGGATGTCCAATCCGGATAATCCTTTCTTCACTGGAATTGGACATTCCGGAACAACGATTTGGAACTGTTCCTGAAAGAAGCGTTGCTGCAGCTAAGTTGTACAAACCGCTTCCCGCAAAGGTCCGATGAAATCGGTTCATGGATACCATCTTTGCTACGATGTCGACCTGCTCACTTCGAATGGTTACTCCTGAAGTCGTGACATAATCGATCGGCGAACATACGATTGCAATCTTCGGGATTGCTTTTGATATCTCATTCTCTGCAGAAGTTCGTGTTAACCCCATTCGATAGGAGCCTTCCCTCCGAACTGTTTCGAGCATTTCCAATAAATTCGTACGTACTGATAAGTCATCAAATAATTGTTTTCCTTCGACTCCTAAAGAGCCGGCTTCAATGTAAATAAAAGGATTAACAAGATCAATGAGAGAGGCTACATACGTTTTTCCTCCCACACTTAGGTCAGTCACCGTTCCACAAGGCAATGTTTTCCCGGTTTTCCCACCACCCGGTGCAAGAATATCTACGATAATCTTAGCCCCAGAACTCTTCAAACCTGGCATCTCATGATCTCCCATTACCTTTGCACTCGAACCATTCACTGGCACTTGTAAACGAATTACTTTCCCGATATTCGTATTAAAGGCACGAACGATGATCGATTCAGCACCATCCGGCACGTTAACTAATCCTTCATCCACCGCAAAGGGACCAACCGCACCCATCAAATTCCCACAAGTCCCTTCCGAATCGACAATCTCTTCCGCAATTCCAATCTGATAAAACGTATAATCGATATCTGCCCCTTCTATGGAAGGTGGCCCAATAACGACTACTTTGCTCGTATGCGACGTTCCACTTCCAAGCCCATTCACTTGGGAAGGATTATAAGCATCGATACTTTGCATGAAGATCCATTCCCGTTCCTGCCTATTTTTCGGCAAATCCTTTTCATGAAAAAACAGTCCCCTGCTCGTTCCACCCCGATAAACCGTACACGGTATAGCAAATTGTGACACATCACCACCCCCTTTTGTATAATTGTATACAAATATACGAATAGATACAAGTTAATAAAATGAATGCAAATAATATTCCGTCGATTCATGCTTACAGTAGGCGAAATTAACAGAAGATATATTCTTTATTTCCCCTCTAATAAAAACAAATACCGAACCGATATAACATACGGTTAGGTCAAATTACTTATATAACATAAATTGGATAGGCAAACTTTGTAACTAGTGAATTTTACAAGAGAAGAGGAGCATTACTATGAAGCAAACTGGCTTTAAAAGTATTCGAAGCAAATTACTAGTGGCATTTTCAATCGTTATTTTATTAACGATGGGATTAGGTATTTATAATTCCATATCGATTAAGAGAATTAACAGTACGACAGATACATTAGTGAACCAAGATGTTCATTTATTATCCGTTGATCAGCAGTTGGCGACGTTAATGGCAAACCGTGTCGGAGTGACGCGTGCATATGTATTGTTTGGTGACCCGATGTACAAAGATTATTTCAATGAATACTCGGAAGCGAGCGAAGAACTCCAAAATATGACACAGGCAATCGGAACGAATGAAGAGTTCCGCCAGTTGCTTGAGGACACAGTAAATTGGCGCAAAGATGTAGAAAGCAAAGTATTTGGTGAGTACGATAAGGGGAATATCGGGAAGGCTCGTCAAAATTTACGGGAACTAGAAAGTCTCGGAGCAGAACTACGTATCGCGTATGAAAACGCCGCCACGATACGGGAAGAAAATACAATTTCTAAAGGGCAGGATATTATCGCAAGCGGGAACAGCATGTTTACATTTAGTATTATTGTTACGTCTCTCGTCTTAATTGGTAGTATTGTGGCAGCATTGGTTACTTCCAATATGATTACGAAACCACTCGTTCGAGTAATGAATCGAATGAAGCTTATTGCCGATGGAGATCTAAGTGGAAAGCCTTTAGCGATTCATTCCCGGGATGAATTGGGGCAACTCATTGTTGCGACGAATGAAATGTCAAACCATACACGGGAATTATTGAACCAAATTAGTAATGTATCTGAATCTGTAACCGCGCAAAGCGAGGAATTGACTCAGTCAGCAAGCGAAGTGAATGCAGCGGCTGAACAAATTGCTGTGACGATGCAAGAGTTAGCATCCGGTATTGACGGCGAAGCGAAGAGCGCTTCAGAACTTGCATCTGCGATGGAGTCGTTTACTATGAAATTGGATGAGGCAAACCATAAAGGGGAGGCCATTCAGCAAGCGTCGCAAGGTGTTCTTGAAATGACGAATGTAGGGAGTCAGTTAATGACTACGTCTACAGACCAGATGAGCAGAATTGACGATATTGTGCATGATGCTGTCGAAAAAATTCAAGGATTGGATGCACAATCACAAGAAATCTCTAAACTAGTCGATGTCATCCAGGAAATTGCAGACCAAACGAATTTGTTAGCGCTAAATGCGGCAATCGAAGCGGCACGCGCTGGCGAACATGGCAAAGGCTTCGCGGTCGTTGCCGAGGAAGTGAAGAAACTTGCAGAACAAGTGTCCATTTCCATTACCGATATAACGAGAATCGTCAATACAATCCAAAGAGAGTCGAGCATTGTCGCGACGTCCTTACAAGATGGATATGTAGAAGTGGAAAAAGGAACGGAACAATTGCAGGAAACAGGAAAAACGTTCACTGAAATAAGAGAAGCAATTATCGAAGTCGCAGGCCATATTTCAACCGTTTCTGAAAATCTAGCGGACATTGCGGCGAACAGCGAAGAGATGAGTGGCTCCGTCCAAGAAATAGCAGCTATTTCAGAGCAATCGGCTGCAGGTGTAGAGCAGACATCCGCTTCCGTCCAGCAGACGAGCAGTTCAATGGAAGAAGTGGCAGGAAGCTCTGCCCAACTCGCCCAATTGGCTGAAGACTTAAATGGCCATATTCGAAGATTTAAAGTTTGAGGGAATCGTTTCCTATAACGATAAAAACGAATAAGTAATTGAACTGCACCCCAATTGTTAGACACAATAGGAGGTGCAGTTTTTTAATGCCTTATTTTACCGAAGCACTCAATAATTGAATAAGACGCTTATTCAACATTTAGTTCAACAGAATAATGAGCAGAACCTTGTTCCCAAGTAGCATATACCTCATACACAATAGTACCTTGTTCATCTGTTGTAAAAGTATTGTCCTCTACTTCTACTTCTCTTAACACCTCGTTATTGTCCCAAATCCTTACCCTTATTTCATTAGGAATTCTTCCAAAATCTAAGACAACTTCCGACCCTAATTTTGTTTTTATAGGATTCGATTGATGTTTCACTATTTCTGTTGGCCCAAAAGAATCTGCCTCAATACCTGTGAAGGAGCCATCTCCATTATCATAAGTCCAACTATAAGTTCCTAATACGGCATCAACCTCATTACCGTTAGAAATAACTATAAGGTCGGGTGGTTGTTTAAAGGTGGTTTCACCATTTTCACCATTTTGTTGCCCACAAGCACTTAGAATAACGGCTAGTAATAAGATAAATAATTTGTTTTTCATCAATATCACTCCTTTCACGGTAGAAGTAACGTAATAAAATTGGGATTGTAATTCTCCGGATGTGATAACACCCCAATTCCTATTCGAATACGATACAGGAGATGAAGAGTAAGGAGAGAAGTAGATTGCAAATTCATGTCGTTCGACAGGGAAATACTTTGTGGACAATCGCCAATGGATACGGCGTTACAACGAATCAGATTGTAGTAGCGAACCAATTGGAAAACCCGAATGCATTAGTAGTTGGTCAAGCTCTCGTCATTCCGACCGTTTCCCGATCAACCGCTCCAAAGCCGGTCATTGATGTGAACGCCTATACAATTAATACTGGAGAAACAGGTGCGAGGGAAATTCAAGAAGTCGGCCGGTACTTAACGTATTGGATGCCGTTTGTGTATAGCGTGAAAGAAGATGGTAGTTTAACGACTCTCGATGACACGGAAATGCTTAAATCCGCTGCAGCTGAACGAATCGTACCCGTGTTGGCGATAACAAACTTTAGTGCGACAGAAGCCGGATCGGACCTTGCCAATACGATTCTTTCAAGTAAAGAACTTCAGGAAAAGGTCATTACGAATGTACTCGCCGTTATGAAAGAAAAAGGGTATAAAGGGTTAAATATCGATTTCGAAAATGTGTATCCCCGTGACCGAGAGAATTACAATCAATTTTTGCAACTTGCGGTCGACCGGTTGCATCCACAAGGATATTTCGTATCATCCGCACTTGCACCTAAAACGAGTAGTGATCAAAAAGGATTGCTCGTTGAAGCGCATGACTACGAAGCGCACGGTCGAATCGTCGATTTTGTTGTGTTGATGACATACGAATGGGGATATCGAAAAGGACCTGCTCAAGCGATTTCACCTCTCGATGAGATAAAAAAGGTTCTCGATTATGCTGTTACGGTCATCCCGAGAGACAAGATTTTTTTCGGCTTTCAAATTTATGCACGTGACTGGGTTCTGCCTTTTGTTCAAGGATCGGAAGCTGAAACATTTAGCCAACAGGAAGCGGTCCGACGGGCGATTCAACATCAAGTAGCCATTCAATATGACCCAGTCGCCCAATCTCCATTTTTCCGTTACGTCGATGACCAAGGGCGCACCCATGAAGTTTGGTTCGAAGATGCCCGTAGCGCACAAGCAAAGTTTGACGTCGTAAAAGAGTATAATCTTCGAGGCATCAGTTACTGGGTACTCGGCTATCCATACCCGCAAAATTGGCTATTGCTCGAAGACAATTTCACGATACGGAAAAGAGTGTAAATCGAAAAGTCCACGTAACACCTAATGCTCGTGGTCATCTAACTGCTCTTTCATAATGTTTAGCAAGGTGAAGCTATCGACAGTGGAACCTTGCTGACACCCTTCCAATGTATAGATGAGTAATTGTTGCCCCTCCTCCTTCACCAGCTCAGTACAGGACATGTTCTCTTTAGTAGGGTTGTCTCCCCGCTCCTTATTTTTTGTCCGGTCGATTTCCAAACCGAATACAGATCCATCGAACGTTACATTGTACAATGTTGGATTTCCTTCGAGCGTGTAATTAGTAATCCGAACAGATGCTGCATCTTCTAATTCAACACTTTCTAAAAATCGTTCAAACCGGTCAAAATTAAAAATGGGGCCATTCATATTGATAACATCGCCATTTTTCACTGCTTTTTCACTATCATACGAACAAGCGGCTACTAAGCATAATCCAAGTAACAAAAGGAATTTCAACTTTTTTGGCATGTGATCCCTCCAATAAGTGCTTCGCCTTCACTATATGCGTCAACTAAGCTCCTTATGGCGACATGCAATTTTTTTACTGAAGTCAAGGATAAAAGCGATGATGCAAAAGCCCACGTAGGAATTATCTTCTCCTCGTGGGCTTCTCCAATCAAAACTGTTGTAATCTCAGGGCGATGAGCACACATTCCCCTGTTCCCTTTGTTTTTCCACGTGTCGGATTCGTCCAAGTGGATTTTTTGTTGACAAACTTGCCGCATAATCAGCGGCACCTAACAGTTTTGTAAGGTCGACCCCTGTTGAAATGTTCATTCTCTCGAATAAATAAACGAGATCCTCTGTTGCCAAATTGCCCGCAGCGCCTGGCGCAAATGGACAGCCGCCAATACCGCTTGCGGACGTTTCAAAAATCCGCACACCTGCTTTGTAAGCAACATATGCATTCGTTAATCCGAGGCCGCGCGTGTCATGTAAATGGATGGCGACTGGAGTGTCACCAGCAATGGCGAGCACTTTAGTCATCAAACGTTCAACATGATCTGGCGTTGCAATACCAATCGTATCGGCAATTCCAATTCGATCGACGCCGGCTTCTTTAACGCGCCGGACGATTTGTAGCACGTTCTCTTCGTCGACCTCTCCTTCGTACGGGCAACCGAAACAGACAGCAATTGTAAAACTTGTCTTCACGCCGTCTTTTTTCGCTTCCGCTAACACGTTTAGGAACTGGGACATGTTTTCTTCAATTGTCATTCCGATGTTCTTTTCGTTAAACGTTTCAGTCGCAGCGCTGACCCAATTCACTTCTGCCAACCGATGCTCCCTTGCTCGTTCATACCCTTTCAGATTAGGTATTAATGCAATCGCTTCAAGATCCTCTTTGTCAGAAAGGGCTTGAAGCAGTTCGTTTGCATCCGCCATTTGAGGCACTTTCAACGGATGGACGAAAGATGTCACTTCAACTTTGTGGACCCCGGCAGCAAGTAGTTTATTAACAAGTTGCAACTTCTGCTCCACAGTTACTAACTTCGGTTCATTTTGCAAACCGTCGCGGGGGCTGACATCTATAATTGTTACACCTTCCATTTAAACAACCCCTTTCCCTTTTAGTACGTTCATCTCTTCATCTGATAGACTTTTTATAGTTCATCCATACTTCGTAGCTATAGACAGTATACTATTATCTGAATAAATTAGCATATTTAATTTATCTCAAAATATATTCAAAAGTTGTAAAACAAAAACACCTACCCATTATGATAATGAGTAGGTGTTGAAAACGTATGCTGCTTGTCAACGACTAGCCTGCAACTGACTTTCTGCAATCTCTTTTAATTCGTTTAATGCTATAGTGACCTGTTGAATGAACGTTTTTGCATTTTCTCCATTTCCCATTTTACTCGATACATTAATCGAAATATGATCCTCGACAACGGAATACCCAATTCCATACCCATCGGCAACGACAGGTCCGAAAATCCACGACTTCACATTCGGGATCGTCATGCCGCTCGTCGATAGAAAATCATGACGAAGCGTTACATATCCTGCATCCGTAAATAGTTCAGGCATCTCACGTATCCCGAGCCTCTCCCCATACATCTTAACCATTTGCTGAAGACCAACTAAATGACGTTCAACACCGTGACCGCGCTGACATTCTTTCAGTCTGCCAGAATGCGCATTACTCGCTTGCTTCATGAGCTCATAAAGCGCCTCATTGCTCTCGTCCCCTCTTTCAAGAGCGATGACCAAATTGGATTTTTCATTGCTTGCCGCCCTTGCGCATTCCGTCCTTCCTTCATTAAAGAAGCGCACCGCAACCGGCTCATACGTGCTTCGTATAGCGCCGAACGTTCGATATTGTGCAATTTGCAAGGCCATATGGAAAAATGCATCGGGGCTAATTCCAAGTCGTTTAATGTCCCGAGCTCCAATCTCCTTGAACTGCAACAAATTCAAGTCGTATTCAGCTTTTGCCTGTTCAAATTGCTCTTCTAGTCGTCGCAAAACATTTTTCATTTCTGAAGTAAGTTCCCAGTCCAACTTGGCCACGTTCGGTTCGCCGATTTCGTTCACCGCACCTGCCTCTTCACGCTGTAAACCTTCACTTACATGATTGACGATTGCTAATGAAGTCGTTCCATCGATTCCCGTATGTTCGAAGTTAAAGCCGACTTCCCCATTTTCGAAAACGATAATTTCAATCGTCTTATCATAATATCGGCTCAAACTGTTCGAAAACAGACTTTCTAGTGCATCCCCTTTAGTTGTTTCGTCAAGCGAGATGACGACAAGCGCATCTGCAATTACTTTAAGATTATCGGCATGGTTCGCCGATTTCGAAAGGTCCGTATAGATGTTAGCTGCCGTTTCCCTCTCCGCCGTCGTAAAGATGCCAACATTCTCTCCCCACTCGGGTGAAGATGTGAGAATTGATTCAACCGCATTCTCCAATTGCTCGTCCGAGTATTGATTTCCGTCAGCATCCGAGACGTCTAGTCGGTAAAAGTGATTCCGGTGCACAAGGACAATATAATTGTTCGCCTTCGTCCACTCGCCGACAACGTATTCATCCGTTCCCGGACGCGGTATCCGGATAGACTTGAACAAGTTTTTGTACTGGGACATGCATAGCGGAATCCCTTTCACCATTTCCGGAGCAACTTTTTCGTCAACAATTAAATGATAGAGCTCCGTTACGGAGTAGCCGATTTTCCCAACGAGTGACGAAACTGTGTAGCGATTTTTAACGTCATCTGTGTCTAGCAACATACTGAAATTCATTTCCAGAGGCAATGAACCCCTAAAAGCCAAATACATTTCATCCCAAAACGGCTTGAGCCAGCTCCCCGGTAATTGCTCGTCCCACTCCTTCAATTGTTCATGGAGCAATCGTGCCTCTCCAGTTTCACTGAAAAATTTTTCTGCGATTCTTGTTGTTTCCTCGAATTGCTCATCCGTTACGAGCGGTTCAATCCATTCGAGCAATTTCGTTTTCGTCTCTTCTAGAGTCGGTATTGGTAACGACGGTAATTGATGTTGAAACGTAAATGTATTGTTCATCCAAGCAAATCTCCTTCTATTTGAAATAGGCAACTCCATATTCGCGTGATATAATTACACCTAAAATTGATTTTCACTTAACAAATAACGTCATTAAAAGCGGAGGGATCCCTTTGAAAAGCAAATATGAATTTATTGAACATCATAAGAGTTTACCGATTAATGTATTCGTATTTGAAAAAGCGGACGAATACGCTTCGTGGCATAAAGAAATCGAACTTTTATTCGTCGCACAAGGCAATGCGGTCGTGTACGTAAAGAACGAGGCATACACGCTTCGTTCACAAGACGTACTCCTTGTAAACAGCCATACGTTGCACCGCATAGCAGATGTCGCCCAAGGGACCGTCATTCTTTCGTTAGTCATTGACCCTCATTTTTTCGAAGTGTATTACGAAGGTTTTTCTAAGCTTCACTTTGAATGCAACTCAAGCGTTGCCCATGTAATGGACAAATCCCATGTATTTATTCGAAAACAGCTCATTAAAATGATGCTGCGGTTTCTGACAACGACACCCCACTATCAATTTGAATTGCTGTCAGATGCATCCGAGCTCATTACTTATTTGCTAACGAACTTCAATCGAGGGGTTTCCAATACTAACGGCCTTTCCGACGAACATCTTCACCAACGTTTTGAGCGGATATTGGATTATTTGAATAAACATTACGATAAAAAAATTACACTAGCCGATTTAGCGAAGCAAGAATACATTAGCACGTATTATTTGTCTCGCCTCTTCTCGGAGCATCTTGGCATTGGATTCGTAAAATACATAAATACACTTAGACTGAATCGATCGATGTATGACCTCATTAACACGAATAAAAACTTGATGGAAATCGCGATTAGCCATGGATTTTCTTCCGCCAAGGCGTACCGTGATAGTTTTAAAGAAAAATATGAAATGACCCCAACAGAATACCGGAAACGGATCGGCACAAAGGAAGACGCTCCGTTAGACATTCTTGCTACACCGGTGAGCCATATTGAATTAATGCTGTTGCTCACTTCTTTGCAATATGAAGGAGAAAACATCGATCAGCATCCAGCTATTTATGAAATAAAAATATGCGATACGGTTCCGCAAGATAAACAATGGAACACACTCGAGAAAATTTTACACTTCACTTACGCAGTCGATGAGGTGAAAGTAAACTGGCAAGACAGTCTAAAAAAGATTCATGATGAAATCCAATTTGACTATATCCGTTTCAGCGGCATCTTCAATAAAGGGATGTACTTTTATGACGAAGACGAAGGGACGTATAACTGGTTCAACGTCGATTCAATTTTGGACTTTTTCGTTTCAATAAACATTAAGCCCTTCATTAAATTAAAGTACAACGAACAGGATTTTACGATTCCCGAGTGGCATCAAATGCTTGGGCATTTTATTAGACATTGCATAAAACGGTATGGATACGCGAGCGTCCGGGAATGGAAATTCGAGTTTTCCCATTCGGACAGAAGTTACAGCAAGATGATTGAACTGTATACAAAAAGCATTGATCATTTTTCAGCGGAATTCCAGAAGCTTCAATTTGGTATCGAATTCTATCCAGCCGATAATTTCCATGAACAGCATTTTTTGAAACACTTTTTCAATAAGCCGCTCAGTTTCATCTCCGTTGTTTTAACCGAAGAAGTATACGAGAAACTTAAAGGTTTTGTGAAAGTATTGTTTAATACGATCCAAAGCAAAATGAGGGCAAAGATATATTTCATTAAAACCGAAAAAGCGAATTACTTATATGACACGTGTTATGCAGCGAATAAATTAATTCATAACACGCTCCATGAACACCACGGTGTTTCAGCGCCTGTCAGTTTTATAGACCAAGCAAAGTCGGCTGCATTGTTTCACGGCGAACCGAGCTTGTTAACGTATAGCGGGCTAAAGAAACCTGTCTATAATGCATTTGCTTTGCTTGATAAACTGAAAGGATATGTACTCTCCCAAGGGACGTATCATTACGCCGTAAAAAACCAAGATACGATCCGGATTTTGCTCTTTACAGAACTGAATCCAGAGGAAGTGCTTGAACGGGTCAAGTACTACAAAAAGCATAAAATACCAAAAGAAGTGAAGCGTTCAGTCGTCAATGTGAACGTACAGTTACCAAACGGAAATTACAAACTGAAATCCTATGAATTAAATCGGACCAATGGCTCCATCTTCGATGAATGGATTCGCATGGGACAGCCCATTACGTTCGACCATGAAGAATTGGAGTTTCTGAAATCTAAAGAATTCATGCGTCTAACGAGCTCCGTAGTGGAAGTGGAAGGCGAGCTCCAGTTACAGCATTTAATTGCTGAAAACGAGATTATCTTACTCGAAATCAAAAAACTTTAAGCTACCTTCCACAAGCCGCCTAGCTCACCTACATCGACGCCGGGCGGCCACATTCACTACATTCGCCTCTTCAATCAAAAGCGAGTTTAACGACCCAAATGATGAACACGAGGAAGGCGATTATGATGCCTGCCTGAAACAAGCTTTGAAACATCGTTTGTCCTTCCAGTAAGGACTGATCTAATGGAAATGTTGGTTTCATCGTTACACCTTTCCTTCCTTAACGTCTTTTCGCATTTGACGGATCATGCCAGCGACGGCGATAAACAGGAAGAGCATATAAGGGATCCCGATTACAACCGCCACAGCCCTCACTCCGCTCAATGTCCCCGTAAATACATTTGAAAAGGCGACCATCGTTGTAATAACAGACCAAATAAAAATTCTAAGCGGTGAAGGATTTTCAACGCCATCACTTGTCAAAATTCCTAATGAAATGACTGCACTTGTCGCCGAAGTTGCTAGGAAAACGACGATGAGAATGACGAATAGTGTCCCCAATACAGGGAACCATGGTAATGATTGAAGGACCATAATAAACGATAAATAAACGTCGTTCGGATTGTTCGCGACATAGTTCACGATGCTACCGTCACCAATGATCGCATCATACAGCCCGAATCCGCCAAATACGCTAAACCACACGACGAGGAACATTGTCGGCACGAGAATAGACGACAAAATAATTTGCCGGATCGTTCTTCCTTTTGAAATTCTAGCGATGAAAATACCAAGGAACGGCGTCCACGAAACCCACCATATGAATGTCGTATTCGACCAATCGAAAAACCAAGTCTTGTCCAAATACGAGAAACTTTCAAAGCTCCACGGAATAATATCGAAAACCGTAGATTTTAATGTCGACATGATCGTACCCATGAAGAAACCTGTATTCCCGACGATGAACACGAATACTAGCAAAGCAATTGCGACGTACACGTTAATGTCGCCAAGCACTTTCATCCCTTTTTGGACAGGCAATACTGCGGCCAATGTGTAGATGGCAAACATGACAAGTAAAATAACGATGGAGGATCCAACACCCGGAAGTTGGATGCCCGTAACCGCCTCGACACCATTTTTCACTTGGAATACACCAAGTCCGATCGACGCAGCCATCGTCAACGAAGCAGCTCCTGCCGCGACGACATTCGTCACATGTCCTACTGGTTTTGCCCATCGACGATCCGGAAAACCTTCAACGATTGGCGTTCCCGGTAAAAACTTCGCCCCTTTATGGTACGCGAAATACCCAATGACTAAGCCCGAAATTGTATAGATGCTCCACGCAGGAAGTCCCCAGATGAATAGAGTCGAAGAGAGTGCATTTTTTGCAGCCGTCACTTCATCATATCCACCGGCCAACCCCATTGGGGAATTCAAATAATGAGAAAGCGGTTCCGCCACCCCAAAATTGACGAGACCGACACCAATTCCCGCTGTAAACAACATCGACATCCATGAAAATGTAGAGAACTCTGGTTTGGCATCTTTTTCGCCAAGTTTAATATTTCCATACTTACTGAACGCAATGACGCCACAAACCGTAAGGATGATTAACGGCATTAACACAGTAAACCAATGAAAGTTCGTATGGTAGCTGTACACCCAGTCCCACAATGTCGTAGTCATTCCTTCTGGCTGAAGAACCGACCAAATCGAGAAGATACCTGTAAAGGCAACAGCAATCCAGAACAGATTTGAATACTTTTTCATAAAACAATTTCCCTCCTTCAAACAAAATACAATACGCATTGAATCTTAAAAGACTGAAGCTTTCAAAATTCTTTATAGTTTGAAGTAAGTATAACAATGTTATACATATGTAGAGAGGTCATACTTTTTATAAAGAGAGGAGTTTTTTTGTCGTTTTATAGGATTTATTGAAGGATTGGTGCAAAAAGCGAATGTTGATAGGTCGATTTTTGTCATCGTGTCATAACGCAAAAAACCCATCCTGACGAGCGTTTACTCGAGGATGGATTGTTCTTCACTATATGGATACTAATCTATTCACGGATTATGTTAATAAAATGCTTCAAAATCCTCGCCGTCATTCCCCAAATCGTGTAAGGTCCGTACTCGAAAAACCATTCTTCCACAGTACGTCCCCTCCATTGATAGTTCGTGCCGTTTTGAATTTTATCATAAGGAAAATCTGAATCGGGCGATAGATCTACCTGAACGGTATGCATATACGGCTCGTGGTCGAGCAAATATTGAAGCGGTACAGTAAACACTTCTTCAACCTCGTTTTTATTGTACGACTGAATGATTTCCTTATAATCTACGATTCCAACAAACGGATAGACGACAAATGACGGAGAAGCAATATACGGACTTAACGCCCCGATGACTTCTATAGTATGAGGGTTAACGCCTAGCTCTTCACGCGTTTCTCGTAAAGCCGCGAAAAGAGGCGATTCGTCTGTAGGGTCAATCCGACCGCCCGGAAAGCAAATATCACCAGGCTGTCTTCTCATTGTCGACGCGCGGACTTCGAACAATAAACACCATTCCTCTTCCACTTGAACGAGTGGAAGTAAAACGGCTGAACGAAAAGCAGTCTTCTCACCAATGAACAACTCTTTATTCGCAAGCAACTGTTCTCTCCATTTTTCCTGATCCATGAAATCATCCCCCATTCCGTAGCAAGAAAAGTTGTTGCTGTCTTCTCTCTATTATACACGGTGTAAGGTGGATTTCTTAATTTCCAAGTTTCATGAATGAATAGAATGGACGTTTTTTTGTCGTTGTTTATTGTAAATAAAAAGACGAGCCATCAATCATTTCAACGTGTTTTCTAGCTTTAATTTGTTTCATTAATGTAAATAAAGCTTTGTCCTTCTGTTTCGCCTCAATCATACAATCGATTTGTGGAACTGTCCCTTTAATTTCGTTTAGAAACTTGAAAAACATGTCCACATCGACAAAATCCGAATGGTGACGGAATTTATCCTCACTTTTCGGACTGGATATATGCATTTTAATTGGCAGAGGGGAGGTTTTCCATGTATCCACGACACGGTTCCAATGCTCTTCCCAATTGTCTTCTCGGTGATGGGCAAGATGATGATGATAGTCAAAAATAAGTGGAATCCCTAATTTCTCGCAAAGATAGAGCGTGTCCTCCAGAGTGAAAGACGTATCGTCGTTTTCAAGCATGATCATCTGTTGAATCGCTAACGGAACATCACTCCAATTTTCGACGAATCGCTCCAACGATTTTTCAGTGTCTTTGTAGTTGCCGCCGACATGGAGTACACAACGATGAGTCGGATTTATCTTCATTCCTTTTAATAATAAATAGTGCATTTTTAAGTTTTTCACCGAATTAATTAATACATCACGGTTCGGCGAATTGATAACGACAAAATGGTCGGGATGAAAATCGACGCGCATTTTATGCTCTTTTACGAACTTCCCTATTTCCGCTAACTTCCCTTTTAGTGGCTGCATATAATCCCAACCGGCAAGTTCTTCATGGTCGGCTAACGGAATGAGTCGAGAGGAAAAGCGATAAAAATGTATTTCATTAAAGTGATTATGTTTAAGAATTCGATGTGAGTTTTCCAAATTTGTAAGTGCAATTCGTTCTAATTTGCGGATTGCTGCTTCTCGATCTTCGGTTTTTTGGAACTGCGTTAACGTCATCGTTTTAGACGGCGATGCATTTTTCAGCTCCATACTCATCGCCACAAATCCTAGTCGTACAATTGTCATGTTCTACCTCTTCTCATGTAGTATTGAAAAGACATGATTAGTCTCTTCTTGAATTGGACAATTATACAGACAATAGAAATAGACGGTTCTAAATTAAATGTTACGGTGATGTGATTTGCACGTCACCCTTTCAATCAGATTTTGCTATGAGTAATGTTGATTTGCGCTACAGGCGGACGCTTTCCGCGGGGCGTGCGGTGAGCCTCCTCGTCCGCTTCGCTACCTGCGGGGTCTCACCTGTCACGCTCATCCCGCAGGAGTCGCCGCCTTTCGCTCCAATCAACGAATCTATCTTATACCGATATTGGAGTAAAATATTGATCTATTCTAAACAAAACCCAATTTCTTCAAATCAAATTTTCATTAAGATCTTTGCTTTTGCATCCCCGTGTTTTCACATTACCCCAACACATCCATCCTCCCACTCATACCGATCACCTGCCTCGCAACCTTACAGTAGATTGAAAACTCGGAACGTTTATATACTATGATTAGGAAAATGGAAAAGGGGATTATTCGATGACCATTATACTTAAAAAGGTGCCAGAATCAGAAAAGTCTACTTTGCGCAACTTCTATTCATTGTACCTTCACGAGCTTTCGAATTACACAACGAATCTAGATATTGGAGAAGACGGCGTCTTTCATTTTGAGGAGTTAGATCAATTCTGGGACGTAGATGGGTTATCGCCCTATTTTATAACGTTGGATGATAAAGTTATCGGTTTTATCTTGCTAGTAGAACGCCCATTTTTGAAAAAAGACAATGATTATGGAATTAACGACTTTTTTATTCTCAATAAGTACAAAGGTAAAGGTTTGGCTGTGCAGGCTGCAGAAGTGTTATTTCGAGAGAAACCGGGGCAATATTTTGTAATGCAAGTTGTTGAAAATAAGCGTGCAGTTGCATTTTGGAAAAAAGTTTATAATGAATTAAATATTGAAACTCATGATAGACAGGAACTAATTGATGATGAGCGATGTCTAATTCAAACGTTTAAAGTTTAAATGCAATTATCGTGACAATATCTTACCGCGGTACAATGAAAAAAGACCTTTTCACATCTAAGTGATGCGGAAAGGTCCTGTAATTTATTCAAACACTGTTCTTTTTACTTCTGATGAAACCATAGCGGCTCGTTGTCATCAACGTCACCGTTATAATTAATGAGAATTTCTTCGCCTGCTTTAATATCTGTAAACGCATAGAAATCAAACGTATGCTTTTCAAAACTAATTTCATACGTTGCATTCGGCTCATAAGAATGATTAAATAACATTCCATAACCTAGAAGGATTGCAGTATGATTGATGCCGTATTCAAAAGCGTAATCAGCGATTATCGTTTGCTCAATATGTGAATGTTGCTCGTTTGGATATGCAATGACGGGTGCTTCATGTACCATCGTACCTTTGGCAATATCACAAGTAGCGAATACACCTCTGTTGAATTCACCGTCACTAAGTGAAGATGTTTTTACTTCTATCATGCTGTTCACCTTCTCACTTGTAAAATATACTTTCTAACTATAACATGAATTCACCTATTGAGCTGTTTTATTTTCTACTAAACGAGTGGCAATGATTCTCTGTACCGGAAATATTCGATACAATTACACCGGCTCATCGACCCATTCCTCCGCTTTTATTTCCTTATTATCTACGCAGTTGTTCAAATGGAGCATCGCACGCCATAAGTGAAATGCCGTTCGATCGACCCAGTGTAGCACTTGCACTTTTTGAATGGCAATGTCGACATCCTTTTGGTTACGGACGGTTTTTTCGATAATCGTCTTCCGGTTTTGGCGGCGCAATTCGGCGATTTTCAAGGAGTTCTCCTCTACTTGCTTTAATCGGTTTGATTCGTCTTCATATGTTAAAAACTGACCAACTTCGCCTAGAATTACTTTCATTTCCTCATAAAGTTCGCGCGTGGCAGATGAATAGATGAAATGCTCTTCGCTATCTTCCTTGAACACTTTTGCTAATCGAGCCAAATGATCGATTGTATGGATGAGTTCCACTTGCAAGTCGTACTCCTTTTCACTCGTTCCATGTGCATAGTTGCTCATGAGCGACATGAATTTCCGTGTTTCATTCAAAGCGAGCTCGATTTCGTCCAACCGTGTCGTCATCGGTCCAGATAGTTTTTTCGTCGCGTACAGTTCTTCCCCTACGGCCGCAAGTGCACGTGTCACTTTTACTAATGTCCTGCGAATCGATTCGAGAGCTACCGCAGGAACGGACGCAACACTGTCATCTAAATATTTCGTTAAGACATCGCCTCGTTCCGGGACGAGACGCTCGATGAATGCAATAAAATACTTCAAAAATGGCAAGATGAGCAATATGCCTGCAACATAAAACAACGTTGAAAATAGTGCGAGCATAATCGTCAAATCACCGGAAAATAACCTGTTGCCGAGCCATGAAACGACGGCTGAAAAGAGCGGCAGCGTGGCAAAAACGAAGACGCCTGAAATGACGTTGTATAAAATATGAGCAAGTGCCGTCCGCTTCGCTTGCACTGTCCCCCCAATCGTCACTAAATACGCTTTGACTGTCGTTCCGATATTTTGACCGATAACGAGAAGTACTGCCTGATCGAATGTCAATGCACTAGCGGACAGTGCCGCCAACGTAATGACGAGCGCCGTACTCGAAGACTGCATAACGACCGTCATGACAAGCCCTAGTAAAATGAGCAATACTTGATGCCAAAACAAACCGTCCTCAAGCGAGCCAAATGAAAAGCTTTCTGCCAAGCCAGCCATTCCATCTTGCAACGTCCCAATGCCAAGAAATATTAACCCGAACCCGGCAATGACCATGCCGTATGAACCTTTACGGGTTGAAAAAAGAAATCGCCAAAGCGAACCGAGTCCGATAAGCGGCAACGCAAACGCCGTAACACTTACCTTTAGTCCGATAAATGATACAATCCAACCGATGCTCGAACTCCCCAAATTCGCCCCAAAAACAATCCCGATTGACTGAGTAAACGAAAGCACACCTGCACTAACGAAACCGATCGTCATTAACATCGTAGCGCTTGACGACTGAATGATCGCTGTCAGAACAGTCCCTGAACAAATCGAAGGAAAGAGTCCCCCTGTAAAGCGACTCAACACATTACGCATCGAGCCCCCCGCAACTTCTTTCAGTCCATCCGTCATTAACACCATGCCGAGCAAGAAAAGCCCAATTCCTCCCAACACAATCGCAAACGTCTCCATAACTCCACCCATTCATTTCCATTGATTCTTTCATTCTACCATACCGGTATCATACGCTTTTGCGGTGCCTGTGCATGACACATTTATGACAATTCATCAAAAATAATAAAAATACAATAGAGATTCAGTGAAAGGCCGTTACTGCTGAGTTTCCCTATTGCTTTTATACAATTGTATTGTATTGTCAGAATTGTTTTCGCGGCTGTGCACGGTACATTTATGACAATTCATTAACAGGAATAAAAATGCAATAGAGATTCAGTGAAAGGTTGTCATCACTGGGTTTCCCTATTGCATATATACAATTGTAGTGCATTATCTGAATTGTGTCTTGCACAGGCACCGTTCAATCCGGCACCGTTCAATCCCATTTCCATAAACCCCTTCCCAAAAATCCAGTTCTGATGATTTCGTATGCATAGAATAGGAAAGAAGATTCGTAACTACGACGGAGATGTGGAAGGAGGAGATGAAAACTTGAAAAGAAACTTAGGGAAATGGGAGCAACATGTAGTTTTACAGCAAGATCCATTCGTCGCAAAACATATGCCAGAAACGCATCTATACAGTGATAAAAATTTGGTTGATTTATTGAACCGCCATCCGTCTGTCTACGTGAAACACGATACGACAGGCCAAGGGAGAGCAATTTTCAACATTCGCAAAAGCACTGGTGGGAGCTACTACGTAGATGGATACACAATTCAAGGAACACAGATCAAAAAAAACGTATCCGTTACTGAAATTCAGCAGCTCCTTCATCCATATTTAAGACTTGGCAGAGAAAGCGGTCCCTATATAATTCAAGAAGCTATCCAAAGCTACACACAAAATGGACAGCCTTTTGCGATTCGGGTTCATGTTCAAAAGCTGAACAACGATTGGGTCATTGGCGGGATGTTAGGAAACATTGCATCCGGTCCGGTGACAAAAAACGGGATAGTGAATCGTTGCAGGGGCGCAACATTAATACCGATTTCCGATGTATTATCACAGACAACCATCGGAAAGAATCAAATCGATACATTGAAAAAGCTAGAAAAGATCGCCATCGCAGCAGCGAAGACAATCGATTCCACTTTCCCTTGCCGTGAATATGGAATCGACTTTGGGATTAATCAAGAAGGAAGACCTATTTTATTTGAAGTGAATACGACACCTGGCATTAGCGGATTCGCTCAAATTAACAAAGACATTTGGAAGCGAATTGTTGAAATACGAAAAATGCAAAATGAATCGGATGGAACCTATTATTGATATAGGCCAGGCACGTAAACAATTCGAATGTAATGAGTGCCAAATAATAGAAAAGCTGGACGTCTGCGAAACGTCCAGCTAATCATAGTCACACACCGCTATTCAATAAAAAGACCACATCTCGTCTTTCCGATCTTTCAATTCCTTAAGCACAAATGCTCGATACTCGACCAGTTCCGGAAACTGATAAAAGAAATTCACTTTTCTCTCTGGTACCGTTTGAGGATTGTCATTGTATGGCGTTAACATAAAGTGAGTGAAAGACTCCGCAATATCCTCAAAAGGATTAACCGTAGCATACGTTGTCACAAATGATTCCTTGTTTTTTTCATAAAAAGCAAGTCGTTCCTCTGAAGTCGTATTCCCATTATATAACCATTGCTCCTCATATTCCTTCCAAAAATCTTGATAAAAGAGATTCATATAACTGTCAGCGTTAGCGCATATCTTAAACGGTTTAAAAAATAATTGATCCGCTGGACATGTATCCGAAATAACAAAATCCTCTTCATTCAACGTCAGGAAATGGCCATATTCATGTATTAATATTGTCACCGTGTTAGACTGAAGCCAATGCGTTACTAAATTTGAAGGCATTCCCAATTTCCGCTCATTAATATTAACATGCGGGTATACGTTCTCTTGAAAATCAAGGATTTGCAAATCGATTTTTTCCCGATCATACAACGCAAGCACAAGTTCAGCTATTCCTTTGTAGACGGTTGCTTCTTCGCCTCTCGTCAAAACAAATTCATCTTCTATAATTTCATAGCGAGCGTTAATCATTTTTTCATCTTCTGTATCATTTACACCAAAAGAAAAAACTGATTTATCATCTTCCGCGTTCGTATTTAAATATGACATAGTGTTTGCATGCTTGAGGTTTCCTGAGAAATCGGAAAAATGTTCATTTCCGTATTCATCCCCTAAATCGCGACATTCACCTATCGTCTTGCATAACTCCGAATCAATCGGCTGCGACCAGTACTCATCGACTACTGCTTCATCTACTTGATCGACTTCGACCTCTTCAACAATGTCCGTCTCCACCAAGTCAGCAACCGCTTTCTCTTTCTCTTCCTCTTCACATCCCGCAAGTAAGATCGCAATTGCAGCGAATCCCCCTATTAAAACCCTTGTAACCATTCTCATTTCCATCCCTCCATACTTAACTATAGACTGGTTGTCCTGATCATTATGTTATACGAATCATCTTGTTGAAAGTTTCAAAAAATTATAAAGGCAATTACAAATTCCATTGTTATTTAGTACAATGAGTACATTATCAAATAAGGGGAATTATCATACAACATTCCTCTCAGATTCGAAGGAGTAGACGATGACATCTAAAATTCAGTTTTTATTATCAATGATCATCTTCGGCACAATTGGTGTGTTTGTAAGATACATAGATTTATCTTCAAGTGAAATCGCTTTAGTACGCGGCTTCATTGGCAGTCTATTTTTAACGACAGTCATGTTCATCATGAAGAAGAAATTTTCATGGGCTATCGTTAAAGTAAATGCTGTAGTCATCGTACTTTCAAGCATTGCATTAGGCGGGAATTGGATTTTCTTTTTCGAAGCAATTAAGCATACGACCCTAGCTAACGCAACATTAAGCTACTATTTTGCACCTGTAATTGTCTTAATTCTTTCCCCACTTATACTTAAGGAAAAATTATCAGCAAAGAAAATCATCTGCATCGCCGTTGCCATGCTAGGTATGCTGCTCATTGTTGGAAATGGTCGTATCAGTACATCTGGGGTGGATAATCTAATTGGGATTGGGTTTGGATTACTGGCAGCTGTCTTCTATGCTTCATTAATGCTATTGAATAAATTCATTAAGAACATGGATGGGTTAGAAACGACAGTACTCCAACTCGGAACAGCGACTATTCTTCTAGTGCCGTATGTTTTCTTTACGGAGGGGTTCGGAATTTTGGACGTATCAAGTGCTTCCATTCCATTTATATTAATCTTGGGGATCGGACACACCGGGATTGGATTCTTGTTATTTTTCTCAGGTATGCAGAAATTAAAAGGGCAAAGCATCGCTGCATTAAGCTATGCAGATCCAATCACTTCTTTAGTAATTTCGATTATTATTTTGCAAGAACAAACGACATTCGTTCAACTACTTGGTGGGGCACTGCTTTTAGGGTCAACATTTGTTAGTGAAAATAAATTTAAAAACCTCAAAAAAAGGTAAAAGCGCTGATCTGAATGCCAGAACAGCGCTACCATTTTACTCTGGTAAGTTCAACTGCCACGATACGCCGAACCGGTCGACGAGCCAGCCGAATTTCTTGCTGAATCCATAGTTATTAATAGGCATGAGGGCTGCCCCATTTTCCAGCAGTTCCTCATAAATGCTGTCGATTTCCTCTTCCGTATCACATGTAAGATAGATCGAAAAAGACGGGGTAAAATCGAACTCATGGTCAATATGGCTGTCGATACACATGAACTCCTGCCCCTTCAACGTGAAGACAGCTTGTATAACCGTACCTTCTTTACCAGGTCCTTCAGCTCCGTATCGAGAAATAAATTTAATCTCTGAATCCTCGATGAGTGATGTGTAGAAATTCATAGCTTCTTCTGCAGTACCGCCTTGAAACATTAAAAATGGTGTTACGCTTTTCATCGTTATCTTCTTCCTTTCGCATAGACTTTTCTCCCTTCGCAGGGAGCCATACAGATAAAAACAATCCATCCTTTTAGAGTGTACCACTCAAGGATGGATTATTAATATTCCTGTTCATTTTTTCAAAGAATGTTTCTTTCCGTTCACGTCAATGATTTCCACTGTTGCATCCGTCAACGTCATGTCCTTTGCCTGTATACTGGACAATTTCTTCGTTTTTCCATCCAGTAAGCTGTATGAAAACACACCGTTTTTATTGAAATAAAACATCGTGCTCGGATCGAATTTGACGGACTTGTTATTTTGTGTCACGTTTGTTGAAAATCTCGTGGATCCTTCTAGCCGTTCGAAAATGACGCGGGCATCGAACTCCATCACTTTTATCGGGTCTACTATGGAAGGATTTTTGTGATAAAGGATCAACGTCTGGTCCACATTAACGGAGTCGTCGAAAGTCGGATTATAATCGAACTGCCGCACCTTCTTCTCTACGGTGTAGTAATAATCAAACCCGTGAACGCTGAAATTCCGCATGCTTGCCGAATGGCTTGCATCCCACTCATTCAGGTCCCAATATTTGATATGATCGTTTCCGCCCTGTGTATTCGTCTGAAATACGCCATACCTATACGGCATATCGGTCCCTTGTGACACAGCAGCCCAATATGGAACGTAAATCATGCCGTTCTGGATGATAATCGGAAACCCTGTTTCCAAATGGACCTCAAACAATCCATCTTGAGTCGGGAAGTCCCCTTCCGTCAGCAGGATGGTTTCTTCTTTTGTTTTTTTATTAATCTTTACGAGCTTTTCGCCTTTAATCGTATACTGGAATCCATCCTCTTCAACGACAATCCCTTTCTGGCTGACGTACGAAATCGGGTCTGGCAATTTCATCTTATCGTCAATCGCGCGGGCTAGGAAAGATGAAAACTGGGCGCGCGTCACCGGATTTCCTGGTTTGAATGTTCCGTTTTGGTAACCCCCCGCAATCCGATTCAGCGCTGCACTATTAATATCCCCGAACGCCCAGTGAGCCGGCGAAACATCTCTAAACATCGGTTTCTGCTCCAATGGAAGGTCGAATGCCCGTCTTAGAATTGCTGCCATTTGGGCTCGCGTCGTCTGCTCCGCTGGCCGCATAAAACCGTTCTCCCCACGCATGATTCCTAGTTCATTAATGGTTGCAAGCGTCCGGTAATGCGTCGACTGTCTCGATACATCTTTGAACGTGACAGTCGGATTTTCCTGCACAGGAATATCTAGCGCCTTCAAAAGCATGGCAGAAGCTTGTGCACGAGTAATCGGCTCATTCGGTCGAAACGTTCCATCCGGATAGCCCCCGATAATTCCCTTTTTGTACAAGAACATAATGTCCCATGAAGCCCCATGCCCGCCCTGCATATCTTTGAACGGAATCGGATCGTTATAAGGCGGATATTCCGTCTCCGCCTTTGCTACAGGGAGTAATGAAAGCATAAGAACTATCGTTAGCAATGAAGTGAAGTACTTTTTCAATCTACTACACCCGCTTTCTAGGAATTGTGTGTGCGCCTGTGCGTGGCACATTTATGACTATTCATAAAAGGTAATAAAAATGCATTAGTTTTTAGACAAAGCCCCTGGTTACTGGGTTCCCTATTCTATCTATTCAATTGTAGTGTATAGTCAGAATTGTTTCTGCGGCTGTGCACGGTACATTTATGACAATTCACATAAAGTAATAAATATACATAAATCCCGAGCGAAATCCCATGGCTACCAGCTTCCCTATTTCACTTATGCAATTGTAGTGCATAGTCTGAATTGTGTCTTACACAGGCACCTTAAAAGACACCTTAAAAAAGGTCAGAAAATGCAGCTGGAAAACCTGGTCGGTGCGCCCTTTATATTAAGCGGTTGGTTGACGGCTTTTTCTGGACTGCTGCCGATCTAGTTTTCTTAAATACGGTTAGGGGTTCCCATACCCCCGCCTGCATTATTCTGCAATTACCCAGCGATTTGAGCCCGCATCTCGTTTCATCGTAAACTCTTGCTCTGCTACACCCGCTCGCCCATATTGGTAGCGTATTTCAATTTCATTCTCGGAAACAGGAATCGACTCACGATACGATGCCTCTAAAAACAGTTCACCTAACCGACTAGTTTGTGCAAACGTAGGCACTTCCGGCAAATTTCCGAAGCCCAACAGCTTGTCATACAAATACAAATCAAAGTACTGCTCCGGTGTATAGTCCCCCGTAAGCTGGTCAGACAAATAATCCATATATATCGATTGAGTACGCTCTTCGCTAGCTACCCCTACTACTTGCCCATAAATTTTATGCACAGGCGTAATTGTTGCTCCTTGCACCGTTTCACTTGCCGGGAAATGGTTCAATAAAAAATATTCCCGCGCATTTAACAACTGGTCGTACCCCCCTGCAATCGTGACTCCATGCTTTTCATAACGATCCATCAGGTCCGATTGCACCGATTTACCGTTGATCTTCAGCACGCCGTTTTTTAGCACGACACGATCCCCCGGAACGGCAATCACCTCGTAATAGACATTATTATACGTCGGTAAATGGCTTGTCGTATTTGTCATCGTCCGTACAATGTCGCCTGCCTCATACACAACTTCATCGAACAATCTTTCCTGGCGTTCAATGACCGTGTGAAAAGAATCCGTTTTCCCATTCAACGAAAACCTTTCCTTATCGACATAATGCAGACCGTCGACTTCATCAAAATACGGTAACGTCGCAAATTCCTCATAATCTACGTCTGACAGTTGCTTCGTCTTCTGCAATGCTGAGATTTTCGCCAAATCGTCGAGCGGATCATACGGGACGCCCGGACCTTCATCTGCTGAAAGATAATTCATCGGGTCGATTGTGAGAAATAAAGCCAATGCCACGACAGGAAGCGCAGCCGAAACAAATAGCACTTGCCATGAAAACTTTCGAGCCGGTTTATATAAACGTTCATGTACACGCTGCTTAATTCGCCTTTCCCGTTTCGATGTATCGCCCATCATTTGATCAAGCTTACGTTTGAAATCGTTCATTCGCTTTCCACCTCCTCTTCCTCAAAAAACTCCTTCAGCTGCTGCTTTGCCCTTCGCAGCCTAGTTTTCACGGTGTTTTCATTCAGCTGTAGATAGTCTGCTATTTCCGCTATCGATTGCTCGTCATAATAAAATAAAATTAACGGCTCGCGGTATTTTAACGGGAGCTGGAAAAGATTTTTCTCAAGCGAAGCAAGTCGCTCTTGCTCCAACACAACTTCGTCTGCGCCTTTTTCAGAAACAAAAATTGTATCGAACAGCACATCTTTTTTATGCTTCCACGAGCGCAAATAATCTTTTGCACGATTGGCAGTTATTTTTGTTAAATACGTCTTCAATGATGCCTCATTGCGAAACTGGTCACCCTTTTGAAAATACGTTACAAACACTTCTTGTACAATATCTTCAGCAGTCGACCAATTCTTCACATATAAATAAGCGATGCGCACTAAATAACGTGAATGCTCATCGATGACTTGATCAATACTACTCATTTACGAATTCTCACCCTCTTCTACGGCCACGTCATGTTTCCCTCCACATACGTAACAAATTGGTCAAACGACTTTTTCTCTGTTATCCCATATCTGCTTACTTCGTAATTGGAACTCTTCATATTCGCATACCCTTCGACCGTTGTAAAGCCGACCAGCAACCCTGCCTCTTTTGCCGCTACGATGAAATCTTCATTATAATGCCCATACGGATACGCGATTGAAATGGCTGACGGCACTTGCGCGATATTTTTCTGCAAATCCAACAAAATCTCTTCCTTTGTATGATCAAACACAACACCAAAACCCGTATCCTCATTCAATGAATGTAATTCATACGTATGTGCTTCAAATTGGAACACATCCGAAAGCTCTTCTATATCCGCAGCGGTAAAAAACTGCAGCGGCCCTTCCGCATGAAACAACTGCTCTCCCTCTACCCGATCGGTACGCGATGAAATAATATGCTGAATCGCAGTAAACCCATAACGCTTTAAAATCGGATACGCATATTCCTTCGTCGATAATAACCCGTCGTCGAATGTAATGAGCACCGCTTTGCTTGGAACAACGAGTCGTCCTTCCAAATAATCATACAGCTCATGCGCCGTCACCGTCTCAAACTGACGGTCCGCCAAGTATTCCATCTGCTCCTCAAACAATTCCAATGAAATCGTACTATTCATCGTCTTCATCCACTCGCGCGGCAAAATATGATGGTAAACAAGCACCGGCAGCCCTTCATCCAACGCAACGGATTGCTTATGAATATACCCCGGCCGCTCCCCTATTATGAGGATATACCAATCTTCTTCCTCCCGTACAACCGGATAGCGATAACCTTCCTCCAACTCCAGTATAACGGAGCTCTCTAAATCTGCACCTTCGTAAACCGCGGTTTTTTGCAATGAATGAACAGCAGCCAACCGATCCGTTTGAACAACTGTCGACAGCTTCTTTCTCTCAACCGTCCCCTGCCCCTTACGGACATAGACAGGCATATTTCCGAGGCGAAGTTCATAATACACCTCATCCTCACCCGTAATCGCAACAGGCTGATTCGCCACAAGCTCGCCAATCCGCGTGAACGCCGCCCCCTTCATGTATATCGGCTGACGCTCCTCCAATGTCAACACCCGCTCCACTACCCGCTTTGTGACAAACCGATCCGTGCCTTGCGCAAACACCCTTCCTTGCGTTTCAATCAAAACCCATATCGCACCAACACTTATAATGAATACAATGAAGTACACTACGAAGTGCACGTTGCTAGTAATCTTCCTCATACATATACCTCCACTATCATGTAAGCAACGTACAGACGGAGATTTACAATAAAAGTTTCAAAGTTTATTAAAAAAGTTTTTAGTGAAACATTTATCATCTGTCATCCGTATAAATAGCTAACGAAAATTACGAATATATGAGGTGAGAGGATGACGAATAGAAATTCTCGCTGGAAGACAGGACTAGCCATACTCCTCATTACAATCTGTCTTGTTAATGCAGGCTGTTCGAAGTCTGAAGCGCAAGATCAAATAAAGGAATCCATCAAAACTGTAGTCGAACTACAAATGAATGCACCCGATGAAAGAGCCATCCTTAAAGATGAACCAACTAGTTCGCACGAGGAAGAAGGATTTTTTGATGCATACAATAAGTATTTGGAGGAAGAATACGCACCTTATTTTACAGTAGACGCATTTGAGCGATACATTTTGACGAGCGAACTCGTCACATTCCAATGGGCGGCCAACAGATACGACTATCAATTGAAGGTAAACGAAGTCAGCGTCGAACAAAACGAAGTGACACCAACGAATTATAACTTCACAGTAAATCTTGATTATGTAAATAAAGACGGCGAGACAACCACTATCGAACTAACAGGCGTTGCCATTATGCGAGACGACAAAATCGCAAAAATTTCATACCTCGGCGACAAGCAGTTAATAAGAAGCTTACTTGACGGTGGCTTGAAATAAATAAAAAACGAGGAGCCTAGTATAATTAGGCTCCTCGTTTTTTAAGCATATTCATTTTAGAAAATGGTTATTGTGACAAACTAACTCCAATTACTTTGAAAATTGGCGAACAACTTCATTTACAAACTGCGCAGCGAGCTTCGCAGTTCGATTATCTTGATCGTATATTGGGTTTACCTCACAAATGTCGAAGCTTCTAACTTTATCGTCTTTGGCAATTTGTTGAATTAGCTGCCGTACAAATATCGGTTGCAATCCAAAAGGTGACGGGGCACTTACACCTGGTGCATCGGGTGCGGCTATTACGTCCATGCATAAAGTTAAAATGACAGCATCTTGTTTCGCGATAAACTCAGAAATCATTGAGTTTAATGCAGTTTCCCCCATAGAAACTAAAGCTTCCTCAAGTACATAGTGCACACCAAATTGGTCAGCACGGTTAAATAGCTCTGTCGTATTTCCGAATTCTTGAATGCCGAGCACCATATAGTTCGTATTTGTATCTTCCGACAAAATCTGATTAAACATCGTACCAGATGATGGTTGCACATCGTGCTTACGAATATCAAAATGGGCATCAATGTTGATGATCCCTAGCTTAGCGTTCGAACCCATTGCATTTCGTACGCCTACGTAATGACCATAAAGCGTTTCATGCCCACCGCCTAAAATAATCGTATGATTTCCCTTTCCAAGCAGCTTCGTCACTTGCTCACCTAAGAAGGCTTGTGCTTGTTCAAGGTTTTCTCCTTCACATTGCACTGTACCAACGTCAACTAATGACGGATTACCGAGTCTCCAAGGAATACTTGATAGTGCACCTTTAATAGCATCAGGGCCTTTCGCTGCACCCACTCTTCCTGCATTGCGGCGAACACCTTCGTCGCTGGCAAAACTAATTAGAGAAATATGTTGGTTGGCATCTTTTAATTCATCATTTACCGATTTCATCTCAACGACTTGATGATAACGAAAACTCTTCGGATCATTCACATCATCGATCCGGCCAGACCAACTATTTAATTCTGGTTGTATGTACATTTCTTTTCCTCCGATTAACAAACAGAAGGTGTTCCTCCTAAAAGAAACACCATCCAAATTACTAATTTATAATTTTACTTAAAAATGATTTAGTTCTTTCTTCTTTAGGGTTTGTAAAAATAATATCGGGTGACCCTTCCTCAATTACATACCCACCATCCATAATGACAACGCGGTCAGCTACGTCACGAGCGAAGCCCATTTCATGGGTTACAACGACCATCGTCATTCCTTCACTTGCTAGTTTCTTCATTACTTGCAGAACTTCGTCAACAGTTTCAGGGTCAAGTGCTGATGTTGGTTCGTCAAACAGCATGACTTTTGGTGACATGGCTAATGCACGAGCAATCGCAACACGCTGCTTTTGCCCACCTGATAAACTAGCTGGATATTGATCGGCTTTTTCCGCCAAGCCAACTTTCTGTAAAAGGTCCATGGCCACTTTGTGTGCCTCTTCCTTCGACAACCCTTTTAATGAGATTGGAGCCATCATAATATTTTGTAACACCGTTTTATGATGGAATAGATTAAAGGATTGGAATACCATACCAATTTCTTGGCGTAGTTTATTTAACTCAGCCTGACTACTATCAACAAGCTTACCATTTACTTCTCTTTTCCCAATTGCTTGTCCATCGACAATTATGGATCCGCTTTCATATGTTTCTAAATAATTGATGCAACGTAAAAGTGTACTTTTACCAGAACCAGATGGCCCTAAAATGACAACTGTTTCCGCCTTATCAACTTCTAAATTAATACCTTTTAAAACATGATTATTACCGAAAGACTTACTCAGTTCTTTAATCTCAATCATCGTAAATCCCCTCCTACACTTGTTTTCTTTTCAAGGAAGAGACCTATATAACCTATTAAGTTATTCACTAAATAGTACATAACCGCAACGGCCAGTAAAATTTCCATCGTACGATAAGTGTCTGCTATTAATAAATTCGATTGGCGGAACAGCTCTACTACCGTAATACTTGACAATAGCGAAGAGTTTTTTGTTAAACTAATCAACTCATTCGTCATTGGCGCAAGCATACGAACGACTGCCTGCGGTAAAATAATTTTCCGCATCGTTTGGAAGTGAGAAAAACCAAGTGACCTCCCTGCTTCCATTTGACCTACTTCAATTGACTGGATTGCTCCACGTACAACTTGTGAAACATACGAACCACTATACATACCGAGCCCGATCACCCCAACTACCCAAGCAGTCGTTTGAATTCCAAATAGAATCGGCAACCCATAGTAAAGTAGGAACAGTTGAACGAGCAAAGGTGTACCCCGGAACCAAGACAAGTAAGCCATCGCTATATATCTGACAATCTTAATAGAAGAGATTTGTGCAAAGGCAGCAATAACGCCGAGAATGACACTTAAGACAAAACCAGCCAACGTGTATAATATCGTATATTCTAAACCTTTTAGTAAGAGAGAAAGTGTTTCCCACTCTAATAAAATGGAAAAATCTAGTTGCCCCATAAGTTATCTCCTATTCCAATTATTAGTCAAACCATTTAGATGTAATTTCATCGTAAGTGCCATTGTCTTTCAATGTTTGTAAAGCTTTGTTTACCGCTTCACGGAACTCTGCATTTTCTTTACGAATACCGTAACCATAATGCTCTTCTGTTAATGTTTCCTCAAGCACTTTCATTTTTCCATTTTCTTTAACGTATACTTTTGCAGCTGGTAAGCCTGTAACAACCGCATCCACTTTACCTGTTTCTAATTCTAAGAACATTTCTGTGTTTTTCTCTACTTTTACTAAATTAGCTTCAGGCACATTTTCTTCTAAAAACTCAACAGCTTTAGTACCTATTTGAACAGCTACGTCTTTACCACTTAGGTCTTCGAGCGTTGTAATTGCATTGTTGTCTTCCTGTACCATGATTGATAAACCACCTGGGAAGTATGAATCTGAGAAATCGATTGTTTTCTTACGCTCATCCGTGATGTACATTGCTGAAACAATAAGATCGAATTTCTTTGCTTGCAATCCTGGGATTAAACCTTTAAATTCTGTGTCAACGAATTCAACTTTATCTGCCCCAAGTTCCTTTGCGATTGCTTTAATTAAATCAATATCATACCCCTGAAACTCACCGCCTGACTTGTATTCAAACGGTTTAAACGTTGCATCTGTACCCACTCGCAATACTTTTTCTTTTCCAATACTACTTAACACTTTATCTCCTTGAGATTCTCCAGCCGTTCCACATGCAGTTAGCACGAACATTAACGTAGCTATAATTAGTAACAATAAGCTTTTATGTAATTTAAACATCTAAAGCCCTCCTATTATTGTAGTTGAATAATTTTATTCGGAAACAAAAGTACCTAATTCTTTATATAGCTTTTCATAATCCGCTTTCTTCTGGTTAAACTGTTGCCTATTTATTGAAACGATTTTATCCAAGAGAATATTGAGCAATACAAATGCACCCGACAATGAATCATAAACGTCAGTATACGTAACTGGTGCTATTAGATGCACATCACAAATTTCAGCCTTTTTCAATGCGTGGCTATCTGCAAACGTAATATAAGGAAGTTCTTTTTTCGTAATAAATTGAAGCAGATTAATTACTTCTTTCGAATATCTAGGATACGCAAACACCATGATTACGACGTTCTCTTTGTCCAATGTATGTAACCGTTCGTAAAGCTCACTATTCGCTACAGTGTGCAAATGTACCTCTGAATGTATTTTTCGTAAGTAAAAATAAAAATAATTCGCGAGTGTTACAGTTGTTCGAGTGCCGAAGATATGAATTGTTTTTGCGCTATACAACTGGTTAGCAATAATTCGAACAGAATTTTCCGAATAATACTTTTGCAATCTTTTAATGCTCTCGTATTCTCGATTAATAATACTTTGTGCTTCTTGATCAATATTATTATCTTCTTGTTCACTAAAAACATGAGGCAATTCTTGTAGGTCTTTTAGAAAGTCAGAAAAGGAGTTGTAATTTAGTAGTTGTGAAAAACGAATCACAGCCGCCTGACTAACCCCAACGTTAACTCCAATTTCTGATGAGGTCATGAAAATTACTTCTTGTAAGTTGTTTATCACGTACCGCGCAATTTTTACATTATTCGGTGTCGCTTCTGTACTAAACTGAACTTCATTAAGTTGTTGATATAAATTTAATACTCGTTCAACGTTTGAATGCATGATTATCCCTCACTATTCACCAAAACCATGTTCTGCTGTATAAATAAAATCACAATAAACATGGTCTGAATAACTTTATTCATCAGCGTATTGAAAATATAGCATAACAAGAAAGCGTTTACAATAATTTTTTTCAGGAAAAAATTGCCCCCCTGCCTATGAGGCTTTGTAGTTGTAGGGTGTTTCACGCAGCAGAAATCCATGATGTTTTGCAACTGTCGTTTACGTAGACTCATATTAGGAATACTGTGCAGAGTAAGCTATTTTTTCGAAGGGGGCATTTATTTTGATAAATCAAAACGAAGATATCATTACGTATTTCAAAAAACTTGATCGCAGCTTTTTCATGGAAGAACTGAAAGAATTCGCATTTTTGGACGAGGCCATTCCAATCGGGCATGAACAAACGATTTCCCAGCCTTCCCTCGTACTCGAAATGACATTGGCGATCGATTTGCAGCCCGATTCAAAAGTACTCGAAATCGGAACGGGATCCGGCTACCAAACCGCACTACTCGCCGCCTTCTCGGACTCCGTTTACACAATTGAACGAATTGCTCCCTTGCATGAACGAGCAAAAGAACGATTAAAAAAAGCCGGTTTCTCCAACATCCATTTCAAGCTGGATGACGGTAGTACCGGCTGGGAAAAACACGCTCCATATAATCGAATTATGGTGACGGCCGCCGCTGCTCAGGTACCACCCGAGCTCATAGACCAACTCGCCATCGGAGGAAAAATGATCATCCCAGTAGGAACACCCCTCCTACAGGAACTTTTGCTCTTGAAAAAAGACGAAGACGGCGAAATCCGTACGACCGTGTTGGAAGATGTGAGGTTTGTCCCGTTGAAGGGGAAGTATGAATAAGTGAAGTACCCTTTTGTGATCTATTCGGTGCCTGTGCATGGTACATTTATGACAATTCATCAGGATTAATAAATATTCAATATAAATTCAGCTAAAAGTTGAATCTACTATGTTCCTCTATTTCGTTTATGCAATTGTAGTGTATTGTCTGAATTGTCCCGCGCACAGGCACCCACACATTTATGACAATTCAACAGAATTAATAAATATTCAATAATGATCTAGGTAAAGGTTGAATCTACTATGTTCCTCCATTCCGTTTATGCAATTGTAGTGTATTGTCTGAATTGCGCCTCGCACAGGCACCACAAAGAACGAAAAATTAAATCCATTCCTGAATCAAAGAAACTTCCTTCTTCACAGCATCCACTCGCACCTTTCGGCCAATTGGCATCGCATGCATTGGATGGGTATGCGCACAATCAAAATCCGCGATGACAGGAATAGTAATTCCATCCAACTGTTCCAACAACACTTCATATGGATGCCTGCCCGTTCCCATATCATCATACAGCTCATGCTTCCCTAACAATATAGCGCCAACTTTGTCAAAAACGCCATGTAGCTTCAACATGGCAAAGTTCTTTTCAATGACTGACGTAGTTTTAGCACAATCCTCGATTAGTAAAATGTCACCGTCTTGAATGCTCGGAAAGTATTCAGTGCCAATAAAGCCATACATTGCATTGAGATTCCCGCCGATTAAACGCCCCTCTGCGACTCCTTCATTCACGGAAATCCATGAGTTAGCATACAACGTTTTATCCTTCGTTTTTTCCAGCCAATTTGATGCTTCATCCGACCATTTTTCTGGCATTGGCACGCGATATGGAGTGGTTGTGTTGTTAATAAAAATGGCAGAAAAGTACTTGTATGTATCGTCAACCAATGGAGGAAATTCACCAAAGGATGGGATTAACGCCGGTCCATAAAACACCGGAATTCCTGTTTTGGCATATAGCGCTAATAAAACTGCAGTAGCATCGGAATAGCCAACAACCAATTTAGGATTCTGTTTGAATGCCTCGTAATCAATATACGGAAGAATGCTATTTGAATTTGTGCCGCCTATTGTTGACATGATCATTTTCACATCAGGGTCGCGCAGCAATGAATTCAGTTCTTCTGCCCTTTCTTGAGGAGTTCCTGATCGATAAAAATCTTTCTTTCCTGTTAAACTTCCATGTTTAATATGAAAGCCTTTCTCCTCTAAATAACACTTTCCACGTTCAAAACGTTGTTTAGCTGATACAGTTGCTGGAGATGATGGCGAGAAAATGCCGATTGTGTCTCCAGGTGTTAATCTATTAAACATCAAAACGACACCCTTTCAATTTATGACTTTCGAGTAATAGATACAGGCCATCCACGTCCATCAATGCCTATAAAATCAGCATGCAACGCGCTTGGGTGGCTTTCTTATTTTCTAGAACGGTTTCTTAATCCAAGTTCCTTGCCAACTTTATTCCCCCTAACAAAAGTAGGACAATAAAGACTCCTGTAACGAGAATTGAAAACAGAGCATTAAATCCATCGGGCTCTCCGAATACGTCTGATAACAAATAGGCAATTCCATGCGACGGTAAAGGAAGTCCGAGCCATTCAAATACGCTCGGCAAAATAAACATCCCGAATGTTGCCCCTAAAATAAAACAAATAATTAACTTTTTCATTACCATTCTCCCCTCACCAACTTATGCAAAAATGCATAATCAAATCTACACTCTTCCCATCCACTATTCCTTATTCTCAAATTCATCTTCCAATTCCTTTTCAATCTCCTCATCACACACCGGCACAATTTCATCTTTATCCCCATACTTCATTAGAATTAACTGACCAACCTCCGACCTATCAATTCCATCTTTCACAGCCGCAAATATGACTATATAGAAAACAAATAAACCAACAAGGCTTAGTAAAATAATTCCCCACACCATTTAACTCCACTCCTCGAACAAGTTTACATTCTACTTTCCCTACATTAACATTACCATATAACACCATTATGCAGAGTCTAATTTCTGAATTATTCATCTAAAAAACAAAAATGACAACCTTTTCCGTTTGCGCTCCGTTACTATTATGAAGAGGCGGTGTTACATGGACGAGGAAGTTATTGAGGGAAAAACTAAAATCCGAGGATTGGGAGGTGCTTTCCAGTGAATGAAGTGAAAAAGAGTTTAGATGCCTTGTCCGGAATTACATCGCAAGACATGGAAGAAGTGAAACGAGGTGTCCTCTCCGGAAAACGTAGGCAGAAAAAAAGAAACCCGTTCCCGGCGGTAGTGATTGCCCTTGTCACTGCGGTTATCCTATTTTTCGCATTCAACGTGCTACAGGACGGGTACTCCACTGCGGATGACGACGCATATGAAGTTAATGAGCTGATCTATGACTTCGTGCTTCGAACGGTATCGGATGGCAACGAAGACGAGGCTACGTCCGAGACGAAGCAGGCGGTTTTGCAAAACATCCTGAAAGCAGACGCGTTGATTGACTATGCGAAATCACTTGGCTACGAAGAAGAGACGGCGGCCATCGAAGAAATCGTTGCGGAACAGCGGGACGGTTACTATGCCGAACTGGACAAGGAAGGGGAAGAGAGAAAGAACACCATCCTCCAACAACAGGAAAAGTATATGGGCATCTCATACGACGAGTACTTCAATGTCATGTATAAGTGGACGATCCGATATGAGAAAGCTTATGAATGGCTCGTTCGCTATCCGCAAGAGAATCCGAAAACATATGGCGAAGTGCTCGGCTTGTTTCAGAATAAATACGAGCGTGCCATCGACAATTTCATGGAACAAAAGTCGATTTCGCCTTTCGATTTGTCCGTGAAATACGAAGAGCTTGCTGGTACAGTTGCTGCCATTGAGGAGAACCGAGCTCTCGTCACGCATGGTTTTGTAGAGGATGCTCCGTCGAAAAAGGAAAAGTTGATTGTAAAAGGAGCCGCCTCCCGATTTGTTATCGAGGATGCTTCGGACGAGATTTCGCCTGGCATGGACATTAGGGTTGTTTACGATTCTCTCGCCTCCCCCGTTACTTCGCATGGCCTAATAACTTACGAGAAAGTAAAGGAGTGGGGGAGCCTTTCGGGCAGTGCTGAGCGTGAATTCCTTGCTACAAATGCAACGGGAGTTTCTGAACAGGATATTGTAACGGCTTATGTATTGTGTGTGAGTGCGTTGTCGGATTATTATAAAGCGGTATGGAACGGGACCGATATTGACTTGAATAGCTTCATCGAGAACGAGAACCTTAAACAGTACACGCAAAAGAAAATTGAATCCCAACATGCATTGTATGGAAAGAACGATCCGATGAAGGATATTGGGATTAGCGATTGGAAAGCAGACTACACGGACGATGCCGATGGAGGGTATCTCTACTTATACATGCCAGTTGAGATTAATAAATTCCAAGGCGGCTATGGTGAAGTCACAGAAATTCTCGTTCGCAACGTAAACGGCAAGTTAGTCATTGTCGATTGGTATACTGGTGCAAAAGATAGTTATGATTTCATCATCCGTGGAGAAAATGAAACAATAGACGACCCTAAAATTTGGAATGATAATGAATGGGTGAAAAGATTGGAAAGTAAGTTGGATTGAATTCATATTCAACGCAACATAAATAATCCATCCTTTAAGAGCTACCACTCTAAGGATGGATTATTTTTATTGTGTCAGTGCCTGTGTCGGTGCCTGTGCATGGTACATTTATGACAATTCATCGGAATTAATAAAAATTCAACAAAGATCTGGCTAAAGGTTGAATCTACTATGTTTCCCTATTCCATTTATACAATTGTAGTGTATTGTCTGAATTGCGCCGTGCACAGGCGCACACACATTTATGACAATTCATCGAAACTAATAAATATTCATTAAGAATCCAACTAAATGTTAATTTTACTATGTTCCCCTATTCCATTTATACAATTGTAGTGTATTGTCTGAATTGTGCCGTGCACAGGCACCCAATGTGTGATTTTACAAAGGTACCCGCGCGAGTAAGCTCCATGCATCACTGTTGGTCAACTTACTCACATGGACTTCAATGTCCCCTCCTAAATAGACAGTTTCGCCTTCAATTGCAACGACCATTGCCTGAATGACAGGGTCACTTTTATTATATTGAAAAACATCGCCGATTTTAGGGGTATACGTTGGCTCTGAATGGAGTTCTTGCCTTATTTCTTCGTGTGCATTTGGGGCTTGCGCATCCGGGTTTGCCCGATCAATGATTGTTGCCCCTTCTTCCAGCCTCGGTACCATCACCCAATACTCACTATGTTTGATGCCATTCGATTTATTACTAATGACACCATACGCTTCGATCGACGATACGATTTCAATTGCGTGAAGATGATGATGATCGAGGGAGTCAGGTTTAGGATTGATAATTAAAATATAATCACCGACTTTTGCCTTTACTTCTTTATGAAGAGTATACCGTTGATAGTTGAACACAAAACTATCTAAATGCTTCGGTTTATACAACGTAATTTCTTTCGCAGTGACGAGCTCCTGTTCCAAATCTTCAAGCCGAATGAGATGCACGGACTTCTTGAAGAAAGGTTTTACTGCGTACACTTTGTGCAACTTGTTATTATAATAAACAAATTGTCCTTTTCGAACGTTTAATAAATGCACTATGATCCCACCTTTTTATTTTTTTCCAACTTGTTGTTACCGTTCATTCCAACATTTAGCCAATCACTCTTTTTGCTGTATGATTTTGTAAAATGACACAACCATAAAAATGATAATAAGGGAGAGAGGCAACGCCGATATGATGAGCATATTTTGAAACCCTTTAATGCCACCTGAGTGCATGACTATGGCGGCCATTGCTGCTACTGCGAGCCCCCAAACGATTTTGACAACGTTTGAGGGATTTAATTGTCCTCCTGTACTAAACATGCCGAGGACAAATGTTGCAGAATCCGCAGACGTTATGAAAAAGATCGCAATGACAAACACAGTAATTAGTGATAAGACTGTACCAAGCGGATAATGCTCATACATGCCGAATGTCACCGTTTCTGTAACTAATGTGGAAAGCTTGGCTAGCCCATTTTGCTCTAGGTACAATGCCGACCCACCAAACACAGCAAAGAAGATGAATGTGACAAGTGTCGGGGCAAGTAATACGCCTGCGACAAACTCTCTTATCGTGCGGCCTTTTGAAACTCGTGCGATGAACATGCCTACAAATGGCGCCCAAGAGATCCACCATGCCCAATAAAATATCGTCCAATCATTAATCCACTGCCGCTGTTCCCCATCCAATGGTTTCAGTTCAAAACTCATTTCAATGAAATTCCCTGCATACTTACCGATTGAAGTTGTAAAGAGATTTAAAATATACATAGACGGACCGACAATAAACAATAGAATTAGCAGTATAAATGCAACGACAATATTGATTGTACTTAAGTATTTTATTCCCCGTCCAATACCTGACCATGCAGAAATAATAAATAATACCGTCGCGACTAGTAAAATGATTAATTGAAACCAAAACGTTTTAGGCGCGTTAAACAAATACGTCAAACCGCTGTTAATTTGCGCTGAACCGAAACCGAGTGTGGAGGCGACACCAACAACTGTCGCAAAAATCGCAAGCGTATCTACGATATGACCTACTGTGCCTCGCATAATTTTCTTGCCAAATACCGGCTCAAGTGTTGCACTAATCAACCCCGGTGCGCCAACCCGAAATTTAAAATAAGCGAGTACAAGTGCGACAATGCTGTACAACCCCCAACCATGAAGGCCCCAGTGAAACATCGCGTATTGAAGTGATTCAATAATCGCCTGATCAGACCCTGGCGTTGCATTCGGCGAACTGATGAAAGCATGTGAAATTGTTTCCGCTGTCGTAAAGAACATAAGTCCAATGCCCATACCTGCGCTGAACAACATGGCAAACCATGCAAGCAAACTAAAATCAGGCTTATCATTTTCCTTCCCCAACTTCACCTTACCAAAACGGGAAAACATGATATAAAAGCAAAAACTAATCATCGCAATAATTACAAATATGTAAAACCATCCAAAATGATCATAAATAAATGCTGTCGCTGAAACAGTCAACTCGTTTAAACGTTCAGGGGCAAAAAATCCCCATAGTACAACCGCTATACATAAAACGACTGCATACCAAAACACCATTGTAATATGCAAGCAAACATCCCCTTCCTACTTTCGCATTCCTCCATAGTGACTACCTAGTTAGCAACTAATTGTACCCGTTCCAATGGACATCTAAACATTCACAAACAGTTCCCAATTGCATGCGCGCCTGTGCGCAAAAAAATAAAGGCTTGTTGTCAAAAAGAAAGACAACAGGCCTTTTTATAATTAAATATGTTGCAATACGAGCGCTATAACTCCGAGCACAACTGCTGACGAAGCGAGCATTTTTTTCGGGAATACAAAAGTGATTAAACCTAACATAATTGCAACCCCGCCTAAAGCGGGATCAAAGAAGAATCCAAGTACCGCCATAACAATGCCGAGCCATCCAGTCCACAATCCCCAGGACTTAATCATTTGCTAGAACCTCCCCTCTTCGCATCGACTTGGACAAGCTGTCAATTTTGTGCTTGTTTAATAGTTTATGGACATGTGTAGGATCTTATGTGTTTCGGTTTAACTAAAATGTGTGACAGTTGAATAAAAAAACGCCTAATGCGGTAAACATTAGGCGATACGTACTCACCGGCTCCTAACAAAGCAATCAGCGCGGGTATGAAATTAATCCATCCAAATCATTCAATAACAACTTTTTACTTTCAACATCCGTCATTTTCTCTGCACATTCGTATGCTAAATCTTTAAATCTCTCGCTCTCATCGTTTTGCCCTAACACGAGACAAGCTCTTGCCGCAGCCTCATATCCGTATCCACTATAAAACGGAGCAAGCCCTGCCTCCTCACTCACACATATACAGCGTTTTGCATAATTCAACGCATTTTCTCCTTGACCGACGACGGCATATACACGAGAAAGCTGCCAATATCCAATCGAGAGATTCGTTTCAGTACACTCTTCTGCTTGCGTCCAATGCCAAAAAGAACTATGACAAAGGTGAATCATCTGTTCTTGTTCCTCAGGTGTAATGTCTTCCTTCTCAAGAAAATCCCACACTTGATTAAAACAAGTTGCCGCGATTTGTTTATGAGAAAAGGTTGGTGTTTCGGTTTCTTTCGTCATATTTACTACCTCACTTTAGTTAATTTATTAGTTTGCAATCTATTGCCTCATTTTATCATAGTTAGATTACTATGAACATTTCACGCATAGCACCTGTGTAAGAATTATGCGAATTGTGTGGGTGCCTGTGCGTGGTGCATTTATGACAATTCATGAAAACTAATAAACATGCAATAGAGATTTAGCTAAATATTGACCTTGCAATGTTCTTATATTTCTTTTATGCAATTGTAGTGTATTGTCTGAATTGTGCGGGCGGCTGTGCACGGCGCATTTATGACAATTCATACTGATTATTAAATATGCAGCAAAATCTTCTATAAATACTGATGTTACAATATTCTTCTATTTCCTTTATGCAATTGTAGTGTATTGTCTGAATTGTACCGTGCACAGGCACCGAAAACTTGGCACCAATAATTTTAGTAGCAGGCACTATTCCATTACATATCCTGATTTATTTTAAAGATTTGCGATGCGGAAATATTGATAAGGCCATTCATTTCCTGAACGGTGATCTTCATGCCGCTCGTGATGCCCGAGAACGCGTCGCCGGGCACGCCAATCATCCAATAAACACGATTCTCAAATTCCACTTCGACCGTCCCTACTTTCTTCGCAGTGACGCGGAAGACATTGGTGCCGGGATCTCTTGTTATTTCCGCAATCTCGTCAGCATTTTTCGTTACAATTGTATGCTTCCCAATGTTTTCGGCTGCTTCCTCGTCATAGTAATCGTTATGAGCGAACAGTGTTTTCATATCGAATACATAAGACGTCTGCTCCCTCAATGTCTTGATGTCATAGTGGAAGTGAGCACGTTCCGGTTCTTTCGCTTCGATAGCGTATCGCACTTCATTGCCTCCTACGAAACGTACCTTAGCAATATAGTTGCCAGGTTCATCAATATCCAAGCAGACGAATTGTGGAGACTCGCATTTCTTGAACGCGGCACTTTCGTTTACCAACGCTCCATCCACAGTAGAAAGACTAATGTTCTCGACCTTTTCGTCGGCAGACACTGCAAGCCGCGCTTCTGTCGGCAAATAATCATCCGTCTCTTCCAAGGTCAGTGTCAATTCACCATTCACTTTTTTGACATGTACGTAGTACTTCTTATAAACATTATAACTGCCGTATACATTCCCACTGTACCCGCTCAAGTTAAGCGTAGCTGTTCCTTCTTTTAGCGGAACAAGCTGCAGCCTGTCTGTTGTTGAATAGCCTGCTATACCTCGTACAACGATTGAATCATACAGATCCTGATCCGTTTTCCATATAACTTCGCCAATCCGGGCCATTCCTAATTCTTTCGGTGCGAGCGATACCATCGTCGGTTTCTTATCTTCTGTCGCTACCATCATACTAGCCGCCTGGCCTCTCGTCACTGGCGCGTTGATGCTGAAACGGTCGGAGGATGTTCCGCCCGCAATTCCAAGTCTATAAAGAATAAGAACATTGGTACCGTGCGACTCGTACGAGACGACGTCCTTGAACGGATTTTTGGTGTCGTAGAAACTATAGCGCGGCAAATCGAACGCTTTAACGAGTATCGAGGCCAGTTGTCCGCGTTTAATCGGATCATTCGGCCCATATCGGCCGTCCCCATAGCCATTAATAATTTTTGCCTCGGCTAGTGCGGCAATTGCTTTGTAGTAACCGTTCGCTTCCGAGACATCCTTAAAATTCGGGTTCTTGACGTTCGTGAGATCCATATCCGTCAATTTCGCAATGATTGCAGCTGCCTGACCGCGAGTAATCGGATTTCCCGGCTTGAATGTGCCGTCCGGGTACCCCCCGATGATATTACGTTCGGCAAGTTCATTCACCGCTTCTGCATAATACACTGTCGGCGATACGTCAGAGAATTGCTGTTTGCTTTCTGCGTTGCCGGTTAACGGCACACTGATTGCGAGTACCAGTGCACCCAATGCTGTAAGTAGTTTTTTCTTCAATTATTGCCATCCTCTCTTTTCCATATGTTTCTATTATACTAGCACCGTACAGACGAGAGTTTTCAGAAAAAGTTTCAAACAAATTTAGAAAGTGAATGAATTGTGTGTGCGCCTGTGCATGGTACATTTATGACAATTCATCAGAATTAATAAAAATTCATACGAGATCTAGATAAAAGTTGAATTTACTATGTCCCCCTAGTCCATTTATACAATTGTAGTGTATTGTCTGAATTGTGTTAGCGCCTGTGCATGGCACATTTATGACAATTCATGTGAACTAATATATATGCAATATAGTTTTCGCTAAATATTGATGCTACAATATTCCTCTATCCACTTCATGCAATTGTAGTGTATTATCTGAATTGTGCCGCGCACAGGCAACAAGTTTAACGTTCTAAGGTATGCAAGGGTTTGAATAAAAAATTAAAGGCCTATTGTCTAAAATAGAGACAACAGGCCTTTTCCTATAAAAACAGCTATTAAATATGTTGCAACAAGAGTGCTACAATTCCGAGCGCAACTGCGGACGAAGCAAGCATTTTTTTCGGGTATACAAAAGTAATTAACCCTAACATAATTGCAACGCCGCCTAACGCAGGTTCATAGAAGAATGCGAGTGCTGCCAAAATAATTCCGAGCCAACCAGTTAAGTAGCCCCAGGATTTAATCATGTGCTAGCCCCCCCTTCTCGCAACAACTTGTACAAGTTGTCACTCTAGTGCTTGTACAATAGCTTTTTACTACCTTTCTTACTATACTTATTATAACATAAATCTAACAAATATTCAAACTATTACACTAGTGCCGAAGCACCAAGCACCTTTGCAATTCGGATTGTTCAGGAACCTCTTTTACACAAATAACAGATTTCCACACCCCTATGTATAGTACAAATAACAAACATAGGAGGCGTTTACGATGAAAACATGCACAACATGCAGCAAACGAATTTATACTGAACCTCTTCGCGTCAATACGGACGAAGACTTCTTTTGTTCAATGGACTGCCTACCCGAAGGAGTTATGGACGAGCCATACGGACTTGCCTATGTCAGTCTGATGGAACGGTATATCGACCTAGCAACAGACCCGAGGGAATTCGAAAGTATCACTGAGCGCGATGAGCAACTGGAGCTGATTGATGAAGTGGCAGTACAATGCGAGGAATATGTACTTGGTGAAGATGGCATTTTCTTTAAAGACGAACTTCGAAAACTCTACGGCCTAGTTGCAGCCTTACACGAATCAGTCGCCAACCACTTCCTTGACGTGGAAAATTATATCTATACAGACGGACTGCACGTCACTTGGGATCAGATGCCTTCAGAAGTAGCGTTAGGGTTGGAATCAACATTACAAAAACTCGTAGATGAACAGCAGTGGCGACCGTTTATTAATTACAATCAAGAACTAAACGCAACGACAGAATGCCGCAACATCATTACGTTCCCGGGTAACGACTATATGGAGAAACCCGAATTGGAACGATTGTATGACGCTGGCAAGCGCTATTTGAAAAACCATCAAAAAGCACTAACAGATGAAATCGACGACGTCTTCTTCTACATCCAAATGGCCGTCTGTCCGAAATGCACATGGCCCGAGCCTTTCGAAGATTTCTATGTGAATGAAAGATATGAAGCATATGTATGTAGCGGATGTGTATGAAAAGGAGTGAGTTATTATGAAAACATATTTTTCGTACATTCCGGACAGCAAAGAAAGAAAACAGCGGTTTACAAAAACAGCAAAGCCAGCGAAAACAAGAGACTTAGCCACCGAAGCTCGTGCCGAAATTGTTCTGTATTTGTTGAAAGAAGGGAAAACGGTGGAAGAGATTGATACGATTATTAGATGTTTTGGGTTGTAGGGATGGTAGCAATTTCTTAGGATTAACATGAATATATTTATTAACAATGAATAAACTAAAATGGATTGCCCGATGCCGGCAACATCGGGCGGTCTGTATAAGCAGGTTCCCTTCAAGGGGATTCAGCTAGTTGGATAAAATAATCCATCCATTATGAGGTGCCAGGCACCCGTCCAATTCGAAATTGTTCAGGGGGCTGGTACTATTTTTCTTGAAAATAACATTAATCATTTATAGGGATAGAAATTCTTCGTAATTCCTTGCTATAAACAACTTTACACTCGCCTCAACATTTGCCTCGCTTAACTGATTTGAATTCCTTAATTGGAATAAACGAAGATTCTTCAAGAAACGGCTGCAACTTATTTTCCTTCAATAATTTTAATGTCAATGTGATTTTCGCTTTTCTCTTTGTACCAGGAGTGATAGGATTATTTACACTGCTCTGCTTACCACTTTCATCAAAACAAATAATTAAATCTGTCGTCCTAACCCTGTTCATTGGACATCCCCCTCCCCTTGACAAAGCGTATATATTTCTGTGATAATGAATATTATTAATAAGGACACGTATAACTCATGTCATTCGTACATGCGTTTGCGTATCAGAGAAGAGGAACTCATGTCACTCGTACATGCGTTCCTTTTTCGTTTGCAACAATCCTTTCTGGCCTCCTGTTCATATTTCATAGCATTAGGCACCAGGCACCGTGCCATTCGGAAATGATCTGATGCATGTGATACCTTTTTCCTTAACCACTCCGCCTAACACTCTCCACACTCTCCGTATACCGACACCCCGGATAATTACTACACCCATAAAACTTCCCATACCTACCCGTCTTCAAAGCCAATTGCCCATTACACTTCGGACAAGCAGGTTGTGAAACGGGCGCATCCTGCCTCGACATATTCTCCGCTTGCTTAGTACGTGAACGTGCCGACTGTTTGGCATCTTTCGCTCTCCGCACCGTTTGCATATGCTCTTCCTTGAGACGTTTCCTGTCATTTTTATCTACAACCAAAAGTTCCGTCAGCTTTTCATTGATCCCCTTCACGGTAGCCTCACTAATGCGCTGCTCCTTGTACTGGCGGATCGTTTTCAGCAAATCGGGAAACTGGATAACGTGCGCAGAGGTGAAATCCTTTTTGAACTTAAACGTTGAACTCGGTGAAAATGCAATGATCGAATGGACGTCCTGCATTTCCTCATGTCCTATGTAAGTAAGCAAAGCCTGCACATGGCCGTAATTTTGTCGAATCGGATTATGCATTTTTGTTTTCTTTTTATAGATAACTTGCGTCCAATACGGTTTATATTCATCTCCGAAAATCCAGCCGCTGTAATGTTTCGTTTCGATAACAAACACGCCATGCACAGATGTAACGATATGATCCACCTGCGTCAGTCCGCGCTCACCATTTGGAATATAAACATCATGAAAAACTGTGTACGCTTCTCCTAATTTCCGGAGCTTCGACTTTACAATCCATTCTCCATACTTCCCTTTAATGACCGGCATTTTCCACTTCAGTATGATCGACATTACAATGAACAGAACGACAAACGGAAACATGTTTGATGTAATAAATAATTTAATTCCAATCCAAATGCCCTCATAAAATCCCAACATCATACTACTGTCTACTTTCATGAAATCCCCCATTTCAGTAAGTAACAATAAATCTACTATTTTCAATTATTAAAACGATATTACCATATAACATGAAAAAAGTGGAACTATATTACCAGTAAAATATACGGTTAAAGAACACCAGTCTGTTTTGAAAAAAGCTGAATCATACGCGAAAGCAAGGCACTTCTCCAAAAGCTATTTTTGCATTAATTTGCCAATTGGATATGGTGAAATTAGGAAAGTGAATAATCTATGCTAAAATAAATTAAACATTATAAAAGGATGTTCTTCAACTAGAGAGGCAGGTCAATGTAAGTAGAATCAAATGGAGAAGCCTTTTTGAGTCAAAATGGATTATTAGAGAGGATGATGTGTTATGGCACTAAAAGAATTTGCGTCTAGCTTATTACTTATAATCAGTTGGTTAATCTTTGCTTTATGTGCATACGCACTTTATTGGACGATAGTAATACCGGGACTAGCCATTGTTCCTTTTCTTATTTTTTTGATTTCTGGTTTGTTATGTATTTACTGGTCAAGAAAAATCGACACTAGAAAATAAGAGGAAAACCCACGAATGGTAATCCTCTCTATTGCTATTAAGTTGTAGGACAACCGAAGAAGGTCAGGGTAGGTTGTAGTTCACCAACTTCTATTATGGCAGCAAAATCGCCAACAGAGAAGGCACTAAGAGTATCACTTAAAGGAGATGGGCTGTCAATAAATTGAACAAAAAATAGTCTTGGAGTGAGCTCGCCAGTTACTAGTCCCATGCCCGTGATGGAAACAGTGCATTCTCCTTGAATAATTTCACAACTGATTGTTGTAAAAGTTGTTGAAGTAAATGCAAAAGATCTATTATCACCAACAGTAGGGTCGACAAATGATGCGGTAAACGTAGATAGTTCTGGTCTATCTGCACAGATATTTGCTGTAAGAGTCAGTGCTCCGCGCCTAGTCATACCATCAGGAAATCCCATAAGGATATCAGGATCGACGGCAATAGGATTCGTACGCACACCGCATGAACAAGCTAGTCCCATAATTTCACTTCCTTTACTATGTCGTTACTCTATCGTATGTTTATCGGCCGATCCCGATTGTGCTAACAATTGAAGTATAAAAAAATAGCAACAGCGGTGACATAAAAGAAGTGGTGAATATGGAATGGATATGATATGGATTGCGGTGATTGAACATAATTTAAGTTATAGTACGATTTTATTGTGATGCTCTAATGAAGGAGTTGTATAAAATGAATGAAAATAAAGGTGCAGAAATAAAACGCTCTTCAAAAGCAGAAAACATCCTTTCTCAGATCAATAGTAAAACTAAGCTAGGCGACTTACGAAAAATCGCGAAGGACATCAAAAAAGATCATGAACTAGCTATGGAACTTTGGTCAACCGATGAGTTTTCGCCCAGACTATTAGCAATCTTAATTATGGACAAAAAACTCCTTTCACAAGATGTGCTAAATAAGCTTGATAAGGATATGCAGACTCACCTTTTTGATGAGCGACATAACTTAATGGATTGGTTAATGGCTAATCAGCTCTCCAAAGACAAGAAGACGATTTTCTTGATGGAGTCATGGGAAAATAGCCTTTCTGCTCTTCAAAGGCGAGCTTTCTGGTATTATCAAGCGCGATTGAGATGGACTGGACAAACACCGCCTGATAACACTGCAGACTTGCTTTCTGCAGTAGAAGCTACTATTACGCAGGAAGAACCGGAAGTCCAATGGGCTATGAATTTCACCGCAGGCTGGATAGGCGTTTATGATGAAAAGAATCGTGCACGTTGTATAAAAATCGGTGAGAAAACGGGTCTTTACAAAGATGAAAAAGTAGCAAAAGGATGTACTCCCAACTATTTGCCGGAGTTCATTACGATTGAAGTTAATAAACGACAGAATAAGTAAGAAAGGACCAGGGACCCGTGTCAATTTCGGGTTCCTGCTTTTTTTTCATTTCATTAATTCCGTACGATAATATACACCATATAAATAATATAGGCGATGGCAAGCACTGATCCTTCCCTTTTCCCGACCGTAAAGTTCGTTCTTGAGAATATCAATAATACAAGAGTCAGCGCAATCATAAGAATGACATCCATGAACATCTTATCATTGACCGGTAATGGAGATATCGTAGCCGATGCACCTAGTACAAATAAGATGTTAAAAATGTTACTCCCGACAATATTCCCTAGCGCGATTTCACTTTCTTTTTTCAGTGCTGCAGAGATGGATGTGACAAGTTCGGGTAAGGATGTTCCTATCGCAATAATCGTCAATCCGACCAACGCTTCACTCATGCCAAGAGAGTAAGCAATTTTTGTACCGTTATCGACTACGAGGTCCCCTCCGAATATAATCGCTGCCAATCCTAATAAGGTAATGAATATATTTTTACCCCATCTGATACCCTCAGGAACCGGTTCGCCTGCTGTATCTTTTCGGCTTCTGAGGCCAATCTCAATGACATAGTACATAAAGATCGATAAGAACAAAAAGAAAATAAGACCATCACTCCGTGTAAGCAAGTTGCTATTGGATACTTGCAAGAAAATATCACTCATTAGAATAAGCAATGCCGCACTTGCGAGTAAGGTAAATGGGATCTCTTTTCGAACGGTTTCACTTTGGACTCTCAACGGATATAAAAATGCTGCTACACCTACAACAAGGGTAATGTTAAAAATATTGCTTCCAACTACGTTACCAAGTGCAACATCTGCACTTCCTTCCAGTGCTGCAATAATACTGACCGTCGCTTCCGGTGAACTTGTTCCAAAAGCCACAATCGTTAACCCGATTAAAATAGACGGAACCCGGAGCAGTTTAGCAATGTTGGAAGATCCGTCAACAAAGAGGTCAGCTCCTTTTATCAACAATGCAAATCCTACAATTAATAAAATATAAGCCATCGTCTGTTCTCCCTACTTTATTCATTTCTACACATCCATACCCCATTGGAACGGGATTTAAAATTAACTTGCCCCTTATGATGACCAAGCATAATACTAAATCCAGTAAATATATTGATGTACAGGCGTGCATTGTCACATTGGTGGATTAATCACTTCACAATGATCATTGTAAAAGATTGTCGAAATTTATACATTAAGAAAGGTACCTGGCACCCATTCAATTCGGAATTATTGTAACGTACCAGGCATCCGTGCAATTCGACATTGTTCGGGTGCCTGGTATTTTTTATAAAAACAACATACGTGTAATTGGTCAATTCCAATAACCTAAAAAGGACCACCTATCCAATTAGCAGATGCTTTACTGATCCGTTAACTTTTCTCCTGTAATGATTTCAAAAAGTTCTGCTGACATAATTTTGTCTAATTTGACATATTGATTTACACCAATGAGTTCAACTTTATCTTTGTTTGGGGTAATCCATAGTTCATATAATACCGCTTTGGCTTCAATGTTAGGATTTTTATAACGAAATGCAAATTTGTAATCAGGAGGGTGTGCCATTTCCGCTTTTGCTTTTATCCAATTTGCATCTTTAATAATCTCTTTCATTTTTTGAACTTGCTCATTGTCAGTGACCTCTCTGAAGTCTTCATAGTTATTTTTATCGCCAACTCGCCTTTCGACTACTATACTTTGCTCCGTATTTTCGATATCGTTTGAACAACCTACTAAAGACATTGAAAATATCCCGAATAAGCAGATGAATAATTTAAACCCTCTCAAATTCGTTCCCCCCTATTTATTTAATTAGACGGTTATAATTCAGAAAGGTCTCGATTAAATTTATTACAATTCAGAAAATGTTGTCTTACATTTGTATGTGAATTGTGTCCCAAAATGGTGTCTTTTTTAATGTTTTCTCCCCAGATCCCCATCTTAAATAAAACACAATTGCCCTTTCCCGAGAATAAAGATATACAAATGGAGGCGATATTTTGTGAACGGAAAAAAATTCACATGGTTGCCGGTTCTACTAATATCTTTAATTGTTCAGCACATCTTCGTCTTGGCAATTGTTTATGTTGAAGTTAGAATTTTCCCGGAGTCAGTCATTACAATTTTATCTTACTTTCACTTTATTCCTATTTCTTTAGTGGGGGGATATGTAGCTAACCATTATTACATTAAACACTCATTAGATTTAGGCGGAATATGCGCAGTTGCATATCTTCTACTTAATTTTTTAATTTATGACTTTAACATTTTAAGTGATTCTACTATTATTCTGGCCTTAATCGCTTATTGGTTTGGTTGTCTTGGTTCATACTTAAACAATAAATATCCAATTCGTTAAATCGGCGTACAAAACGGCCACCTCATTAAGGAACCAAGCATCCACGCAACTCTAATTGTCATAGGTAAAAATCTGCATTAACAAGAATATATTTCTCTACAACGAATAAACTAAAAATAACCACCCAATGCGTAAACATTAGGCGGTCTGTAATGTGTAATAGTAGGTTCCCTTCAAAGGGAATCTGCTAGTTGGATAAAACAATCCATCCGTTATGAGCTACCACTCAAGGATGGATTATTTTTTGTTATGGAACGACAGTATAATACTAACTCTTCACCAAACTTCCTTCCCCTTTTTCCACCATCAAATATAAACGATGCAATGCCCTACTCGTTGCGACGTAGGCCAATTTGCGATCAGTGTCAGTAGGTTGGTAGTCATTGAATCGTGGAATGACGACTGCTTCGAATTCGAGTCCCTTAACAGCGGTAGGAGTGGTGATTACTACCTTAGTTCCGGTTGGAAGTTCGCCCGCAGTTTGGATGGCAACAGAGAAATACGGATCGATCATGTAATGGTACCGTTCGATTAATGATTCGGCCTTTACAATGACGGCTACCGGTTCATACCGGTGGTCGTAGACGGCTTGATCCAGAATTGCAATCAAATCCTCCTCTTCTGTATCAACCGTGAACTCCGTCGTTTGGACTGGCTCGCCGTCCCGGAAGGTCTCTGTCGAAAGTGAATATTTTCCGTTCGCAAATGGCTCAATAATCTTATTGCTCACATCAACGATTTGAGCTGTAGAGCGGTATGTAGCTTTCAGTTCATGCAATGAAAGGTCGCCAATCAATTCACCAAGCACATTCCAATCTTGCAATGTGCTTGCTCGGTTCAAGTTCTGTCCGAGATCTCCTATGAGCATAATGCCATTCGTTCGGGTGAGTGTATGCAATTCTGTAATTTCGTACGGCATATAGTCCTGCGCTTCGTCGATAATTAAATAGGATAGCAAATGATCTTTCGGAGCGCCTTGCAAAAGCCTGTCAATATGCAGAAGTGCCGGCAAATCTTCATAATACACGTCAACCGTACTCTGTTTTACTGGAAGCACTCCTGCACCTTCAGCCTCTTGAACCGCAGCCGCATAACAATCAAACAGGTCCGCTTTCAAATTCTTTTTCACATAGTTCCGTAGAGTCGCCTGGTCCGCGTCAGACATAGTGACATCTTCCTCAAACGTAAAGTTTGAATAATGGCTACTGAAACTGTAATTGAGTTTGTACTCCCTTTTTAATGCATCCGTAATTTGGCGGTAATAGGCACGTTCAATTCCCGCGAGACTTTCAGTGTGCAAAGCCTTATGGAGCATCGCTTTCTGTTCGTCTAGGAATTCCTGCTTTTCCGCAGCAAACTCCTGTAGAAGCCGTCCCTGTAATTTTTCGAGCTGTTCTTTGAGAGCAGGCTCCCGCAACAATCCAGCTGTATTTAATACCTCTTCCGGTTGTGAAGCGATATACTTCAAAATGACTTCTTCCCGCTGTTCCTGCATCTTCCACTTCATCCGCTTCCGCCAGGCATCCATAATGAGTGACTCACCCATCACTCGGAGGGTATGTTCCTCCAGATTGACACCGTGCTCTTCCATTTTCAGCTGAACCGCGTGCTGGATTGCCGCAAGAAATTGACGTCGGCTCTCATCCATCTTCTTTTTTGTCTTTGAAGAAGTATCTTCTGCAAAAGAGGCCGCTTCTTGTGTCCATCTTTCTCCCAGTTCAGTTATTCGCTCAGATATAAAATTGTTTTGGAATAAAGGCAAATTAGAAACTTCCTCTTCCTCCATCCCTTTCGCCTGTTCTCGTAACCATTTCTTCCATTCTCGAGTTACTTCATTCTGATCCATCATCTCTTTCCGCACGCTCTTCAGGAAGAAGTTGAAATAAAGGTTTTCTCTCTCTTTTAGAGATAGGTCAGGGTATTTTTCCATTTCAGCCAGAATTGGCAAAATCGGCACGGCAATTGAGCCTACCAAAATCGGTGTTGCCCACGTTCTGAGATCATTGAATTTCCCCATAGTCTTTCTTTGCACAATCGACCGGAACTTCAAGGAACCTTTCCCTTTAATAAGTTCAAGTTCCTTTTCGCCATGGCGTTTGATATCAACCGGTGAAAGTCCAAGTATGTCGCAAGCCATGTTAAGAAATGTCGTCTGCTTAATACCAAAATCACCTAGCGAAGGCAGTACGTTTTTAATATGGGCTAAGAACGCTTCATTCGGCCCTAAGATTGCTACACGCTCCGGAGATAGCTCATATTTGTATACGAGAAAGCTCAATCGGTGAAGAGCAATCGCGGACTTCCCGCTTCCAGCTGAACCTTGGATAATGATCGACTTTGTCATAGGGAGGCGGATGATTTCGTACTGCTCGCGCTGCAATGTCGCGACAATTTTCTGCATATCTACTCCCCGTTTATCCGACAGAGCAGATATCAATCCTTCATCTTGGAAATATTGGGTCGATGCTGTAAGTGGCGGGTGAAGCGCACTAATACTCCCATAGCGTATATCAATTTGCCGAATGTAATCGACGATGACATCGCCAAGCGTCCTATGAGAAATCGGTTGCCCGACTGTCCTCATATAATAGAGCGAGGCCGCTTCGGCTCTCCAGTTAATCACATACCCGTCGATGCCTTGTTCCCCGATATACAACGTTTCCGCGCCATTCCTTGTGACATAATCGACACGCCCCACATAAGGCGAATCTTTAATTATCTCCAGGCGGCGATTATGCACGTATGAACGTTGCCGGATAATCCCTTCTGCATATGCCGATGCATAATCAATATTATATGTACTGTCGAACTCAATTTTTCGGATCGGTCTTAGTAAGGATGTTATTTTGTTAAGTACTTTCTTCAAATAACTATACTCTGATTGATTATCACGAGGTAAAAAGGAAGCCTCGTTATAGGCCGGGAATGAAGGAGCTTTGGAAACTTCGGGAACCTTGACCTCTTCCAAAGTAGACATAGTCGTCAACAACTCTTCAGACATCGACTGGAGCATTTGACTTTCATCGATTTCCTTCTCAACAATCATAGGCTGATCAATTACTTGGTCTTTCGGGACAACGTCTGGTGCCGTGAAGAACTCTTTTTCCTCTTCTTCCAACTCCATCTGCACGGCAATGGCTTCCTCAAGGACCGCCAATACAACGTCTTTCCTATGAACACTATTCTGAGATGTATTTAATTCATCGTTGGTAGATGTTAATTGCTCACTAGAGACGGGTGTTGGCATCTCCACCTCTTCCAAGAACTGCTCTAGTTGCTTAAACTTCTTTTCAACTTCATCCAACTGTTGAGCCAAGCGGTTGTTTTCCACTATTCGCAACGAGTGGCTCATCCTCAGAACCGCGTATTTCTGTTCCAATTCCTTAAGTAAGGGTGCCGCCGTATTTGACTGAACTTCCACCTCAAGCTGATCCGCCTTCGCTTTCAACTGTTCTGCTGCAGCCGTCATCATCCGAAGCCGTTGCTCTACCTTCGCTGTTTCCGACTGCGCCAGTTCATAGGCATCCTTTGAGACTAGCCCCTGACCAAGTGCCTTCAGCCGTTGTGCCAATCGCTGAATCTGCCCATCTTTCTGGTCAAGCTCCTCTTGTGACGGACGCATTGCCAGTTCTGCTTCGAGCTTGCGGATGACTCCTTTTAAGCTATCCATTTCAGCGGATTGCTCCCGAGAAAGCTCCACATACCTTTTTTGCTCCGCAATCAATTCCTTATTCGTCTGATCTTTTAGTTCCAAGTCAAAATGGAGCTGTTGATTCTGCAACTGGTAATATCGGATATCCGGATCTTTTTCCGGGTTGGCCGCAGGTTGGATTTCCACTCGTCCTTCTTCTATTTCTTGGTGCTCTTTTACTTTATCGTCTCGCTTAGTAGATAAGAACCCGAACAACTTCATTATTTCACCTGCTCGTAACCTATTAGTCTATTTAATTTAACTCTTAAACTATCCTACATTATACCCGATTCAATGAATGTAATCCTTAATTTTCTGCAAATAAAAAAACCTGGACATGTGCCAGGCTTTTCTCTACATCCCATCTTCATACAGCGTATTCAGCTCATTGCCGACGTCGTTCGCCCAACATCTTCCCTTCTCGTTCAATTCATAACTGTTCGGATGCCTCGTATCTCTTTATTCTCTCATCCCCGCCATTCCAGCCGCTCATCCATACATTTCCCCCGCATAATACGGAAAATGCACCGCCTCCCGCTTCAGCTCACGGAAACACTGAGACTCACCCGTGTCTTCATAGTAAATGGCCGCATCCATCTTGTTACTCACATCTCTGATTTCCTGCGCAAGCCGACCATAGATCTTATGGTGCTTCCCTCTCACGTCTTCCTCATTTCGCGCCAAATAAATCGCATACCGTTTCCCGCTCATCGGCACAACGAAAAGCTTGATCGTACACATTTGCAACAAATTTTCATCCCGCATTTTATACACCATCTCAAAATCCAACTCCTCATAACGAAACTTGCTTTCGGGATCATCCAGTTGCACAAGCCCTTTTTGCAATGCGTAATAAACAGCATGTGCAGTCAATGGTTCATCGTAAAAAATTGCATCATGAAGTAGCTCTCTCACTGTTTGTCCCAATCCCCACAACCTCCCCCGTATATTTGTTATAAGCAGCGTAAGCCGTCCCGACAGGACCGTTCCTGTTTTTCGAAACGATAATGTAAGACCAGTCCCTTCACCCTCTATATAGACTCGAGTTCGTGAAAAGGATACTATTAGGGGAAAAATTTTTTCGCAAATCAACGATGTATAAAATCATGCGTATTCAATAAAAAAATACAAAAGCCAAACTTGAAAGTCGCTCAGATTAAAGATGGGAGTTTGATGAAGAAGGATAGTCGCAATTACGTTTAATTACCATTGCAAATTGTTTTCCAACTGTTGATAATTGATATATATAATTAGTCAATATCCATGCTATAAGGGACATAGTAAAGGGGTCAATTGCATGAAAACAAAGGTCACTGTAACTCTAACTGATTACGAAATGAAAAAACTCAACCTAGTTGCAGAAATGTATGGGAAGAACGTTTCGGCAATCGCAAAATTAGGCGTACAGCTTTACCTTGATCGATTTATCGATTTTGTATTAGAAGAAATAGAAGAGGAAAAAGAAAGATCCTCCATTGTGCATTAAAATATCTTGGCATTTCTAAAAATGGCATGCAAGGTACATAAATAAGGGAAAAGTAGATGTATGACTTTACTTTTCCCTTAGCCTTATTGAGATTATTGATTAAAAGTAAATAAAGAACCTTTATACACCATCTCACTTTCGAGATCATCCAGTTGTACCAGCCATTTTTCTAACTGTTTGTCCCAATCCCGACAACCTCCCCCGTATATTTGTTATAAGCAGCGTAAGCCGTCCCGACAGGACCGTTCCTGTTTTTCGAAACGATGAGTTCCATGATGTTGTCGTTATCATCTTTCGTGTAGTACGCATCACGGTATAAAAAGATGATGACGTCCGCATCCTCCTCAATCGAGCCCGATTCCCGCAGATCCGACATGAGCGGCCGCTTGTCATGCCGCTGTTCCACAGCCCGGCTCAACTGCGCGAGCGTTACGACCGGACAATCGAATTCGCGCGCCATCCCCTTCAACTCCTTCGTAATCTGAGAAACTTCCAAATGCTTCGTACTGCTCGTATCTTCCGAATGAATCAACGTTAGATAATCAATCAAAATGAACGGCTTCCTACCCGGATATTCATGGATCATCTTGCGTACTTTCATCCGCATTTCCGCAACGGTCTGCCTGCTTCGATCGAAAAACTGGATATTGGTCTCCGCCAGTCTACCGATTGTTTTCACCCAATTCCCTTTTTGCGACCCACTGAGCATCCGATAAGGGTCGCGCATCCGGAGTCTCGAAAAACGCCCCGTCGACGCAAGCAGCCGATCCCGCAAACTCGTATCTGACATTTCAAGTGAAAAGATGATTGGCAAACGTCCTTGCCACCCGGCGTGCTTCGCGATATGTAGCATGACATCGGATTTCCCCATGCTCGGACGCGCGGCGACGATGGTGAGTTCACCGTCTTGGAAACCGTTCGTCATTTCATCGAGCTTGCCAATGACCGCGTGCGCACCGTCCACAATCTCTTTTTCGACGAAAGGGTCTTCATACACGTCCATTAACAAGTCCGATATCTTGGAATGATCGCTCACCCGATTATCGTGGATGGCATCGAGCTCGCTCATAACACGATCAATCGGCCAATTCTCCAAAGCCGCCACATGTAGCACGTTCTGCTTCTCACGCTCCCGCCAAACATCAAGCATCGCCTCTAAATGGTCATCAAACTTTTCAACATGCGCATATGTCATAAGATCCTTCACATAATTCGCCCCGCCCAGGTCCTGCGGGCTGAACGTCGTCAACAGCGTGACGAAATCAACCGTCTTCCCTGCAGCACGAAGCTCCTTCATCGACTGGAAAATTATTTTATGAACCGGATCCGCAAATTGGGAAACCGCCAAACCTGAATCCAGTATCAAGTAATTCTCCTTCAACATCGAACCGAGTACCGCTTTTTCCGCAATCATATCGCTTCCCCCTTCGTCAGATCTAATGTGAATTCATTCAGACGCGCTCTTTTTCTTTTATTCTTAGTTCTTTCTTTCTTAGTAGTTGCGATTTGTTCGTTAACCGCTCGTCGTTCATTTGCGAAAACGTTTGTCATTTGCCCATCGTTCTTCTGATAAAACCCCCAATTGACAATCGTTATGACCTGATTTTGGTTTGTCGTTTCGCTTGTCAAAAATCCGTATTCCTCGAATCGTTTCAAAGCCGTCCGGATTTTCGATGCGGTCACCCCTTTTCCGCAACGCTGACTGAGCGAAGCAACTGACGTGACAAACTGCCCCGGCTGTAAAGAATACTCCCTTCCCCCCCACGTCCACTGCTTCTCCTCATAATTTGCCAACATAAGCAATGCCATCAAAATCACCTTTTGATCCGATGTTGACTCCGTCCATATCGGCTTATCCATTATCCCTCGATGCAATTTCACCCAACCGTTCACTATCCTTTTCCTCCCCTTAACATGTATTGACCAGACCTTTCATTTGTTATATAGATGCGAGTTTGGGAAAAGGATACTGCAGAAGAAAAATAATTTTATTGGACATAAAAAAAGCACCAGCCCTTGATCGACTTTTTTGTCGATGGGTTGGTGTTGAATTACGTGAGGTACCAGGCACCCATTCAATTCGGACATAGGCGTTCCTCCTGAATCTATTTTAGAATTACTTTGTTTGAAATGAACAAAGATCTACCTATAATAAAGTCAACAGGTATTTATTAATAAACTAAAAAGGACCCCCCAATGCGGCAAACATTAGGTGGTCTGTACTAAGTAATAGCAATAGGTTCCCCTCAAGAGGAATCAGCTAGTTAGATAAAATAATCCATCCGTTATGAGCTGCTACTCAAGGATGGATTATTTTTTATAATATTGAGGTACCAAGCACCCGTGCAATTATGTCTTAAAAAAATCATATATCGAGTCCTGCAACATATCTTTTCCGTGAATTCTCTCGAAAGTGCTGAAATGAAATGATATATAAAATGCTTCCTTTTCTTCATCAGTCCATCTGTCCAACAATCTAGGACTCATTGTTACATGTTCGGTATGAAATGCTAGCATATTATTAATAAACTTCTTCTTATTTGTGTTGTTCAATTCATTGAATTGTTCAAAATAAACTTTATAAGTTTCTTCGTTTTCCTTTAAATAAGAAAAAATAAAATAGGATTTACCATCCATTGGAAGAATAGAAACATATAAGCTTTTTAGTGGTCTATTTAAATCCATGAAATCATTAATTTGTATGCCATTTAAAGTTTCTTCAGGTTCAAACACCGTTGAAATTGCAAATTCTATTTCTTCATTAATCTCCCATATATAATGCTTTACTAAACCGTATTCGTGACTTTCCAATGCCTCATTAAGTTTCTCATTAATGCTTTCCAGCTCAATGCGTGATTGAATTAATCCTTTTGAATAAAACCTAAACCTCTCGTCATTAATTGATGAAGGTTTTTCTCTAAATGTAGATTGATTCATTTTAATTTGTTCTAACTTTTTGTGATAGCCTAAAGCAAATGCTCTATATGCTAATAAAAATAACTGTTCTTCGCTTTTAATAAAAGGCCTATCTTCAATTGGTTGAAATATAGTTTTGTCATGATGGCTGCAAAAGCCAGAAAACGTGGTAGCAACTTTTCTGCCTTTTCTTTGTAGACTCATGAACATACCTGTTTCATCTCGCTCTAGAACACTTACGTATCCATCTACCGCCAAATTACTTAAAATTCTATTATTTTGTAATGAATGTGCTTTAATAATTTTTGATGAACATTCTTCTTTTTTTAGGTGTATACACTGCTTTACCAATCTCTCTCTTGTTATTCTCTCCATATTTTCCTTGATTTTTTCCACATTCATAAAATCAGGATTATCATTTCTCCCAAGACAGCACTTTTTATATTTCTTTCCACTACCACATAAACAAGGATCATTTCTACTGAATTTTATTTTCATATTCATCACTCCGGACAGAAAAATAAGTATTAGAAAAAGTTATACGCTTAAATTCATGAAAGTACAAACTGTCGTGATTTGGTTTCATCTCTTGCTAACCTAGTCAATGTATCTCTTTTTTTAACTATTATAATAATACCACATAATTTGTAAAAAGTTCCTTTCGATTAAGAGGACTACATATAAGTGTTATCGCCGCCAGCCTATATAAATGCTACTCAAAGGGGAAGATCATATGCCAATCTACAATAAACTTGTGCTTGATCTGATACCCGACATTATCGAAAAAGACAGTAAGAATTGTGTCACGTATCTATTGTACTACTCACAATAGTTAACGGAAGTGAACAAGAAGATGCATGAGGAATTGGCTGAATATGAAGGGGCTATCACATCCGATGAAGCGGTTGAGGAACTAGCAGATTTGCTAGAGTTGATTCACGCTGCAGCAAAGTTTCACGGGGTAACGGTGGAAGAGCTGGAAGCAGTGCGTGCGGAGAAAGCGGCTCAGCGCGGCGGTTTTTGAGGAGCGGATTTTTTTTAGTGGAAGTGGAAGATGACTAAACAGCGATTACTTACACAGAACTTACTGGAGACTGAGATTAAAAGCTGCTTGAATCATATCAAGCAGCTTTCCATTTTATATTCCCGTGTACTCTATCAACTTCGTTAAGCTATTTTCTATCCAATGACAATCTACAAAAAACACCTTTACATTAACGCCATCATCACTCATAAAACTAATATCCTCATCATCAGAAAAAGCCTCCGTTTTCGGATAAACTAGGACTATTTCATTCGTATTATACTTCTTTGCATACGCATACATTTGATACATGTCTGCTTGCGATATACCGTAATTTTTTCTCGGCTCATTTTTTAACAACTTCCACTTAGTATCGATAATGATTGTACATTGTGTACGTTCATTGCGAAGTACAATGTCCGGTCTTAACGCAAACTGACGTTCAAATAAATAATACTTACGATCCTGTAGGTTAACTGTCCATTCAGTTCCAACAAGCATTTTACTTAGCGTTTTTCCTATATAGCTTTCAAAAACTTTTTCCATTGGAAAGAGTAAAGATTGCGCGGTTGCTTCACCTGCGAACATAGTAAAACTCATTCTTTTCAAAAAGACTTTGGACCACTTTAAACTCGATTCATAATCTTTACTGTTACGATCAATTTTCACTTGTGAAAAATCTTTATCAATCGCCATAGATGACTGCACCAATTCAAAATGCAATAACAGTTTGCGTAGTTCTTTAATATTTTCTGCGCTCGTTGATTGCTTAACAAGTAATTCAAGAGTCGATTTTATTAAGCGATTTTCAGGTCGATTTAATCCGAACTCGTCGTATTGTACATAAAAGCGCTCCCTGTGGACTGTGTTATGTTTGATTTGCTGAGCAAAATTCATTTTCCCCTTAAATACTTTCAAGTTGTCCTCTATCTCATAATAGGCCGATTTTAAGCCACGCTTTACTAAGTATTGCACTTCCATTATGTAGAGTCGGATGAACACCTCGAAAATCGGCATTTTGTCAGTATATAAGTTCGATTCATTAAAACTTTTACTCGGAAAATCTTTCAATGACTTCAGCATTTTTAAAAATGTTTTTTTCGGGTCCTCTTGTGTCCCACCGTGAATTTTAGGTAAAATTTGCAATTGTACATGATCGTTTACTTGTAGCACGCCAACATAGTTTTTGGCACGAATAACTTTGCCAACATTACGCTTTGACGATATCGATAAAAAATCAATTGCGTCATCTACTTCTTCGTACTCATTAAACGTAAAGATTAAATCTTGAAGTTGATTAAAAGCAGATTTTTCTAAGTAAACATATCCGAACTGTTCACTCGCATCTCGGTTGGATGTGATGACATCGTATTCTCTTAACTCTAGTATCTTCATAACGTTACTCGTAAATCGCTTTATAGCTTTCTGTTAAATAAAAAGCGGTTGGCTGTATTTTATAGTAATACTCTGGTAAATCTATGTCAGGATTCGCTTTGAATAAAGTATTCAATTGAATAGGTTTATTTAAAATAAACTTATTAATATCTTCCTTCGCATTATCACCGAGAATAAGTTGGATTTTGCTATAGTCTTCATAGAAATATTCTTGTAGTAAAGGAATGAGCGCGTTTTTAAAAATACGTGCCAAGTTAGCGATCGACGGATCATGTTTTAAACTCATAAAATATGCATGACCAATTGTATGCTCACGATCGTATAGTACTTCTATGCGCTTATTAATTACCTCGACCATTTGCTGAATGTTGATGTCTTCTACATAAATATCTCCTAATAAACCTATGTTCGGTAGCATCTCAACAAACTGGAAACGGCGTCTTAAAGCGGTATCCATTAATGCAATCGAACGGTCGGCAGTGTTCATTGTGCCTATAATATATACGTTGTCCGGTACACCAAATTCTTCTTGCGAGTATGGAAGTGTTACTGTCATCGCTTCATTCGCTCCTAAACGTTTCGTTGGCTCAATTAATGTGATTAGTTCACCTAAAATCTTTGAAATGTTACCACGGTTAATTTCATCGATAATGAAGACATGATTTTTATCATTTTTCTCTACTTTTGTCGAAGTACCTTTTGCGTATTTCATAATTATTTCATTCACCGATTGCATTGAAATACGGTGAAGCTCATAAATCGTTTGTTGAACCAAATTTTTATTTCCATTTAATTCATAAACACGCTCTTTAATGCCTGTTGCAACCCACTGCACCTTACGCGTATTCGGGTAATGTTCGTCTCCATCTGCATCTTTAAAAGGATTGCTTGTAATAACGCCAATTGCATCGATATGTTTTTGATCACCTAAAGAAAAGACGATATCTCCCTTTTTCATTTCCTCGTAAAAGTAATATAATGATTCATTAGAGTAACCTTCGCTTTGAGCTAATTCGATATCTTCCGCAGCCCAACCAATACGGATTTCACTATCCTTAAAACATTTATCTTTTAAGTAGTTTTCACCACTACCGCCAATTGAAATTTTCCACAGGCGGACATCGTGCTCAAAATGTTCATTGTTGGCTGTTACTTTTAAACCTTGGGCATGATCACAAAACGCTTTAAAAACGCCTGATGCGACTTCATATTGTATTTCACTAGACGTTTCACCGTTAAAAACCGGTCTAATCCCTTCAATAAACTCTTCATAGCCATAGGATTGATGGAACGTAGTAAACTGAATTTGAGATGATTCCTTATATCGCTTATAGCTCGCCATAATCGATTCATATGGTTCTAGTTTTAGTTGCTCTAACGACTTATTTTCAATAATAGCCACCGCATATAACGCTGTATTGTATGTTTTCCCTGTACCAGGAGGACCGTATAAAATTAAATTCTTCTCAAATAAGGGCGTACTTACTTCAATATGCATTTGTTCATCCCCTTCTAATTGAACAACTTCTCCAATCTCTACAATCTGATCATAGTATTGTTTTAGATAGGCAAACGCCGATTCTAACATGTTTAAAAGCTGTTCATTCGAAATTTGTTTCGCTTCTAACTCGCTACTGTAAATTTCATAGACTAGCTGAACTTTTTCTATTTCACTGTTATCTACTTTTTCAGCAATTTCTTGCTGTGATAGATCTGTTCGATATGAATCATTTCCATTTTTGAACTTCACATAATAACATAAATGTTCGTCTTGCTTGAACTCTTCTCGAATAATTTGGCTATGTCGTTTAAATTGCTCTGGAGATGCACTTTTTTCATCTAGTTCAATTGATACTCGAAAACGTATATTTTGCTTTGAATCTCGATGGTCTGCAAACAACGATATACTTGTCGGATGATCCATCTTATCTTTATGTTTAAGCTGATTCCATAAATAACCTCGAACTTTATCATTAGTACCTAACAGCCATTTCGATTTACCTTTATTCGTTAACTCGTACTTATCTGCTAAATGTTCTGCTAATTTATTTAATTCTGCAGCTGCAGTACCTCCACTTTGACGAATTTTCAACATTTTCATCCTTTGCTCACCATCTAATTTGGATGGATCTGTATATGGGTGATTTGCATAGACTAATAAGTGTTCAATTATTTGTTCAAATCTAATAACAAATATTTGTTTATATTCTCTACTTAAAAATTTTAATAAATCCTTAACAGCAATCGATCGTCCTTGATCTTTTTCAAAAGGAATCATCTCGTAAACATCTAATTTTGGGTGCTCTTTTTCTCCATTCATTTCACCTAAATATGTAATTCTTCTTTTTTTATTAACTTCTCTTAAATATTTATAGTTATGATTAGGATGGTCTGCGTTATTCCACTGATTTACTCTTGCATGTTCTACAGTCTTATCAGTATAAAACTGTGCTCTTTTTTGAATTTCAGATTGTTTAAATGAAATATCATCAATTGTAAATTGGGGATTCTTTTCATAAACCTCTAAAGTCATAATCGCAGCAGCTAACCATATCGCTTCATGCACTTCATATCGCAACACTTCCACTTCCTTTCATTATTACTCCTTCGGTCGATGAGTCACGTGGATTAGGACCCTCTACGATATACCTTTTTCACTACCACAATAATACCATATAATAAGAAATAGCTTCCCCACTCTTCAAAATATTGTAACTTAACCTATCTTGTAACTAACCTATATACTAAAATGTAGAAAATCGCTACTCAAAGGAGAAATTCATATGCCTATCTACAACAAACTTGTCCGTGACCTCATCCCACAAATTATCGAACAGGACGGTAAGACATGTGTCACATATAGATTGGACGACTCGCAATACATAACAGAAGTGAACAAGAAGATGCATGAGGAATTGGCGGAATATGAAGGAGCTAACACATCGGATGACGCGGTTGAGGAGCTGGCGGATTTACTGGAATTAATACACGCAGCAGCGAGGTTTCACGGGGTGACTGTGGAAGAGCTGGAAGCAGTGCGTGCAGAGAAAGCAGCTAAACGTGGTGGCTTTGAGGAGCGGATCTTTTTAGTGGAAGTAGAAAATATAGCTAGAGACACCAACAAATAGATCCGCTTCAAAGGATGTAGCTTGAATCAAAATGGAATAAAATGAAAATGTGTGGTTTATTAATGAATTATATTAATTAGGGAAGATGTTGTATGGCATTATCCTATGGGATAACAATTCATTTACTTCCACAATTCTCAATTTAGGAAAATCATTACCCTTATAATCTGTGAAAAACCCGGACTTAGCAGCTTCAACTACCATATTTCTAGTAGGTGGTCTTAGAGTGACGAACACCCCTAAATCAGCTGACTCATAATCTACAACAGTATTTAGCTCTCTTATATCCTTAACGGACACTTTTCCGCTCTTTACTTGGATAATACACTTCCTAAGAATTCCTTCCCTACCATTTTCAAAATATCTAATACCATCTATACCTCCATCAGCGCCTTTCGATATTGAGTTATAATCCTCTTTATAATTCATGCCTAATAGCGAAAGAGCCCAAATTTGAAATTGAAATCTATTAGTCTTTGCTAATTCTTCTGCTCCTTCTAAGTCAACAGGTTCCCCTTGTGTACTAAAATTAGCCAGTAATCCAAATTCGTCTATTAATCTATCCTTTATTGTTGTTATTGCTATGTGGGTTATATCAATACCAATCCACTTCCTACCTAACCTTTCTGCGGCAACAACCGCAGTACCACAACCACAAAAAGGATCCAAAATTGTATCTCCTGGGTTAGTACCTGCTAATATTATTCTTTCTAATAATTTCAGGGGCTTTTGGGTCGGATACCCCACTCTTTCTTTTGAAGTTGGTGTTAAAGCAGGTATATCCCACCAGTCCTCGGGAATTTTCCCTTTCGGATTAGGCCTATATAATTTACCGTTAACTAAATTACCTCCGTTATTTTTATTATTAATATAACCGCCAGTACCTTCATAAGGAACCCGAATAGCATCTGCATTAAAAGTATATTTTTTGTTTTTAGCATAGAAGTATATAGTATCGTGTTTTTTTGCAAAATTTCTTTTACCTCGTCCTCCTTGTCTGTAACACCATATAATTTCGTTTTCAAAATTTTTAAATCCAAAAACTGCGTCTAATAAAAGTTTTAAGTAGTGAGAGGCGGATGGGTCACAGTGTAAAAATAAAACCCCATTTGGTTTTAATATCCTATACATTTCTAATAACCTAGGAGCCATCATTGTTAGATAAGCCATCATTTTATTTGTCCCCAAAAATTGTCTCATGGATATTAAAAAATTTGATACCAGATGGTTATTATAGTATTTTATCGTTTCTAAATATAGCTTTTCTGCGTCATTATTCCAATACCAAGTATCTTCAAACACTTTTATTTGAGCAGATGACTTTGCTCCCTCATTATTAGTAAATATTTGATTGTAGTCCCTATTGCTATTAAATGGAGGATCTAAATAGATTAAATCAATTGTTTCATTTCTTATCTCATTTTTAATAACTGATAAATTATCACCGAAATACAAGATGTTAGACATTCGTACCACCTTTCTTTTAGTGGTACAAGATATGCAAAGGATAGCTTGTTCCATAACAAATATCGTTGCTAATTACTTAAGCACTCGGATGTATTCTACTCAAAATATTGCGTTCCATAGGAAAGAAGCTAGCCCTGACTGTTGTTTCGGATAAGCAATAATGGCAATCACTCAAATACAACCAATACTCAACGCGACCACTGAATGCCGCAAAATCATTACCTTCCTGGAAAATGCTATTTGCAAAACCATCAAGATGCGCTTGAGAATGACCGGATAGTAAAGAAAGAAATGAGCAGTTTAGGAGAAGAGCAAGACCAGTAAGACCAGAGACATAGCCGCCGAAGCTCGTGCAGAATTTGTTAGGGATTTGTTGAAAGAAAAGAAAACAGTGAAAGAGATTAAAATGATTAGAGGGGTGAGTTAGTTAAAAAGGATTGGCAAAGTGTAAAGGACCAGGGCACTCATGCAATTTGGAATTGTTTAGGTGCCCGGGTAGCTGTTTAAATTTTCATTCTAAATTTATAACTTCACTGAACTGGGAACTTGTGTAAATTTATTTTTAAGTTCATCTATAATATTTTTACTAAAAGCACTTGACTTTGATATATTAACTAGGTCTTTTTGTTGTGTCTTTATTCGATAATCGATCAAGATTTTTTTAAAGAGCTTCATAGACTCTGAAAATTGATCAGACTCAATCCTGATTTCATCTGTTGAAGATAATATTTTGTCCGTGATATTATTAGTTCTAAAAAACACACTTGCAACCACCCTTGCTAAATGTAATGAATAGTATTTAGTAATAGCTTCGTCTTCCTCGTCTTTCGTTTGTAACTCTGTCTTCAAGTACTCTTCTGTCTGTTTCATTATTAATATACAATTATAGTAAACATGCGTATCTCTTCTTTGCGGAAATAATAAATCATAGTCTTCATCTGACTTAGTTAAGATAGTTGGGTTTGATCGCGCTTTAGAGGGATTATCAAATAAGATTGCCGTTAAGCATTGTGACAAGTAATTAATAGAAATAATCTTCGAGATAGGTTTCTGTAAGTTTCTATAATAATTTTTTCTTCTATCATAAAAATAATCTTTCCTTAGAAAATAATCTTCAATATTCCTCTGCACTTTATCGGTTGCTCTCAGTAAAGAATGTGGGACAGGGTTTTGCGAATTTGTAGATTTTATTATACGGTCTCTAGATTCTTTTTCCTTTGTAATTATTATCTTTATAAACAACGACCTACTATCCGATTCTTTTAACTGTTGGTCTTCTGAAAATACATTATAAATAGAATGTGATGTTTGTAAACCATTCACAATTTGTATATTGTCCAGGTGAAATTGCTTTCCGACAAGAGTTCCCTCATCAGCAATAATTGTAACTCCATTATTTAGCCACCAAAAATCTATATCTGTTTCTTTTTTTATTGAATCCTTAATGTCATTATTTACAACTGTATTATTTTGGAAGTCTCTAATGTTAGCTTCAAATAAATATTTTCGAAGTTTATTATTACTACTATCAACTAAGAAGTCATAGTAATCTTTCATTAAAACTGTTGCCATATAACCTTTTTGGCCACCTTCCCCATATTCAACAAAAATCGGATTCTCATTGAGCTTCAAACTCAATGAGTAGGATCTCGTATTTCTGGATAAATCAATTAGATCAGATGCGTCAATTACTTCATATTTAAAATGGATGTTCCCTAGCTGTGATCCCATTATTTGCTTTTCTAAGTCTGCGACTCTTTGTTGGTAAGACTTATTGACACGAAGGGGGCCATAAATATTTTCTTTATTTCCTTTTGAAGCGTGAATAAAGTTAAAGTTGATTTTCGGATGTTTGCTTGCTATTTTTTTTATTATTTCCTGCGCAAGCTTTATCTTTTCAATAACTTCTGGATTAATACCCTCTACTTCTATCTCATCAGCTAAATTAATAATATGCGGTGCAATACTATTAAAATTTTGAATGGGGGTCTCATCAATAGAAGATTGGTTTTTAAACTGGAAAAATATCAATTCCAAAAGCAATCTATTCTCAATTTCAACCTCTTCCATACTATTAATTAATCGATCATTCAAAAAAATAAATATACCGTCTATCCCCCAGTCCAACTGACCACCGATTAAACCGGTTTTAATCTCATCTAAAGCCAGATCTCTCTCTTTAAAATAATTTTCCGTTACGAAATACTCAAACACAACATCTTTATTTTCATTGCTAAAATTTAATTTATATTCATCTAATATTGCATCCAATAAGGTAAGTGAATTCCCCATTTTCATCCTCCAAAACAGCTTTTATTATATTTTAATAGTTCGTCCCAATTGACAATCGTCATCAGCCTGTATAATTCCCCGCCATCAACTCCGCCTGCTTCACCACAGTCTCCACCGCCATCTTCTGCAAATCAGGCGGATACCCATACTTCTTCAACAGCCTTCGTACAGTAATCCTCATTTTCGCGCGCGCCGATTCCCTCAAGTTCCAATCGATGCTCATGTTTTCTTTAATTGCTTTTGTCAGTTCATGTGCAATCACTTTCAATATATCGTCGCCAAGCACTTGTTCCGCCGTGTCATGTGAAGAGAGTGCGTCATAGAACGCGACTTCTTCTTGAATCAATCCACTGTTTTCACCGGCTTTGTATGACTCATTCATCTCTTTTGCGAGTTCGATCAGCTCTTCAATAACTTTTGAAGTCTCTATGGCACGTTTGTTGTATTGATTGATTGCGGCATTTAGCATATCCGTAAATTTCCTAGCTTTGACCAAATTCGTGCGTTGGATGTTTTTCACTTTTCCTTGCAATAACCGGTTTAATAATTCTACAGCCAAGTTCTTTTGTGGTAATGCACGCACTTCATCTAAAAACTGATCCGACAAGATCGAAATGTCTGGATTTTCAATACCCAATGAGTCGTAAATATCAATAACCTCATCAGAGATAACCGATTTGGATATCAACTGATTCAATTGTGCATCAATCTGTGCTGCTGTTTTCTTCTGTCCTTCGACAGGGATCAATTTTACTAAGCCTGCTTTAACCGCTTTAAAGAAGCCGATTTCCGCGTTTAACTCTTGTGCTTCCGGCTCAGTTGCGCATAGCGCAAAGGCTTTCGCAAGTTCCGTTACGACTTGCATGAACCGCTTCTTTTCGTCTTCTCCTAACCCTATTACAAAGTCCATCGTCTCAGTAATGGCTTTCATCCGTTCGGAAGGTTTATCTGAATGAAACGCATCGTAATTATGCTTGTACAACATTTCCTGAATGATTTCGAATTTCTCAAGCATCAGATCCACTGCAAGGGCCGTGTCGATCCCGGTATTTTCACGGTCGCTATCCGTGTACTGCTTCAATGCCTCTTTCAAGCTGTCAGCAATACCGATATAATCGACAATCAAACCACCCGGCTTGTCACGAAAAACACGATTCACCCGCGCTATTGCCTGCATTAAGTTGTGGCCGCGCATAGGCTTATCGATATACATCGTGCTCATGGATGGCACGTCAAATCCAGTGAGCCACATATCACGGACAATGACAATCTTCAGTTCATCGTTCAAATCTTTCATCCGGCGTGCCAAGTGATCCCGACGTTTTTTATTGCCGATGAACTGTTGCCAATGCTCCGGGTCACTGGACGAGCCCGTCATGACAATTTTAATGACCCCTTTGTTGTCATCATCAGAATGCCATTCAGGACGGAGATTGATGATTGCCTGATACAAATCAATCGCAATCCTTCTACTCATCACAACAATCATCGCTTTCCCGAACATCGCTTCTTGCCTAGCTTCAAAATGTTTCACAACATCTTCTGCCAGCCGCTTCACACGTTGTTCTGCACCAGCAAGCGCTTCTAAACGTGACCATTTTGATTTCAATCGTTCGCGATCAGTTTGCTCTTGGTACTCAGTAATTTCGTCATACTCCGTATCCAAGTCCAACCCTTCAGGCAAGTCCAACTTAATGATCCGGCTCTCATAATAAATTTTCACCGTCGCCCCGTCTTCCACAGCTTGAGTCATATCGTAAATATCAATATAATCTCCGAATACAGCAGGCGTGTTTTTGTCCACAGACTCTACCGGTGTACCAGTGAATCCGACAAATGAAGCGTTCGGTAATGCATCACGCATGTATTTCGCATATCCGTACTTCGTAAATAAATCATTCGCCGACTTCGTAACTTGCGCTCCAAATCCATACTGTGTTCGATGCGCTTCATCTGCCATGACAATGACATTGCGGCGAGTCGTCAACGCCTCCATTACAGTTGATCCTTCCTCAGGAGCAAACTTCTGCATTGTCGTAAAGATAATGCCACCCGATTCAACAGACAACAACTTTTTCAAATCACTGCGGCTGTCCGCTTGTTTCGGCGTCTGGCGCAATAAATCACTAGAGATAGAGAATGTATTATATAGCTGATCATCCAAATCATTGCGATCCGTTAAGACAACGATTGTTGGATTGTTCATTTTCAGAACGAGTTTCCCCGTATAGAACACCATTGATAGACTCTTCCCGGAGCCTTGTGTATGCCAAATAACCCCTATCTTCCTGTCTCCTGATTCAGAAGCCGCCCGCTTCGCTTCCTCCACCGCTTTATTTACAGCATAGTATTGATGGTAAGCCGCCAGGATCTTAAACGTTTTCTCTCCATCTGTTTGGAAAACGATAAAATGACGAAGCAAATCAAGCAATACAGCTGGTTGGAACATTCCTTGAATGAGCACTTCAAGCTGAGGCATCGTGGATGGTGCAATCGTTTCTCCATCAACAGTCCGCCACATCATAAACCGTTCTTCATTCGCAGTGAGAGAACCAGCCCGCGCATTCACGCCATCGCTTGTGACAAGGAATGCATTGAATTGGAATAAAGATGGAATCGCCTGCTTATACGTTTGAAGCTGATGATAAGCTTCCGTAATTCCTACTTTTTCATCTGTGGAGCTTTTCAACTCCAACACAACAAGCGGTAACCCGTTAACAAAGACAACTACATCCGGACGTTTATTGTTGTTTCCTTCGATAACGGTAAATTGATTGACCGCTAAAAAGTCGTTATTTGATGGATTATTGAAATCAAATAGCCATAGCTTCTCAACCGTATTTCTTCCATCAGAAGTGCGAACTTCAACATCAACCCCGTCCGTTACAAACTTTTGGAATGCACGGTTATTAACGATTAGGTTCGGCGACTGCACCATTGTAATTAGCTTCACAGCACGTTCGATCGTCTCCATGGAAGCTTGCGGATTAATCTTCTTTAATGCCGCTTCCAATCGACCGTGCAACACGACATCTGTGTATGAGTCACGTTCAGGATATTCTCCATCTTCCGCAATCGTTGGCCCATCTTTAATTTCATATCCTAAATTAGCAAGCCACTCGAGGGCGGCTTGCTCCAAATCATCTTCATGAAACTGGTACATTCTCTATCACCTCGGTTTCGTCAGGTAGTTCGATTTCTCCGGAGAGGAGTTTGGGGAGAAGGGTGTCACGCAAATCCCCTAAGACTTTATTTTCGTTTTCAAGTAAAAAGATCTCTTCAAATAATGGAGCGATAATCTCACTAAACTTGTTAACCAGTTCGTAATTCGGTATTGCTAATCTTGTTTGATATACCGTATTTCTATTTAATCCAGGAACTGCTGAATCATTATTAGATTTTGTAAAGTCTAATTGGCTAAATAAAGTATATAAAAACAATGTAGAGTAATTTTCACTCTCAATATAAAAGACAGTGTCAATTGGATAAAAACTTCGCGGTTCCAGATAAAGCGTACCTATTGATCCTTTTCTTCCCAATATCAAACCTGGACCTTCTACTAAATATTCATTATGGGTTCCAGTGATACCGCCTGATCCATAAACCGGGTATGAACCTGCTATCCTATTTTTTTTAGTTAGTGCTTTCCCATATCTTAGTTCACAACAATCACTTAATACTTTAATATCAAATCCAATTGGTATGAGACCCAACTCACTTTCCACCATCTCTCCACCACTCGACTTGTATGGCTCCCCGTTTTCATTTGGAAACTCGAAATCGACAAACCAGCGCTTGAAAAGGGTTTGGGCTAGTTGTTCGGCATTCGAAATAATGATTTCATTACTTTCTATCTTTTGATTAATAGCATTTATAAAAGAAACTATTTTGTTTTGGAGTTCAAGGGATGGCAACTGAACTGGATATAATCTAAAATCTTTTAGAACCACTCTAGGGATTGCAGATCCAGATAAATATCCTTGTCTTAACTCTTCTATTGTTGACTTCATACCAAGGTAGTACATTAAGTAAAAAGGATTCACAATTTCTTTATTTGGACGCAATATTGCAATAGATGATAGTAAAACAACCTCTTTGGGCTCACGAAAAACAAAACAGTACTCCAAACAAGAATTCCCATCCTTAGCAATCAAGACATCATCTACAAGTGGTTTACAACCATTCCTAACTAACTTTTCATAGTCTTCAACCGATATTATCTTTGCATCTTTATAGTTAAAATCAAATGCCCTCATATCCTTAACAGAAAGCATTGGATATCCATTTTGCGCCGCTTTAGGACTAGAGTGTGATCCATCAGTTATAACGGTACAAATCTCGCCCAATTTCAATTGCTTAAACCCCATACCCAATCCCCTCCAAAGCTTTGCGGATTTGGTCTTCTAATTCCTTTGATTTTGCAAATTGCTTTGCCAATTCCCCTGTCAACCGTTCCATTTTCTCTTCAAACGGCTCGTCGTCTTCTTCAGCTTCTTCCAGTCCAACATAGCGGCCTGGCGTCAGGATGTATTCATGTTTTCGAACATCATCCAATGTAGCAGCTTTACAAAAACCTGCCACGTCTTCATAATCCTGCTCATTCGTCCCACGCCATGCATGGTAAACATCAGCGATCTTCATAATATCGTCGTTAGAGAACTCTTTTAATGTGCGTGTAGCCATATGGCCGATTTTTCGCGCGTCAATAAAAAGAATTTCCCCTTGTCGTTCACGTTTACCGTTTCGTCCTTTGTTATTTGTTACAAACCATAGGCAGACAGGTATTTGTGTGGAGTAGAATAATTGACCAGGTAGTGTGACGATACATTCCACCAAATCTTCCTCAATCAAATTCTTTCGGATTTCCAGTTCTGCTGTTGTACTTGTTGACATCGAACCATTCGCCAAGACAAAGCCTGCTGTTCCTGAAGGAGCTAATTTCGATATGATGTGCTGAATCCAAGCATAGTTGGCATTCCCGACAGGCGGTGCGCCGTATCGCCAACGGACATCTTCTGTTAATTTCTCCCCGCCCCAGTCACTAATGTTGAATGGCGGATTCGCTAAAATGTAATCAGCTTTTAAGCCTTTGTGAAGATCGTTATGGAACGTATCAGCATTTTGTTCGCCAATGTTTCCGTCTATCCCGCGAATTGCCAAGTTCATTTTTGCCAAACGCCATGTCGTTGGATTTGATTCCTGCCCGTAAATCGCGATATCCCCAAGCCGTCCTTGGTGTTCTTCAACAAATTTCTCACTTTGTACGAACATTCCTCCGGATCCACAGCAAGGGTCATATACGCGTCCTTTATAAGGCTCCAACATTTCGACAAGCAATTTAACGACGGACATCGGTGTATAGAATTCCCCGCCGCCTTTTCCTTCTGCGCTTGCGAATTTGGACAGGAAGTATTCGTAGACACGTCCAAGAACGTCTTTCGAACGACTTTCCTTGTCGCCTACCTTGAAGGAAAACAAGTCAATCGTTTCCCCAAGCCTTGTTTTATCAAGTGCTGGTCGAGCATAGTCTTTCGGCAATACACCGCGTAGTGATTCGTTTTCTTTTTCAATTGCAATCATTGCATTATCAATGATTTGTCCTATCTCCGGCTTTTTCGCATTTTCGTTGATGAATGTCCAACGCGCTTCCTTTGGTACCCAGAAGATATTTTCAGCCAGATACTCATCCTTATCTTCCGGATCTGCCCATTCATCCTCTTGCAGCTCTGCAAATTTCTCTTCAAATGAATCAGATACATACTTCAAAAACAGTAAACCTAATACGACATTTTTATATTCCGAAGCATCCATGCTTCCACGAAGCTTGTCGGCCATTAACCATAGATTTTCTTCAAATCCGATGTTTGCTGTTGACATTTAGATTCCTACTTTCATCATAAATTCAAGTACATAGCTTGTCCTATCCTTATCATATCAATGAAAACAGGTTGACTCAATACAATGCACAATGTTATTGGAATTTATTTGGAACGTAAAAAACACTTTTAAAATCCGATTTGGATCGCTAAAAGTGTTTTTCATCACATGACTCTTATGTCACATATCTAATTATATCTCAGCTATTAATAATCTTCTTCAGATCTATAACGTACACTGGATTTACCATTCCACCCAAATTTAATTCATGTGTTGCATTCGGAAAGCGTGTTCTGTTTTCTAATATATCACTATTATAAATTTCATCAATCGTAATAGACCTTTCCTGCAATACTTTCTCGTCTTCCTCGGTTACATCCCAACAAACTATACAGTCAATTTCATCAAATAGTTTTTGTTCATCATCAAAGTCCCTTAAAATGTTCCTAAGATCAGATTTGAATTCAATTACTGTATTTTTCCTCCCCCACTGCGCATATAAATCATACCTTCCTTTATATCCAGTGGTTAAAAACACTAAGTCCTTAATAATTCCTTTGGCCGCCAATTCATAGAACATTGCACATACCTGTGCCTCTTGTCCTTTAGGCGACTTCTTAAATAATGTTTTTTCACTAGTTAATGAAACCATATCACTTATTTCTCCAAAGACTTCATCTCTATCCCAATCATTATGTTCGATCCCTCTGTCTCTAGATACATATTTTGTAATGTGTTTCAAGTATTGGTTAAATATTTCCTTTGCATATTTTTGCAATATTAACGATTGCTGTCCATGAATAGACTTTCTACCTATGTCAAATTTCAAACTTGAATCCTCAAACAAAATAAAAATATTGCTCCAATAACCAGCGTATCCTGTCTTTGGATTATTTATTGCTATTCCAGTGGGCATCCCTTTTACCGAAGTAAATAGACCAGGACTTAGTAAAGCATAATGAAAGTTAGATTTGTACTCTTCATCATCTAGCTTGTCCTTTGTTATTAAACCCCACTTCTCCGAGAATTTATCCCACATAGACCTCGTCGGTAAAAAGTACGAATAGAACCTTATTTTTCTATTATTAGAATGGATAAACTCACCTTTGTGATAAATAACCTTACCAAACAAAGCTTTCCTTCTATCTGCATCCGTCTTTAATACCCCAGCATAGTGTTCTATAAAGTAATTCAGATTGATTTTTTCTTTTTCTTTCAAGGTTTCTGGCAACAACATGTAACTGAATGGTATTTCATCTTCCTTTACTAACCCATTCTGATCTTTAAACTCTATGTTAATTTTTATATCGATATCTTCTTCCCAAATGGATCGAGTATTACCTAAAATTGTTCTTGTTCTAAGAACGTACTTCAATTGTTCGAAATTCAAATTAAACAGCGGGCAATCGACTATATTTTTTAATATTACTGTCGTTCCCTTAAAACTCTGCTCAAGGTGTTCAAAATCTAATCCTAGCCTCTCGTCAGTGACACTTGTCTTCCAACTATGTGCATCTTTTATTACCGCTCTTGCTGCCTCTTTTTCATTGCCTGTTATTATCTCAAAGTAATTACAAGAAAAGACAGCAAATGTCAACCCTACGCCCTTTTCACCAACCAATGAATTATCGTTATCTTTATCAGTTGAAAAAGGCTTTAATAAGTCTGGTAATTTCTCTATGTCTATTCCCGTTCCATTATCTTTTACCATAATTTCTTTTTGCTCAGAATCTATTTTAATCTCGATTTTATTTTCCTCTTGACTGTTTTTTCTAATCGCGTCAACAGAGTTTTGTAACAGTTCGGCTAAAATGTCCCATTCATTATTATAACTATCATCAATGCCCCGAATATTTTTTCTAATATGACTTAACCCCGGACTCAGGAAGTCTATTTTTTCACTCAAAGCATAACCCTCCGTTCAATTATCTACTGATCTTATTATAGCCATCATTCATAAATTATCTACAATCTTTACAATTCATTGATGCTAATTAATTTCAACAAATTGTATGTTTCATCTAAAACATCACTTTTCGGCACATAAATAATCATCCCATCCCGTGCCCTCGTCAATAGCACTCGATAGCTATTGATCCGCAACAAATGTGAATTTCGTATACGTGGATTGCTATTTTCAGTAGAAATCCAACTGCCATTATTCCACACTACATCCTCTCCCCAACAAACTATGGGAAAATCCAACTCCAGTCCTTGGCAAGAAAACTCCGTTGCCACTTTCGTTAAACTACATCCGGAGTCTTTGCTTGTCGGATCGTCGTTGTACCATTTAGCGATATTCACAGAAGCTGTACCTTTATATGAAGTATCAACGCCAAAATGTGGGAGTAACTTTGACCGTGAGGATGCGATTAAACCATATCGTTTTGACGAATCCTCATTGTAACGATTCCATACATATCGTTTCGCTTTGTCCAAGTCACGAGTTACGTAGATATTGAAGTGCTGTCCATAAATCTTATTTAGTAAGTCTTGAGCAAGGTCTAAGGACCCTTCTAGTAATTCTGAAGCCCATTGACTGACATCCTCTGCAATATGCGAACGTAAAGTAATGCTTAAATTGAGTTCGTCTTTATACGTTACGGTTCCGTTGTACCCTTCAAATGTCGTCGCTAATTTAGAGGGCACGAACACATCCCATTCAGACCTGCTCTTTGAAATCGCATCCATCCACTGCCCAATCCCTGCTTCTTCTCCAACGTAGATTTCTTGTCCCTCTCCAACTAATCCCAATACAACAGTCCATCCATCAATTCGATCTGCCACTTGGACTAACAACTCTGGTTCTGAGTAGTCATGGTCGTGTTTTTCCTTTACTTGTTCGCGATCCCAAGCACGCTGCGCTTCATCAAAAACAATTATTCGTTGTTGTGGAATTTGGGAGTAATTTCTTCCATAGAAGCTAATGAAATTTCGTAATGGTTGAATAAAGGCTTTGCTTTCTAATGCGTCTTGCAGCACTTGGACTAAGGGGCCGTTCCCAGACAAGAACACTCCTAGATGTTGCTGATTCTGCAAACTTGATTCGTATACATATTGCAATCCAAGTAACGTCTTGCCCGCTCCAGGCACTCCAGTAACTAAAACAAGCGCTTTTTTATTTGTCGCTTCTGTCGCTTCTGCTATGGTTCGTAATTCACGTAGAGCGTCTGGTAATCCACTGCTATTAGCTCTATGAATGGAAGGTAAATGCTTGTTCGTATAGATCATTTTTGCCGCTTCTACGATTGAAGGTAACGGTTCGTACTTTGAATGGATCCATTGGTTACTGTCATGACTGTTTGCGTTACGGCAAAACGATTGAATATCCTCGAATAATAGATCTGGTGAAATTGCTATAACATCACTGAATAATGCTCTTTTGCTTCTAGCTTTTGTAGGTACTAAATAGGGTGTGACCTTTCGATTTCTTGATTCAAAATGATAGTGCTTTAAATCTCGCGCATATGCACTTACCTGATCCACGTCTGCTTGTTGAATAGTAGCCTTTTCTTTAAATTCAATGACAAGAACTTCTGAATCACTTACTAATAGAAGATCCGGCCTTCTACCTCCTTCATGTGGAAGCACATATTCAAAAATCATATGTATCGGGTAATCCTGCAACAAGGGTAAATGGTTTTGCAGTATGTGAAACGAATCGATCCAAGCTTGTTGTTGCAAATCAGATGGCTCTTCTCTACAGATCTGAAGGTAGCTTGTCTTCATTTCTTCCATAAAGTCTTGAATAGATAAGCGAAAGAAATCTTCCGAACGACAGTCTAGGCAGACGTTTTTCATATTACCTACGACTCTTGCACACATTTCCCCATATCTCCTCTCATGCCTTTACAATTTGATTAAGCTTGTTAAAATCCTCTTCAGACTCAACAACATGCATCTTTCTATGGCAATTTGGACACAACGCTACAGTGTTCTCAATTGTGTCCTCGCCACCATTTGCGAGCCATTTTATATGATGCGTTTCTAAATAAGGTTCTCCCTGTTTATTCTTGAAAGGTGCCGGTCCCTCACATAGTTCACATATCCCGTTAGCTCTTCTTTTTGCATATTCGGTGACATACGGATTCCTTTCATACGTTTTGACGACTGATTTTCTGGAACCGACATTTTTCGTTCCAGTTTTTTCAGCTCTTTCCTTCACTTCTTTAGTTGATAAACGTCTTGCCTTCTTCCATTTCTCATAGAAATTCTGTTCAAGCAAGTCTTTTGATAGTAAAGAAACCTCTTCACTATTTTTTAGTTTCACAGGGAAAATCCATACCTTCCTTATTTGGCCATCTTCACCGGGCTGTTCTTCTTGATAGGGCGTATCCGAAAGAACAATAGGACCCAAATATGTGTATTCTCTTTCCTTCACAACTTCAAAAAGGAAAACGTCCACTCCATTTGTATTTGACTCATTTAACGTACGGTTCTGTGCAAAATTAATGTTTTGATCGCCGTTTTTACCCATTCCTGTGTAATGAAGGATGTCTCCCTCCCAGCGGTCATCATATAATCCTTTTGTATGATCCGTAACAATAATTAGCGTGTTTGTTGTCTTGGATCTCCTCATTCCTCCCATGTTGCCACATTTAAAGATGTGTCTAATATCATCATTTGTAACAATCTCTCCGATAGTTAACCCTGGATCAAACCCCATATTCCTTCCCCCTCTACTTTACTTTCCGACAACCAACTCTAATACTAGATTATCAGATAATTACAGATTCCCGCAAAAATATTCATCATATATATTTTTTAAATAAGATGTAGAATATTACTGGTACTTTAGATAATACAGCATCCAAACTAGGTAAGTACCAGTCACCCGCATAATTCGGATTCAGACAACTAGTATCTTTCACCAAGGCACACGGTTTAGAGATGTTTAGTTCATTTTAATTCCACCTATCCTCCTCCCAATCCCGCAAAAACTATGATACATTCAAATTACCAGCCCATTTCCAAAAGGAGGTATCCACCATGTACAAAATATCCGACACCAATGTTACAAAAATAGACAAGACGACTTTCTCCAATATTAATTACAGGGAAAGTGATATTGAAGAGCTACTTAGAAAAAACATAGAGATGATTTGTGATGATGAGGAATCGATGCTTATTGTGGGGAAGCAAGTGCGGAATGCGAGCAACGGAATTAGTGATTTGACGGCGATTGATCACGAAGGAAATATTGTGTTGATTGAAATCAAAAGGGATCGTAAGGATATCGAGAGGCGCAAAGAGGCGTTTGAATTTCAGGCGATCCGTTATGCAGCGAGCTATGCAACGATTGAGGATGTAGAGGACTTGGTTAAACGAATTTACGCGCCGTATATTGAGAAGTATAGAGGCGAGTTTGAAAGCGGTCCCCTGACGAGCACGGAATTAGGCACTCGAAAGGTACTGGAGTTTCTTCGTGAAAACGGGAAGGATAGTACAGATTTTAATAATAAGCAGAAAATCATATTAGTTGCTGCCGATTATGATGAGCAAACGTTGTCGGCAGTGGCATGGCTCAATAGCAACACTGTCGATATTAGCTGTTACAAATTGATTCCGTATCAAATCAACGATGACCTTTACATAAGTACCGAGAAGGTTTTGCCGGTAAACAGCTATCATGACTTTTACGTGCCTTTTACTGAGACGCGAGCAAAGATAAGTTCGCGGAAGGAGACTACTCGACGAAACCTACCTAAAATTGACGCGATGCTCGAATGGGGGGTTGTAAAGGCTGGTGATATTATTGTCGCGAAAGGTAAGGAAGTTGAAGGGGTATTGCTGGCGAATGGGAATGTGCAAGTGAACGGCGAAGAGCAATCCATGCAAAGATGGTTGAAGGGTGTCTTCGGTTGGTCCAGCGTGCAAACGTATATGTTTGCTGTTCATCAGGAGACGGGAAAGACGCTTTCTGAGTTGCGGGCGGAGTATATGGAGAGGGAGAAGGAAGAGGATACGCTTGAAACTTGGAATTGATTATCCTAGCCCCCATATAAGGAATATTTTGTGAAACTTATTGCTTTAAAATGCGTATAAGAAATAAAATCAAATTATTAAAGGGGAGTTGTATGAAAAATATCAAAAAGTATTTAATCGCATTGATGTCGATTTTTCTTTTGGTGGGCTGCTCTTTCCCGTCATCTAAAGGTCCATCCGGTGCAACATTGAGCATCAAGCCGTATACATTGAGCGAACATGAAAGGCTATTGCTTACGATGGCAGGAGCGGACATTCCGCAATTTTTTACAGTGAACGGGAAGATTGCCGAAGATGAAGATTTGAAGTATTCCGTTGAGGTCTATCATGAAGGGAGACTTAAAGAGGAACTACTTCTCACATCTTCGACGCTTGACAAACGCTTCAAGGGGGAATTGATTTCGTTCAACGTGGCGGAACTCGATGAAGGACACGCAAAAATCACGCTCAGCTACCCTTCAGGAAGCACATCGACCACATACCCCATTGAAGTTGCAAGCTTGGCCCGCTCATTCGGTAATCTCGTAGGAACAGATTCCACTCTCCTTAAAGACAAACCGATTTATCTTGCCGCTTGGGTCGGAACGAAAGGCAGCATGCTTCGCAGTATTGTGCCTTCGGACGACAGTGGGTTGCCTAAAGGGCTTGAAACCTATGACATCGCCTTGCTGTACAAGGTCGTCTGGACGGATGCGAAATGGGACTGAGGAAAAAAACAATAACCAAAAAACCAAACTGTTTTAATGGGCTCAACAGCTGTTACGATGAACATTAAGAAAACCCTTTTCAAGTCAATAGGCTCGAAAAGGGTTTTCTTAATTTAGATCATGCATTTAGTTGATTATCTTAATGTACAAGCACCCGTACAATTGATTGATTGTCATTCACTAAAAAGTATGACAAAATGCATTCTTATTATGTTAGCATGAATTTAGATATCGGCTCTTATTAGCAACTTATGTGAGTCGCCATTCACTATTATTTTAAGGGGTGGGGTTGTGAAACTATTATTTCCTTTGTTAGCAATGTTAGGCGGTGCTGCAGTCGCCTTTCAAGTACAAATTAATGGTAGTTTAGGGAAAAGGACAGGTGTATTAGAGGCTTCCTTTATCTCATTTGGTATAGGTACACTTGCATTGTTTTTTATTGTTTTATTTTTTGGTAAAGGAAATTTTATGGCGGTTTCTACAGTCCCTAAATGGCAGTTACTCGGAGGTCTGTTAGGTGCATTTTATGTGATCGTTACTATATTAATTGTGCCAAAGCTCGGCGTAGCACCTACGCTCATTGCCGTCATTGCTGGGCAAATCTTATTGGGAGCGATTATCGACCATTTTGGGCTATTTGGCGGAGAAGTTAAACCGATCGATTTAAAAAAATGCGCAGCTATTATTTTATTGTTTTTCTCCCTGTATTTATTCAATCATAAATAACTAACGGGAATGGGGACTAGTTTTATATCACATTGATTTCATCAGTGCCCGTATGATATACCCGATTGCATCCCCAATTAAGCATTTATCCATTTCCTTCTCATACAATTATATTCAATATGGATTAGGTACCCGTGCTATATAAGAGAAGGAGATGGTGCTTTGAAAAACACGATTGGTGGCCTTTTATTTGTACTTTGTCTTTTCTTCGCAAGTGTTTCCGTTCATGCTGCACCTTCATATGTAGATATCCCCCCTACCCATTCCGCAAGCAAAGAAATTGAATATCTTGTCAGCAAAGGCATTCTGACAGCAACTCCATCATTCGGTTTCAATGAAGCGATTTCACGTATCGAAGCGGCGGAAATAATTGTGAAGGCGCTAGGGTTGAGTAATGAAGCGTTTCCAGAGGTCGATTTTCTTGATGTGCGTCCAGAGGATGATTTCTATGCGACAGTCCAAGCGATGGCGTCCAATGGATACATGGTTGGGAATGGAAAAGGAGAATTCATGCCCTATGCGCAGTTGTCACGAGGGGCAGCGGCATCTATATTCGTTTCTGCTTTTAAGTTAGAAGGAAAGTCTGAAACGCTATTCCGCGATGTTCCTGCATCCTATTGGGCAAGTGATGCAATCGGAATTTTGATAGAAAATGAGATTACTTTTGGATATATGGATGGGACATTCAAGCCGACCACTCCTATAACAAAAGGACATTTCAGCGTCTTTTTAGCAAGAATAATGAACCCGGAATTCAGAACGCGACCTGCCTGCTATTCAACGGAAGCTAAAAAATCATATGCCATTACTGTTCCGGTGACGAACGTCTGGCATACGCCCGGCAAAACGCGTAAGATCGATGAGATTTCGATCCAGGCAAAACCGGATATGAAAAAATGGACGTCCCAATTGACAATTGCCGAAAAGCAATGGCTTATCGGTCGGACGGACACGCAAGCGTTGTATGGGAATCCTGTCGAAATTATAAAATCGAGTGGGAACTGGCATTATATAGCGATTAAGGACCAACCGAAAACCGGACATAAGAATGGCTATGAAGGTTGGGTCCCGAAATCGCATGTAGCAGCTTCCACTATTAACGATACAAATTGTCCAATCGCCGTTGTGGATGCAAAAATAGCAACGCTCTACAATGTACCGAAATTGGATAGCAAACAGAAATGGTTGGACATTAGTTACACGACAATATTGCCAGTCGTGGATGAACTCGGTGAATTCCTGGAGGTTTTAACAGTCGATGGCCAGACGAAATTCATGTTGAAGAAGGATGCCAAAGTGTATGCAAATTACGCAGCTATACCGAAACCGTCGGCAAAAGACATCATCGACAGTGCCAAACGATTTGTGGGGCTTCCCTATATATGGGCAGGTACTTCTGCTTACGGTTTTGACTGCTCAGGCCTCACCTATTCCGTCTATAAAAACCACGGCATCATTATCCCACGAGATTCCTTCGTTCAGGCAACTCATGGAAAAGCGGTTAGTCGCAATCAGCTACAACCTGGTGATCTACTATTTTTCGCTCACAATGGTGGCAAGGGAAAAGTCTATCACGTCTCGATGTACGTCGGTGACGGCAAGATGATCCATGCCCCAAACTCTTCAAGGAGTGTAGAGGTTATTTCAATCGACACACCTTCATTTAAGAAAAATTATTCCGGCGCACGCAGATATTTGATGGCAGATTGATAAATAATTCAAAATTGTTTCCGCCGCTGTGCAACACACATTTATGACAATTCAATATTGTGGATATAAATACACAAATAAACCAACCGGTAATTGATACGGCTGGCTTCTTCAAATACTTTATACAATTGTAGTGTATTTACTGAATTGTGTGCTGCACAGGCACCAGATACTGGCACCAGACATTTGGTCATACTATCTGGGGACTCCTCATTCATCCGTCTCATCTTCATCCACTGCATACTGTTTTAAAGCCCATACAAATATATCTTTATCATTATCAAAACCACTCGGGTCGCTAAAATGGTTCACTTCCCCGCAATGCTGACAAACCGCCAGATCGTGACCATATAAACAACCGACTCCTGGCTGTTCAACATTAATAAGCATTTCATATGGAATAAACACATCGTTGGAACAGAATCTGCAAATCATCAGCTTATCAAAGACCGTTATTCGGCACTTAATTGGCCGTAAATAACTGATGCTCATTCCTTTATCACTTCCGTGTATTCAATGCTCGGTACATGTTTTTCTAGTGTCTGGTCGTAAACTTCTTTTTCCTGAAACATACGGTTATCGCCGCATGTTGTGCAAGTTAGCGATTGAAAGGTGAGCTGTTCCGTCTCCGTTCCACCTAATGGCTGTAAATCCATGTATACTTCTCGATGCCGGAATTGATTCCCCTGACAGAACAAGCAAGAGAGTTGCTTGCCAAGAACGTTCACTTCGTAGATCCCTCTTCTTCTGACCATCTTGCCACCTCCATTATGATATTGATAAGCTATTAGACAATGTTCACTTCCCTCTTCTTTCTCCCTTGGCAGGTCTAGTAAACAGATAAACTGCCACTTGCAGCAAAATAATTAGAACAGTGACGAGTACTAGTAATTGCACGGATGAGAACGGCTTGAAATATCCTTCCCATTCCTCCACTTTATTCACACGTAACACCCAACTATACGAACTGAGAAAAGAGAGGATATTAGCGATCAGAAGCACAATGAAAGACGATTTTCTTTTTGCTAAAAAGGCGAAATACCATACGGCGATAATCATCAGTCCGTAAACGATCATTGAATAGTTTTTGTAATCATCATACATGGAGAGAAAAACGAACGGAATACAATAAACGGCCAATAGGAGTATCGTGTATTTGTTTAGTTTCATAACTAGCTACCTCCCCCTTCTAACTATCTCGGCAAAGGACCTTTGTTGCTCCAATAGGTGGTTAAATATACTACTTACTACTGCTAAGATTGCTAACATAATTGCCAAGGATGGTTTTCCAACATCATATAAAGCGAAAGCAGCTACACTAAAAATGATAAGTTCAAGTACTACTCGCCCAGAACCTTTGACTCGCAGAGGACCCTTAGGTGAGACAAAGATCCCCCAAACGATTGCCATTAACAGAGGTGATCCCATGCCTAATACTGCTTTCATCAGAAAACCACCACCACTTTGAAATCCCCAGTGTGACACGGCAACTAGGCCACACATCTCTAACATAAAGCGAAGCGCTAGGTTTACTTTCATTCCCATACACCCTTAATTTCGTAATAGCTTTACTATACGTACTATTCAAGGAATTGGTTTCGACTTATTTGTAATATACAGCATTTGATTTAATATTAGTTTTCTGTGCTATTATTGAGTTTTAATCGATTAACTACATAATAGTAACGCACAAAAGGGCAATAATAAGGATGAAGTCGCTTTAAACTTACAGCACTATACAGGAGGTCTATAAATGAATAATAATGATATATTAATTCGATTACGATATGCTTTAGATTTAAAAAATACTGAGATGGTAGACATTTTCAAACTTGGTGGCGTTGAAGTAACAAAAGAAGATGTGCTACTGTTGCTTACAAAATCAAATGATGATGAAGCAGAAAATGAATTGCAAATGAAGTGTACGAATCACATGTTGGATTCATTTTTAAATGGCCTCATTATCTATAAACGAGGAAAACAAGAGCCAAAACCAGGACAACCTCAAGCTCCAGCAGGATCTAGCATTACGAATGAAAATGTTAATAATATCCTACTAAAGAAAGTGAAAATAGCACTCGCGTTAACGGGTGAGGATATGCTTGATATTTTAGAAGACGCAGGAGTCATTGTATCAAAAGGCGAACTAAGCGCTGTATTGAGAAAAGAAGGCCACAAAAATTATAAACCGTGCCTAGATCGATATGCTCGAAACTTCTTAAAAGGGTTAGCTTTAAAATATAGGGCCTAATCATGAAAGCACTAGGCACCCGAATAATTCAGAATTGTTTCGGCGGCTGTGCAGCACACATTTATGACAATTCAACAAATAGTATAAAAATACACAAATAAGCCAACCGGTACTTGATACGGTTGGCTTATTCATATTCTTTATACAATTGTAGTGTATTTACTGAATTGTGTGCTGCACAGGCACCGAATTAATTCCGAATTTACTTACCTCTTCCCTTTATCATAAATCTCACCTAACGCTCTTGGGGCGCGGTTTGATTTGGAGAAGAAGATTAATAATAATAACGTTACTACGTACGGTAGGATCATGAATAAATCGGTGAAGCTGCTTGGCAATGCCATTGCTTGTGCAATGAACATTCCCCCGGATTTAGCGAAACCGAATAATAGACAAGCTGCTAATGTCGGGAGAATTCGCCAGTTGCCGAAGATTAATGCGGCGATCGCTAAGAATCCGTATCCCATATAAATGCCTGAAGAAAATTGGGCTGAAATGGAATAGGCGAAACACATACCCGCAAGACCTGATAACAGTCCTGATATTAGAACCGCAGAAAACCGGATTTTATATACATTTACACCAGCCGCGTCAACGGATTGAGGATTTTCTCCACTCGCTCGTAGGCGCATTCCAAACTTTGTTTTATACAATACATACCAAGCAAAAATGGCAATGACAACGATAATTACTTGGAACGGATACACATTCGTAAATACCGCACCGATGACAGGTATATTCGCTAAGCCGTCAATCGTAAACCGCTCTGATACACCTAATCGGAACTTGTCCGAAGCGGCTCCGAATACGAGGGCATTAATTTGTGTCGTTAAGAAAGTCGTTAAAGCTAACGCCAAAATATTAATGACAACACCGCTGATCACTTGATTTGCCTTAAATTTAATACTTAACACAGCGTGGATAACGGAAAAGCCCATTCCGCCAATCATCGCAAATAGTAACGCCACGTAGAACATATCTTGAATAGGTGCTCCTGTCGCATTTGCGATTAACACTGCTGACATCGCTCCGATGAATGCACCGAACCCTTGAAACCCTTCAAGTGCTAGGTTTGTAATCCCACTTTTTTCACTATATATACCGCCGATTGCCATAATAAAAAGAGGCAGAGCAAAGGATAATCCATCAATAATAATCGTATCCATTTATGATTCACTGTCCTTTCGATCCACTTCTTTTTCCTTCAAGCGGCTCACTTTATGCTTCAAGTACTCACCACACGCACTAAATAGTAGGATGAGCCCGATGATGACAGAAGCAATTTCTCGTCTGATCCCAGCTTGTGAACTCATATACGTGCTTCCTTGGTCGATAATGGATACTAAGAAGGATGAAAAAATAATTCCGATTGGATGAGCGTTTCCTAATAGTGCAACCGCGATAGAGTCAAAACCGAGACTTGTTAACACTTTTGGCTGGATGGAAGCGTAGTAGCCTAAATAATACGTAACACCTGCAAGACCAGCTAAACCACCTGAAATGATCATCGCTAGCACTGTATTTCTTCCGACCTTAATGCCTGTATAGTTTGCTGCATTTCGGTTCGAACCTACTGCTTTAATTTCAAACCCAACAACTGTTTTATCCATAAAGAACTTAATGAAAATTGCCATTGCAATTGCCAAAATAAAGCCCAATGGAATATTCATTTTCAAGTTTGCGAACTCGACGTTAACTAACGTCAATCGTGCTGCTTCCGTAATATATTTGGATTGTCGTGAAACCGGGTCAATATAATACATATGAATAAAGAAGCTAATAACGTATTGAGCAATATAATTAAGCATGATCGTCGTTACAACTTCATGGATGTTAAATTTATATTTTAACCATCCGACTAATCCGCCCATTAAGCCGCCGGCAACCATTCCGACAAGCAATACAAGCGGTTTTGCAATGAAGGCATCCAACCCACTGTAACCAACAATAATCGTCGCTAAAAATCCTGAGAAGAGCATTTGACCGGAAACCCCAATATTAAATAGGCCCGCTCTAAGCGCAACTGCTACTGCAAGGCTTGCAAATACCATTGGCGTCATAGCGTTTAGCAATTGCAAAAAGTCGGTGAGCATGCTCTTATAGCCAGCGTACGTTGGCTTCGGAAAAATTCCTGCTCCTTGGAACAAGTTGTAAAATGCTTGCAACGGATTTTTGCCGAGCAACAAGATGACGATCGCCGCGGCGATGAAACTAAGTAGTATCGAGGCGACCGGAATTGTGATTGGTTGCCATTTTTCATTCCGTATCGGCAACAACAGACGATAACTTAAGCTTGTGTTCTTTTTATCTTTACTCATGCTTTGCCCCCATCATATATTCACCGACTTCATTCGTCGTTAACGATTCGCTGCTTGCAATCTTTTGAAGTTGGCCATTATAAATAACGCCGATCGTATCCGCTACGTTCATAATTTCATCCAACTCTAATGATACAAGTAAAATCGCTTTTCCTTGATCACGTTGCTCGATGATCATCTTATGAATGTTTTCAATTGCACCGATATCTACTCCACGTGTTGGCTGCACGAAAATCATGAGCGGAGACTGTAATTCGATCTCACGGGCAATAATTGCTTTTTGCTGGTTACCGCCACTCATCGAACGAACTTGCGTCTTAATCCCTTGTCCACTTCGAATATCATATTTATCAATTAACTGACTGCCATATTGATCGAATTCCTGTTTATTCAAAATCCCTTTATTCGAAAACGGCTCTTTGTAATACTGCTTAGAAGCTATATTCGTTGCGACATCAAAGTCCAAAAACAATCCAAATCGTTGACGATCTTCAGGTACATACGAAATTCCAGATTCCGTTCTGCTTCGTATACTGTCATTCGTAATATCCTGTCCATTGAGGAAGATCTTTCCGCCACTCGCCTTTGCTAAACCGGCAATGGCATCCGCAATTTCAACTTGACCATTATCTGCGACACCTGCAATCGCAAATATTTCCCCACCGTGTATCGTAAAGGAGACGTCTTTCACGACTTCAAATCCGTCCTCATTTTTCACCGTTAACTGTTCAACTTTCAATACTTCCTCTTTAAATTGAGCCGGTGTTTTTTCAGATTCAAAACTTACTTCTCTACCGACCATTAATTGAGCCATTAGATTCGTCGATGTCGTCTTCACATCTAACACATCAATCAATCTACCTTTGTTCAATACGGCACAACGGTCAGCCACTTTTTTAATTTCCTCTAACTTATGTGTAATTAAAATGATTGTTTTTCCACTATTTCGCAGACCTTCAATAATACCGAGTAAGAACTCGATTTCTTGTGGCGTTAGGACGGCAGTTGGTTCATCAAAAATAAGAATTTCAGCTTCACGATAAAGCACCTTTAAAATTTCGACACGTTGCTGCATGGAAACCGTTAGATCGGCAATTTTCTTCGTAGGATCCACTTCCAAGCCAAAGTTCTTGGACAGCTCTTCAATTTTACGATTCGCATTTCGAATATCTACATATGGAAAGATACCGGCAAATTTGCTAATGGGTTCAATCCCTAAAATAATATTCTCTGTAATCGTATAATCCTCGACTAACTTAAAATGCTGGTGAACCATTCCGATGTTAAGGTTTGCTGCATGGTTCGGCGAACTAATTTGAACCTTCTCCCCTCGAATAAAGATTTCTCCTTCATCGGGTTCATACATCCCACTCAGAACGCTCATTAATGTTGATTTACCTGCACCATTTTCACCGAGTAAGGCAAAAATCTCGCCTTTTTTAATGCCAATGGATACGTCATCATTCGCTACGATTCCAGGGAAACGTTTCGTTATATGTTTCATTTCTACAATATAATCTGACATCGTTCGATCTCCTTCCTCATAAATCGGAAAAACAATAGAAGTTCATCACTCTCTACTATTCACTGAGTAGGGAACTGATAAACTTCTACTGTCATTGTGTCGCTAATTCATCTTATAGTCCTGGAAACTTTTCCGGAGTGTGTTCATTAAAATTAGATGCAGGTACGATCGTGCCATCTTTCACTAACTCGTACGCTTCATTCAATTTGTTTAGCGTATCCTCAGATAATTGATGACGACCTTCTTCTTTAATGAAACCAGTTGAATCTGTATCTGCATGAAGAACTACATTTCCGCCTGCAAACGTTCCGTCAGCAACAGAGTTCAATGCCTTTTCAATGTTCATGCCCATAAATTTCACACCAGATGTTAATACGATATTTTTAGAACCATTTGCGCCGTCATCATATTGGTCAACATCGACACCAACTACTTTTACGTCGCCCTTCGCTTCTTTAACTGCTGTGAATACACCATTACCCGTACCACCTGCAGCAACAAACATAATATCTACACCTTGTTTAATCAATGCATTTCCGATTACTTTACCAGTTGCTTCATCTGCAAAAGATCCTGCGTAGTTACCACCAACATTAGCACCCGTCACATCAGTTCCTGCATAACCAGATAACTCAACGACTTCAACGTTTTTTCCGTATACTTTATTCGCATAATTTACGCCTGATTCAAAACCAAATTGGTAGTTTACATTTGAAGGATAAGCGATACCATTTACAACCGCTACTTTGTTTGTCTTCGTTTCAAGTGCTGCAGCCATTCCTGCAAAGAAACCACTTTCTTGTTCAGCGAAATTCATTGCATAAACATTATCAAAATCTGTTTGGCCATCTACAGGAGCTGGCTCAGTGTCATTCATAATAAAGATTTTATCTGGGTTTTCTACAGCGATGCTAGAAACGCCAGCAAACTGGAACCCAGGTGTAACAATGACATCATAATCTGCCACAATATCAGCAACTGCTTGTACAGCAGCAGCAGGATCACCAGTTGGCTCTTTCACAGACTTCACTGTTGCTGTTGGATTATTTTTAATAAAGTTCAAAATTCCATTATAGTTATCTTCATTGAAGCTTCCATCGTCAACACCAGAAGGGCTAGTTACAATAGCGATTTTCAATCCTTCACCAGTGCCCGCCTTATCTTCCTTTTTATCTGCTGAGTTACTTCCGCACGCGGCCATAACAACAGTCATTAAAGCAAGGACTAATACCATTGCTAATTTCTTTGTATTTTTCGTCATCGAAATGATCCTCCCTGTTAATCATGTTAAATTTGTCGTTCATGTAAAAATTAAAAAAGCACCGAATGACATCGGTGCTTGACTCCAGGAAGGTAAATAATAGAGATAATTACGTAATTTATCCCCATACTTATATACACAACCTCGTAGTCAAGCTCTTTACGGCAGCTTGGTAGAAACTTTCGGGCCATATCCCCAACGTTATACGAGAATAGTATTTAATTTTTACTAACTCATACTAACACCACAGCTTCCAGCTGTCAATAAAAAACCAAATGATTTATCAAAAACAACCCCCATCGTTCGGAATTACCATTTCCTCATTAACGTTCCCCATTAACGGTGCCTGTGCACCACACATTTATGACAATTCAATAGAAGTAATATATATACAAAAGGAAGCCGCCCATTCGTTGATTTAATCGACTTCTACATTTATTTTATGCAATTGTAGTGTATTATCTGAATAGTGTTCTGCACAGTGCGGCACACATTTATGACAATTCAATAAAAGTAATATATATGCAAAAAGAAGCCCACCAATTGTTGATTTGGTCGGCTTCTTCATTTTATTTTATGCAATTGTAGTGTATTGTCTGAATAGTGTGTTGCACAGGCACCCACACAAAGCGCACCCACACAATTTGTTATGCTCTTGGAGGTGTTCCTTCAGCGTTTGAGACAACTGCATCGATTTGGATTAGGGCATCTCCAGGTAACGCGCATACGCCAACTGTTCTTCGTGCAGGAACGCCGCCTGGGAAGAATGTTGTGTACACTTCGTCTACCGCATCGATATCCGCGATATCTTTAAGGAAGATATTTACTTTAACGACATCGTCTAAAACGTGTTCGATACTTTCTACAATTGCTTTCATGTTTTTCAAGCACTGTTCAGCTTGCTCTTTTACACCACCAGCTACTACTTCACCCGTTTTTGGATCGATTGGTAATTGAGCTGATAGGTTATTGTAATGAGAGAATGCTACAGTTTGTGTAGATAGGGAACACTTTGGTGCATTTTCAGTGTTGTTCGCCCAAATAACGATTCCATGTCTGTCTTCAACAGGTTGTGGAGGTGTACCGTCTCCGTGTGACACGACTGCTTCGATTTGTACTAAAGCATCCATCGGTAAAGCTGAAGCTGCAACAACTGTACGTGCAGGGACGTAAGCTACAGTTCTAGCGATTGCCGAGTCTGGGAAGAATGTTGAATACACTTCGTTTACAGCTTCCGTATCCGAAAGGTCTTTAAGGAAGATGTTAATTTTAACAATATCGTCAAAAGGAACGTCGATACTTTCTAAAATTGCCTTAATATTTTTCAAGCACTGTCCAGCCTGCTCTTTTACGCCGCCAGCTACTAATCTGCCAGTTTTCGGATCGATTGGCAGTTGAGCTGAAAGATTATTGTAGTGAGAGAATGAAACAGTTTGTGTAGATAGAGCACATGTTGGTGCATTTGGCGTATTATTTGTAAGCTTAACAAGGTCGCCTGCTTGTGGTGCGTTTGGAATTGTTCCTTCACCGTGTGAAACAAGTGCTTCAACTTGCACTAAAGCATCCATAGGTAAAGCTGCTACTGCGACTACCGTCCGTGCAGGAACATAAGTTGTAAAGAATGTTTTATACACTTCGTCTACAGCGTCAACGTCTTTAATATTCGTAACGAATACAGTGATTCTAACAACATCACTCATCGTATGATCGATGCTGTCTACGATTGCCTTAATATTTTTGAAGCATTGTTCAGCCTGCTCTTTTACCCCACCAGCTACCAGTTTACCTGATTGTGGTTCGATAGGTAATTGAGCTGAAAGATGATTGTAATGAGAGAAAGCTACAGTTTGTGAATATGGACCGATACTTGTTGGAGCATTTTCCGTATTTCTTGCTACTACTGCGTTATAACTACTCATGATGTATGCCTCTTTCAGATGGATTTTGTGTACTTATTTTATTCTACAAAACTTGAGTGAGTACCCTCTCGAATGGTTACTCTAGGTGAGTATAGCAGGCTTTATTCGTTTTGACACATGGTATATGTGTCTCTTGTGTGAACAGCTGTTTTACCTCTAAACACAAATAAAAAAGGCCGGAAGCATACGCCTCCGACCCCTTTATTAACCGCTATAAACACTTGCGCACGTTCCTGCGATTGGTTCATAAAAACAATGAAGTTTAAATTGGCCAGTAAACGGTTGGTTGTACCATGTTGGAGGACAAGGTCCGAATGGATTGAAATACCAAAGTGCAAATTTTGCTGGATGTTGTCTCCAATTATCCAAATTCCGTCTTGCTAATTTTTTTTCAGATTCTCTCGCTCGTTGATAAAATAAATTCCCCTTTTGAACAGCTTCAAAAGAATAATTTCCTCCCTGTACCTGAAAAATGACATCTTCAATCGTTCGTACATCTCGGAAGTCTAAACAGTCAGCTACAGCACGATTAACAATGACATTGCCTACATATAACATCCCTTGGTTTCCTTCACCCTCGGCTTCCGCTCTCATCATCCTTGCCATTAAACCAACGTCCGCTTCTCGGTACTTAACTCTCGGCATTTTTCCACCCCAAATGTATTGTATGAAAAATAGCCAGCTTTAATGACATTTTACCGATGTTAATTAAAACACAGAACAACCGTCCCTTTCCCAGCTTCCACTTTCACTTCAGCAGATGCTCCGTTAATGAACGTCATTTGTGGTGGGACGTGTCCGCAGTCGATATCGTAAACGATCGGGACACCAAGCTCTTTCGCCAACTCTTCATAAACATCTATAATTTCATAGTTCCGTACAGGCTGATTCGCAGGACTTCTGCCGAACATGATGCCGGAGCAATTGTCAAACCAGCCCGCGTACTTCATTTGCACAAGCGATCTGCGCATGTCAGTCGTGGAAAGTTCGCAGTTCTCGAAATACCAAAGGATCGGCTCGTCGTTAATAAACTCCTTTTGGAAAGCCGCCACGTCCCCGAAAGGTGTTCCTACAAGATGCCGGATGACGTCGACACATCCCCCTAGCAGACGCCCTTTCATCTGTACCGGTTCTCCGGAAATCGATTTCCATTCCGTCGGTTCTGTCAGATGGAATACCCACGGGCTCGGATTATCATGCTGCCATTTCTTCTGGTACTGTTCGGAGGACTGTTGCGTGACCGACTCACCGGGTTTTGTCTTGAGTACAGACCAGCACATTGCTGTCGTCGGATCGGTTTGCTCGCCCCTCATGTCGACGAGATTCGTTCCATGCGCCGTCGCGATGCCCGTCTTCAATGTCATCGCAAGGAGGAGCACACTCGTATCCGAATAGCCAAGAATCCACTTTGGAGTTGCTTTTTCAAATTCAATATGCTCTAAAATCTCAATTAACAACTCCCCACCCCAAGGAGGAAAAATGAAATCGATTGCCTCATCCTGCAACATCCCGTTCACTTCCTTGGCGCGAATGATCGCCGGTGCCGACTTCGCCTTATCCTGCGTCCATACCGTGTCCCCTGTTACAATGCGGAAGCCCTTTAACTCCATCTTCCCAATTGCTTGCTTCACCAATCCTTGCAATTCAATTTCCACACCAGATGACGGAGCAGTAATGCCAATCGTTGCACCGTCCGGCAAATATGGATACGTAATCATTATTCCATCCCCTCCTACCTTTTTCTGATTATAGCAAATTTACAATAGAAATGTAGCCAACGTTTCATGCAAATAAAAAAAGCCGGAAGCATTACGCCTCCGCCCCTTATTTATTCCTCAATATCCTCAAATGCCTCAGGATAATTAACCGTACCGAAAACTTCTCCAGTACTCTGATCGACCGTATCGATTGTCACATTTAGCTTCTCAGCATCGACACCATCATACAGCTGATAAAACATCCCAGACATCGCAAGTCCTAGCGATGCAAATACATCAAAGCTGTTTTCGTACGCATCCTTGTCGACGACTAGTGTGAACTTGGAGAAATCCTTATTATGCTTAATGTCCTTGATGGAGGCAAAGTCTTCATCATTGATCAGTTCATTAACATACTCCGTTACACTTGCTTTCATTTCTAGCATCATTTCTTTATGCTTTGCTTTCGTCATTTTATAAGTAACGGATCCGTCGTCGTTTTTCTTAACGTCTTTAATGCCGTCTTCTTTCGCTTGGGCTACGACAGAATCGATGTCTTCGCCCTCCAAGAAGGAGGCTGGTATTGTTACTTCAACGTTCAGGAGCCCTTTATCGACTGCTACGGCGCCGCTCGTTTCTTCAGTTTTCTTATCTTCTTTACTATCCACTTTATCATTAGCCTCATCCGTAGATGAACAAGCCGCCACGATCAGTAAAGCAAACAACAGAATTGCTAACAGTTTTTTCTTCATCAATTTCATCTCCATTAACTTATTGTACTAAAAAGAACACAGGTGAACCTTCACTCGAATCATAGGAAATCTTGAAGTCATCTCCAATTTTCACTTGATTGACAATATAGCCTTCTGCCATGCCGCCATTGTATATTTCCTTTGATAATTCATGCGGAATAACAGCACTCATCCAGTCATACACTTCTCCTTCATTCGACACGAAGTTGAAATTCATGCTGCTGAAATAAAGACTGTCATCCTCTGTTTCGGATTCTTTTAGGAATCCTTTCACTTTCACGATCGCGTATTCAAATCCCTCCGCAGCTCGTTCATTAAACATGTTCTCTTTTTCAATGATTGTCCATGCTTCGTCGCCACGAATCGTTTCTAGCAATGTAATCTCAACGAGTGATGCGTAAGAGTTGAAGCTGTCATCGTATATATTTTCTTTCACAGTGATCGTATCGCCGAATGGCAATGGGTTGGACCGCGTACCAATTGGCTTTTCTTTTTCTTCAACTTCTTCCTTTGCAGCTTCCGTCTCCTCTTGAGACTGTGAAGCTTCGTCCGCGTTCGACTTCACTTCCCTGGTGTTTTTCTCGTCAATATCCCCGCATGCTGCGAGAATCATCACAACTAGCATGCTACAAAACATTACTATTTTCTTCATTAGAATGCCCTCCTCTATTTTTTTCTTCAATGAAATTCCTCCAATCTCTACTTGCACGTTCGTGAGCATCGTACAGACGCAGTTTTTCAAAAAAAGTTTCAAACATTTTTATGTTACTTCTAAACTATAGAAATCCATTCTCTCCTAACCTAAGTCCCCTTAGGATGGAGCGAGGAAGAAAGTCAAAGTGAAACCTTTTCCGCCACCTACCGTAAAACTAGATATAGATGTTTAACTGTACCAAAAGACAGGAGTGATTTTCCGTTGGCACTTTTGAATTCAAATTCCCAGTACATACGAGCGGTGCGCTTGAAACAGGAAGAAATACCGCATGGCATATTTCCGTTCACCCTTCCCTTTGTCCGGAACTTGTATGAATTGGAGCTTCATCCGAACATTACGTATGTGATCGGGGAAAACGGCATGGGAAAGTCGACGTTGCTAGAAGGAATTGCCATTGCGTATGGATTTAATCCCGAAGGCGGAACATTGAATTTCAACTTTTCTAGTTTTGATTCCCACTCGGAACTCGATGAGTATATTCGCCTCGTAAAGGGGACGGAACGTGCGAGGGACCATTTTTTCTTCCGCGCGGAGACGTTTTACAATATGGCAACGAATATCGAGGAGCTTGACCAAGACCCATTCGGACCAAGAATTATTGATTCATTCGGAGGCGTATCCCTTCACGAACAATCACATGGGGAATCCTTCTTCGCCGTGTTCAAGGAACGTTTCAGGGGAAACGGTTTATATATTTTGGATGAACCTGAAGCCGCCTTATCCCCACTCCGTCAAATGTCGTTGCTTGCGCGAATTAATGAACTCGTGTCGGAAGGGTCCCAGTTCATCATCTCCACTCATTCACCAATCATCATGGCCCACCCACTCTCCAAAATCGTCCAGATTACAGAAGACGGAATCGATGAAACGACGTTGGAAGAAACGGACCATTACGCTATCATGAAACAGTTTTTCGATGATCGGGACCGATTGTTGTATCATCTTTTTCAGGATGATTAGTAGAGGCCCCATAAAATGCATAGCCCCAGATACCCGTTTGAATGGGTGTCTGGGGCTTTGTTGATTCCGTCATTCTCCTTTGGAAACTGGTTATATTTACTTGTTTTAATAGTTTGGAGAGTATCCTAAAATTGGTTTTGTATAAGTAGTTAGAAAGAGGTTTGGTGGCAAATGAGTATAGTTAATTATCTCGGTTGTAATTTCACTTTACCTTACAGCGATGATAGTAGTAATGAAAAAATATTAATTGGTGATAACTTTACTAATCACGATTTAATTAAGAAACACTTCACAACTAAGAGGATATATGAGGTTTATACTGATCAATATGTAGGTATGTCATTTGATGCAGACAACAAAGACCTTTACTTAAGACAAAGTTACAATGAAGCAAAAGAGAGTTTCCTTGCATTATGTGATCTGTTAAATGGATACCTCGAAGAAGGAGATTATTGCGAGTTATATACTTGTTGGGTTGGACAAGAGGAAGAAGATAGAAATTATCATTTTGACCAAACTATCAACCTTAATAACATTGACATCAACAACATCTCAATATTCGAGAAAACACTGTTAATAATTAGAAGATAATATTTAACAGGTGCTTTATTTAAAGAGCTGGGCTGCTTAGACGGCTCTTTTTTCTTGATCATCTAACTTGATACAACTGGCGGAAAGAGGTCATAGCCCATGAATGTATCTATTGGATATTTACTGGATAAATACTACGATTTTACACCGGATGCTGGAGGATATTTTCCGTTTGCAGTAGATATAGATGGAGGATGAGTAAAATTGCCCCTTTTAAAAATAGGTGATGTCTTTGGGATTGAAACTTCAAATGGAATTGCATATTTTCAATACGTTCATAAAAACGAAGATATAGGTTCGCTAATTCGAATCTTACCGAATTTATATAAGGACAATAACAAAGATGTGTTAAATGAATTAGTAGAACAGAAAGAATTATATCTTATTCATTTTCCTTTAGATGCTGCATTCGCACGGAAAATAGTGAGTAAAATGGGTAATTATCCAATGCCTAAGGATTTTGTATTACCGAAAAAATTTAGAGTTGACCATATAATAAAAGGTGAATTTATTTGCTGGTATATTGTTGATTATACGAATTGGCACAGAGAAAGAGTGGATAAATTAAACGATTACCAAAAGCGACTATCGCCTTGGGGAACGTGGAACGATACTCTTCTCAAGGAAAGATTGGCTGAGGGCTGGACTTTAGATTATTGGAGTTAAGCTATTCAAATAAGGTGCAGAACAGCGTAAAAGGAGAAGTATTGGATAAGGTAAAACTCTATTTAAAGCATCGTAAAAAATCATATCTCTTATATACTGCCATTTTCATTTCAGGGTTTATTATTGTTATTTTTATATTCGGACCACCGAAGTATTATGTTGTTCCTACTTTATCAATGATTACAGCTTATGGTTCTTTGGAATATGTAGGATTTAGACGCTGGCAAAAAGAGAAAAAGGGTGTTTCTAATTAAAGAGAAAATTGCTTTGGCTTTTAAACGAGTAGATTGAAAATGATGATTTGGGAAAAGCGAGGGATCGATTGCACGGGTTAATCTCAACCTATCCGAATGAATTGGAACTTCGTAAAAAGTTGGGAGACATTTATTTTGAATTAAAATATCCTGCGATGGCTGGCCGATACTGGTATTTAGAAAAGAATAAAACTCCCCAAATGGTAAAAGCGTGTATGCAATTTGAAAACTCTATGGGACATGACATGAATAAAATAGCGCGGGCATTAAAGTATAAAGGTGATATGGAGCTATTAGAAGGACTGGCCATAGACCCCGCACTTCTATCTAGTCAAAATAAAGTAAAAGAAAAATTAGTAGAAGAACCAGATGTTCCAATAGGGCCTAAATACAAATTGATTATTTTTGGTTGTCTTTCAGTAATACTTTCCATATTTTTTTTTGCATCAGTTGGGGTCTATACGTTTTTTAAGTGGATATTTTAAATTTATGATTGGCGTGATTAATGGTGGGGGTTTTATCTTTAGTTGCAGGAATAACATGCATAGTCATTTCATTGCTTATTTACATACGCGATATGAAGAAAGCCAATTCTGTTAAGGACAAGTGGTTGGAGTTTTTTAATTTTGTTTTAGATCCTTTTACCGGCATAACAGCTTTATTTTATTTAGGGCTTCTTCTCATGTTATATGGCTTATTGAGGATATTAAATTTACTATGAGCATTTTGCTAACGGGGATGAAAAATAGTGGAAATCTTATTTATAAATGTAAGTGAGGACTATGAAGAAGACGTAAATTTTGGTATTAAAACAAAGGAAATACCTATAAGTATTTTCGAAATAAAGTGTGAGGACATTGAGCAGTACCATAACCTTTTTAGAGGTGTAATATCCATTCTCGCTGATTATTCAACTAGGTTGATTACAATCATATCGGAACCTGTTCCATTAAAAATCCCCTTTCATTATAAACAAACTGTTTTAAAAGGGAAAAAGATGATTCAAACTGACTTCATAGATGCCTCAGCAAGCGGGTTCCTTGAAAGCTATTTTTCCGAAAATGAGTATCGAAATTCTAATGATTTTCTTTGCATAGGTGAAGTCCAGTCATGGGAAGTGAAACCTGGACCTGAATTTACCCCACTATCTATTATCGGTTTAAAAGGTCTGTTCGCCTTTTCTGAAGACCTGAAAATAATTCAGTGTGTAGTATTTGAAGCAGGCTTCCACTCTGAATTTTTAGCGAAGTTAGAGGAGATTAACTCCTAATCCTTGCTTAGACACCTCTTTTTTAACTAAAGTACAGGTTACTTAAACAAGGTTTAGCCACAATCAAGGTAGAATTCTCAAAAGGAGAAGTAAATAGGAGTAAACTATGCTTAGTTTTTTATTTGAATTAATTGCAGGGATATTCGGCAGTGTTGGAGCTAGTGATTCTTTACATACGAAAAAAATTGATCAAAATATAAAAAGGCTAAATCAGTACGATTGGTTTAATAAGATTTACGAGGACGAAAGATATCACCGTTTGTTTTTTGTGAACAAACATGTCCGACGTTATTTACAAAGCACAATCCGTGTTAGAAAAATCATTCGAAGTAAAGCAGCACAAAGAAAGCTATTGTGCCTTCTTAATAAAGAAATAAAATCGTGATTTTCTATCTCTAGTTAACGTATTAGGTTTAGCAGAAGAACCAATGAAGACCGGGACCGATTGTTGTATCATCTTTTTCAGGATGAGTAGCGAAAAACGAACGCTTTTACACTCATACTTATTCCCCTAATACAAGGGAAATCACTGTCGAAATATGTTATAATCGGAGGACTATATGGTTACTGTAAGAGGTGAAAAAATGAGCGGGTCTATCAATCAAGATTTAATTTTACAAGCGATTACGGAATTGTCGTCAATCGTTAAAGAGAACCGGAATGAACTGAAAGAGTTATCGTCAATTGTTAATGAAAACACGAAAGAACTAAAAGAGTTATCATCAATTGTTAAAGAAAACACGAAAGAACTGAAAGCCTTGTCCGCAACTGTCAACTCGAATCATAAAGAAGTGATGCAACGAATTGATTCAGTTGAGGAAAATCTTAGTGAAAAACTAGGAAAAGTTGATGCCAAAGTAACAATCCTTTCGAATGAAATATTAGAGACAAAAGCCGATGTACTACGGTTGCAGCAATCGAGATAATTAAGGTGCCAATGATCAAATCCCCTTCCTCATTTGATCATCGGCATCTTTTTTTATTCTGTCCCCATTACCAATACGGATTGTCCACCCACGGACCGACCGTAGACAATCTTGTCAGCTGCTTTGCCATATGCTCGGGGGTGTATGGCATATCGTTTTTCAGCCACCAAATGATGACGCCCAAATAAGCTGATGCGAAATAGGCGTTTGACATGTCAACGGGAACATTAAACTTAATTTTATCTTCAACCATATATTGTGTTGCCTTCTCCACCAATGTTTCAATAATTGCCCTGACAGACTCGGTGAAGTACGGAACTTTTTCTTGGACGAGCATAATTCTGTAAAAGCGGTTTTGTTCGATCATTTTTGTAAACAATCGAATGAAGATTGGGTGCGGATTATCACTGTCATATTTGAATTCAATGTCCTTCACTTGCACGCTAATTCTTAGATTTTCTAACGCTTCGTCCAGCATTTGTTCGAGTAATTCATCTTTATCGTAGTAATGCAAGTAAAAAGTTGCGCGATTGAGAGTGGACCTTTCGGAAATCTCCATTACCGTAATCTTTTTGTAATCCTTTTCTTCCATTAGCCCTAGTAATGCTTCCTCGAACATTGCCCTTGTCCTTTGAACTCTTGGATCGATTTTCGTAGACAATTCTTCTCCCCCTGTCGATTAACTAGCTCCGTACTAGACATTACTAATCACTATGACTAGAACGCAACATTTATCTGAACAATGTTTATTGTTTTAAATTTCTTGTTATCTATAATTATAGGGGATAACACGATGTCGATAAAGTGAAATTGAAACATAAATCACTCTGTTACACGGTTTTATTTTCATTTAGATGAAAATGTTTTTAATACTAACAAGGGGGTAATGTGCATGATTACGAAGAACGATATGAAGTGGGATGTGGAGACAGATGTCGTCGTTTTAGGCAGTGGGGGCGCCGCTTTAACGACAGCTATTCTTGCCCATGATCAAGGGGCGGAAGTTATCATCCTTGAAAAATCGGATCAGATTGGTGGAACAACGGCTTTTTCCGGCGGAATTCCGTGGATTCCGAATAACCGTTATATGAAAGAGCTTGGCTTGGAAGATTCGCATGAAGAAGCGAAAATGTATATTACAAAACTAACTCACGGTAAAGAACCGGATCCGGAGTTGATTGACGTATTTATTGAAAACGGAGCGAAGATGATTGACTACTTGTACGAGCATACGCCTGTAAAATTTGCTGTTCCTAAAGGGTATGGCGATTATTATGCAGATTTGCCTGGGGGCAAAAATGAAGGCCGCTCACTCGATCCCCTTCCGTTTCCTTTGAATGATTTAGGCGAATGGGCAGAGAAAATTAGACGCAACCCAATCTTCCCTCCTTTGACATTAGAGGAAGGCGGCGCTGTCGATCCAGGAGAGATTGACTTTACTATTGTTGCTGAACGAATGGAGAAAAACATTACGACAATGGGACGAGCGTTAGCTGGCAGCCTCTTCAAAGCGGTGCTTGACCGTGGCATTGAGACATTAATTTCCACACCCGGAAAAGAACTTGTGATGAATGATGATGGTGCCGTCATCGGAGTGCGCGCGGAAAAAGAGGATGGGACGGACTATTTTATCGGTGCTCGTAAAGGAGTCATGATTGCGTCCGGTGGATTTGAATGGAATAAGGAGCTTGTCCGTTCATTCTTAAAAGGGGCGATTACTCACCCGCAATCCCCAGCTTATAATGAAGGCGATGGATTAATTATGGCGATGGAGGCAGGGGCGGCACTTGCCAACATGACCGAAGCTTGGTGGTCACCGGCTTTCGTGGACCCGACGATTGAATATGAAGGGAAAGTTTATAATCAAATCGACCAGCAAGCACGCACGGCGGCGAATTCAATTATCGTCAATAAACACGGGAAACGCTTCGTTAACGAAGGCGCCACTTACATGGATCTGCCTAAATCGTTTTACACATATGATCAGAACTCGCAATCATTGCCGAATGAATCGAATGTGTGGCTCATTTTTGATCAACAATTAAAAGACCGCGCCTTAATTGTAACGATGGCGCCTGGCGAAAATGCTCCAGACTGGGTTCCGCAAGCGGATAGCATTCGGGGGCTTGCCGAAAAAATTGGAGTAGATGCGGATCAACTTGAAGCGACGGTCGAACGGTTTAATACGCATGCTGTCAATCATGAAGATCCTGACTTCAATCGAGGAACGTTGCACTTCGAAAATTTTGCAAATGGATTCCGAGGACGTAAAGCGATGATTGGACCGATTGAAAAAGGCCCATTTTACGCATTGCCGGTTTATGCAGGGGCACTAGGGACAAATGGCGGGCCGCGCATTAATGAACACGGCCAAGTCATTAGTTTACGCGGAGAAGTAATTCCCGGACTTTATGCTGCAGGCAACGCGGCGATGGGGATACTCGGCGGCGCGTATCCAGGTGCTGGTGGCACAATCGGACCTGCAATGACATTCGGTTATTTAGCCGGCATGCATATCGGCAACGTTCCATCGCGTAGGATAAGCGACGTGGAAAACGTTTTATTATAAAAGGAGGTATCGTCATATGCCTAGTGGTACACATACGGCCAAATTGGATATCCCAATTGAAAAGGTGTGGGATTTCGTTAGTGATATGAACAGATGGGCCCCGCTCGTGCCAGGCTATATCGAGCATGAAATTTTGAGTGACAAGCAGTCGACCTGGACGTTTAAAGGTGATATCGGCATTATGCAAAAGACAGTGAAATTGCAAATTGACATTACCGAGTGGAAAGAGCCTTCTCTCGTTACTTTCGATTTAACGGGTTTGAATGAAAACTTCGCGGGCAATGGGTATTTTAAAGCGGAAGCGATTTCGGATTCCGAAACGATTATGCACGGGAACCTGGACATCAGTGCAAGAGGGATGATGGGACCGATGATCAATACAATTTTAAAATCATTCGTCCCAAAAACCACGGAAGATTTAACAAATGCAATCGCAGAAGAAATTACAAGCATTGAATTGAGAAGGGTATAACGATGGTGCCATAACGATGGTGCCTGTGCAGCACACATTTATGACAATTCACAAATAGTTATAAAAATACAGAAAGAAGCCAACCGAATGTCGATTTGGTTGGCTTCTTTAATTCTTTCATACAATTGTAGTGTATTATCTGAATCGTGTCTCGCGCAGCCGCGCAAACAATTCAGACACTTCATCACTTCCCATCTTCATTCCCCTTATACCAACTTTTCGTATAGTTGAGCACTTGAAGAATTCAGACCTCGAATCGTTACGATCACCCCATCTTCCTCTAGCTTTTGTTTCACTTTACTAATCGCTCCGACAGAAGACTCATCCCACAGCTGGCTATCTTCAAAGTCGATAACAATTTCCTTTTCCTTAACATCACGAAACGATTGGATGAATTTTGTCGTCGACGCGAAAAACAATGGGCCTTTCACCTTGTATATGCCAGCATCACTGGTCACATTCACACGAGAAATATTAGCAACGAAAAATAGCGAACTTAGAATGACACCGACAACGACACCGATTGCCAAGTTATGCGTATACAAAATAATGGCGACGGTAATTAGCATAACAATCGATTCCGCTTTTGGTGCATGCTTAAGGAACTTGAACGACCCCCAGTTGAATGTCGTTGCCGCGACCATAATCATAACACCAGCAAGAACTGGCATCGGAATTTTGACGACGACGTCTCCTAGGACAATGATTAAGAACATAAGGAAGGCACCCGCCGTAAATGTGGATAAACGTCCACGACCACCCGACTTAATGTTAATGACAGATTGTCCAATTAGCGCGCATCCTGCCATTCCGCCAAAAAATCCTGTAATGAAGTTCGCAATTCCTTGCCCACGCGCCTCTTTATTTTTATTGCTCGGCGTATCCGTCATATCATCCAATACTTGGGACGTGAGCAATGATTCCAATAAACCAACGATTGACAAAGCTAATGAATATGGAAAAATAATTTTCAACGTCTCAAAGTTGAGCGGAATATCTGGAAGGAAGAACGTTGGCAATGTACTTGGCATCTTCCCTAAATCACCAATTGTTTGCAACGACACACCGCTCATTAATGCGATACCTGTCATAACGACAATCGCGATGAGTGGCGCAGGAATTGCAGTGAAAAAACGCGGCACTGCATAGACCAAAATCAATGTAGCAATTGCAAATACATACGTTAGTACGTCACCGCCCCGTAAATAAGGCAGCTGGGTAATGAATATCATAATACCGAGCGCATTCACAAACCCAAGCATGACGGAGTTCGGAATGAAACGCATTAAATTCGCAACCCCAAGTCCCCCGAGGACCAATTGGATAATTCCAGTCAAAACAGTAGCTGCAAGGACGTACTGCAACCCATGATCCGCCATCAAGTTGACGAGGACTAACGCCATCGCACCCGTTGCAGCCGAAATGAGACCTGGACGTCCACCGACAAACGAAGTGATAACGGCAATTGTAAATGACGCATAGAGCGCGACACGCGGATCAACTCCTACGATAAACGCAAAGGCTAACGCCTCAGGAATGAGTGCAAGCCCTACGACGATTCCTGCTAATATATCAGCTCGAACATTTCCGAACCATTGTTGTTTTAAAGTATGCATATGTTGTACTCCTCTCTGTGTCGAAATTAACCATGCATACCTACGATAGATGTAGGATAGATTGTGCTGAAACAGTACCAATTATAACAGAAGAAACGGTCTACCCGCCTACATAAACTTTGAAATTCGGTGCCTGTGCAGCACACATTTATGACAATTCATTCTTATTTATATAGATGCATATAGAAGCTGAACAAAAGTCGATTTCATCGGAATGTTCACTAATTTTATACAATTGTAGTGTATAATCTGAATTGTGTGCTGCACAGCCGCCGAAACAATAGAAACAATTCTGAATTACGAACCGTGCAGCACCGATGCAATATTAAAAAGGGGGATGGGACATGAGTGTGTTGGAAGTTAAGGATGTGACGAAGACGTTTGGAAAGTTCACCGCATTAGATGGTGTTAATTTTAATATTGGTAGTGGCGAGGTTTTCGGATTTATTGGGCCTAACGGATCGGGAAAGTCTACGACGATACGAATAATACTCGGTATTTTAAAGGCAACTGGAGGAGACGTTTCGGTATTTGGCAAAGATGCTTGGCATGACGCGGTGGAAATTCATAAGAGATTAGCTTACGTACCGGGGGACGTCAATTTATGGCCAAACTTAACGGGCGGTGAAGTCATTGACTTGTTTAGTAAGTTACGAGGCTCAACGACTACGAGTAGAAGAGAAGAGTTGATACGAAAATTCGATCTCGATCCTACGAAGAAATGCAGAACGTATTCTAAGGGGAATCGACAAAAAGTTGCACTCATCGCGGCATTTTCATCAGACGCTGATTTATATATTTTAGATGAACCGACTTCTGGACTCGATCCATTAATGGAAAGAGTTTTTCAAGAATGTGTAATGGACGTAAAAAGCAAAGGAAAAAGTGTCCTTCTATCGAGTCACATCCTTTCTGAAGTAGAGAAATTATGTGATCGAGTCGGCATCATTCGCCAAGGAAAAATAATTGAAACTGGATCGTTAACTGAACTCCGCCACTTAACTCGAACGCATATGCTTGTGGAGACGAAGCAACCTATTTCATCACTACACGAATTGCAAGGAGTTCATGAAATTGAGGAAACGGAACAAGGTTTGACGTTTCAAGTTGATACGGAAGAGTTGGATGCTACAATTCGACATATTAGTCAATTTGGCATTGAGAAATTAGAAAGTGCACCCCCGACCCTGGAAGATTTATTTCTACGTCATTATGAGCGAAAGGAAAAATCGGAAAGGAAGCTCGGAGGTGTTCGTTAATGAAACAAAATTTATTTGCGAATACAAGGCAGCTTTCCCGGTTTATCCTTCGCCTTGATCGAATACGCATCCCTTTATGGATCATTGGCCTAGCAATCTTTACATTCATCGTACCTCCCGCTTTTAATAATTTATATAAAACAGAGCAGGATATAGCAGTAATAGCAGAAACGATGGCTAATCCAGCAATGATTGCAATGGTAGGGACAGCTGATTTGGACAATTATACGATCGGCGTCATGACGGCTCATCAAATGTTAGTCATTACAGCGGTCATCGTTGGGATAATGGCCATTTTACTTGTTACACGTCATACAAGAGCAGATGAAGAAGATGGTCGCATTGAGATGATCCGCTCGTTGCCGTCAGGACGTCTCTCCTACTTAAATGCTACTTTACTAGTGACTAGCGGAGCGTTCGTTGTGTTAGCAGTTTGTATTGGATTTGGATTGTATGCACTCGGAATCGAAAGCATGGATTTGAAAGGGTCCTTACTGTATGGGGCTGCCTTAGGCGGGACAGGATTCGTTTTCTCAGGAGTGACAGCGATTTTCGCCCAGCTTTCCGAAAGTTCACGAGGGACGATCGGATGGTCGATTGCTGTACTCATTTTCATGTACCTTTTTCGGGCAATTACGGATGTGAGTAACGAAGCATTGTCATGGTTATCACCGTTAGGATGGGTAACGAAAACAGAAGTTTATTCAGCCAATCATTGGGGACCGATCGTCATCATGCTCTTTGTTTCATTCGTCTTATTTGTCGTTGCAAATTTCCTAAATAGCATTCGTGATTTGGAGCAAGGATTTATCGCATCTAAACCTGGGAAAAGGTATGCGTCCCGTTTTTTGCAAAGTCCAATTGGCCTTGCATTTCGACTTCAGCGAACAGGGTTTGTTGCATGGGCAATCGGCTTGTACGTGCTAGGGGCATCGTATGGTTCAATTTTTGGTGATTTGGAATCGTTTTTTGTAGGAAATGAAACGTTTCAGCAATTATTGCAACAAGCTGAAGGAGCTTCCATCGTGGAGCAATTTATTCCAACATTAATGATCGTCATTTCTCTCATTGCAACCATTCCACCCGTTCTAGCAATGAATAAACTTTGCGGCGAGGAGAAAAAGAACCGCCTCGACCATTTTATAGGAAGAGCTGTATCAAGAACGCAACTCATTGGTTCATACGCAGTTTTAGCGGTGTTGAATGGTTTTGTCATGATTTCAGTAAGCGCGCTCGGTCTATGGTCCGCTGCGACAGCTGTTATGGAGGATGGCCTTGACTTCGGGTTCGTTTACAAGGCTGCTCTCGTATATTATCCGGCCATGCTTGTAATGATAGGTGTCGCTGCGTTCCTCATCGGATTTCTTCCGAGGATGACCCATTTCATATGGGTGTACGTCATTTATTCATTCTTCGTTCTATACATCGGGAACTTAATTGATTTCCCAGATTGGGTCGGGCAACTCTCTCCATTCGGTCATGTACCGCAAGTGCCAATTGAGGACGCCACATTTATGCCGTTATTTTTATTAAGTAGTATTGCAGTAGGATTACTAATCGTCGGCTTCATCGGTTTTCGAAACCGTGATATTGAGAATTGATGTGGTGCACTAAATTCGGTGCCAAATTCAGTGCCTGTGCACCACACATTTATGACAATTCAAACACTTGTATATAAATGCACAAAGAAGCCAACCGGATGTTGATATGGTTGGCTTCTTTCTTTACTTCATGCAATTGTAGTGTATTGTCTGAATTGTTCTGGCAGCTGTGCACCAACCAATTATGACTATTCACAAAGATGAGTAATTATCCAATCTCTACATTACTAAAACCTGTACCTACCGCTTTCGCTCTCTTCATTTATGCAATTGTAGTGCATTGTCTGAATAGTGTGCTGTACAGTCACCGCAAAGGGCTAGTAGCAATCATTCCAATAACCCATAGGATAGATTATTACTATAGTCTTTATGAAAAGGGGCACATGATGAATAATTCTCTTGTTTCAACTACTATGGGACATCCAAGGATTGTTGCGTTTGCTACTGGAGATGTAACGGGTGATAGAGTGGTTGATCAGATCTATCTGACTGGCACAAAAACGCCGGATAGTCCATTCATCCAAAATATAACTCTTCACGTTAGGGACGGTCGAACTGGAATCATGACAACTATTCCGCTTCACAACAATGTTGGCTATAATCCGAGACTGTTCTTGGGGGATTTTACGGGGAATGGCATTGACGAGATATTAATCGGTATTGATACAGGCGGTAGTGGTGGGATTATTAATTATTACATTGTATCCTTTGCCGGAAATATAGCAAAACTACTTTTTGATTCTGACGTTTATAATAATCAGTTCCAGTACGATGTCACTTATCAAGATCATTATAAAGTTGAAGTTGTCAGCAGACCAAATAACGAGAGATATATTATTGATATATCTACGAGAGATGCAAGTTATTTAAATGAAATATATGACAGGAATGGCAAGCTGAAAAGCCCGATAACCGGTTTTGTGGATCCTTTAAGTGGCCTATATCCAGTAGATTTTGATTCCAATGGAGTCTACGAGCTGTTAGCTTATCAAAAGATATCCGGCAGATATCATGCGGATGGCTTAGGTTATATAATGAATACATTAGAATGGAAAAATAATGGTTTTGCGTTGCAACAACAGTATTTAGCTATATTTGGCTCATAGAAGTAGCAGTGAAATCACCTTTGACGGACGATGTAATAAATAGGAAAGAGCCCAGACCTTGTTGGCTTGGGCTCTTTCCTATTTATGAATTTGTCAGAAGTAGAACGATAATGAATTTTTCTTTATTGCTGTTTGTATCGATTTTCAAGTTCAAAAATGCGTTGTTCCAGCTCTAGGCTTCGATGCTCAATGAAGTTTATTTTCTTGTTAACGTGATCTCGATTGGTGTCTAGCTTGTCTCCATTTTGGATAACGAGTTTTTCAATATTTTCTAAGCGTTCATCCATAGTGCCAATACGAGTGTCCATTATGCCTATGCGTTCATCTATAGCGCCGATTCGAGTGTCCATTATGCCTATGCGTTCATCCATAGCGCCGATTCGAGTGTCCATGTTGCCTATACGCTCATCCATCGAACCTAGACGATGATTCATTTCACTTCGGAACTCTTTTTGCTCTTTTTGCATAGCTTGTAACATTTCTACAATCTTTTCCATCGATACAATCCCCCCTGTCATTTTCTATTCCCTCTTGGGTGCCCGTTGTTGTTTGTTACTATCATATTAACATAATTACAATACATTATGGGAACGACAATTTAGACGCCCCGCCGCTTCTTTATTACAAAAAAGAACCGTCCCTGATAGGTATCTTCCACCTTTCAGGACGGTTCCTTCCTTATTTATTCATCCAACGTCAACAACGCGACGAGTTCCACGTGGACGGTGTGTGGGAAGAGGTCGACCGGTTGCACTTCTTGGAGTGTGTAGCCGAATTGCAGCAATTCTGCTGTATCCGTTGCGAATGTGTCCGGGTTGCACGATACGTAGACAATCCGTTTTGGTTGGGCGCGGCCAATACGGCGCATTACTTTGCCGCCAGCACCGCAACGTGGCGGGTCGATTAATAACATGTCCGCCAAGCCCCAGCTTTCATGCACTTCATCGATTCCTCGGCGCGCATCGCGAGCGAGGAATGTCGTATTATGCAAATCATTGTCAATCGCATTTCGTTTTGCGGATTCAATCGATGTCTCGACAATCTCGATACCTGCCAATTCCTTCACGCGCGCAGCAAACGGCAATGAAAACGTTCCGACACCACAAAATAGGTCGATCATTTTTTCGTCTTCCTGCGGATTGCCCATCTCGAGCGCAAGATCCACAAGCTTCTGCGCTTGGACAGGGTTCGTCTGGAAAAACGTATCAAACCATAGTCGGTAGCGATACCCCGCCATTTCATCATAAATAAAATCGCGGCCCGCCAACACGAATGTTTCTTCTGCTTGCGTGCGGTCTGCTATATCCGTATTCACGAGCCACATTAAGCTTTTCACACTCGGATAGTTCTTCGTGATCCGCTCAATCAAATCTTCCGCTGCAGCCGCTAATTCACCGGCAGGCGCTTCCGTCGCAAACAACGCAAGCATCACTTCGCCGGTTGCAAATGACTCACGAACCATCAAATGTCGGAGAAGCCCTTCCTTCGAATCTTTATTGTAGCCTGTAAGACCGAACGCCTTGGCCCATTCACGCACTTCCATCGTCGCGTCGACCATATTCCGGCCTGCGATCAAGCAAGTTTCAAGCGGAATGATGTTACGGAAATTCCCTTGCTCATGCAGTCCAAGTTCTCCTTCAGGCGAAAACGTGAATTCCATTTTATTACGGTAATGCCAAGGGTCGTCCGTGCCAATCGTGTCCTGGACGAGATTCGGATTCATCCCGACACTTTCCAATGCCTTCTTCACATAATCCGTCTTATGCTTCAATTGGCCTTCGTAACTCCAATGTTGCCACACACAGCCGCCACAAAGTTCGAAATGCGGGCAAGGTGCTTCCATACGGTCCGGGTTCGCGGCCAAAATTTCTTCTGGCTGTACCTTCCTCCATCGCATCGTCGGATCATCGACAGTAACTTGTACGGTCTCTCCTGGCAACGTTTGCGGAATGACGAGTTTCAACTTTTTTAGGTTGCCAAGTTCATTCTCACGCCAAACGACTGCTTGCCCATTTCCTTTTCCGTCCAAATGATCAATTTCCACAACCATTTTCTCTCCTGTAGTAACAGTCAATTAATGATTCCCCTTTCAAATTTCATTCATCTATTACACGGCTGCCATTAAAGGGCTAACCGGTTTCTTCAACTGTACTATTATAATGGAATTTGAGTGGAAAGAAAATGAATGTTCATTTTCACGAAAAACCGCAATTTAGGACAAGTTTAATGAAAGCCCTTTTCCTATAATTATGTGGAGGGGGAAAATTATGAGTACATTCAATAGAAAAGATCCATATGCAGTTTACTTGTTCACATGCTTTTTATCGCAACTGTTTTTCACGTATATCTTCACGGTAAATTTGTTATACCACGTGCAAGTCGTGAAGCTCGATCCACTCCAGCTCGTTTTAGTCGGGACTGTTTTGGAGCTAACCGTCTTCCTATTTGAAATTCCGACTGGTATTCTAGCGGACGTGAAAAGTCGAAAGCTATCGCTCATCATTGGCTATATCTTAATCGGATTCGGATTTATGATGGAAGGGATATTCCCTCTATTTGCAGCTGTCATCTTCTCACAAATTGCATGGGGCATCGGGTATACGTTTACGAGCGGTGCTCAGCAGGCGTGGATTGCAGATGAAATCGGTGAAGAGCGGGCGTCCCTCGCATTTATTAGAGGAGCAAAGGTTGGGAAGTTAGGACAATTCATCGCAATTCCTCTCAGCATCCTGACAGGTTATTTTATGATTAACTTACCAATCGTCATCGGCGGCATTTGCATGCTTGGGCTCGCCGTTTACTTACTAATTTTCATGGAAGAGAAAAATTTCAAACCGTTACGGGCAGGTGAAAGAGATTCTACGTGGAAAAGCATGAAAGGGAATATGCAAAAAATCGTTGTTTATTCCAAAGCGAGTTTCGTCATGAGAATGCTGCTCCTCATCGCGTTGTTTATCGGATTGTACAGCGAAGGCTTCGACCGTTTATGGATGACACATTTCATTGACGTATCCGCTTTAGCTGCAATGACAAATGAAAAGCTAGTCCTGTTCATGGGTGGAATACAATTCATTGTCGTCATCCTGTCCTTCACAGTGCTTCACTTTATGAACCGAAGTTCGCTCCATTCGAATTTGCGACAAATTTACGTTGCCCTATTTATAGGCAGTTCGCTTATTGTCGCTTCACTCATCGGCTTCGCATTCTCTGCATTCGTCGTCAGTTTGCTAGTGTTTTACGTCGTAATCGAAGTGACGAGGCAAGTGATGTATCCATTAGAGGATATTTGGCTGAATAAAATCATCCCTGACTCCTCGACACGGGCAACTTTCTTTTCGGTGAAAGGCCAAGTCGATGCGATCGGCCAAATTGGCGGTGGGCCGATTATTGGAGTACTCGCATCACGATTCGCAGTGAAAACTGCCATCATTGCAAGTGCTTGCTTCATTATGCCAGTTTTGTTTTTATTTACAGTCGTCTTGAAACGAGACAAAGTGTGATCCATTCACACTTTGTCTTTTTCTTTAATTGGCACGTAAATTTCCATTGTGATTTTTTCATAAAGCCAGTGATGACAACGTTCATCGTAATACTCAAAATCATACCCCTGCTCATCGACTTCGTAAGAAGAATGTGGCAGCCAATCCTCCACTATAAATTTCCACGTTCCTTTGATTGCCGCGACAAATTGCTCCACATCTACAGAGGGAATGTTGAACACTGCATACGTCGCCGGTTTTATATACAGCTTCGTCAGCCCTTCCGGAAGTTGGGCATCTACATCATCACAATCAACTGCAAATAAATACGTGAATGTGCGATTCATTTCCCTGTCATTCAGATTTACGCAATACTCACCATGCTTTTTCGGGGATAGCTTTTCATACAACATCTTTTCGATTGCCTCTTCGGGCGCAATGCGCTGATCCCAGAAAGCAGGGGCATCCCTTGTGTAAAACACATTGTCCATCGCGCTTTTATAGGTTTTTCCGGCAATCGTAAAGCCTTCCTTCCGCACAATTTTCGGTTGCATAACGATGCCGCCAACTTCTTTTTGGTGAAGGTTCATCAAATCCAATTTAGGTGGCAATGAACTCGGACAATGCAGTCGATATAAGCTCGGAGGACTTCCAAAAACTCGTTTAAACGCTTTCGTAAAGCCGGAATGGGTTTCAAATCCATATTCAAGCGCAATTTCAATCACTTTTTTCCCGTTTACCAACTCGAATAACGCGTACTGCAGCTTCCTTTTCACGACATAATCCATAACGGTATAGCCGATATGCTGATGAAAGATCCTGTAAAAATGGAAAGGCGAATACCCGGTCATTTTCGCCAATTCCTCAGGTTTGATTTCTTCATTTATACGGTCTTCGATCGTGTCGATGACCTTTTGCAATAACTGTATTTGTTGAATTGAAAACGCCTGCCTTTATTATTAACGGGTTCGGTTGATGGTGATAAACCGCATTGATTGTTAAAATATGAGTTTATCAATAAAACACTATTTTTGATAACAAGTTTCATACTCATCTTTCATGAACCAACTCCGACACGCTAATCCTCTATCATGATAAATTTCTTGTTCCACATTTAATTTAATACTGTTACTCTTATAAGGTCCTGCGTTTGTTATGAACAACGTTTTTTCATCTACCCAATCCAAAAGAAAATTGTCGTTTGCATCACTGTAATAGATAATTTTCTTCTTATCATTTTCATGATGCTTTGTTACTTCTACCCACACATTGACCCCACCTGCAGCACCACCATATGGTTCGTAATAAGCATTCGCCGTATATTTCTCAGTGGGAGATAAAACAGGTCCAGGTCCATTTTGAATGTATTTTTTATCAATTTCATCAAAGGTAAAAAAATACACCTCGTATATATAGATTGAGGATACCAATACAATTCCAGTTAACATTGCAAGCAATAACTTTTTAGGAAAAGGTTTCTTTCTAATAAATGAAATCATCATCCTTACAAATAAAATCAAAAATAGTATTACTGTAATAAAAGAAATTAAAATACCAAGCAAAATTAATATGGTAATCCCCCCGATAATAGTGCGCTGTCAGCTTTCAACAGAGAGTTTCCTGACTTCATTCCCCCGTCTTAATTAAACTGTTCCGCACTAAAAATCTATCATTAAACGTTAGAGGCACTCCTACCCCATCAAGCTCAGCGTGAATATGCAAATGGGGCTCGCTTGTATTTCCGGAGTTGCCGACCTTTCCAAGGAGCTGCCCCGTCTTCACTTCATCCCCTTCCGCGACAACAACACTGCCTTCCTGCATATGTGCTAAAAATAGCGTAGCATCGTGCTGCTCGCATACGAGAGCGACGTAGTTCCCTTCCGGACGTTCTGAATCCGATTCAGGCGGTGTCAAGTCTGGTAGGTCGTTCCTCGTTTCGACAACTTCTCCGTTGCACGGACTGTATAGTTCATCCTCAAAAATTGCGTATTTCGACAAATCTTTCGAGTATATTCCGTTCGCGCGCGTTCCGAGTTTTGTTAACTTCACGATGTCTAACGCGTATTTCTGGCTTTCATTAGCGTGGTGATAATTCATTTGCACGTTATTTCCGCCATGACCTACATAATACGTGCCCTGTTTATGCGGAAATGCCAGCTCAATCGATTCTTCTTTGACCGAGTAACTTGTGAATACGAAGACGTTAAATAAGGTGAATAAAAGCAGAACTATTACCTGAACACCCATCGTCATTTCCTGTTTCTCCGTATACGTTGTTCGGAACGGTAAGGCGCGTGTTTTTCTCCAAGACATGACAAGCGCGACAATGAATAGGCCTACCCAAACATAACGGAAAAAATAGCCAATCAAATCCCAATGACCGGACTTGAACAACCAAACAAGAAAGATCATCTTCGTTAACGCATCCAATAGCCATTCCTGTCTGCTTTTAAAAGCAGCTTTCCACAACGTTGCAATGAAAGCAGCCGGCAATGCAATGAGCATGGCGAGTGAAAAAATGATTCCAAACATTTATATCTCCCCCCTTTCAATGCATATGTACGAGTACGGCTGTCAATTTATTCGTCATCATCCCATGGGTCGATGTCCGCATAGATTTGGTACCCTTTTTCCCAATGCGTCTTCAACCAGCGGATAGCCATAACCATTTCCTCGCCATGGGCAACGGCTTGTTCCTCAAGATTCCGTGCTTCTTGCAGTTTCGCTACGCACCACGCAGGATCCGGAAATGCCTCAAACCATTCCTTGTCTTCCTCATCGAGCGGGTCCGTGTAGTTCATGGCGTCATCGACAGGCAACATTTTCGGCCAATCAAGCCCGAGCCCCACGTCTTCCATCAGTTGCCGCATTTCAAGTGCGAATGTGAAATGGAACGTATAATAGATGACGTCTTCTTCCTCGTTCAGGAGTTGAATCCTATATTCCTTCAAGTTTTCCTGCTTCATAAGCTTTTGAAAGAGCGACGCTTTCCGTGTGACGTCTATGAATGTCATGTTTCTAATGGCCGTCAATCTAACGTTGTCAGCGTATTGCTCCCCTGTTCGATTCGGATATCTTTCCGCCTTCATTGCCAACATCTGCTCCAGTTCCTGCCGTTCCGCAGCTGTCAGTTTAGACCTCAATTCCTTTTTCCGAAGCTCCGGCACCCTCGTCGCCATCCGTCGCCATTCCTCTCTACTCACACTCACCATAATCTCCTCCATTCACATTGTCAGCAAACTCCCAGCTTCCTCATTACCCACCATATTCGACAAAAACCAAAAATATCCTTTTAATCAAGGTGCCAATTAAGGTGCCTGTGCACCACACATTTATGACAATTCAATAAAACTAATATATATACAAAAAGAAGCCAACCTAAGTTTAATTTGATTGACTTCTTCATTTTCCCCATGCAATTGTAGTGTATAATCTGAATCGTGTGTTGCACAGGCGCCGAAACAATTCTGAAAACTACTAGGTAGGTTTCGCTTTTCTCTCTACTATCCTTACAAAGTTTTGCCTGTAGAAGAACAACAAATAGCCAAGGGCAATGACAAGTAGGATGGCTAGAAGAAGCAATGAATGATCAAGGAACAGATGGAGTAAGAAGATATTGACGACGATCGGAGCTAATATTGCAATAGCCAATGGAATGAATTGATTCGTTAGGAGCAGGATTCCACATATGATTTCCAATGATTTTTCTGCAATTAATAGGTAGTTGAATTCGAATAATGCCATTGCATCGGGACTTGTTGCGATGAATGGTTCCAAGCCAAAGATGACAAAATAACCGTTAACTCCCGCGACCAAGAAAACGAATCCTAAAAACAGTCTGCTTACATGCAATAAAACTTTTGCCAACTTGCTCACCTCCCTTTCCCCTGATTTAATTAGATCATCTTGCCGTACCCTTTATCCTACGAAAAGCGAGCCCTTAAAATGTAGGCAAAATCCGATAACTACACTTCCGGGCTCCGCAAGTTGTTGACGTGGTTCGAATTCTTCTCCCATTGACACATGAGCACGAGTTGACGATTTTTGAGTTCGGCATCTGGTTCTGCAATCATTTCAATTCTACTAAATTTCTTTTCGAAAATAGCTGCATCCCTCATCTTCTGAAAACCGCCAAACCCCAAGTCGTCATTCAGCAACCAGACAACCCTTTGAATCTTTGCAAATAGAATCCCTCCCGTACACATCGGACAAGGCTCCAATGAACTGTAGAGGGTGAACGTCTTATTATGTATTTTTGCGTCAAAGATAGCCTCTCCCGCATTGCGGATGGCGTCAATTTCCGCGTGAGCCGACGCGTCTTTATTCGTGTGCACCCGATTCCTCCCCTTTGCAATTACATTGAATTGGTCATCCACGAGAATTGCTCCAACCGGGTACGTATTCTCCTCAAGAGCCAGCTCCGCCTCCTCCAGCGCCATAGATAAGAAAGTTTTATCTTTATCCGTAAGCATCATCAATCACTCCTTTTGAAGGATAACTTCTGCATAAGAGCTAGCAATTCCTTCCTAATTCAACATCTAAATGAATCTTCCCGATATGTCATCACGTATATAAGTAGAGGTGAGAAGATGAGAAGGAAATTTGGCAATGCATTGAGACTCGTAAGCCTGATTATTGCACTTGGGAGTTTGTTCACTATACAAGAGGACTTCAAAGCATCGGTGATTGGCATTTTTGTATTTAGCATGCCGCTCTATGCGATTGGTCAGATTATGAGGACCGGTATCACAAAGGCTAGGGAAAACGCTTTTCGATGGATGTGGGCGTATGTCTATGGCGTTATCATTGTTCCTGCCCTCTTTCTTTCCTATGAGGGGTATGAGAACTTGAAGGAACAGACATTTTCGAACAGCAATTTCTTGCTATTCGAATCCATTGCCACTGATTACATTGGCGGCTTCTCTATTGGGTTCATCATGCTTCTCTTACTGCTGTTCGCATTCCCTTTTTATGAAACTTCCTTGAAAAATAAAAGGGCCATCGGCATTGCAGCGGTCCTCGTTACGGTGGTGTATGCAGGTTATCAGTATATGATGTGGGCGGACTATCGTGGTGTCCATGGAGTCGACGGGCTTATAACCCATCATTGGAACGGTGTGCAACAGATCGTTCCTTATGAAGAAATCGTCGAGATTGTCGTACAGCCTTACGTGAAATACGCCTCAGTAAGCGACCCAACTGATAAAACATATTTTGCATGGAGATTGATTTTTATTACCGAAGACGAGGAGCAAACAACATATCGTCTCGGGCTTGATGACGACAGTTTGTCAAAGGGAAACCGAATGAAACAGCTGGCGCATTCCAAAGGCATCCCCTTCTACGTCATACCGCTATCCGAAAAACAGCGGGATGAATTCGACTTTCAGTTACAGCTGAAGGAGCTAGATAACGAACCTTATTATTCGTTCTTTGAGGTGAAGTGACTTAATCCGGTCAATCCGGTGCCTGTGTAACACACATTTATGACAATTCACTAAGGTTTATATAAATACACAAAGAAGCCAACCGCATGTTGATATGGTTGGCTTCTTTATTTGTTTTATGCAATTGTAGCGCATAATCTGAATAGTGTGCTGCACAGGCACCTAAACACAAGTGGTTTTCGTAAATGAAGTATTTCCTACTGCAATCGGATCCCCTATAGTCATTTAATTAATATCCCCTACATAAGTCAATTCTTTTTCATCATTACTATATAAAATTAAATGTGCTCTCAAGGCCTGCGGGAATAAATTATAATCCATCAACTGATGCACCGGAATCCATTCTGCTCCGATTTGCCCCTTATCCGGATTAGAGCCATTCGTAATTTCATTTTCCATAACAGTACAGGAAAATAAGAATTCCGTTTGATGCACATCGGAATGAAACGCGGAAAACTCATGATTTCTACCAATATATTCACGAACAAAGAGCAAGTCGCCAATTTCAACTGTGACCCCTAACTCCTCCATACACTCCCTTTGAAGTGCTTCATGAAGCGTTTCGCCATGCTCTTGCCCACCGCCGGGAAGAACGTAAAAGGCTCCGCTATTCCCCTGGATTTTCAACGCCAATAAATTACCTTCCTTTACGACAACTGCTTTCGCGGAATTTCTTATCCTCATCCTAAATCCCCATTTCATCACCTTATTTATTCAAAACCGAAAATACCCGCGCATCATGCGATTGTCCATTTTGGTACATATAGCTACGCAAGATTCCCTCTTGTTCAAACCCATGCTTTTCTAATAAATTAATGGAAGCCACATTATCCAAGAATGTGACGGCTCCCATTCGGTGCAGGCCCATTTCTGCAAATGAATAATGCAAGACCGCCTTCAATGCCTCGGATGTGATGCCAGTTCGCCAAAAATTAGGATGGATCTCAAATCCGACTTCCGCCCGCTTCATCCCTTTGGAAAGATTATTCAAACCTATCGTCCCCGCGAAACGGTTATCTTCCTTTCGTATCATGGCCCACCGGATACCGCGACCCGCTATAAAAGCATTCCTGAAATGCTCTACCATCTTTTCCGCCTCCGCCAGTTCAGCCATCGGATCCATTCCGTAATACTGTGTCACAGTTGGATTTGAAAAGTTATCGAATACTCCCCGGGCATGCTCCATTTTAACCTCTACTAGATACAGCCGGTCTGTCTCTAATTCAGGAAACGTCATGTCAGCAACTCCTTTTATACGGTTATGACAATAATTTACTAGATTGCTTCTGTATATAGTATCACATTCTTCTCAATTGTCACTATAATGTTTACAGTGCCTGTGCAGCACACATTTATGACAATTCACCATTCGTAATAAAAATACAAAAAGAAGCCAGCGAAAGGTTAATAACGTTGACTTCTCTAAATAGTTTATGCAATTGTAGTGTATTATCTGAATTGTGTGCCGCACAAGCACCCACACAATTTGCCAGAACCCGCACGGAAAACAGTCCTGACCAATAAAATAGAAAAAGGCTTGCTTACAAAGGAGAGAGTCCATGCTTTTCACAACATCACTTCCATCGCATCCGAAGGACATTCATCGTATTCTCAACAGATGGTCACAGACAAAAAGGCTACTATTCATGGCATTAATGGCAGCACTTGCCGCCATTTTGCAATCGGCAGGAGGATTACTACCAGCGATCGGCTTTGCCATTAGCCCCCTCGCCACCGCTCCGATAATGCTAGTCGCCTTAATCTCATTACACTCGGGCGCTTTTACCTATATCTTAACAATTCTTTTGTTATTCTTGATTGAGCCAACTGAATTATTTATCTTCCCTTTTACTACCGGACTGCTCGGGCTAGGTTTGGGATGGACCTTTTACAAACTCACCAAGCGCCCGCATGTTGCCTTCATGAACGGCCTGCTTTTGTGCATCGGCATTTGCATCCCCTTGTATGTACTCGGCTTTCCCGTATTCGGCCCAACCATCTCTGCTCATTTCAACAGGCTCACCCTACTCCTCATCTTCACCTTCTCCCTACTCTACAGCTGGATTTGGACGGAACTCAGCCTATTCATCCTCCGTAAAATCAAAGTTATTCTCGCATAGCTCATTGAGGTGCCTGTGCACCACACATTTATGACAATTCACTAAAACTTATATACATGCATAAAAAAGCCAACCAAGTATTGATTTGGTTGGCTTCTTCCTTTTTCTTATGCAATTGTAGTGTATAATCTGAATTGTGCGGTGCACAGCCGCGCACACAATTCAGAAACAATTCAATTAATTACGCACAAGATAGTCAAACGCACCTAGGGAAGCTGTTGCGCCTGAGCCCATGGAGATGATAATTTGCTTGAACGGACTATCCGTGCAGTCGCCTGCAGCAAATACGCCAGGGACGTTCGTTGCGCCGCGCTTGTCGACGAGGATTTCGCCGAATTTATTGCGCTCGACTGTGTCGCCAAGCCAATCTGTATTCGGTACAAGCCCGATTTGGATGAATACGCCGGATAGCTCAATATGCTTTTCTTCACCTGTATCGCGTTCCATATACGTGATGCCGTTTACGCTGTCCGTACCCGTAATCTCTTTCGTTTGAGCATTTGTGATGACCGTAACATTCGGCAAGCTATGCAGACGTTCTTGTAAAACCGCATCAGCTCTCAATTCTGTTCCGAATTCAACGACGGTTACATGGTTGACGATTCCTGCAAGGTCGATCGCCGCCTCGACACCGGAGTTTCCACCGCCGATGACTGCAACGTCTTTTCCTTCAAATAAAGGACCGTCACAGTGCGGGCAGTACGCAACGCCTTTATTCCTGAATTCCGCCTCACCAGGTACGCCGATATTGCGCCAGCGCGCACCTGTTGAAATGATAACGGATTTACTCTTCAGAACCGCACCGTTTTCCAATTCAATTTCGATAAGGTCTTTCTTCTCGAGACGTTTTGCACGTACCAAATTCATCACATCGATATTATACTCTTTCACATGCTCTTCTAAGCTAGCAGCTAGTTTTGGACCTTCCGTGCGATTCACACTAATGAAGTTCTCAATCGCCGCTGTATCCAAAATTTGACCGCCAAAACGCTCAGCAACAATTCCTGTACGAATCCCTTTACGTGCCGCGTAAATCGCCGCACTCGCACCCGCTGGACCGCCGCCGACAACGAGAACGTCAAACGGATCTTTATCTTCGAATTCCGATGCGTCTGGTCCGCCGCCGAGTTCAGCAAGAATTTCTTCAATCGTCTTACGGCCATTCGTGAACGGTTCACCATTCAAATACACCGTTGGGACAGCAAGAATGTTTTTACTTTCAACTTCTTCTTTATATACCGCGCCGTCAATCATCGTATGCGTAATGTTAGGGTTCAACACACTCATAACGTTAAGTGCCTGAACAACTTCCGGGCAGTTTTGACAGCTCAAGCTAATATACGATTCGAAGTGAAGCTTATCGTCGATTTTCTTCACTTGCTCAATCACTTTTTCATCGACTTTAGGAGCTCTACCACTCACTTGCAATAAAGCAAGTACTAATGAAGTGAACTCGTGTCCAAGCGGAATTCCAGCGAACACAATACCCGTATCCTCACCGATACGGTTAACACTGAAGCTCGGCGTTCTTTCCAACTCCGCATGCTCCACTTTAATACGCGATGACATTGTCGCCAATTCATCTACAAGTGACAGCATGTCACCCGAAACTTTATCAGATCCTGCACTTACTTTTAAAAGGACATCGCCTTCCATCAATTCAAGATATTGAGCTAGTTGTTGTTTAATATCTGCATCTAAAATCATGTAATCTACTCCTTAGCTTGTACTATACTTATCCACAATTCGGCATGAATGCCTTAGATTTTGAAGCGAATTAAAGAACGCGATCTAAGTGCGCGACGTCCTGTCGCAACGATCGCATGACCAGTATCGTACTGGCCTCATTTCAACATCTAAGACATCCGCCGAAAACTTTCAAAAACAAAGGGGCCCCTATCCCCAGAGAGGAAAGGGGCCGCCTTCGATATTCCACATTCGTGAAATTAAATTTTGCCTACTAGGTCAAGGCTCGGTTTAAGGGTTTCTTCGCCCTCTTTCCATTTTGCCGGGCACACTTCGCCTGGATTGTTGCGCACGTATTGAGCCGCTTTAATTTTATCAACGAGGATGCTCGCGTCGCGCCCGATTCCACCCGCATTGATTTCAACAGCTTGTACAACACCATCTGGATCGATAATGAATGTACCGCGATCTGCTAGACCTGATTCTTCATCTAATACATCAAAGTTACGAGAAATCGTTTGTGAAGGGTCACCGATCATAATATATTCGAGCTTGCTAATTGTCTCAGAGTGATCATGCCAAGCTTTATGTGTAAAGTGCGTGTCCGTAGAAACGGAATAAACTTCAGCACCAAGTTCTTTCAACGTTGCATATTGGTCTTGAAGATCTCCAAGCTCAGTCGGGCAAACGAACGTGAAGTCTGCTGGGTAGAAGCAAACTACGCTCCATTTACCTTTTAGGCTCTCATCAGTAACATCGATGAACTCGCCTGTACCTGCATTGTAAGCTGACGCTTTAAATGGTAGAATTTCTTTTCCGATTAAAGACATAAACAAATTCCTCCTAGTATGTTTTTCATAGTTAGTTTAGGTCAATTCTTCAAAACCTAAACCGCAGTACTAAATTCAATGTGATTTCGACTGCTTAACTATAATAATTCTAATTACATACTCATTATCATATAGATGTCGCATTTTGTCAACAAATACACTTTCGTTGGAATAAACCCTTATATCCCCTATGTTATAGCGCCATCCCATCATTGCTGCCACCCTATTTTATACATCCTATTAATTTCTTCACACAATCTTCTAATTCTCAATTACTTATCCACATTATCGGTTATTGAATATTGTTAAGATGGAGAATATAACCAATATATCAAATTAAGATCAATCCTTCCTTTTCGGTTTTTAACGGTGCCTGTGCACGACACATTTATGACAATTCAACAAAATTTATAAAAATGCAAAAAGAAGCCGACCGGATGTTGATTTGGTAGGCTTCTCTATTTATTTTATTCAATTGTAGCGTATTGTCTGAATAGTGTCCTGCACAGCCGCGCACACAATTCGAGAACAATTTACTCTTTTCCGACTATATGACCTAGCGATTTTACGTCATTGCCTGTTGGGTTTTGGAAGGTGCGGAGACCGAACTCCCCTGCAATTGCAAATAGGTGATCGAAAATGTCGGCTTGCACTGTCTCGTATACGGCCCATTTTGTATTGTTCACAAAAGCGTAAATTTCGATTGGCAGTCCATGTTCACCTGGCGCTAATTGCCGTACCATTAACAACATTTCTTGATGAATGCCTGGATGGCGTTGAAGGTATTCAAGGACATATGCCCGGAAGACGCCAATATTCGTCATCGCCCTTCCGTTTACAAGATTGCTGCGGTCGATCTTATTAATAACGTTATACTCTTCGATCTCACGTTTACGATTAACGATATAATCTGATAGAAAGTGAATCTGCTTATAATGCTCAATCATTTCCTCTGTACAAAACTGGATACTCGTCGTATCGATATACAAAGCACGTTTTATACGCCTGCCGCCAGACTCCTGCATCTCTCGCCAGTTAATGAAGGAATCCGATATGAGCGCGTAGCTCGGGATCATCGTTACGGTCTTGTCAAAGTTCCGCACCTTTACTGTATTCAAGGAAATATCGATGACATCCCCATTTGCACCGTATTTCGGTACTTCAATCCAGTCACCCATTCGAACCATTTCGGTCGCAGACAACTGAACTCCCGCCACAAGCCCTAATAACGAATCCCTAAAAACTAACATAATGACTGCTGAAAGAGCCCCAATTCCACTAAGCAAAATAAACGGGCTTTTCCCCATTAAGTTAGCAATCACTAAAACAGTTCCTATAATAATGACAACTATTTTAGCAACTTGTACATATCCTTTGATCGGCTTCGTTTTTGATATTTCATATGTTTGATAAATTTCATTGCCTACACTTAATAAACGATTAATGAAACTGAACGCCACGATTATAATGTACGTCAATGCCATCGTTTCGATTATCTTTTGATACGTGTGAAAGGTGGACGCGAAGTAATAAATAATAATTGCAGGTACAAAATGAGATAATCTGCGGAGCACTTGTCGCTCTACAAGAATATTTCCCCATTTAAGGTTATGCTTTTTCACCATATGAGCGATAAATCGGATAATCACTTGCTTCGTAATAAAATTCGCGATAATACAAAGGAGCGTGATTACACCAATTAGGATGATAAATGACAGCGTGTCAACCCAGGCGTCATCCACTCCGTAACCTAAAAGCTGGTTACGAATAAAATTCATTTGTTTCCCTCCGTAATTCACTTCGTTTCAATGCCTTTTGATAACGAATAACTATATGTATCGTTCAATTATAACAGAACCATTCGGTCAACTCCTCGTTCAACACTCACATTATTTTGTACAGTACTACTTCGTTTTCTCATCGTTTTCTAATGTTTCTCTCAGCACTTTCTAATAATCTGCAGGTAGATTACTAGTAGATGCTTATTGAGGAGGTTTTTGGAAATGAAAATTCATTACAAAGAATAGCGGTTAATATTCACTAATTGAATCATAATATGTTTACTACATCATGAAAATAAGAGAGGTCATCCTTATGTCAGCTAAGAAAACATTTTATTCACTGTTCATGTCGTTTCTCGTTTTGACGTTAGCAGCTTGTTCTACTACTTCACCCGATGTGGCTAAAAATGATGCTACAAATAAAGAAGGTGAAGAGAAAAAGTCGAATGAACAACAGACAGCCCATTGGTCATACGAAGGAGAAACAGGGCCCGAGCATTGGGGTAATTTAAGCCCTGATTTTGCAGCATGTACAAGCGGGCAAGAGCAGTCCCCTATCAACATTGTCACTGAACAAGCGATAGACGATGAAAAAATAACGGATTTAGCGATTACGTATAAACCGACGACCGTTTCCTTAAGTAACAACGGACATACGATTCAAGCAACTCCTTCAAACTTGGACAATTCTATCGTCGTTGACAATAAGGAGTATAAGTTAGCACAATTCCACTTCCATACACCAAGTGAACACCAATTTAATGGGCAGTATTTCGATATGGAAGTTCATTTTGTCCACAAAGATGAAAATAACAAATTAGCAGTTCTCGGATTAATGATTAAAGAGGGAGCAGCCAATCCTCATTTAGAAAAGGCTTGGAATGTCATTCCGACAGAAGAAACAACTGAAGATGTTAATTTGACAGAGCCGATCGACTTAATGAGCTTATTGCCATTAGATAAAGATTCGTTCCGCTATAACGGTTCTTTAACAACACCGCCGTGTTCAGAAGCAGTTAAATGGGTTGTATTAGAAACCCCTATTGAAATGTCGAAAGAACAAATCGACACATTCCGTAACATCTTCCCTGATAATAACAACCGACCTGTTCAACCGTTAAATCAACGTGAAGTAAAAGAAGAAGATTAAGTTTTCAAAAAGCAATGGCTGTCCTATTTCTTAGGATAGCCTTTTGGCGTGCAGAACTAAAAAAGCCTCTCATCAATTCCATGAATTGATGGGAGGCCTTTGCTACGCTCTCTATCGCTTAGTGTATTATTAATTCACCTTCATCTATCTTTAATTCTTTAAGAAATTTTGCTTCCTGAACTAGCTGGTGCATGATTTCCAATTCTTCATCACTAATCCCCATAAGTTCTTCAAACATTTCAACCGATTCCCGTGAAATAAATTCGATTTCTTTAATGATTGACATGATCTGCTGAGAAGTAGAAGATAATTCTTCTGTACTTGCAGAAGAATTTGTATTATTCTCGGCAATCGTCATTGTAGTGGATAAAATCTGTTCGAACATATTTCTAACCTCTACCAACGTCGTATTGGTATCGGCAAATTGATCTGCTCCCTGTTTCATTGAGCTTACGACTACATCTGTTTCTTCTTGAATATTCCTCACAATGTCGGTTACCTCAAAAGAAGACTGACGCGATTGTTCAGCCAATTTTCGGACCTCATCAGCAACAACAGCAAACCCTTTACCGTGTTCACCTGCACGAGCTGCTTCTATCGCTGCATTCAATGCCAGTAAATTAATTTGTTCTGAAATCCCCGTAATGACTTTTACAATGGTTCCGATTTCATGAGACTGTTCACCAAGTTTATTGATCCCATCAAATGTTGTATTAATCGTTTGATTAAACTGCTCCATTTTGTCTAAGGATTCCTTCAACTTGCCATTACCTTCTTCAGTCAATTCCAACGTGGTATTCGATTGCTCAGCAATTTGATTCGATCTGATCGCCAGATCCTCGATAGCCTGTACCATATCACCCATCGATACAGCGCCCTCTTCCGTAGCGAGCAACTGTTTCTGTAATCCCCTATCAACTTCATCTATTGCGGCCCTCACAATGTCGGCCTTCTCAGAAACGTCTTCACTTTCTTTATAAATCACTTCTGCCGTTTCATGTGCTTTTTCTGCAAATAAATGAAACTGTTCTCTTGAATGATTTATAGGCTCGATTAGTTGATTAAATGCAGAATGATCTAAGCTTCTTTCTTCAACTTTGCTAATGAGTTGACCTGCCGATAGTTCTCTTATCCCGTTTATCATTTCTTTATTTAGTTGAGCATGTTTTTTTAGGGAAAAATATTTGTAAGCAAAATACACTGACGTCCCCGTTAAAATAGCAATCACACTTATAAAAGCTGCCACGATAAAATAAGTCTCCTAACTTCTTAATAATTAATATGCAAATTTCAAAGCTCTTTTATTAGAATATATGTACCATCAGCTATACTTGAAGGGATTCCTTTCAACCTATGATTATCCTCATATTTATGGACAATAAAGTTCCCCTCTACATCGATATATTTATTCATATTGTTATATTTTCCCATCACACGAATTGACTTCGGGTTTGTCGCCTCACCTATAACAGCCTTCAATCCTTCTGAAGATGCCTTTTCGAATAATTTATTACCTAATTGCTGAATAATTTCATGGCGACCCGTTTCGGCCGTCACTCCGAGCATGAATAGATGCAACAACTCTCCGTCTTCAATCTCTTTGCCATTTCGTCGTTCATAATCGTCCATGAAACGTTCACTCACATCTTCCAAAACACGCAGAATAACATTCATATCACTAAAAGATCCTTCAAATATGTCTTCTCCAATAATTTGAGGTGCATTTGTATCTCCCGCCAGCACACCAACAATATGATTACTGCTATCTTTGGCGACAGCACAATATCCCTGCTCTACTGTAGAGTCTAAATATTCCTTAGTAAAATCATATAAATCCTCGTAATCAATACTCAATTGGCCTACCATCGGCTCCTGCACCCATTTACCTGATACGTCTATTCCAGTAAAGGAACGAGCTAAACATTCTGCAGCTCTCTGTAGTAAATCTTCTTGTTGCTTTGTAATAATTTCATAGCTGTATAATTCTAGTGTTTTTTGCAATTCTTTACTTCCCTCCCCAAAAAATAAATTGAACTTCATTCAACAGGGACTTTCTTTTCCCACTGCTTATTTGTTGAACCGGTAGAAGTTCACATTACATAGAACGAGGTACATGATCCACAAATGTACCTGTAAATTCAATTCTCTCCAAGAGGTTTCTAATTTGTACTTGAGCAATCTTTGAGGAAGGTTTTACTACTAAAAATTCCTTAAAACCTAATGTAGCGTAAAATTGCAACGCTTGCTCCATTTGCGGTACAACTCTTGACGGGGTTGGTGTTTGGTGAGTCGCGTCGATAACAAACGTATAAGCTTGTCTTGGTACTCTATTAATCGTATCCTGCAAATCGATCATATACTCTTCTGCATCCTCTTCCCTAATTAATCCATGTACCTGAACATGGACTTCCTTCGCGGCTTCATTAATAGCCATTTTATATTTCCTCTTATCTACGACTATCATCGTTTAACTCCTTTTCGTTTTCTTTTCTGCAAATGCAAATAAGCTATCACCAATTGAAAATCGGGATAGCCAAATAAACGTTGTTATTCTTGGCAACCCGACTATCATCATCCTAGAGGATATTAGACTCGTAGCTTTGCGTCCTTACCTTTCGATAAGTTTGCCTTTTTCTATTATTGAAAAATAACGCTAACATCAAAACAAATACTACTATACCACTACTAAATGTTGGAAGCAATAACATATTTATTATTCAGTCATCTGAGCCGGAAGTGGTACATCGATAACAGTACATCGGTGCCTAGTACATCGGTGCCTGTGCAGCACACATTAGTACATCGGTGCCTGTGCAGCACACATTTATGACAATTCGCAGTTATTAATAAATATTCACAAAAAACATGACCAAACACTGAGATTATCGCTTTCCTTATTTATTTTATGCAATTGTAGTGTATTGTCTGAATAGTGTCTTGCACAGTGCACACAAAATAAGTGCACACAAAATAGAGCACCCAAAATTGCACTCCTAAATACACTGTATAGTAAAAGGAGGCAATACATTGAAGAAACTTAATCCGGATAAGTTGTTTGTGGAGTTTAGAAATGGTGTTACAAAGACTGAACCGATAATTGGTCGTAAGTATACATTAACGCACTCGGATATTACTGCAGACCTTTTTCTAACAATTGGCCTGCAGTTTGCTTATGACAAGATCAATGCGATGAGAGATGAGGTGCTTGCTGAATGGAGGATGAGTGAAAGTTATCCGTACTTATTCGTATATGTTTATGTAGATGGTGAATTTGGTGCGGTTACCTCTGCTGTGCGCAATACCGTTTTTAGGCGTGAGTTGCCGCTAGCTTTGGAAGCTATTAGATATGGCGATAAAAAGTTCTTTGAAATTCATTCAAATTTAGACAATGCACCGATATGGATTCACTTTGACTCAACAAACCCTGCGTATAACAAGTTCGAGTACTGGGGCACTCCTAAACATTACGAGTAAGTTTTGTCTATTGGTGCTTTCAATAAATGACAAAGGACTACCTATCAGCATAAAAAGCTTCAAGGCAGTCCTTACATACTATTAAAACATTGCTCTTGCAGGGTCAATTCCTAAAATAGGTTGTCCATCTAGCTCAAGCCAGATGTAATAATAATCTATTTCAAGCCCTGTTGTAGACTTTAAACTGTCATGCACACCTTCCTGAAGTTCAAATGACTTTTCAGCGGTGTTTAGGGGAATAGACAAATTTAGTCCGGTGTTGATAGAAATGGTCTTGTCCGCATCTTTAACATATCGAGCGCCAGCAACTCCAACAAAAACAGTTTGAAATAGGATCACAGTAGTGAATACTAATAGAATCTTTTTCATACTATCACCTCCTTTTCGGTACTCAATTTATCTCTTAATGATAAAAAGGCATCCACAACTTCTGGATTGAACATAGTACCTTTGTTGTTTTCTATTTCTTCAAACGCAATGTTTATATCCAAACCTTTTCGGTACACACGATCTGAGGTCATTGCATCAAAAGCGTCAACTACTGAAATGATAGCAGCTTCGATTCTAATTTCTTCACCTTTAAGATTATTTGGGTATCCTTTACCATCAAATCTTTCATGGTGTTGTTCCACAATTTCTCCTGCTTTAATTAAGTCTACAAAATTGGTTTCATTTAGTATTTCTTTTCCCCAAGTCGTATGCTTTTTCATTATTTCGTATTCCTCATCAGTTAACTTGGAGGGTTTATTTAATATTTCCTCTGGGACTTTTACTTTTCCGACATCATGAAGAAAGGCTGCTAAATTTAATATGTAAATTTCATTCGATGATAATCCCAAAACATTCCCAACCATCATAGAAAGTTCCTTAATCCTCTCACAATGATCGGCTGTATACCCATCTTTTTGTTCAACTTGCAAAGCTAAATCCATCATATCTGTAACGGCGTTGCTGTAGAAATGAAATTGGGGTTGGGAAGTCACATATAAAAACTCCACATCGGTTTTCGCGATAAAAATGGAGTGCTCAGTTACTGGACAAGCATTAACGGAATCTCCTGCCTCTAATAGTATCTCGCCATTAGGTGAAAGATAAATAAGTTCACCGGATAGTATGGTGAAATGTTCCAATGCCGTCCAGTCGTCTTCAGGAGCCATCGCCCAGCGTGCACCTTCGTATAGTTTGTGGAGAATAACTTCAGTCCCATCCCCAGATGCCAATAAGGAAAGCTCCATACCTTTCATAGATATTTTGGAAGTTGAATTTCTCTTGTATATTTTCATACAAATTCACCTCGTATATTCGATTATGTATTAATGAATATTTACATTAATAATGAATGACTATATCACTATCAGTACATACACAACTATTATACTACTCGCAAGTAGAAATTAATAGATAACACATATTTATTAAATAAAGTTATGCAAGAAATGAAAAAAGAAGCTTCTCAAAAGTTCGCGAACTCTTGAGAAGCTTCCATTAATTGTTAGCATTTTATTTTCATCTTACTAGGGTTTCGGGAATTATTACATCATTCCGCCCATTCCACCCATATCAGGCATACCCATTCCAGCGCCTGCTGGTTCTGGTAGGTCTGCGACTACAGCTTCAGTGGACAAGAACATTGCCGCCACAGATGCTGCGTTTTGAAGTGCAGAACGAGTTACTTTTGTTGGATCTACGATACCTGCTTGCACCATGTTGACCCATTCGCCTGTTGCAGCGTTAAAGCCAGTGCCGACTTCTTCGCGTTTTAGGCGATCAACGACGATTGAACCTTCAAGGCCAGCGTTTGTTGCGATTTGACGAACTGGCTCTTCAAGTGCACGAAGAACGATTTTCACGCCTGTTGCGACGTCGCCATCAGTGCTTTCGAGAAGCGTTTCAACTTTTGTATAGACGTTGATAAGCGCTGTACCACCACCGGATACGATTCCTTCTTCGACTGCCGCACGAGTAGAGTTCAATGCGTCCTCGATGCGAAGTTTGCGCTCTTTCAATTCTGTTTCAGTTGCTGCTCCAACTTTAATAACCGCTACGCCGCCAGCAAGTTTTGCAAGACGCTCTTGCAGCTTCTCTTTGTCGAACTCGGAAGTTGATTCTTCAAGTTGCGCACGGATTTGGCCAACACGTGATGCAATTCCGTCTGTATCGCCATTTCCTTCAACGATTGTCGTATGGTCTTTTGTAACAACGACTTTCGCAGCGCGTCCAAGTTGAGTGATGTCTGTAGATTTAAGGTCAAGACCTAGATCTTCAGTAATCACTTCTCCGCCTGTAAGGATCGCGATATCTTCAAGCATTGCTTTACGACGATCGCCGAATCCTGGTGCTTTAACAGCTACAGCGTTAAATGTACCGCGAAGTTTATTCACAACTAGAGTTGCAAGTGCTTCACCTTCTACGTCTTCAGCAATCATCAACAATGGCTTACCTTGTTGAACAACTTGCTCAAGAACTGGTAGAATTTCTTGGATGCTAGAAATCTTTTTATCTGTAATTAAGATGTAAGGGTTGTCAAGAACCGCTTCCATTTTGTCTGTGTCTGTCGCCATGTAAGCAGACGCGTAGCCACGGTCGAATTGCATACCTTCTACAACGTCAAGCTCAGTCGTGAAGCCTTTAGACTCTTCAATTGTGATGACGCCATCGTTACCAACGCGCTCCATCGCTTCAGCAATCAATTCGCCGACTTCATCGTCGCCTGAAGATATAGCTGCAACTTGAGCGATTTCTTGCTTGCTCTCGATTTCATCGGAAATGCCTTTCAACTCTTCAACTGCTGTTGCAACCGCTTTTTCGATTCCTTTACGGATGCCGACTGGGTTTGCGCCAGCTGTTACGTTTTTCAAGCCTTCACGGATCATCGCTTGCGCTAGAACAGTCGCAGTTGTCGTACCGTCACCAGCAATTTCGTTCGTTTTCGAAGCAACTTCCGCTACAAGTTTTGCACCCATATTTTCGAATGCATCTTCAAGTTCGATTTCTTTCGCGATTGTTACACCATCATTCGTAATAAGTGGTGAACCAAATTTTCTTTCAAGAACGACGTTACGTCCTTTTGGTCCAAGCGTCACTTTAACAGCATCAGCAAGTGTATCCACACCGCGTAGCATTGCGCCGCGCGCGTCTTCATTAAATTTAATTTCTTTAGCCATTTATGAATTACCTCCTGGTTTTGATTGTATTCATTTATAAGCGGGTTATCTTAACCAATAACGGCAAGAATGTCGCTCTCACGCAGGATCAAATATTCATTGCCTTCATATTTCACTTCAGTTCCAGCATACTTTGAGAAGATGATGCGGTCGCCTTCTTTTACTTCCAGGTCAACACGCTGGCCGTTTTCAAGAACTCGTCCAGTACCTGCCGCTACAACTTTTCCTTCTTGCGGTTTTTCTTTCGCAGAATCCGGTAATACGATACCGCTAGACGTTTTTTCTTCTGCTTCGATCAGTTCAATTACGATACGGTCACCTAATGGTTTCAACAAGTGAAACAACCTCCTCGACATATTATCTTCTTGTTAGCACTCAGCAATCAAGAGTGCTAATACATTTCTTATCATAATAAAGTTGCCCAAAAATTGCAAGTGAAATACTTGTCTCTTTTTACAATCAATAAATTTACTTAGGAATCCTTTCGAACGAATTGAAAACAATGTCAACATCACACCTCTATCCATTTCCCTTTGCTTGTCTTTAGAGAAACAGCTAAAATGGACAATAGAAGAAAGGAAGTTGTTAATGAAAAACTGGAAGATTTCACTTTCAATCATTCTATTATATATGGCAATGCAGTTCGGAAGTATACCTGTTGCAAAAGGTTTTATTTATTACTTTCAAAATGGCACTGATTTAGAACCGGATAGCGCGAGATTTTTCGGCTTTGCTTGGGCGCTGTTCATCACTAATCTAATTGCCGCCCCACTCATCTTGTTCATGACGACGCGTAATAAACGATTTTGGGATATTTTCAAAGGAAAGAAAGCGACTCCTTGGATGACAGTCGCATGGGGCGTGTTAGGGTTTTTCATGGCAATGGCAGGCCAAATGATTGCCGGCATTATTGAAATAGCACTCGGCATAACGCCAGGCTCCGACAATACCGCCTTGCTGAGTGATATCGCCAAAATGTCGCCAATCATCATCTTTTCAATTGTTATCTTTGCACCACTACTCGAGGAAATTGTTTTCAGAAGGGTCCTTTTCGGAAGCATTTACACGAAAACAAATTTCTGGGTTGCAGCAATTGTGAGCGGAATTGTTTTCGCAGCCGTCCACGGCGAGCTTGAGCATTTGCTCACCTATATGGCACCGGGAGTCGTATTCGCGTTTCTTTATTATCACACGAAGCGCATTTGGGCACCAATTATCTCCCATTTCCTTATGAACGGCTTCGTCATGATCGTCCAGCTGAATATGGAGAAATTGGAGCAATGGCAAAATATGAAGCAAGCGTTTATCGTTTTCTTTAATTAATAAAAAGACTTCCCGAAGCAATGGGAAGTCTTTTTTCATTCATCCTATTGTGGAGAACATTGAAATGATAATAACACCAATTGTTAGTGCTAACACGATGCCAATGACGATAAAGATGCCTACGATGATTGCGATAACACCAAGACCGCGCCATGCCGAAAAACCATGCACGAGGCCGACCCCTTTACAGGCAATAACCGTTCCATATATGCCAAAGCCAATTGTAATGAGATTTTGCAAGAAATAAATGCCAAGCGGCAAATTCGTTATTCCTAAATTGTCTGTCGGTATTTCAAATAGCCGAGACCCGTACACGGCGATTAACAGGAAGTTCATCGGTGCGAGCCAGATCGCCGTAATCGCAGGTGCTGGCGTGATATGGATCATATCGGAGAATTTCCCTCTCCCACCGAGCCATTTTCCAACCCACGTATACAGTGCCGCATTAATTACCCAGCCGATTAACGATCCGCCATACACGATAATAATGGACAAAATAATGATGAGTGCTAATGGCATGCCGCCAAAAATGCCGGTCGTTGCAAACGCAACCGAACCCGTGCTGATCGCGCTCAATAAGAAAATGAAAAAACCATATCCAACCGATTTTTTCTCCAGTATATATTCTAATGTCTTCGTCGGCTGGCTCCAAATAGACAGTAATGGATTCATACTAATTCCCCCTTTATCTCTTATGTATATGAAAGAGCACTTACAATTCAGTCCCCTTCCCTCTATCATACTGGAAACCTTCTGGAATTTCATTGTAAAAAAAATCCCGCCTCCTATACCCGGGAAGCAGGATACTAAATTTATTTATCCAAATTGCCCATCACTTCGTCAATTTGGCGCTGTTGTTCAGCCTTTATTTCTTCAAACTTTCGTTTCTCTTCCGCCTTCAAGAATTTCCTGTACCCAACGCGGCAAATGATAATGCTCAATTCATAAAGCGCGAATAACGGAACAGTGACGAGTAAGTGCGACATAATGTCCGGCGGCGTAATGAACGCGGCAATAACGAACAGGACGAAATACGCGATTTTGCGGATTTTCACTAATTTCACCGGATCCAAAATGCCGAGCCTCGATAGGAATAATAGAACGATTGGCAGCTGGAAGATGACCCCGAACGGAATGAGTATTTGAAAAAGGAACGTGAAATACTCATTAATGCCGACGGTCTGCGTAATACCTAACTCCGCCGACAGCTCCTTCATGAAGTTCATAACGAACGGCACGAGGACGAAATAAGAAAATCCAATTCCGACAAGCAAAAGGAAAAAGGCGAACGGGATATAGCTTAACGTCACTTTTCGCTCTGTATCATGCAGTCCCGGCGATATGAACGCCCAAAACTGATACATAATAACCGGCGAAATAATTACAATTGCCAAAAAGATAATTACCTTCAAGTATAGCGCAATCGGATCGACGACATTAAATGCGTGAAACTCCTCATATCCTGCCTCAGTTTGTAAAAACTTGATGATCGGCTTCGCAATGAAGAAACTGCCGATTACCGCTATAACAAAGAAAACGACGATTACCATCAGTCGTTTTCTAATTTCATCTATATGTTCTATGACTGTTAAATTTTTCTCTTCCATCGGACAGACATCCTTACTTATTTCACGTCGTTTTTCTTGTCTTCTACTTTTTTAACTGTATCGTCGTCGTCTGACACAAGTCCTTTAGTTGCAGTTTTAAATTCACGTAATGAAGAGCCAAACGCCTTTCCGATTTCCGGTAGCTTCTTCGGTCCAAAAATGAGCAAAGCGATAATAGCAATAAGAATTAAACTAGTTACTCCTGGAGCCATTTCGGACACCTCCTTCGTCTATTCCCTATTTTACATGAATATGACTTGTTTTACTATTAGCAACAACAACATATTTATGAATCTTTTACGTCATTTTTAATGAAATAGATTAATGTCTGCAATTCTACAGATAAATCGATCGTATGGATATGCATCCAATCAGGTGCTGCCAGCCGGACTGGGGTGAAGTTAAGAATTCCTTTCACACCGATATCGACAAGCCGATCCGTAACTTCCTGCGCCGCGCTCGTTGGAACGGTGAGAATGACGAGATCAATGTTAAATTCCTTTATTTTCTCCTCTATTAAATCCGGATGGAAAACTGGAATATCACTACCGTTCATTTTCCCATCTGCTGACGCTTTCGGATCGAATGCGACGACAATACGGGTATTATGGTTCTTTTGGAAATTGTATTTCAAAAATGCAGTTCCTAAACTTCCAACGCCTATTAACGCAACATCCGTCGCTTCATCTTGAGCAAGCGTCATGCGAAAGAACTGTAGTAGATCATCCACATCATAGCCGTACCCTTTACGCCCAAGCGCCCCGAAATGGGAGAAGTCACGGCGGATTGTAGCGGCATCGATTTTCATCGCCTCGCTCAATTCGCTGGAAGAAACACGCTTTTTGCCAGCATTCGCTAGGTTTTGTAAGAATCTATAATATAGTGGAAGACGTTTTAACGTCGCTTGTGGTATTTTGGGAGTCGTTTCAGCCATATTTTACCTCCTGAAGTTACACTTGACCGATACTATCGTACTCTAGATGGAGTCCGATGTAAAGCCGACCCGTTGCACCAATCCGCCCATTCGATTACACTAAAAGTGGAATAGAGGTGTGCTGAAATGATCGTATTACAAGTGAATGGAATAACGAAATCCTTTTCAGGAAATGACATATTAAACAACGTCCGACTCGAAATTCAGCACCGTGACAGGGTCGCACTCGTCGGACGAAATGGCGCCGGTAAATCGACATTACTTAAAATTATTGCGGGAGAGATGACAGCGGATTCTGGTGATGTAATTATGCCGAAAGATGTCCAAGTCGGCTATCTTGAACAACATGCAGGCATTGATTCTTCACTCACAATTTGGGATGAAATGTTAACTGTTTTTGAACCGCTACTCGTAATGGAAAAAAGACTTCGTGGACTGGAAGCGCAAATGGCAGACCCTTCCGTTTACGAAAATCCGCAAGAATACGAGCGAATTATGAAAGATTATGACGCATTGCAAGTCGAATTTAACGATTCAGGTGGGTATCAATACGAATCTGATATGCGTTCAGTGTTGCACGGTATGCGTTTTTATCCCGAAGACTATGAGAAGCAAGTCCATCTTTTATCGGGCGGACAAAAAACGCGGCTCGCATTAGCGAAAATGCTACTAAGTAAACCCGACCTTCTCATACTTGACGAACCGACGAACCATTTAGATATCGAGACGCTCGGCTGGCTTGAAAAATACCTCGTCTCATATGAAGGAGCAATTCTCATCGTTTCCCATGACCGCTATTTCCTCGACCAAATCGTAACGATCACGTACGAAGTGTCGAGGCGAAAAGTAACGAAGTATGTCGGAAACTATAGCGCGTATTTAGTTGAGAAAGCGAAGAACTACGAGCGGGATAAAAAGCTATACGAGCGGGAAACGAGCGAAAGGGCGAAACTCGAAGACTTCATCCAACGAAATATTGCCCGAGCTTCAACGTCCAAAATGGCGAAAAGTCGCCGGAAACTGCTCGAACGGACTGATTGGATGGACGCACCTGACGGAGATGAAAAGTCCGCAAGCTTTTCATTCTCTATCGAACGACAAAGCGGCAATGATGTACTCACCCTCGAAAACATCGCTGTCGGCTATGACGGCAAACCTGTATCCGAACGCATTCACATGCATGCGTACAAAGGCGACCGGATTGCAATTATCGGGCCGAACGGAATTGGTAAATCGACGTTGCTAAAAACAATCGTGAAAAGGCAAGAGCCGATTGAAGGAACGATCCGTTACGGAACGAACGTCCAATTCGGCTATTACGACCAAAATCAGGCGACAATTCTCGGCACGGGAACAGTCCTCCAAGAACTTTGGGATGAGTGGCCGATGATGAATGAAAAGGATGTCCGCTCAGTACTCGGTCGGTTCCTATTCTCAGGGGAAGATGTCGAGAAGCCCGTAACCTCCCTTTCCGGTGGTGAGAAAGCCCGTCTTTCATTGGCAAAGCTCATGCTTCAAAAATCAAACACACTCGTGCTTGACGAGCCGACGAACCATCTCGATCTCGACAGCAAAGAAGTGTTGGAAAATGCATTAGACGATTTTCCTGGCACGATTCTATTCGTTTCCCACGATCGCTACTTCATTAACCGGATTGCTACGAAAGTAATCGATGTCGGCCGTACAGGCGTTACGGAGTATCTCGGCGATTATGATTATTACATCGAAAAGAAAACGGAGCTAGAAGAACTTCAAGCAGAACGCATCACTTCGGAGCAACCGAAACAATCGAGAAATGGGCGGAATGAAGAAGACAAGGAACTTAAGAGGCAGGAACGCAGATTGACAAGAGCGATTACCGAAATCGAAGAGTCACTTGGGAAATTGGATGCCGAAATTGCTCGTCTGCAAGAAGAGTTGTTGAACCCCGAATTTGCCGACGATCATGTGAAACTAATGGAGCTTCAAGAACAAATTGACGAACTCCAAAGGCAACACGACAACTTGTCTGACGAATGGCTACACGCGCAAGAAGAGCTCGAAAACTTGAATGCATAAGCGGGTAATAGCTGTCGAATGGATGAACGCCCATTCGACAGCTATTTTTACTTTTCGACAAGCCTACGCTTTCGATTTCCACAATCTTATCAACACCATCTATGTTGATATACCGGGATATGAACATAGTTATCCACGTTATCCACAACATCCGCATCTATTACTCACATAGTTATCCAAAAAATGATATGATCATTCACACAAATCTTTTAATTATCCACAACTTACTAACAATTGTGCATAAGTACGAATGTTCCCTCTTGACAATTCGAATTCATTCAAGGACAAATAAAAACGGAAATCGCCATAACTCGACGATTTCCATCAGTCATTCGTTCCATGAAGTAAGCTCCATACCCGGCCTACCGTTCATAGCCATCGTGCCGCGTTTTCCGCTCTCATACATTGCTGAACCTGCCGCTGCAATCATTGCCGCATTATCCGTACAAAGGGAAATTGGGGGTACGTAAAAAGGAATCCCTTCTTTTTCAAAAACCGCATCCAACGAAGCGCGCAAACCTTTATTCGCAGCAACTCCGCCAGCAGCAATCACTTGCTTCACGCTGTATTCTTTCGCAGCTTTCAACGTCTTCTCCGTCAACACGTCGACGACGCTTTGCTGGAAGCCTGCCGCTACATGTGCCGGATTCACTTCGCCGCCTTTTTGCTCGAGGTTATGCTTGTAATTAATAACCGCGGATTTCAACCCGCTAAAGCTGAAATCATACGAATCTGGCTCAAGCCAAGCCCTCGGAAAGTCGATCGCCCCATCGCTCTCAAGCGCAAGCTGATCGATTTGCGGCCCTCCCGGATAAGGCAATCCGAGAACACGTGCCACTTTGTCATAAGCTTCTCCTGCAGCGTCATCACGCGTTTCGCCAATCAATTTGAACGAACCATGCTTCTCCATAAGGACCAATTCCGTATGCCCTCCGGAGACGATAAGTGCTAGCAGCGGAAACTCCATCGGCTGCATCAATTGATTCGCATAAATATGACCAGCAATATGATGAACGCCGACAATCGGCAGCCCGTTAGCAAACGCAAACGCCTTCGCCGCATTAATGCCGATTAATAACGCACCAACAAGTCCCGGACCTTCCGTTACAGCAACTGCATTCAAATCTGCTGGAGCTAAACCAGCCTTCGCCAACGCTTCCTCAATAACAATCGTAATCTGTTCAACATGATGTCGTGACGCAATTTCAGGCACAACTCCGCCAAACCGTTGCTGACTCTTAATTTGCGACGCAACGACATTTGAGACGATTTCATGCCCGTTTTTCACGACCGAAGCCGCGGTCTCATCACAACTCGTTTCAATACCTAGTATATATATATCTTTGTTGTCCATTATAATTCCACCCACATGACGAGCGCATCTTCATGGTCGTCCGTATAATAGTTTTTCCGAATGCCACCATCTTGGAAGCCAAGCTTTCGATATAAATTTTGCGCCGTATGATTGCTAACGCGAACTTCAAGCGTCATTAACTTAACATCATTCGCCTGGCACAACTCAATCGCCTTTCGCATAAGTGCCTCACCAATTCCGTGGCCTCTCATATGCATCCGAACCGCTACATTCGTAATATGGCATTCATCGAGCACAACCCACATCCCGCAATGCCCAACGACCTCGTCATCTACAACCGCAACGATATAATGAGCATAATCATTCCCGGTCATTTCATGCTCGAAGATTTCTTGCGTCCACGGCGTCGCAAATGCCTCCTGCTCGATTTCGACAACCGCAGCAATATCCTCCATTGTCATCTTTCGATAGTCAATTGTCTTATTCACTGCCCTGTTCCTTCCGTTGCTGCATAAGCCAATTCGCCTCCGCCTCAGCGATCCGACGATACTCCGGCGTAAATGCATGTGTATTCTCTTCCAGCCCACTTTGCTGCGCGATAAAAATCAACGAAGACGCCCGTGGGAGCTGCATCGAAAACGGAGCAATAATCGCATTCCCCTTTAATCTCTCAACGATAAGCTCTTCATGCATCGCAACGTCCTTACCAACAAAAAGAATCGGGCGCTCCTTGCTAGCTAAAACCTCTAGCAGATTGTCAATCGCAAAATGCCCGTCCTCCGCGATGGCGGTCAAACCGCCATCCACGAATTCATAAATTCCCGCGTACACATTATTTCTTCGTGCGTCAACAATCGGGCAGATTAACCCATTAAAATACAAAGCATTCGCTGCAAGCACTTTCAAACTGGATACACCAAAGAGAGGCTTCTTCAACGTCCAAGCTAATGTCTTCGCAATCGTCACCCCAATGCGCACACCTGTATAAGAACCTGGTCCTTCCGATACCGCAATCGCATCGATATCTTTAGGCTGCAATTGCACCGTCGCAAACAGCTCCTCAATAACAGGCATTGCACGCAACGAATGGTTGACCGCCATCGAAGAATTTACTTCAGACAAAATCGTTCCGTCTTTTACAATTGCAACGGATAAAGGCGTATTCGCCGTATCTATTCCTAACCATATCATAACGTCATCGCCTCACAAATCTTTTCAAAACGTTCCCCTTTTGGAATGAACGTAATCTTTCTCGACGTTTCTCCGGTATGTTGAATTCGGATTTCCAAACGTTCTCGTGGTAAATCATCTTCAATAAGATGCGCCCATTCAACGACGGAAACCGCATCCCCATAAAACAACTCGTCCCAACCGAGATCCTCATCACTATCCGCTAATCGATAAACATCCAAATGATTAAAAGGCACATTGCCTTCATATTGCTTCAATATTGTAAATGTCGGACTGTTCACCGTCCGAGTAATGCCGAGGCTACGCGCAAGTGCTTTAGTAAACGTCGTCTTTCCTGCACCAAGATCTCCTTCTAACGTCAAGACGTCCGGAGGCGAAAGCAAGCCTGCTAATTTTTCTGCGAGTAATTCCGTCTCTTTTAAGGATTGAACATTAATTTCGATAGTCATACAAATTTCCTTTCATCTCCACTTTGCTTTAGTGTACCGAAAATACAGCGATACGGAAAGCTATGTGGTTTTGTTTATGTATGTAATTGATTATATTGTAACGATATTAGGAATGGTAGCGTCTGCGCGTCCAATGCGGAGCGGTACGCGTCCAATATGACGGCGTGTGCGTCCAATGCGGAGCGGTACGCGTCCAATATGGCGACGTGTGCGTCCAAAGCGGAGCGGTACGCGTCCAATACAGGCTGATTCGCGCTTAATACAAGTCAACTTGCGCTCAATACACGCCGACTCGCGCTCAATACAGGACAACTCGCGCTCAATACAGACTGATTCGCGCTTAATGTTCACAATAAAATACCGCTAAAAACAACAAAAAACCGATCCTGGAATAAATCCATAATCGGTTGACAATTTAAATTAAAATGGCGGTCCCGACCGGGATCGAACCGGCGATCTCCTGCGTGACAGGCAGGCATGTTAACCGCTACACCACGGGACCGTATGTATACTTTTCGATAGAATGCAAGGTTCACTAACTGCAACATTACTATACTTGATCAATTCTAACCAATTGACATTCTTATCGAAAAGGAATGGGTTGCCCGGCGACGTCCTACTCTCACAGGGGGAAGCCCCCTACTACCATCGGCGCTGAAGAGCTTAACTTCCGTGTTCGGTATGGGAACGGGTGTGACCTCTTCGCCATCGTCACCAGACAATTGAACGATACTTGTTCGTTCAAAACCGGATAAAACCAACATTGTTGCTGAACTTCAAGTTCAACCGTACTAAATTAACTAATAAGGTTAAGTCCTCGATCGATTAGTATCCGTCAGCTGCACGTGTCGCCACGCTTCCACCCCGGACCTATCCACCTCATCTTCTTTGAGGGATCTTACTTACAAATGTAATGGGAAATCTCATCTTGAGGGGGGCTTCATGCTTAGATGCTTTCAGCATTTATCCCGTCCATACATAGCTACCCAGCGATGCCTTTGGCAAGACAACTGGTACACCAGCGGTATGTCCATCCCGGTCCTCTCGTACTAAGGACAGCTCCTCTCAAATTTCCTGCGCCCGCGACGGATAGGGACCGAACTGTCTCACGACGTTCTGAACCCAGCTCGCGTACCGCTTTAATGGGCGAACAGCCCAACCCTTGGGACCGACTACAGCCCCAGGATGCGATGAGCCGACATCGAGGTGCCAAACCTCCCCGTCGATGTGGACTCTTGGGGGAGATAAGCCTGTTATCCCCGGGGTAGCTTTTATCCGTTGAGCGATGGCCCTTCCATGCGGAACCACCGGATCACTAAGCCCGTCTTTCGACCCTGCTCGACTTGTAGGTCTCGCAGTCAAGCTCCCTTATGCCTTTGCACTCTACGAATGATGTCCAACCATTCTGAGGGAACCTTTGGGCGCCTCCGTTACACTTTAGGAGGCGACCGCCCCAGTCAAACTGCCCACCTGACACTGTCTCCTGCCCGGATCACGGGCAAGGGTTAGAAGTCCAATACAGCCAGGGTAGTATCCCACCATTGCCTCCTCCGAAGCTGGCGCTCCGGATTCCAAGGCTCCTACCTATCCTGTACAGGCTGCACCGGAATTCAATATCAGGCTACAGTAAAGCTCCACGGGGTCTTTCCGTCCTGTCGCGGGTAATGCGCATCTTCACGCATATTATAATTTCACCGAGTCTCTCGTTGAGACAGTGCCCAGATCGTTACGCCTTTCGTGCGGGTCGGAACTTACCCGACAAGGAATTTCGCTACCTTAGGACCGTTATAGTTACGGCCGCCGTTTACTGGGGCTTCAATTCGAAGCTTCGCTTGCGCTGACCTCTCCTCTTAACCTTCCAGCACCGGGCAGGCGTCAGCCCCTATACGTCACCTTACGGTTTTGCAGAGACCTGTGTTTTTGCTAAACAGTCGCCTGGGCCTATTCACTGCGGCTCTCTCGGGCTTTAACACCCTACCAGAGCACCCCTTCTCCCGAAGTTACGGGGTCATTTTGCCGAGTTCCTTAACGAGAGTTCTCTCGATCACCTTAGGATTCTCTCCTCGCCTACCTGTGTCGGTTTGCGGTACGGGCACCTCCCGCCTCGCTAGAGGCTTTTCTTGGCAGTGTGAAATCAGGGACTCCGGGGATAATTCCCCTCGCCATCACAGCTCAATGTTATAGAAACGGGATTTGCCTCGTTTCACACCTCACTGCTTGGACGCGCATAACCAACAGCGCGCTCACCCTATCCTTCTGCGTCCCCCCATTGCTGATAACGGCGGGGAGGTGGTACAGGAATATCAACCTGTTGTCCATCGTCTACGCCTTTCGGCCTCGACTTAGGTCCCGACTAACCCTGAGCGGACGAGCCTTCCTCAGGAAACCTTAGGCATTCGGTGGAAGGGATTCTCACCCTTCTTTCGCTACTCATACCGGCATTCTCACTTCCAAGCGCTCCACCAGTCCTTACGGTCTAGCTTCGACGCCCTTGGAACGCTCTCCTACCACTGACACCATAGGTGTCAATCCGCAGTTTCGGTGATCTGTTTAGCCCCGGTACATTTTCGGCGCAGCGCCACTCGACCAGTGAGCTATTACGCACTCTTTAAATGGTGGCTGCTTCTAAGCCAACATCCTGGTTGTCTGGGCAGCGCCACATCCTTTTCCACTTAACAGATACTTGGGGACCTTAACTGGCGGTCTGGGCTGTTTCCCTCTCGACTACGGATCTTATCACCCGCAGTCTGACTCCCAAACATAAATCATCGGCATTCGGAGTTTGTCTGAATTCGGTAACCCGGGATGGGCCCCTAGTCCAAACAGTGCTCTACCTCCGAGATTCTTTCGTTTGAGGCTAGCCCTAAAGCTATTTCGGAGAGAACCAGCTATCTCCAGGTTCGATTGGAATTTCACCGCTACCCACACCTCATCCCCGCACTTTTCAACGTACGTGGGTTCGGGCCTCCAGTAAGTGTTACCTTACCTTCACCCTGGACATGGGTAGATCACCTGGTTTCGGGTCTACGACCCCATACTCATTCGCCCTATTCAGACTCGCTTTCGCTGCGGCTCCGCATTCGCTGCTTAACCTTGCATGGAATCGTAACTCGCCGGTTCATTCTACAAAAGGCACGCCATCACCCATTAACGGGCTCTGACAACTTGTAGGCACACGGTTTCAGGTTCTATTTCACTCCCCTTCCGGGGTGCTTTTCACCTTTCCCTCACGGTACTGGTTCACTATCGGTCACTAGGGAGTATTTAGCCTTGGGAGATGGTCCTCCCGGATTCCGACGGAATTTCACGTGTTCCGCCGTACTCAGGATCCACTCTGGAGGGGACGGACTTTCGACTACGGGGCTATTACCCGCTATGGCAGACCTTTCCAGGCCTCTTCGTCTAATCCGTCCCTTTGTAACTCCGTATAGAGTGTCCTACAACCCCAGGAAGCAAGCTTCCTGGTTTGGGCTCTTCCCGTTTCGCTCGCCGCTACTAAGGGAATCGATGTTTCTTTCTCTTCCTCCGGGTACTTAGATGTTTCAGTTCTCCGGGTGTGCCTCGTTTACGCTATGTATTCACGTAAACGTACTACCCCATTACGGGCAGTGGGTTTCCCCATTCGGAAATCTTCGGATCACAGCTTACTTACAGCTCCCCGAAGCATATCGGTGTTAGTGCCGTCCTTCATAGGCTCCTAGTGCCAAGGCATCCGCCGTGCGCCCTTTCTAACTTAACCTTTATACAGATTTCAAAAAGCTATTCGCTTCTCAAAACCCTCGGGTGTTTACCTCGGTATAGCGATATACTTTGGTAAACGTTAAAAAAGTATTGTTCAATCACTAAGTGATCGACTCGGTTGATTACTTGATGTTTTGTTGCTTCAATGTCGTTTTATCCAGTTTTCAAAGAACAAGTTTCGAAAGTGCATCCTAATGGATGAACCTTCAAAACTGAACGCAAAACGTCAACGTATGAACCAAAGGTTCATATTCCGTAATTATCCTTAGAAAGGAGGTGATCCAGCCGCACCTTCCGATACGGCTACCTTGTTACGACTTCACCCCAATCATCTGTCCCACCTTCGGCGGCTGGCTCCCGTAAGGGTTACCCCACCGACTTCGGGTGTTACAAACTCTCGTGGTGTGACGGGCGGTGTGTACAAGACCCGGGAACGTATTCACCGTGGCATGCTGATCCACGATTACTAGCGATTCCGGCTTCATGCAGGCGAGTTGCAGCCTGCAATCCGAACTGGGAACGGTTTTATGGGATTGGCTCCCCCTCGCGGGTTCGCAGCCCTTTGTACCGTCCATTGTAGCACGTGTGTAGCCCAGGTCATAAGGGGCATGATGATTTGACGTCATCCCCACCTTCCTCCGGTTTGTCACCGGCAGTCACCTTAGAGTGCCCAACTGAATGCTGGCAACTAAGATCAAGGGTTGCGCTCGTTGCGGGACTTAACCCAACATCTCACGACACGAGCTGACGACAACCATGCACCACCTGTCACCGCTGTCCCCGAAGGGAAAGACATGTCTCCATGCCGGTCAGCGGGATGTCAAGACCTGGTAAGGTTCTTCGCGTTGCTTCGAATTAAACCACATGCTCCACCGCTTGTGCGGGTCCCCGTCAATTCCTTTGAGTTTCAGCCTTGCGGCCGTACTCCCCAGGCGGAGTGCTTAATGCGTTAGCTGCAGCACTAAGGGGCGGAAACCCCCTAACACTTAGCACTCATCGTTTACGGCGTGGACTACCAGGGTATCTAATCCTGTTTGCTCCCCACGCTTTCGCGCCTCAGCGTCAGTTACAGACCAGAAAGCCGCCTTCGCCACTGGTGTTCCTCCACATCTCTACGCATTTCACCGCTACACGTGGAATTCCGCTTTCCTCTTCTGTACTCAAGTCCTCCAGTTTCCAATGACCCTCCACGGTTGAGCCGTGGGCTTTCACATCAGACTTAAAGGACCGCCTGCGCGCGCTTTACGCCCAATAATTCCGGACAACGCTTGCCACCTACGTATTACCGCGGCTGCTGGCACGTAGTTAGCCGTGGCTTTCTGACGAGGTACCGTCAAGGTACGGGCAGTTACTCCCGTACTTGTTCTTCCCTCGCAACAGAGCTTTACGATCCGAAAACCTTCTTCGCTCACGCGGCGTTGCTCCATCAGACTTTCGTCCATTGTGGAAGATTCCCTACTGCTGCCTCCCGTAGGAGTCTGGGCCGTGTCTCAGTCCCAGTGTGGCCGATCACCCTCTCAGGTCGGCTACGCATCGTCGCCTTGGTAGGCCGTTATCCCACCAACTAGCTAATGCGCCGCGGGCCCATCCTGCAGTGACAGCCGAAACCGTCTTTCAGAGTTCTTCCATGCGGAAGAACTGATTATTCGGTATTAGCCCCGGTTTCCCGGAGTTATCCCCATCTGCAGGGCAGGTTGCCCACGTGTTACTCACCCGTCCGCCGCTAATATCAGGGAGCAAGCTCCCTTCAATTCGCTCGACTTGCATGTATTAGGCACGCCGCCAGCGTTCGTCCTGAGCCAGGATCAAACTCTCCATAATAGAGAAATTCGAGTAGCTCGAGTTTCTTGCTGGCATCATTTAAGATGTCAATTTGAATCCGAAGATTCGTTTGTTCTTTTCACCGACAGGGTCGACTCCAGAACTTTATTTGTTGACGTTTTGCTGTTCAGTTTTCAAGGTTCATTGTGCACTGATGTGTTTCAGCGACTTTTCTAATATAACATACTCTCTCAAACGCGTCAAGCGTTTTTTTCAAAAGAATAATTGGAGCGGGTGAAGGGAATCGAACCCTCATCATCAGCTTGGAAGGCTGAGGTTTTACCACTAAACTACACCCGCATATGAAATTTGGCGCGCCCGACAGGAGTCGAACCCATAACCTTCTGATCCGTAGTCAGACGCTCTATCCAATTGAGCTACGGGCGCTCGGTTTTATATAGGAATTTGGTGCGGTAAAGAGGACTTGAACCTCCACGGGGTTAACCCCCACTAGGCCCTCAACCTAGCGCGTCTGCCATTCCGCCACTACCGCATTTATTCGCGACACACTTTATTATACTACTTTGAGTAAGAATGTCAACAGTTTTTTAAAAAAAGAATGGTGAGCCATGCAGGATTCGAACCTGCGACCCTCTGATTAAAAGTCAGATGCTCTACCAACTGAGCTAATGGCTCGTGCTTAGGTGTAATGTCTTGTTGTTAAGGATTGAATCCTTTTATATGAAGACGTTGGTTTATGTTGAGCTTTCATGTTGGATTGCTTTGGTGTTAAAACCTTTTGGTCCTAAGTTTTAAACTTGGAATGCTCTGGTTATTAAGACCGTTTTGCTCGCAATACCTTTCGGTATAGCTCGCAAATTTTTCAAAACGTGAAGCGTTTTGAAAAATTGGCTGGGGTAGCTGGATTCGAACCAACGAATGACGGAGTCAAAGTCCGTTGCCTTACCGCTTGGCTATACCCCAACAATTGAAGCAGCTTCGCTCTGTAGATAAAGGAAGTATTTATTGTTTCCCCTCTTTACTGTGAGCGTAAACTTGAAAGTTATACATAAAAGATGGTGACCCCTACGGGATTCGAACCCGTGTTACCGCCGTGAAAGGGCGGTGTCTTAACCGCTTGACCAAGGGGCCGTTTAGTTGATTTGAAAAGGAAGTTCGATGTGTTTCAATGTCATTTCCTTATCGACTTTTTCTATTATAGACACTCATCTCTAATTCGTCAACAGTTTTATTGAACTTTTTTTAAGAAACATGGATAATCCTCAGCCAAGCCTATAGCTATGCGGCTTGGCGAGGGTTCATTTTTGCACTTCGGTAATTTGGCCGGCACATTTTCCGCATCTATACTTCCGTACATCCATCTTTCTGCTTCGCCTATATTCCAATCCGCATGATGTACATCGATACAGACGAATCGTTTTCGTTCTATTGTTACGTTCTGCTAATGGCTTGCAATGTCTTGGCGAGCCAGTTTCCTGTAACAGTCTTTTAAAGTCCGCGTCGCCGTGGCGATAACCTTTTCCTTCTTGATGGAGGTGATAATGGCAAAGCTCATGTTTAATGATGCCGACGAGTTCCTCCATATCATAGCGCGCAAGTACAGTCGGGTTGATTTCGATAGAGCCGTCGTTCAATATATAGCGCCCGCCTGTCGTTCGGAGGCGGGCGTTGAAACGGGCTTTATGTCTAAATGGTTTTCCGAAAGCTTCTATAGATAGTTGTTGAACGAGTTGCTGCAGTTCACGTTGTTCCATGACGGTTTTCATTTGTGCAACTCAATTCCCTTTTGGCGGAATCATCGTTAATGAGATTCTGCCTTTGTTTTTATCTACGCTTTCCACCCAGACAGTTACGATGTCACCGGAAGCGACGACGTCGAGTGGGTGCTTGACGAATCCTTTTTTCAATTTCGAAATGTGGACGAGCCCATCTTCAGAGACGCCGATATCGACAAATGCTCCGAAGTCGACGACGTTTCGGACCGTCCCTTGCATTTCAAGTCCTTCATATAAGTCTTTAATGTCGAGGACGTCCGCTTTCAATAATGGTTGCGGATAGTCGTCACGCGGATCTCGGTTCGGACGCATTAACGTATCGATGATGTCGCGCAATGTCACTTCGCCGATATCCAGTTTCTCAGCAAGCAAACGGATATTCAATGCGGAAAGAGCTTCAACCGCCTCTTCCTTCCCTAATAGGCTTTTATCCACTCCTGCTTCCGTTAGCACTTGCTCCGCGACTGCGTAGCTTTCGGGATGAAGCCCGGTCGAGTCAAATTTATCTTTCGCTTCCGGTATACGGAGGAAGCCGATTGCTTGTTCATATGTCTTCGCACCGAGGCGCGGAACTTTCTTCAGTTGTGTTCGTTTTTCAAACAACCCTTCCTCTTCACGTGCCTTAACGATGTTTTCCGCAACTGTCTTTGAAAGGCCCGCTACGTATTGTAACAATGAAGAGGAAGCTGTATTCACGTTTACGCCTACTCGGTTTACTGCAGTTTCGACGACAAACGATAGCGATTCAGACAGCTTCTTCCGAGCGACATCATGTTGGTATTGCCCAACGCCGATTGATTCAGGATCGATTTTAACGAGTTCGGATAAAGGATCCTGCAATCTCCGAGCGATAGAAACGGCACTACGCTGTTCAACTTGAAGATCAGGAAATTCTTCGCGCGCCTGAGCGGATGCTGAGTATACACTTGCGCCCGCTTCATTGACAATGACATATGCAACCGGATCTTTAGATTCTTTTATGCAGTCCGCAATGAATTTTTCCGTTTCTCTCGATGCTGTTCCATTCCCAATTGCGATGATGGGAATATTGTATTTCGCAAGCGTTGTAAGAATCGTTTTCTTCGAAGCTTCCTTATTCGCTTTTGGAGGGTGGGGATAAATGACCGATACTTCAAGCATTTTCCCTGTTTCGTCAATAACCGCCAATTTACAGCCCGTCCGAAACGCGGGATCGACGCCGAGTACCATTCTTCCCTTTAACGGCGGCTGTAATAGAAGACTCTTCAAGTTTTCCGAGAATACGTGGATTGCTTGGGCTTCCGCCTTTTCTGTTAATGCGGTTCTAATTTCCCGCTCGACAGATGGGGCAATCAGCCGTTTAAATGCATCTTCGGTCGCCTCTTTCACATGCGGCGCGGATGGAGAATGTTGCTTTTTAATTAACTCACGTTCGAGCACACCAATAATTCGCTCCACCGGAAAAGTAACCCCTACACGAAGAACCTCTTCCTTTTCGCCACGATTCAATGCGAGCACTCTGTGCGGAACGATTTTTTTCAACGGCTCCTCATATTCGTAGTACATTTCATATACACCACGTTCATCTTCAGCACCTTTACGGAGCGTGGAAGCCATTTGACCGTCGGACCATGCAAGTTTTCGCACGCTATCCCGAAGTGCCGCGTCGTCCGCAATCCGTTCAGCAAGTATATCGCGCGCACCCGCAAGCGCTTCTTCGATCGATGCGACGTTTTTCTCTTCATTCACGAAAGAGGCAGCGAACTGCTCCGGATTTTCTGAACTGAATGCAATCAATTTGTCTGCGAGCGGTTCAAGTCCACTTTCAATTGCAATCATCGCTCGGGTGCGTCTTTTTTGCTTATACGGTCTATATAAATCTTCAATTCGTTGCAAAACCGTTGCCGACTCAATTTCCTTTTTCAGTTCGTCCGTCAGTTTTCCCTGTTCATCAATTAACCGGATAACTTCCTCTTTTCGTTGTTCAAGTCCTTTTTCATACTGATACGCATCCTCAATCGCCTTAATTTCCACTTCATCGAGGGAGCCGGTCGCTTCTTTCCGGTAACGCGCAATGAAAGGGACCGTATTACCTTCGTCAAGAAGTGCAATAACATTGGCCGTTTGCTTCGTACTAATCGATGCTCTTTTCGCTGTTGCTTCTATTAGAATGTTCGTCATTCATTCCCACCCTTTCTTTCCTTTTCTCAGTTTACCATTTATCGCGACAGTTACTCCATTTATGCAAATGAAAAAACCTGCTTCTTATTACTGAAGCAGGCTGCCGGCGATGAATGTGGCATCGTCGTTTGATTGTGCACATTCTTTTACATTGTTGAACAAGTCGTAGGCGCCTGTACTCTGCATTAAAATTGCTTTTGGCCTAGTTAGTGTCACTCCGTCCGAATGAAGGAAAAATAAATCGCCGACTTCGTACTTGTATGTTTGGGTATTCATTTTTTGTGGTCTTCCTGATAAAAACCCTCTAACAGGCAGAGGATAAATCATCTTCTCTCGATCGTGCAAAATATACAATCTAATGTTGCCAACACAGCTATATTCAATCGTACTTTCTTTATAATTCACACGAACGATTGCTACGGCGGCACCGCGTTTTTGCACCATATCGTCATTGCAGCGGCTCAGCATGTCGTCGAGCGGTTCATAATGATACCGCTCGACGACTTGAGGGATCACTTCCGCAGATTGCCTTGCTTCTATGCCATTTCCTAAGCCGTCGGCGATAGCGCAAATGAAATAATCCTTTTCGGAATGAATATAGTACGTATCCCCCGATTCCTTATTGCCGTGCTTCGCAACATTATAGGCGTACACCTCTATATGTTCATTATTGAACATCTCCACTACGTTGCACCGCCCGCTGCTACGATCGTCTCTTGAAGTTTTTTAATTGCTTTTCGTTGCAGTCTCGAGACGTGCATTTGCGAAATTCCAAGACGTTCTCCTGCTTCTTTTTGGCTTAGCTGCTCGATATATGTATATTGGATAATCTGCTTTTCGCGTTCCGACAACACATTGAGCGCATTTGCCACGATGAGTCGATGGTCCGTCCGTTCATACCCGTCATCCGATTCTCCAATAATATCGAATAAGGTAATTGTGCCGCCTTCCGAATCAGCTTCTAGCGCATGATCCATCGAAAGCGCTTGATAACTTCTCCCCATCTCCATTGCTTCAAGAATTAACTCTTCGTCAGTATCCAAGTATTCCGCTATTTCACTTACGAGTGGTGAACGTTGTAGTTCAATCGTCAACGTTTCGACTGCCGTCTTGATTTTCGGACCGAGTTCTTTAATCCGTCTCGGAACATGAACTGCCCATGTTTTATCACGAAGGAATCGTTTAATTTCCCCGACGATTGTCGGGACGGCAAAAGCTTCGAAACTACGGCCGAGCTCCGGGTCATATCGACGGATTGCCCCGAGAAGTCCGAGCATGCCGACTTGGACGATATCTTCATGATACGGTTTCCCGTTTGAATATTTGCGGGCAATGGAATGGACGAGACGTTCATAATGAAGGACAAGATTCGTCTGCGCTTCATCGTCATTCGTCTCCTGGTATTGTCTAATCCATTCCAATACTTGTTCTTTCGTATCTGGCTTATGAGTTGGCTGTTCGTTTGACATTTTCTTCGCCCCGCTCTCTGCCGAGATATTTGGTCATAAAGACCGTTACGCCCTCCTCGTGATGAAATTTCACTTCATCCATAAGCGTCTCCATCAAATAAAGCCCTAATCCCCCTTCGCGAAGAAATCGAGCATCTGATGTGTCGCTATATGGTCCAATATGCTTTTTCGTTTCCTCAAAGTTGAAGCTTGCACCATGATCCGCAATCATAATTTCTAGCCGCTCTTCGTACAACGCACACCCGACGATAATTTCTCCTTCTTCATCCTCACCGTACGCATGCTGGACAGCGTTTGTAATTGCTTCACTCGAAGCAATCTTTAAATCTTCGATGTCATCGTATGTAAAGCCTAAGCGGCTTGCGATTCCTGAAATCATTAATCTTGCTACACCGACGTATTGAGCTTTTGCGGGTATTTTAATTTCTATATAATCATAACGTTGCATGATTATCCTCGCTTTCCTTCATTTCAATATCGATAATTTCATGTAAACCGGTAATTTGAAACAGACGGTTCAACCGTTTGTTCAAGCCTGTAATCTTTACACGTCCTCCGTTCGCTGAAACTACCTTATAGAAACCTACGAAAACACCGAGACCTGTACTATCCATATAATCCACTTCGGATAAATCAAGTTCCGCCTTTAATTCGTGGACATGCTCAACCGCAGCGAGACGTTCCCGTAGGACAGGTGCCGTGAATGCATCGATTTCCCCGACAACCTTAAAATATTGAACACTATTTTCTTCTAGCAACTCAACTTGTAAATTCATATTTCGCACCCCGACTCTCGATATTAGATTGGAACATATTACATCTTTTCATACCCGTAACCTAAAAGATTAAACCTGTTCTCGCTCCTTTTTAAAAATGACAATCGTGAAGTCGTCGCTTAATCGATAGTTTTGAAGTTCAGAAAGATGATGATAGACATGATCCGCAATTTGCTGGGCAGTTCCATCTTTCACTTCAAAAAGCAGGCTCCGAATCAAATTTACGTCAATAAACCCTTCTTCCGTTCTCGTTTCAGTAACACCATCCGTCATGATTGCGATGAAGTCCCCGTCGTTAAGCTTGACCGAGCGCTCCTCATATTCAGCATCTTGTATAACACCGAGCAACAGTCCCTTCGCATCCAATTCCGTAAACACCTCTGTTCGACTATTAAAATGCAAAGCCGGTTCGTGACCCGCGGAAGCGTAGGAGAATGTCGAATCTTCGGCATTATAATTACCGTAAAACATCGAGATGAACATCGAATCATCCACACTCTTCTCGACGATTCGGTTAATAATAGCTAGTACATTTCTTGGACTCGTGTTTTCATGAGGCAAGCCGTCCATACCGAATTTGATCATCGACATGCACAACGCCGCCGGAATTCCTTTCCCAATGACATCCGCAACAGCAACGGCCGATTCATGCTCATTATTGAGGAAATAGACGTAATCACCGTTCATCTTTTTAGCAGGCTCGGATATAAACCCAACATCTAGACCGCAAACGCTCGGCATCCTCGTTTTCAAAATCGTATCTTGTACTTTCGTTGCAACATCCATTTCCAACTGGATCGCTTCCTGCTTGCGGATAAGACTTTGGTGCTCACGCAATGTAATTCCATAATGAATCATCATTTCAATTAAGAAGTCGAGTGAATCCCACACTTCGTTCTGCAGCTCCGGGTACAGTTCGTACAATGCCGTTTTATGTAAACTAATGACATCTTCTGGCGCAATATCTTTTTCGATGAAACGCCTGCAAAACTGTTGCCCGACATAGAGATCCTTTTCACTACGGCTCTCCAAATACTCCTTCATTATTTCCTTATACTGACTGCCGACCTCTAGTGGCATCCACGATCATCTCCTTACTGAAGCCATTTTGTCGTCGTAATGACCGTTCCGACCCCTTGTTCAGAAACGACTTTAAACTCGTCCATTAAACGCTTTACTCCCGGCATCCCAGCTCCAAGACCGCCAGAAGTCGAATAACCATCTTCCATCACTTTACGCAAGTTTGGGATTCCAGGACCATCATCGGACGCGATAATCATAATGCCGGACATCCCGCGTTCCGCCACTCTTTCGATCTCAATTTTCCCTTTTCCGGCATACAAATAAATATTCCTTGCCAATTCACTAATTGCAGTTGTAATGCGCGCTTGGTCGACGGTTCCAAAACCGGCCTTCTTAGCCTCGTTACGGCCTAATTGCCTTGCAGCAACGATGTCCCATTCTGTGATGATTTCTACAGAAGACCTAATGCTCATTGTCAGGCCTCCAATTCTTTATAAAGTTTGTCCAATCCGTTTTCCAAATCGAGCGCAGTCAATACATTATTTAAGCGAATGCCAAGCTCAATCAATGTAATGGCAACCGCGGGCTGAATACCGGTGATGACGACTTTCGCGCCCATCAATCCAGTCATATCGATTACATCCCCCAATACTTTCGCAATGAAGGAATCAATGAAATCAATTGGTGTTAAGTCGATGACAACTCCGAGAGCGGCAGTCTCATGTAATTTATTCAACAAGTCTTCTTGAAATTGAATTGCTGTTTTATCATCAAGTTCCCATTGGATTGACACGATGAGGATGTCGTTCAACTTTAAAATAGGGATGCGTGCATTCAATCTGCCTCCACCTCCATAATTGCTCGGTTCGTCATTCGTAAAGCAGCTTGCATTCCCCTCTGCAATGTACTTTTCGTCGTAAACTCATGTAAATCGATTCCTAGGGTGACAATCGTCTGTGCAATTTCAGGCCGGATGCCGACAAGCATGCACTTCGCTCCGACGAGGCGAACCGCTTCCGCTGCTTGAATAATATGATGCGCAACCATCGTATCGACGACCGGCACTCCCGTAATATCAAGCAATACTACTTCCGCTCGCTGACTCACTACACCTTCAAGAAGGTTTTCCATAATTAACTTCGCCCGTTCCGTGTCGATCGTTCCGACGAGAGGCATAACAGAGATTTTATCAAATACCGGAATTAATGAAGCTGATAGCTCTTGCAGCGCAATTTTCTGCAAGCTGACAGTCCTTTCCCACTCCGTAGAATACGCATCAATAATACTTCCCCGTAGAGGGGTAATCCAATTTTTCGATATGTCAATGAAAGCCCTCAAGTTGCTTTCGTTAATGACTTCCTTCTCCTCAAGAAATTCAAATACGACATTCGAAAAATTGTCGATTGCCTTATTCACGAACTTTATTGACCAGCCAAAACGTACGATTTTTTCAGTGAACTCATTAACTCTTTCTGTATTCACAGATGCCGTTTCGACAATATTGGAAGTCATTAGTATTGCGAATTCCCTACTCGTTTTTCCGACGAGATGATCGGGCATGAAGTGGAAAAAACGTTCTCCCTTTTCTTCCTTCATCTTTTTCATCCAACGGTCAATGATTTCGTCCATATGCTGATGAATGCCTTCTACCATTATTTTATCCATATGTCCAACTGCCCCCTAGCCAAATTGAAAATAACATATTTTCATTGTACAGAAAAAAGTGAAATCAGACACTTATTTTTTAATAAATCTTGCAATTGCACAACAAAAAACACTCCGGAAGACGAGGTCCGCAGTGCTTTTACATATGTATTCAAAATTTAACTAGTCCGAAACTTATTTCTAGCGCTTCGTCAACCTTTTCCATCAATGGTTCATCCAAATGGGTAATTTTATCCGTCAGCCTCGACTTGTCGATCGTGCGGACTTGTTCGAGCAGGATTACGGAATCCCGCTCGAATCCATATCGTTCCGCATTAATTTCAACATGTGTCGGCAATTTTGCCTTTTGGATTTGCGCAGTAATCGCTGCAACGATTACTGTCGGGCTAAACCGGTTACCTATGTCGTTCTGAATGACTAGTACCGGTCTCGTCCCTCCCTGTTCGGAACCAACGACGGGTGACAGGTCTGCAAAAAAGACGTCCCCACGTTTTATTGCCAACTTTTCATCCTCCGCTTACGAGACGTTCCACCGTATGCTGGGCTTCGAGTTCCGCATGCAAGCATTCCTTTGCAATTCGTAAGTTGATTTGCGACATTTCAACGTATCCGATCATCATCGCTTCACGAATCATATCCGCTTCACGATCAGTCATATACCGCTTCGTTGAAACATAAACGAATTCTCCACGCTCCGGCTCCTGATGGACGGCCGTATGTTCAATTTCATTCCCTTTAGATACTTTTACGATTTTTATGTTTTTCTCTCGCAATACTAGCACCTCCGACAGACCCCGTTCCCTCGATCGATTCTATTCAACGTCTATCTTACCATTGAAGTTCGACAATGAGAAGACAAAGAAGAGTTTTTATTGACAAGAATCTTCAAAATAAGTGGTCATTTGTCGAAAGTTGGAACAGTATACATCTTATCCATGTGTCGTTCAATATATTCTCGGTACGCGCTTTCCGATTGTGACAGCGATTTCGTACGGGATTGTCCCGATTCGGTCCGCCCATTCCTCCATCGTAATTTCCTCGTCACCTTGCTTGCCGATTAATGTCACTTTTTCTCCGACTTCAATGGAGCGAGGTAACTTTACCATGCACTGATCCATACAAATCGTTCCGACGATTGGCATTCGTTCGCCACCAATGAGTACTTCCTGGCCACGAAGCCCGCGCTTCAAGCCGTCTGCATAGCCGATTGGCAATGTACCTATCCATTCGTCCTGCTCGGTTTTGTAAGTTCCCCCATAGCTAATTTCATAGCCCTTTTCAAGCTTTTTCACATAAGCCAATTCGGTTTCGAGCGTAAACGCCTTTTTCAATTCAAACGGCAATTTCGTCCCGACGTACGACGACGGGGCGATGCCGTAAAGACTAATACCGAAACGAACCGCATCAAGTGCAAAATCAGGATAAAGCAACGTCGCTGCACTATTTGAAGCGTGAACGAGCGGTGGCTTTTGTGGGAATTTGTCCACTAATTCTTTGAACCGATTAAATTGTTCCTCCGTTTTGCAAGAGTCCTCTTCATCTGCGCATGCGAAATGAGTAAATGCCCCTTCGAGACGGACGGCCGTTGTCCCTTTGACTAGTTCAACGATTTCCTGGAGGGCAATTTCATCCCGCAAACCAATTCGGCCCATACCGCTGTCAATTTTCACATGGACGATTAACGGCTGAGCGGCTTCCTCTACATTCAAGATCGCTTGACGAAGCCATTCGGCGTCAGAGACAGCGACGCGGATCCCTAGTTCTGCTGCCTTTTCTGCAAACTTCACCGGAGATGGACCCATGACGAGAATATCGGCGGTAATACCCCCATCACGCAACCGCAAAGCCTCGTCAGGTGTCGCTACGGACACCATTCGGGCCCCCGCCTCGATTGCGGCTTGTGCCACTTGGACGTCCCCATGCCCATAGCCGTCTGCTTTTACGACGGCTATGACCGATGTATGATGGGGCAAATATTGCTGCAAGCTTTTTACATTTTGCTGAATCGCAACTAAGTTGACAATTGCCTTTGTAGGACGATAATGTTCCATACGAACCCCTCGTTTTTCTATTGATGCTTCCATTATCAATCCTTTACACTTTCTACGTCAAATCATCTTATTTGCGATCTTCTGGCTGCATGGAAGATGCAACTTCAATGAGCTCGTCAGGCGTCAATGTGGAAGATGCAACGAAGAACGCCACACCATCTTGCTCCCAGCGAATTGAGTTATTCGTCAATGCCGCGACAGTAAAGCCTAGGTCGACAGGATCCCCTTCAATGGATACCGGTATTTGATTGTCCGGAGTTTCAGCCGGCTCTTGTACGACGACAAACTCCTTGCTTCCTCCTCCGAATGTCGTGAAAAATCTTGGTCCGTTTTCCGTCACGACCATATCTTCTTCAAGAACTGTTCCTTCCCAATCCAAATTCGGATAGTACTTCATCATGCCTGTTTGTTCAGTCGATTGAGGTTTTTTCTCAGGCTGATTTCCTTCCATATCAACTTTATAGTCAGATGCATTACGCTCTACGCCAAGTGTGATTTTATTAAACGTCACACGAATTTTCTCTTCCTTGTTTTCATCCATGACGGATACGTACTTCGGCAGCAATGTTTTCTTATCGATATGAATTTGCTGTGTCGGAAGAACTTTCTTATGATTATTCCTTGATGCCGTTTCGAATATATACGTCTTATCCTTTTCTTGCATCGTGGAATTCTTATCCGCCTTAATGTCGTCTGCTAACGTGCCGATTAAGTACGGCATACTGTTTTGCGTCGGCCAATCACTTTGGAATTTATACGTTTTTCCGAGTGACGGTGTAATGACAAAAACACCTTCTTCATTTCTAACGATCATTTGCGAATCTTGGCTGCCCGCTTGCGACACATTCACTTTGTAAAAGTCAGGCTTCGTATGCCATACTGTCACGTCGTACACTCTCGGTTCAGAACCTGTCTTAATTTCCATCGTCGCCTGCAATTCGTACCCCTTTGTCTCATTCCACTTTCCACTGAGCTTCTTCATGACATCCTCTTTAGATGGTGATCCACAAGCTGCTAGCAGTGCCATGATCGCAACTAGCAATAAAACAAAAATTCGGCTGCGCATACAGTTCATCCTTTCTCATTTCAATCGGGTAGGTCATCTTATGAGAGTGGACAGTCATTTATGCTAGCTTGTTTACTTTATTATTTCTCTAAAACGACTTGTGCAGCTGCAACCGTGCGTGTATGAGTAATCGATACGAAGCCCGCAACTTCTCCGCCATCAAAATACAATACCGGCTTTCCAGATGGCTCCGGAAGGATTTCAATTTGTTCGAACCGGCAATCTTTCCCGATCCCCGTTCCTCTCGCTTTCGCAAATGCCTCTTTCGCAGCAAACCGCCCGGCGAGAAATTCAATCTTTCGATGCGGCGGGAGCATGTCATATAGCAAAATTTCCCTAGTTGACAAAATGCGTAGCCGAAATTTATCCGACCGTTCATCAAGCTTCGTTATACGATCTAATTCCACAATATCTAATCCGATGCCTGCTATCATTGTTTTTCGCCCCTTTCATAAAATCTTGTTATCGTAGTTCGCACTTCTTATCCGTTCATAAACTATGTATAATAAAACCAAAGGTCAGGTGAAAATAGTGTTTATTCGCAGAGAGAACTTTTCCCAATATATTCGTTTGTATCCATTTGTAGCGACACTGCTTGCATTAAATATCGTCATTTACATTGTAACGGGCTTGCCCATTCAAGGGAGTCGGTATTTATATTATATGGGCGTTGGCTACAATCCATTAATTTCCGAAGGTGAATGGTGGCGGCTCGTCACGCCAATGTTTTTACATGCCGGGCTCATGCATCTTCTATTTAATATGTTTTCGTTGTTCATATTCGGGCCGGAGCTTGAACGGGTTGCGGGTAAGGCACGCTTCTTGACGATTTTCTTATTGTCGGGCGTTTTCGCCAACGTCGCCTCTTTCTTCCTCGGCGGTCCAGAATTTGCCCATGTCGGAGCGAGCGGTGCGATATTCGGCATTTTCGGTGCGTTTGGCGCACTCGTCTACTATACAAGAAATGCATTTCCACAGCTGCGACAAGTTATGCTACCGATCATCGTTATAAGCGTCATTATGACGTTCCTTCAACCAGGCGTCAATATTATCGGGCATATCGCAGGACTCATCGTCGGCTTCATCATCGGATTGAGCTACTTCCATCCGAAGAGAATTATTAGTTGGAGATAACATCTAGCTACGAGCGCTAGGAGGATGCCTTAATTTCTGCAGAAACCCGCAGAAATACGGCAAATCGAACCCTTCGCCGTTCGATTTGCTCGGGGTCATAAGTCAAAGATGCTGCGTGGCAAAGAACGCCACTTCGCATCTTCGCCTTATGCCTGTCGCATCTGACCAAGCGCTCTCCGCTTTAGAAAAAGCCTGCGAATTGCTCGCAGGCTTTTTTATTCGTCAACCGTAGATCCGCCTTTTTCATACCAACTCAAAATCCGCTCCGCCTCTTCAACATCCATATGATGCACAGTTGCGTGATAGACGCCCATACCGGATTTTACGTTGGCAAGGATTGTCGCGACTCCTTTACGCCGATGAAAATAACTTTGTTTCATTTCCATCGACTGAATTCGCTTCTTCATCATATACGCAGTTTGCAAACTAAATCCCCTGAATCGCATCGTCAACTGATTGTCGACGATATCGTACGCGGCAGATCGGTGCTGCCACATGCCATACACTACAATAACAGGAATAATTGCAAGCGAAAACAGCCCGTACGGGAAAAAGAAGTACGTGAGCGCTCCGATAACTGGCAACATCCATAGAAAATCGATTCGATAATAATACGGTCTGCCTTTCGCCGTAAGCTTTTTCGTCGGTTCCTCCAAATGCAACTCCGGAAAGATGTCCCCTAAATACGACTCCACTCTGCCCCTTTTTACGATTGGGAATAAATTAATTTTCGAGCTTTGACCAACACTCCCACCCGCGCTATGTATAGCGACAGACGCATAGCCGAATAGCTTCCTAAACGGATTCTCGACGACTACTACACTTTGAATTCTCCTCAAAGGAACGGTCACTTTTTTCTTCTCGAGTAACCCCCTCGTAATGACGATATCTTCCTCATCCAATTCAACCGTGAAATTGAAATGGGAAAGAAACGTCATTGCGACCGAAAGTAACCACACTCCGAGCAAACCGAGGAACACAGCAACCGCGACAATTAACAGACCGAACTTAATAAACGCTGAAATCTCCTCAAACATCCATTCAAACGGTAGGAGATCTCCGAATTGAGACAGGAAAATTGCCGCTCCGGATAAAATGACACCTACGCCGCCAGAAGTCGTCGCAAGGACTAACAAGTCTTTCGTCGTCATGGAAAGATTTTACGAAACTTCGATTCCTCTTCAACCGGCAGTTCCTCAAAAAGAGTCCCCGGCTCCCCTTCCGTATCAGGTATTTCCCTTTGCCGTCTCTTCGCTTCGGCCATTTCAATTTCAACACGTTTTGCGGCTTCTTTCGTAATTGCCGTCAATTCTCCCTCTGCTTGCTTCGCAGAGGAGCTGCCTGCTGTTTCGACTTTTACTTTTACAAGCCCGAACGGACGGTGGAAAATCCCCTCTGTATAATCCAAGCTTTGAATCCGGTCAAATGGGATGTATCGTTTCTTTTTCACAAATAAACCCGATTCTATCCGAAGCTCATCATCTTCAAACCAATATTCGAACCGTTTCCATTTAATAATTCCACTTATGAATAAACTGACGATCAGCACTCCGAAAATAATAAAGGACAAATAATCCACGTACCAGAGTCCAGTTCCTCCACGTTTCCAACCATTCGCGAAAACTAACACGACAAGCGGAAGAATTGCCTCTTTTAACGTTTTAAGCATTTCAATAACCGCAGTCACCCAATGTAATTTATACCGGCGCTGTTCAGACATCATCTTCCGCCACCCTTGCAAGGACAGAAATTCTGCTGCGCAGTTCATCCGCTTCAGACATGACTAACGCAGGAATCGTATGGACCGTCGCTGCTGTTGAAATCGAAATTTCCGCCAATCCGTAATTCCGCAAAATCGGTCCTTGGGACGTGTCGACATGCTGGACACGCACCATCGGGATGAGCGTCCGTTTTACGATGAAAAGTCCGTGTTGCAATTCAATTTCAGACTCCCTTACTTCATAGCGCCATCTGAGCCATCTCACCTTCGGAAATAAAAAGATCATGAAATAAGCAAATAGCACAAGAACAACGGCTTCAATTGGATAGATCCACCACGGCCATTTAAATATGTATACGAGTACGCCGACGCCTATCGCCACCAACGCGAGAATAATCGTTTGAATCCACCCATATAACCGCCATACTTTTAAGCCTCTTTTCGAAATTCTGTTTGCCGGTTGAGTTCTCATTTCCATCACACCTCTCTCTGTCCTTTCATTGTATACGTTCTACCATTAGAAATGTTTCGTTTTGTAAACAAAAGCGAAGGGTGAAGTAAATAAAAACCCCGGGGATGAAGTTTCATCTCCGGGGTGAATATTATCTTTCAGTTCTTTCCGATCTACCTCTTGAACGGTCTCTACGTCCGCCGCCGTCACGACTTCCACGACGAGAACCGCCGCCTCCGCCATAACCGCGTCCGCCGCCATGAGAACGACCGCCGCCACGGCTTCCTTTGAAGCCGCCACGATCACGGGAGCCCGTTTTACGGTTAGGTAATGGGCGCTCTTCTGTGATTTTGACAGGTGTATCATCTGGTTCTTTCGTCAACGATCTGATGGCAGCTGCTACAATGTCCTTCGCTTCATATTTCTCAAGAAGCTCAGATGCAAGTGCTTTATAATCATTCAGTTCGTTTTTCTCAACGATTTCCGATAGCTGCTCCATCGCAAGACGTTGCTGACCGATCAATGCCTCATCTTCCGTTGGTGGTTCAAGTGGTGTCATCCGCTTCTTCGTCGTTTCCTCGACTGTACGGAGGTACCCCATTTCACGCGGAGTGACGAATGTAACCGCCATACCGCTTTTACCTGCACGACCTGTACGTCCGATACGGTGTACATAGCTTTCAGGATCTTGTGGAATATCGAAGTTGTAAACGTGTGTAACACCTGAAATATCCAATCCACGTGCAGCTACGTCTGTTGCAACAAGTACATCGATTTTATTTTCTTTGAATTGACGAAGAACGGACATCCGTTTCGCTTGCGTCAAGTCGCCATGAATCCCTTCCGCCAAGTAGCCGCGGATGCTCAATGCATGGGATAACTCGTCAACACGGCGCTTCGTACGTCCGAAGACGATAGCAAGCTCAGGCTGGTGAACGTTCAACAGACGTGAAAGAACGTCGAACTTCTCTCTTTCCTGCGCTTTGACGAAAAATTGGTCGATGTTTTCAACAGTCATTTCTTTCGACTTGATTTTTACAACTTCAGGCTCTTTCATGAATGTCTCAGCAATTTTACGGATTGCAGGAGGCATTGTAGCCGAGAATAGAAGTGTTTGGCGCTCATCGGGCACACTTGCCAAAATCGTGTTGATATCTTCGATGAAGCCCATGTTAAGCATTTCATCCGCTTCGTCTAGGACAAGCGTTTGTACATTGTTCAATTTCAACGTTTTACGGTTAATATGGTCTAGAATACGTCCCGGAGTTCCGACAACAATTTGTGGATTGTTACGCAATGCTCGAATTTGCCGCCCGATTTCCTGGCCGCCATATACAGTTAACACACGTGCGCGTTTTCCGTATCCGATTTTATAGATCTCTTCGGACACTTGAATCGCCAATTCACGTGTCGGCGCAATGATCAAAGCTTGTACCGCAGGGTTGTTCACGTCCACTTTTTCAATAGCTGGAATTCCGAACGCCGCAGTCTTACCCGTACCTGTCTGTGCCTGACCAATTACATCGCGGCCTTCCATGCCGAATCTAATCGTGCCTTCCTGGATCGGTGTTGCTTCTTCAAATCCCATGCGCAGTAGAGCGTTTTGTGTGGATTCGCTAATATTAAGTTCTGAAAATTTCGTCAAACTTCTCAATCTCCTTTAGTTTCTTCATTTAGCAATTGGTTACATTTGCAAATGAAAGCACGGCAAATTCGAGCCTTAAACTTCTATGGGAACGTTTCCGATATTTTGTATTCTCTGGAGTGGGCAAAAGTTCAAAGGGTTGAACTTCATGAATTTCAGAGGCAATAGTGAAAAGGAAAGCTGGTCTTTGCCGAACAGGTTTTGCTCCGGGAACGTATCCCGAGCGCCGCAAAACCGTTTTATTCAAAAAAAAGTACTCTTCACCACCGGAAGAGTCTCGTGTAAATGTATCCAATACTCATAGTAGTTTATCACGCTTGCCATTCATCCGCAATCAATCCGATTTAAAAGAAATAATCAGAATTCACGAATCCGTCTTCATGAATTCATACACTTTCGAGAACCAATCATGACAATCGTCGCTGTAGCAAATATGATGCTTGCCGTTTTCTGATACGACGAGCTGCTTTTGGGCAGAGCCGAGTGAGCGCAATAAATGCTCTCCCGCAGAAAACGGAACGATGCCGTCTCTCTTCCCTTGCACAACGCAAACCGGTGTCGTAATCTTTCCGTAATAGGGCTCCACCATCTTAACGACACGTACAAATTCCTTTGCGGCATGGAGAGGCGTATGCCGTAGTTTATAGTCGTACAAATGATAGAACGTATTCGGCGGAAAGGCTTTTGTGACGGGTTCCGAAAGCAGAATGGCTATGTCTTCAAGTAGATAGCGCGGACTAATGTACTTCGCTGCGGCGCTAAGCAGGACGAGCTTCTCGATTTTGTACCGTAAAGCCAAGTACAATGCAATGATGCCTCCCATCGAAAAACCGACGACGATGATGCGGTCTGCCTCCTTCCTTAGGCGGTTGAGGGCAAGTTCCGCTTCCATCATCCACGATTCCGCCGACACATTGCGTAAATCGATCGGAAAGTCATGCCCCGGCAATATCGGAACGGAAGTAATCCAGTCCGTCCTCTCCTCGATATATTGAATGAAAGGACGGATTTCAAACATCCCTCCGGTAAAGCCATGGAGGAACAGTACACCGGTTTTCATGCTCGTAACACGCCATCGATGATCTTTTCGAGCGCCATTCCCCTCGATCCTTTTAACAGGACGATTGCGTTTTCGTCAACAGAAGAAAGAAGTTCGGCAATTAACGGATTATAGTCGTTTTCCGACCAGATGACTTTTGTTTCATTCCCATTATTTCGAAGCTCTTCATACAGCCATTTCATTCGCGGGCCAAATAAAAGTATTCCGTTTAAGCTTATAGTGCCAAGTTGCTCGGCAATTGATTCATGGTAATGCCGTTCATTTTCGCCAAGTTCGAGCATATCGCCCAAAACAGCCCATTTTTCGGGCCGAAGCTTCGTTTCCTGTAAGAATGAAAGTGCAGCCCGCATCGATGTTGGCGCTGCATTGTACGCGTCATTAATGAAAAGCGCGCCGTTCGTTGCAACGATCGGCTGCATTCTCATATCCGTTAGCTTTGACTGACGAAGTGCAGCGTTAATCTGTTCGTTGCTAAGACCGAGTTCGTGGGCAATTAAAATCGCAGCAAGTGAGTTTTTCACTTGGTGCGCGCCGAAAACAGGAATTGTAAAGTTTCCATTGATAATTCCTTCGACGGAATAGCGGCTTCCTTCATCGCCCGATTCCGTGGATACAAGAGAAAGCTCCGCATTTTCGCCGTGTCCGAAAGAAATTGCCTTTAGCTCAGCTCGCGCCGAAACTAACGTATGCAATAACGGTTCGTCGCCATCATAAAAGAGAGTGCCGTCTCCTTGAAGTCCATCGATAATTTCAAATTTCGCTTTTGCAATTCCTTCACGGGAACCGAGATCTTGCATATGCGCTTCCCCGATATTCGTAATGACTGCGTAATGCGGTTTCGCAAGGTTCGACAAAAAGGAAATTTCGCCGAAACCACTCATCCCCATTTCAAGGACGGCGACTTCCGTACGTTCATCCAATGAAAGAATTGTTAACGGCAACCCGAGTTCATTATTATAATTACCTTCCGTCTTTTGGACGTTGAAATACGGCGAAAGGACGCTTGCAATTAAATCCTTCGTCGATGTCTTACCGTTCGAGCCCGTAATGCCGATAAATTTGCATGCTAACTCTTCCCGATACGCGCGTGCAAGTTGCTGTAGCGCAAGTTCCGGGTCCTCGACGAAAATAAGTGGGATATCCGTAGGCGCATCCGGTTCATCTTTCATCCAAAGAGCTGCCGCCGCCCCTTTCTCAATCGCTTGCTGGACGTATTGGTGACCATTTACATGTTCCCCACGAAACGGAATGAATAAATCGCCTTCTTTTAACGTACGTGTATCAATTGACACCCCGCTTACGAGTACATTATCCATTCGTTGTCCTTCTGCCTGCAGCCAACTTGCCAATTCAGTCAATAAACGTTTCACAATCCATCACGCTCAATCCATTGTATATTGTATCTTTTTCTTTTCTTCATGCCGTTCGAGTGCAAGTTCTATCAATTTGTCAATCAATTCCGGGTACGATACGCCTGCATGTTGCCAAAGCAATGGGAACATGCTCGTCGGCGTGAAGCCCGGCATCGTGTTAATTTCATTAATGAGTACTTCATCTTGAGCTGTCACAAAGAAGTCGGCACGTACTAACCCAGCACAATCGAGCACTTTAAATGCACGGATTGCCATATCTTTTAATGTCGTCTCTACATCACTCGTCACTGGCGCTGGGATGAGCAATTCCGTATTGCCATCTTGGTATTTCGCTTCGTAATCATAAAATGCCGCCACCGGTTTAATCTCCCCGAGGACGGAGCACGCAGGCTCGTCATTCCCAAGGATGCCGACTTCAACTTCACGCGCTGTGACCCCTTGCTCGACGATAATTTTCCGGTCGAATTTCAACGCAAATTCAACCGCAGCAATTAAGCTTTCACGATCTGTCGCTTTGCTAATGCCGACGCTTGAGCCTAAGTTCGCAGGCTTCACGAACATCGGAAAAGTCAATTCCTTCTCCATTGTCTCTACCCAATACTCCTGATCCTTTTTCCATTGAGTCCGAATGAAGTGGACATAAGGAACTTGCTCTAGCCCGGCTTGGGCGAAAAGCTGTTTCATAACGACTTTATCCATCCCTGCGGATGATGAAAGTACACCATTTCCTGCATAAGGAATATTCATCACTTCGAACAGGCCTTGCACCGTTCCGTCTTCTCCGTTCGTTCCGTGCAACAGCGGCAGGACGATGTCAGGCGTTCCATTTCCATTCAGAAAATCATGGATGCTATCAGGCTTTCCGCCATCACGTTCCAGTCGCAATTTTTCAATTGAGTCTACAGGTGCGACGAGTGGCTCCCCTTTCCTCCATTCGCCTTCATATGTTATATAGACAGGAATCACTTCATATTTATCGAAGTCGATCGCATTCGTTACTGCCGTTGCAGTCGATAGGGATACTTCGTGCTCCGCGGATTTTCCGCCATACACTAAACCCAGTTTTTTCTTCATCAATCTCCCTCGCTTACCGTTAGATTTCGTTCCTTTAGTTTACCACGAATCGATCCACCCGTTGAAAAAATAGCATGATCCAGAAGAACCTTTTTCTTATGGGCAACTTCCTATTCAGTTGGACGTCACTTAGAAGGACATGAATATACGCACTCCATACGCTATACTATAGATTGAAAGATTCTTTTACTGTATATGTATGCAAGGTGAACGAGTAGTTTGATAATTGACTTCTATTAAAGTCCGTACAAACACTCTGTTTTCCGTTATAATAGTATGTGGTTTCCATGCCAATCCAACCAACTAACTAATAAGGTGAGTTACATGAACATAGATAAAAAACCAGTAGATCGATTTGATTGGCCATTAGCATTTATCCTGCTTCTATTTTTTGTGATCAGCATTATCGCCATCGCATCCGCTCAGACGACAGGACAATATAGTATAAACTTCATTCCGTCGCAAATTCAATGGTATGTCGTTGGAGCAATTATTATCGCTGTCACGATGTATTTGGAGCCGGAGCAATACAAGAAAGCTGCCTGGATCATTTATGGCGGCGGTATATTCATTTTGGTAATGCTATTCATTTTGCCTGATAGCTTGGAACTTGTCGCCCGCAGAAACGGTGCGAAAAGCTGGTTCCATATACCCGGAATCGGGAGCATCCAGCCAGCAGAATTCATGAAGACGTTTTTCATCATCGGCATGGCGCGTACAATTACGAAGCACCATGAGCGCTATTTGGAAAAGACGTTGCAGACAGACTTCCTGCTGCTAGGTAAAATCTTTGCAGTTTTCATCGTTCCATTCCTATTCATCATGTTGCAGCCGGACCTTGGCACTGGGCTTGTTTTTATCGCCATCACTGCTGCATTGGTCATCGTGGCGGGCATCACGTGGCGGATCATCCTTCCGATTTTTGCCGGGACCGCCGCCTTGGGAGGAACACTTCTTTGGATGGCCTTGTACGCGCAAGATTTCTTGGCGAGTCTCGGTGTCAAGCCGTATCAACTTGAACGGATTTATTCATGGCTCGATCCATATTCGTACGCGTCGAATGAAGGGCGGCATCTTATTACATCGTTGAACGCCATCGGTTCAGGGGAAATTTTCGGGAAAGGGTTCAAAGGACGAGAAGTGTATGTCGCGGAAAGCCATACCGATTTCATTTTCAGCACCATCGGGGAAGACTGGGGTTTTATTGGCGCAAGCCTCGTCATTTGCCTCTACTTCTTCCTGATCTATCATATGACGAAAATCACGCTCGAATTAAAAGATCCATTCAGCACGTACATTTGCGCAGGAATTATCGCCATGATCACATTCCACGTGTTCGAAAATATCGGCATGACGATCCAACTGCTACCGATAACAGGCATCCCATTGCCATTCATTAGCTACGGCGGTAGCTCATTAATGGGCAACATGCTCGCCATCGGCCTCGTCTTCAGCATGAAGTTCCATCATCGGACGTATATGTTTAGTTCTGACGACGATGATGAATGAACTAACTAGATCCAAAAACGCATAAAATGATTAATTCACGCATAAACGGTTGCAAGCACGCATAAATTTGTTAATCAACGCATAAAACGCTGGAAATGCTCATAAATTAGTTTACTCACGCATAACGCGTTCCAAAAACGCATAAAAAAACCTCCCGCATAAACGTTTGCGGGAGGTTTTCATTATGACTGTATTTGCGGGTCATTTGCAGGTGGCGCGAGGGCTTTCAGCATTTCCATTCGGGATTTCGTTGCTGTTGCCGAAACACCCAACTTCGCCAAGTTGGAGATGATTTTTTTCAAATCAACTTTTTCTTTCGCCATCTTTTCCACCTCGACCTTTCTATGTTCTATAGACGTATCTTCAGATTCGAAAGTTTCATCATTAGAATGAAATTCATTCCAATTTTCTTCTATACACATCATACCACTCCTGTCCAATTTTAAATCTTTCAATTCTGTTACAAATTGTTCGCCTTTTGTAAATGCTTTATACATGAAGGGGGAAAGTTTATATTTCTAGGGGATGAAGAGGCTTCAATTAACCATTTCCTTTGTCTGAATATGGCGTACAGAGTAATATGGTAGTATCGATGTTTATTGAAAGCGGGTACATACATGAAAAAATCCATTTTACTCTTAATGTCTGTTCAATTTTTCGTCTATCTCGGATTCGGCATTATTATTCCCGTTTTGCCGGAAGTAATCGTGCAGCAGGAGCTTTCTGAAATTCACGTTGGTGGATTGCTAACGGTTTATTCACTCGCGTCATTCTTCACTGCTCCGCTATGGGGTACGTTGTCCGACCGGGTTGGGCGGAAGAAGTTAATATTGGTTGGCTTAATCGGCTTCAGCTTAAGCTTTTTCCTGTTCTCCTTTTTTATACATAACCTAACGATGCTATACCTATCTCGCGTCGTCGGCGGAATTTTTTCGGGGGCATTGTACACGGCAGTTACTGGGTTTGTTGGGGATATGACAACGGAGGAAAATCGAAATAAATATATGGGCTTGCTAGGCATGTCGATTGGGCTCGGGTTCATTTTCGGCCCAGCAATCGGTGGAGTTCTCGGCGACATTAGCTTGCAAACTCCATTTATCGCGTCTGGCATATTGACACTACTTCTTCTAATCTATGCAGGAGTTATATTGAAAGAGCCGGAGCGTCTTGGCGAGGCGAATAAACGGGCGCTTCTTCCGAAAGGCGGTGCGACACTTTGGCAATACCGAATTCGAAACCTGTTCTTACTTTCCTTCATGGTAACGTTAATACTTGCAGGGATCGAATCGACATTCCAATTGTTCCAGATCTCAGCCATTGAGATTACGCCAAAGCAGATTGGCTATTTATTCATGGCGAGCGGGTTTGTCGATGCAGCCATTCAAGGCGGTGTCGTCCGTCGGGTGAAAAATGGGGCGGAAACGAAATGGATTTTAGGCGGCCAAATCATTACCGCAATCGGCCTTCTATTAATTCCGTTCACGGGTAGCCTTTTCTGGGCGGGCGTAGCGCTTGCCATCTTCACGGCAGGTAACGCACTTTCGCGAACAGTCCTCGTTTCCTTAACTTCGAAGGAATCCGGCGGGATGTATGGGACGGCTGCCGGCATGACGTATTCGATGGACAATTTGGGACGTATCATCGGACCGTTATTATTCACATGGCTGTTTACGAAGATGACTGGCGAGATCTACTATATTTCCGCAGCACTTGCGGTCATTTCGATCATCTTCATCTTCACATATCGCAAATCTACGAAGACATTGCGAACCAACTAAATAACATAAAGGGCACAACATATTGAATATGCTGTGCCCTTTCTTATTTCATTATCTACTATTAATCAACCGTAATGGCCAAGCCCTTAATCTTCAAGGATGGTGAACCAATATATCCGTTAAAACTCATTGGTGAAAATACTAAGTCTTCTCCGATATCTTCAATGTCCTGAAGCACTTCAAAGAAGTTCCCGGCTACGGTCATCTGCTTCGTCGGCCCTGCAATTTTGCCATCTTTTACATAATATCCATCAGCCGCCAAGGAAAAGTCGCCTGAAATCGGATCCGCTCCAGAGTGCAACCCAGCTAAACTGGTAATGATGATGCCTTCCTCAAGCCCCGCGTAAAGCTGCTCATACGTTTGATTGGCAGGTTCAATATAAAAATTGGACGGGCTCACTTCGACGGAACCTTGATAAGACCTGCGATATGCATGTCCTGTCGTCTCTACACCATCTTTTTTCGCTGTTTTCAAGTTGTGGAAGTAGGTTTGTAAGTTCCCTTTTTCGACAATGTTAAGCTTTCGCGTCGGAACCCCTTCCGAATCAAATGTCGTACTTTGAATCCCTGCTGGAAGAAACGGGTTATCAATTAGATTCACATGATCTGCCGCAATCTTCTCGCCCAACTTTCCTTTCAAGCGGGATCGGTTATCCTGTACGGCCTGGGCCGAGAATGAGGATGTGAATGTTGACAAAAGAGAAGCTGCTGCCTCATTTTTCAATACGACAGGGTATTTTTTATTTGGATAATTTCTTTCCCCCAACTTGCTTAACCCCTGTTCTACGACCTCTTTTGCGATCACGTCCGCATCAAGCTCATCAAAAACTTTAGTGATTCTAAAAACAAATCCAGATTTCAATTCGTCATTTTCCTGAACGAGAATCGAAACGTAAAATAGTAAAAAGTTATTCGCTTCCTTAAGCTCTAACCCTTTATCATGGAAAAGACCCTTTTCCCATTTCTCGTACCGCATTTGGGATGTAGCGACCTTCGTTACTCGCGGATCATACGATAAGATTTTCTTCTCGACTGCCTGCAAGAATTGAATCATATCTTCCGGTTTAACCGTGCCCAATTCCGGACTGTAAAACTGGATTTCTTCATACTCCGCTTTTTCTGTGAATAACTCTTCCGGTTCGTTTTCAATCAACTCCGCATTTTCCACTGCGTTTTTCAGCAAGAATGAAACCGAATCCTCATCGAATTTTTCTGTATAGGCGTAACCCGTTTTCCCATTATACAATCCTCTTACAGACGCTCCTTGCACTTCGGAAAAATCGTATTTATCCACTTCTCCTTCATACAATCCAATTGTAAGACTTTCTTTATTCTCGTAATAAAGCTCCAGATTGGTAAACTCTAATTTCTCCCCTTCAGCAAACAGTTGCTGCTTCAATTGCTCGATATTCATTTTTATACCTCCTTTCCGCCGACCGTGATTTCACTCACACGTACCATCGGCTGTCCGACATTCACTGGCAAGCTGCCACTTGACGCGCCGCACATTCCTGCACCATGACCTAAATTATTGCCGACCCGATCAATATTCAGGATTGTTTTCGCTCCGTTCCCAATCAACGTCGCACCGCGGATAGGCTTCTCAATCTTGCCATTCCTGACCAAGTACGCCTCATTGACGGCAAAGTTGAAATCTCCCGTTCCAGGATTGACTGATCCGCCTCCCATATATTTCGCATAAATGCCATATTCCGTGTCTGCGATGATCTCTTCAGGTGTGGATTTTCCAGGAGCAATATACGTATTCGTCATCCGGGATGTTGGGGCAAATCTGTAGGATTGCCTGCGGCTCGAGCCCGTAGACTCCATCCCCATCCGTCTGCCGTTTAATTTATCAATCATGTAGCCTTTCAAAATACCGTCTTCAATGAGCACATTTTTGCGGGACTTTTCACCTTCATCGTCGATATTGAGTGAGCCCCACTCGTTTTCAAGCGTCCCATCGTCAATGTATGTAACGAGATCTGACGCTACTTTTTCTCCTACTTTATTTGCAAAAACAGAAGCGTTTTTCGCCACTGATGATGCTTCAAGGCTATGGCCGCAAGCTTCGTGGAAAATGACGCCGCCAAATTCATTGTCAATGATGACTGGGAATTTTCCGCTCGGGGCAGGATCTGCATGGAGCATCGTTTTAGCAATCCGGGCAGATTCCTTTGCATAATGATTGAGATCGAGGTTTTCAATAAACTCAAAACCTTGATACGCGCCGGGACCATAAGAGCCAGTCTGCATATCCACCCCGTCTGAAGCGATGGATACCATTGACATCCGGCTTCTTACTCGCTGATCCTCCACAAATTTCCCTTCTGAATTGGCAATGAGCACATTTTGCTCTTCATCGATTAAGTTGATGATTGCTTGAACGATTTCCGGGTCATAGTTTTTCATAATATCATTCGCATTTCGCATGACAGCAAGCTTCCGGTCTTTTCCTGCTTCATTCGGCATGATTTTTATCGGATGAAGTGATGTTACCGATTCTTTCATGAGTGGAATGATTGTCGTTTGATGATCCCGCTTCCCTTGAATCGCTTTCGCAGCAGTACGGGCAGCTTTCAAAAGCCCTTCTCGCGAGGAATCATTCGTATACGCGTAAACGCTTTGCAACCCGTGAAACACCCTAATCCCTACCCCAAAATCACGTCCGGACAAATTTTTCTCCAACCGAGAATTTTGAAGAAGCATATGATTCGTGTACCGATCTTCCACAAACACTTCCGAGAAATCGCCACCCGTCTCAAGTGCAGCTTGCAACACATCTTCAATAAGCGCCTTGTTTAACATAACTTTCCCCCACTTCCTATTTTTCTAATAACTATACATATAGATATACGAGTCTTTATGAATATAGTTTCATTTGACATGCAAAGTACCTAATCATGACGAAGAAACTACTAAAATACCTTCCTTTGCATCAGCTCGTCACTTCACTATTTCTCGACAAGAGTTCAAAAGCCTTCTTTACATCCACGTCTTCCTCAATATGCTCAGGCTTCCAAGGGATATGGATATGTGGCGTAATGCCGACGCCTGTCATACCCTGCCCTTTGTCGATCCGGGAAAGGCACGAAGACGGATACATTAATTCAAACCCTTCCTCCCACTTCATGCTAATCAAATTCGCGTAATCGTTTAGCCCCATCGTCGCCCTACCAACAACCGTCACTTTGTTAGACTTCTTCACAAGTTCCACGAACGAATCTCCCGAACTACCACAATAGACATCCGTCAACACGATTACTTGCGATGGATGTTTCGTCCCCTTTACAAATGTACTGCTAACCATATCGCCAAAATCGAATTCCACAAATCCTTTCCCCCGGTTACGCTCCCACTCACGCTTGAAAACAGACAATACTTGACGCGCCTGCTCATCTTCCGTCCCTTCAAGCGCCTCCTTCAGCTCAGGCAAAATACGATCAGCGCTAGCTTCCGTGCAATTTATAAGCATCTTTTCTCCGGAACCTGCGAGATCAACACCCTCTTCAGGCATTAAATAAGGAATTAGCGGATAGTAACTCGAATCGCTCCCCCCATAATTCACACGCACATCGATAATCCACTTATCCGTCGTTTCAAGCAGCTTTTTATTCTCCTCAACCATCTTCACGATGGCGTCGGGATTTGCAAAATCGGTCATTGTTATGACAACCGCGTCTTGCTTTTTCTCCACGGAGTACGTAGGGACATAAGGCTTTTTATCATATAAGCCGAATGTGATTTCCCGTTTCCCGTTCCCATCCTCCACTTCACCGTCTGGATAAAGCATTAGAATCGGCGCCCAATTTTCCCGCTCAGGATGGTTTTCATTTAATCGTCTGTGGTACAACTCCCTCAATTCAGGGATGCTTTTCCCACCTAATGAGACGATACTCATTCCGGGTTTGAGCCGCTCTTCTGAATCCACTTCAGTGACGTACAGCCGGTCTTCGTAACGGCGCACCTTGAAACCGCGATTTTTCGGCTTTTCATTTACCGTATTTTCCATAATGAAATGAATATGTTGATCGTTAAAATCGAGCAAATACTCTTCAACAATTTCCTTGAATTCCTTATTCGACAGCTGATCATTCCCTTTAATCATTTCAAGAAAATGATCCGGTCTATCACATCCTTGCTTATCTTTCCAACCTGCATAGTCGTTTTGCATGATTTGAACAATTTCTTTAAAAATCTGCTCCAATTCTACACCCCTCTTTTTATAATTCTGATACGGTTTTCGCTTTCATAGCTTTTCTCTCTCCAAGCTCCGGATGTGCCATACGTACAACAGACGGCCTTGCTAACACGAGGACAACTCCAATTAATAACAGACTAGAAACAATCAGAATCCAATGCGCTGGTAACACATCATACAGGTACCCGTATAACACCATCCCTAACGGCATAAGTGCCATTGCCATCGTTTCGAGAATAGAAAAGACGCGTCCTTTGTAATCATCGTCAATCATCTTTTGCATCATGACCATCATCGGAGTATTGACGATAATTTGTGTCAATCCAAACCCGAACATAAGCGTTGCATAATAGGCAACCATCCAAGAATACGGCATGGCAACGATAAGCGGCATGGCAACTCCACTCATGATCAAAGACATTCCGATAATGCCTCTTTTCCCTACTAATAACGGAAATTTAATTTCCTTCCGGACGGATAAGTATATCGACATAAGCAGCATCCCTACTGCGAATACCCCTTCTGTGAAGCCGAAATGCTCTGGTGCCATTTTCATTTTTTCGATAAGGATGAATGAATAGCCGACCATAAACGCACCAAATAAGAAGTTGATGAATAACGAGACCCAGATGATCGCCATAACGACCGGTTGCAATTTCAAATAGGAAAGTCCCGCTTTCATACTTTGCACCATCGACTCTTTCGGCTCTCCTTCTATAACTTCTTTTCTTTTTGCGAATAGCTTGAAATTCATCGTCGATTCAAGAAGTACCGCAAGCGTCGAAGCTGACATGTACATTATTAGGAACACCGGCATTGTGACGGTTCCATATAACACGCCCGCAATTGCCGGACTCCCAATCGCTGCAAATGAAATCGACATTTGATTAAGGGACATCGCCTTTTGAATTCGGGCTTCATCAACAAGTCCTGTTATTGATGAACTGAATGTCACCCCCGAAAACGTGGAAGTGACAGCCAATATTGCTGTCGTAATGTAAATCGCAACGAGTGAGATGCCCGAAGTCAAACTAACAGTGAGAAGCCCCCCAATAGCAATGGTCGTAGCAATTTGCGCTGTAATAACTATCGCCTTTCGCGAATATCGATCCGCCACATAACCCGCAAATGGCGCAACAAGAGTCCGAGGTAAAATGCTGCATATCAAATTCGTCGCAAAGCTTGCCGCGGACCCTGTCATTTGCAAAATATAAAAACTTACGGCAAACGCATACACTTGAGCCCCGAACGATGCAATAAGCTTACTGATCGTGAACGTCCACAGATGATAAGTAGCTCTTTTTAACTTTATTGCTTCACTCAAAATAGTCACTCCATTCAGTGAGTTTAATTTAATTAAACAAATAATAGCACGTAATCTCTTTCATTACAAGCCAAAGTTTAATATAATTAAACTATATGCTACATGATGAAAGGAGTGTTCCTATGAATACGTTAGGCGAACGGATCAGGTCGTTGCGCAAACAACGGAAAATGACATTGGAAGCATTAGCAGGAGACCAGCTGACAAAGGGAATGCTCAGCTTAATTGAAAACAATAAAGCGAATCCATCGATGGAAAGCTTATCGTATATTGCGGAACGGCTGGGTGTTGAAATGTCAGAACTGTTGGAGGAGACAAACCGGCAGGAATTGCAGGATGTGTTAAAAACCGCTGAACAACTGTTCAGTATCGGCCTTGATCAACTTACGGATGAACATGAACAAATCCTCTCTTTAATCGAACCGTATGTGGAGAAGTTGACACAAGGATATGAAGCGGCTAGGCTCTTGGATATTTATAGCCGTACCCTTTACTACGAAAAGAAGGATGGCTGGCAAGAACTTTTAAATAAAGCCGCAGACATTTACGATCAAATGAATATTACCCGCCGTTTTGCGTCGGTAGGTCTTTTCCGGTCAATTGTGGAATTCTCCGAACATCATTACGATGATGCGCTTGCTATTCTGTTGAAGGAGCGTGCTGAAACCGAGGCGCGGAATGGGTTTATCGACCCCCTCACCCGTCTCGATTTCGATTATTTGGAGGCAGTCCTTCACTACGCGGTAGGCAATGCGGAAGAAGCTAAGCGGGTAATGAATGAAGGGATTGAGTTTTCAAAGGAGAAGCAAGTTTTCTATCGCATCGATTATTTATATCGATTAGCTATGTCGTACGCGGTGATGACTGAAGACGAAAAGTCCATGGAATATTATGAACGTAAACTTTTGCTTTACGGGGAATTTGCCGATGATGAAGAAGCAATTCTATTTACTAAGTATGCAAAAATCCATTATATGACTTCTTACAAGAAAGCGTATCAAGAAGCATTGGATAGTTTGAATGAGTATCATGAAGAACATGATCCTAGCAAAACCTACACTCCTTATACCTTCCTGGAGAGAGGCAAAGCACTATATGGCATAGGGGATTACAAAGAAGCACTATCCTGCTTCAAGCAAGTGACTATCGCGGACTATGTTCATCACCCATTAGATTTATCGATCTTCTACGAAAAAGATGCGTATGCGGCACTTTGCCATCGGGCTTTAGGAGAAGAAGCAGAAGCGTACCGTTCAATTGACATAGCGGTGAAAAACATTTCCAACATGCCACACACGCCTTACAAGGACTTCATTATGAAAACGTATGAATCAATTCATAGTTAATGACTTAGGCAGCTCGTGACACGTATTTTCGTTTTAATGTGTAAAACATATCGAGGGGAGGGAGTTAATGAAAAATAAATTGGTATTGGCTATTGTATCCCTTCTGGCGATTTTATTGGCGGCTTGCTCCAACAATTCACCTCAACAAACAACTGCCCCTAATTCCGTACTATTGCATATTACGAACAATACGAATGCAGCGATATACGGAATGGAGATCAGCTGGTATCAGGACGGAGTGTTGAAAGGTACGCAAGGTGGCATAAATGCAGACGGCTCCATAATTAAAAAAGGAGAATCGATGGTGTTTGAATTGTTCCAAGTAGATGTGGATTCTACAGAGGATTTATTACTGGAAATCGCCTTACTTACATCTCCTAATTCGAATACTAAAGTACAACTCGATTCAAAAACCCCTATAAAGCTGGCCGGGTATGGAAATTACTATTATGAACTCGTATCGGATGCGGGGGAAATTCGATTAATGCAATCTACGGAATGAAATAGAGGTTCCTTGGCCGGGCAGTAGCAGCTTCCTTTGGGCGCGGATGCGCTTGCTTTGAGCGCGGAGCCATCCGCTTTGAGCGCGGAACCTCCCGCTTTGAGCGCGGAGCCACTCGCTTTGAGCGCGGAGCCACTCGCTTTGGGCGCGGAGCCGGCTGCATTGGACGCGGGACGGCCTACTTTGGACGCGAAGCCAGCCGCTTTGGACGTGGGACGGCCTACTTTGGACGCGGGACAACCTGCTTTGGACGCGAAGCAAGCCGCTTTGGACGCAGGACGGCCTACTTTGGACGCGAAGCCAGCCGCTTTGGACGCGGGACGACCTGCTTTGGACGCGAAGCCCTCGTAACAAATAAAAATGCCGGAGAAGCGTACATGCTTCTCCGGCATTTTTTCATCAAGCACCTTCGATTGACTGATGCTCCATTGAATCGTTATAAACATCCTTATCTAACTCGCCGTTAATCCGAGCAGTTGTTACACCCGCAGTCATCGAACCACTCACATTCAACGCCGTCCGACCCATGTCGATTAGTGGCTCAACCGAAATTAGTAAACCAGCCAATGCGACCGGAAGATTCAAGGCAGATAGAACGAGAATTGCCGCAAACGTAGCTCCCCCACCGACTCCAGCAACTCCGAATGAACTAATCGCAACGATTGCAATTAACGTAATTAAAAATGTCGGCTCTAATGGATTTTGACCAACAGTCGGCGCAATCATAACAGCAAGCATCGCTGGATATACACCTGCACAGCCATTCTGCCCGATAGACAATCCGAAAGAACCTGCAAAGTTTGCAACTCCGTCCGGAACGCCGAGTCGATCGGTTTGTGTTTTGATGTTAAGTGGTAAAGTACCTGCACTCGACCTTGACGAGAATGCGAACAGCAAAGCTTCCGCCGTCTTTTTCACATACGTAATTGGATTCAACCCAGAAACCGTAATGATGATCAAATGGACGAGGTACATGACAAGCAACGCAACATATGAAGCAAGGACAAATTTACCTAAGCTAAAGATTGCCGCAAAGTCAGATGTTGCAACAGTTCTTGCGATGATTGCTAAAATTCCGTAAGGCGTCAAACGCAATACAATCCGCACGACACCCATTATGAGTGAATAAAGAGCATCAATCCCTCTCTTCACTAAGTTCGCATTCTCTTCATCCCGTCGCGTCAATGCCAAATAGGCAAAGCCGAGAAACGCTGCGAAGATGACGACACCGATTGTCGATGTTGGACGCGCTCCCGTGAAATCTAGAAACGGATTCGCAGGCAATAAGTCGAGTATTTGATCTGGCAATGCTTTGCCAGCTACATTTGCAGAACGCTCTTCGATGGAGACGCCTCGTGCAGTTTCAGCCTCACCTTGGACAATTTCAGAGGCGTCCAATCCGAACAGCAATGACGCCGAAATACCGATTGCTGCAGCAATTGCAGTCGTACCGACGAGGATCCCTAAAATCATCCCCGCCATCTTTCCGAAGTTTTTACCGATTGTTACTTTCGTGAACGCACCTAAAATCGATATGAAAACGAGCGGAACGACAATCATTTGAAGAAGCTTAACGTATCCTGTCCCTACGATGTTAAACCAACTAACCGATTTCGCAAGGATCGCAGAGTCAGCTCCGTAAGCGAAATTCAAAATGAAACCGAAAAGGATTCCTAGTCCAAGACCGGTGAATACCCTTTTAGAAAACGAAACGTTTTTTCGATGCATAGTATAGAGAAGTCCTATCAAAAACAAAAAAGCGATTATATTTACAATTAGCAATAAATTATCCATTTCTTTTCCTCCTTCAGGAAAGTATGAAATACTATAAAAAAACTATATACCCTTAATTCATATCAGTCAAGTAGGATTAATAGATTTTATAACTATTTTTGAACGAAAAGCGCATCGTTACATGACAGCATCCCCTTTGTGGATGAACTTTCCTTCTTTTTTGGAAAGTTTTCGGTATACTAATAGTGAGCAGTCATTAAAGGGGGACTTATATGGCCAGTTTGATTACAATTACGTTAACGTCCATTTTCATATTGAACATTTTCCTTGCGATTGCACTAATTTTCCTCGAAAGAAGAGATCCTACAGCAACGTGGGCATGGATTCTTGTCCTATTCTTCGTACCTTTAGTCGGCTTTATTATCTATTTATTATTCGGAAGACAATTACGGAGAAAACACCTGTTTAGGTGGGAGGGGAAAAATCGCATCGGCATCGAGACATTAATTAATTACCAAATTGAATCGATCGAAAAAGGGACGTTCGACTTCAGACTAAATGATACCGCGCATTACAAAGATATGATTTATCTACACCTACGCAATAACCACGCCGTTTTAACTCAAGATAATGACGTACAAGTGTTTAATGATGGCGTCGCAAAATTTGATGCCTTGATAAAAGACCTTGAAAACGCCAAAGACCATATCCATTTTCAATATTATATTTTACGGTTAGACGCATTAGGCACCCGCATTCTGAACGTTCTTATTAAAAAAGCAAAGCAAGGCGTGAAAGTGCGCGTCCTGTTTGATGATATTGGCTCACGAGGGCTACGAGTCAAGCATTTAAAGGAACTGATTGATTGTGGAGGAGAAGTGGCAGCGTTCTTTCCGGCAATCCTCCCTCTCATTAACCCCCGCCTTAACTATCGGAATCACCGTAAAATCGTCGTTATCGACGGGCGTATCGGCTATGTCGGAGGCTTTAATGTCGGTGACGAATATTTAGGATTAAATAAACGATTCGGCTACTGGCGCGACACGCACTTACGTATCGAAGGCAGTGCGCTCCATCCACTTCAGACGAGATTCATTCTCGACTGGAACCAAGCGATTGAGATGGAAGATATTGAATACGCGGAGCGTTACTTCCCTGCTATTCCACGAAAAGGATCGGTCGGTTTGCAAATCGTTTCGAGCGGTCCGGATGCAGAGTGGGAGCAGATTAAAGACGGTTATTTGAAGATGATCTTCTTGGCGAAGGAATATATTTATATCCAGACACCGTACTTTATTCCGGATGTCAGCTTCCTCGATGCTTTGCGCATCGCATGTTTATCAGGTGTGGACGTTCGCATTATGATACCGAATAAGCCGGACCATATGTTTGTGTACTGGGCTACGTATTCGAATGTCGGAAAGCTATTGAAGGCGGGCGCGAAAGTGTATATTTACGAAAATGGATTTATTCATTCGAAGCAGATTGTCGTCGATGATGAATTGTCTACCGTCGGAACGGCGAACATCGACGTACGGAGCTTTAAACTCAATTTCGAAGTGAACGCATTCATTTACGACCGCGAGAAGTCCCACGAGCTCGCCGAACTTTTCGAGCAGGATATGCAATTATCGACGGAGCTCACATATGAAATGTATGTGGCACGAACACGATGGATTAAAATTAAAGAATCCGTTTCAAGATTACTGTCACCACTACTTTAAGAAAAAAAAATTCTCCTTCATCCATTTATTCAGGATGAAGGAGGATTTTTCAATTCAAACCAAGGTATTCTTCTAGCGTCACATTTTGTTTAAAGATCTCTTCAGCAATTTCTCTTCCGACATAACGAAAATGCCATGATTCGTGCATGTAGCCGGTTATGCTTTCCTTCCCTTTCGGATATCGGAGGATAAAGCCGTAGCGGTACGCATTTGCAGCTACCCATTTCCCGGCCTCAGTAGCTCCGAACGAGGAAGACGCCCAATGTTTCTCGTAGTTCACTTCCCCGATGTCAAACGCGAGTCCCGTTTGGTGTTCGGAATAGCCTGGACGCGCACTGTATCGGTCTGCCGCTTCCACCCCATCCCTGTCGACGTACCGTTTGTAGAGCGACGTTTGGTATTCAAACGAGCGATATGTACTGAAGGCAGTCAAATTGATGCCAGATAGTTTTGCCTCGGCCACCATCTCTTCAAATGCTTCCCTTGCTTCTGCACTTTCGCCTGGAGCATATGTACTTGGCAATGGATATCTTTTATTTGCAATGAGGATTCCGTTTACATATGTCGGTTCTTCCGGAAGCTCCTGGCCTTCGATATAACCGCTATTCGTAGAGCTCGTCGGCGGTTTCGTCGTCACTTTCGACGTCTCCTCGTTTTTAGGCTCGGGCTTTGCAGGAACGTCATTTTTCTCCGGCTCGTCCGTTTCCGCCTCATCCATCTTCGCAGGAGGATCTTGTACTAGTTCTTCCTCTTCTAATCTAGGCTCGTCCACGTCAGTCATCTCAACTTCTTGCTCTTCTACAGGCGGAGCTTCCGTTTCGCCGATACCGACTTGCCTCCATGCTTTTGTTACATCCCAGTCATGCATGCCAATCCAAATGACGATTACTGACATGATTAAACTCGTCAGAACTAATGTGATTGTCAATCGTTTGCTGGATTTCTTCCGAGTTGTATATGTTCGTTTCCGATTCATCTTTTGTTGGCCTTCCTTCTACTCTAAGTATCTCTAGCTAGTATACGAATCGCTATATGACGATGTTCTTTCCAGTCCATGTATGCTATCATTTATTTTCAAATGTGTAAATGAATGATTGTGAGGATTACTTATGAATAATCAACGTTGGCTCTCGATAAGCTTTTTGACTTTTTTCTTTACGTGGGGTGTCTTTCTCCCTTATTGGACAGGTTGGTTGACAATTGAAAAGGGGTTGTCCGTGAAAGACGCTAGCATCATCATGGGCGCCGGAATGGTTGTCCGGTCGTTTTCAACGTTTCTCGTCTTTCCTTATTTGACTGCAAGAACATCTTATGTACGTGTCATGAAATGGATGACGTTGCTCTCTTTGCTACTTGCTGTCCTCTACATTCCTGAATCACCTTACAGTGCATTGTTCGTCATTACAATTTTGTTTAGCGCGGTTTATCCGATCATCTTGCCAGCTGTCGAGAGTGGAGCCTCCGTCCTTATGCAAAAGGAGCGTGTTCACTACGGTAAAAGCCGTTCGTTCGGCTCGATTGGATATACGGTTGCACTCTTGCTCGTTGGCGCCGCGACTGCGGTTTGGAATGAACAAGCCATTCTGTATATGATGATTGCAGGGCTCGCAATTGCTTTCATTTTTTACTCCCGTCCCGCCCCGGCAGTTTTGCAAAGTATACCGGATAGGAAAGATCCGCTCAATCGGCATACCGGGTTAAAGACGTTATTTGGAACAAAAGGATTTCCGGTTGTCATGTTGCTTGCCGTACTTTTACAAGGCGCGCATGCATCTTATTACAATTACGGCTTCATCTTCCTTGATGATTTGAATGTGAACGGATTTTACATCGGAATTATTTTGAATGTCGCAGTCATATTTGAAATTCTCTTTTTCACAAAAGCGGACCGTCTATTAGTGAATATGCGGATTTCAACGATGTTCCTCATTGCTGCAATCGGATCGACAATACGATGGGGGCTCATCTTCTTATTCCCGACCGCGTTTGTTTTTATCGCGACGCAAGCTTTGCATGCCGCATCGTTTGGAATTGCCCATTACGCGTTCATTCAATACATTTCAGTAAAGCTTCCAAATTCGCACATTGCTGCGGCTCAAGGATTTTATGCCGCATTCGCAATGAGTTTAAGTACCGCTATCCTAACGTTTCCAGCCGGATTCTTATATGAAATCTCACCGGGAACTGCATTTCTAGGGATGACAATCTGTTCCATCCCATCCATCTTCATTGTACTCGCAACACGTAAGCGATTAGCTTATTAATATGTATATGTTCTCCGTCCGCGGAGAACATTTTTTTATTATATGTTGATTTTCGCTACAGGCGGACGCTTTCCGCGGGCGAGCGGTGAGCCAATCGAACAGCAAAGGGTTCGATTTGCCGTATTTCTGCGCCCTTTGCAGAAATTAAGGCATCCTGCTCCCTTAGGGTCGAAGAAAACATTGCTCGTAACGCTACGCTTTTACTCGCAAACGCCGTTCTTCGTTACGGCGTTCGCTGGAGTCGCCGCCTATCGCTACAATCAACGGAACTACCCGAAACAAATAACAATTCACATGACAATAAGCAGCAGCACGACGACAAACGATACAGCAAATAGGATTGATAAATAGCGCATCAACTTAGACGCTTTGTCAAATCCTTGTTCCTTGAATGATTTCGCCCTTGAAGCGTTCGTCAACGTAAAGAGCGCCATCATTGTCAACACCGCCAAATCCAACTGCCCTCTAACGACGAAAAACAACGTCACAATCCCGAGCAAAACAATACCGATGACGCCTATTTTCTTCTGATTCACGTTAATTCCCTCCAAAAAAGGCTGGAGATTGCTCTCCAGCCACAGAAATGCCTTTGTTCAATCTTTCTTTTTCTTCGTCTTCGTCTTCGGCTTCGGCTTCGTTTCCGTCTCAGGAATCGCTTCTGCTTCTACCGGAGTTGCTTCCGCCTCTTTATAGTAGAACTTACGGCCCAAGTATGTTTGGAAAATGAGCAGAAGACCACCGACCGCCCAATAGAGTGGAAGTGCGGCCATCACCGTGAATGAAATGAACATAATCATAATCGGCGACATGTATATGAACAACTTCATCTGCTGCTTTTGCTGCTCTGGCATCGTCCACAACGATACACGTGCTTGGACAAAGTAAACTGCACCCGCAACAAGCATCATGAATATATCCGGTTCACCCAATTTAAACCAAAGGAATTGGTGCTCCCTTACATCCGTAGGAGCGTACAAAATCGCAAAGTAAAGTCCCATAATAATTGGCATCTGGATGATTAACGGAAGACATCCCATATTCAACGGGTTAACGCCGTGCTTTGAATACAAGCCCATCATTTCCTGTTGAAGCTTCGTCTGCTCTTCCTTATCTTGCTTTTCTTTCGCCTCTTTGAGACGTTTTTGAATATCTTCCATTTCCGGACGGAGGGCATCCATTTTAATTTTCATTTCTTGCTGCGACTTATAGTTTTTCAACATAAGCGGCATAAGCACTAACCGAATAGCAACCGTAATAAGAACAATTGCTAAGCCATAGCTCCCATTAAAGGAATCTCCGAGGTAATGAAGAAGCCACTCCATCGGCTTAACGAAAATATTATAGAACGTCCCTTCTTTGTTCTGGACTCCGGAACAACCACTGAGGAAAACTGCAGCGGTCATCAATATCGTGAATAAACCAATTTTCTTTTTCAATATATTCACCTTCACTATTTCAAACTACTGAAAAGTATACATCAATTCACTATGCAATTACAATCAATGTTCGTCATTTACATACATTTATTGAAAATTGGTCAAAAAAACGCCTCCGTATTGGAAGCGTGTTTTGTTAATGATTTTGAGGGGCTTGGCTTGGATTTTCTTTTTTATTGTAAAGACCGTCTACTTTCGCCTCTTCGGACGTGTCTTCCACTTCTTGGTTGTAATAATGGACGCTTGTTTGTGCGCCTTCACTTACCATTTTATTATCCTGCAAGTCGTATGGATCCGAATGACCCGATTTCGTATCATCGGAACGGTTCAATTTTTGCGATTGGATAAAGGAATCGACTTTCGTTTTCATATTGTTTACCGCAACAATTGCCTTGTCACGGTTTTCCTTTTTGCTGAAATATGCGTATGCACCTGCAGCTAACGTAGCAAGAAGTAATCCATTTCCGCGTTTACGTGCCATACCTACCATTCCTCCATTACTAGTAAAAGTATTATACTTGCAGTATACCCTTATCTTCTTTTTGAAAACTTCCATTCAGCAAGATGCATGATTAGCATCCGCTACTTTTCATTGTAAGTAGCATCTCATATCAAACAATTCATTTCAAATAATTCAATTACTCCTAACCTATTTGGCATACTCTTTAGATAATTTAAATTTTTATATTTCAATATGATGACAAGCATAGTTTATTGCTCCACTTTTTGTTATGATAAAACAAAAGCGGAGGGCGCCTGCCTAGAGGCGACAGGCAAAGCCGTCACGTAGAACGGCTTTTGCGAGCAAAAGCGAAGCGTTGGGAGCAATAATTATGACCCCGAGCCTCTGGCGCCCGGAGCTAGACGAAAAAAAGGATTGCGGAGGTGATTCGTCATGATTAGACCGATGACTACCGATGATATTAGCTATATACAACACATCGCCCACATTACGTGGAATGATACATACAAGGGAATCATTCCTGAAAACATCCAGACAGCATTTATCAATCGTTCCTATTCCGACGCAATGATGATGAAACGGATGGAAAAGACGCATATGCTTATTGCCGAATGCAAGCAAGGGACCCCGATAGGCTTTCTTAATTTTACGAGGGAAGATGAAGATGGCGATTCTGAATTGACTGCCATGTATATTCTGCCGTCCTATCAGCATGCAGGCTACGGCAAAAAACTATTTGAGTATACGATTAGCATGCTTCAAAATGCGAAACAGCTCTTCGTTTACGTAGATAGCCGGAACGAAGTTGGACGGGCTTTTTATGAAAAACAAGGATTTAAATTGCTGGAAGTATTCGAAGAACATTTTGAAGGATACCCCGTTGAAACAGCTCAGTATGTTTACTATATTCATAAACCGGTACTCGCTTATTAATGGATAAGACGCTTTCCCGTCTAATGGGAAAGCGTCTTTTTCGTTTACAACGGTCTCATTCCGTCGCCCGCATATGATGAATCCATTTGGATATTATCTTCTACTGGTGGCTTTTTCGTAAAACAAAGAATTGCCGCGATATAGAGCAGAATCGATGGTAATGATAATATTCCACTAAATACTCCCGCAATAATGAACATAATTCCTGCAAGTTTCGCGTTTTTGTTCTTCCAAATATTGACGATACCGACAATGTTCAACACTACCCCAATGATCATCGCGAAAATGATAAACCAAATAAAACCTCCGAGTAAATTGAAAAACGCAAACATGGCGTCCATCTCAACTTCCGTCATCGCTGGATCAGCCATCAATTCCATTTCTATTTCCTGCATCGCCGTAGGATCGTTTCTCACGAAATTTATGAAAGCCATTCCAATGAAACCAAAAATAACTCCGATTGCAGTTAGAATAACAGCAATGATCGATAATACTTTTTCCGCTGTTCGATTCAAGTGAAGCACCCTTTCCTTCAACATTTTTTCTATCATAACAAGTATACGAGAGAGAAAACAATAAGTTTCAATCCATTTTCAGGATAAATAAAAGGCAATCCTTTGATTATCGAAGGATTGCCTTTATTGCGCTGTTTTTATTTCGCCAGAGGCTTTTGGTTATGCTTTAATGTCATCATATTCTTTATATCGATTAAACGCAGTGACGATATACGAACATACCGCTTCCATCTTGTATTCCTTTTCACGGGCATATTCAGCAGCGCGGTCGAGCAATTTTTTTGCTACTCCTTGCCCACGCAAGTCTTCCGATACATACGTATGGTCCATAACCATAACATCCGCGAGAAGCGTCCATGTGATTTCGGCTAACATCTTTCCGTCCTTTTCATACCGGAACGCGAATGCGTCTCCGCCAAGCTCGACAAATTCAAACTCCATGTAATCTTCTCCTTTATCAATGTTCTAGAAAATGCACGGTTGTATTACTTAAACCATGACTTGATTGATTCAAAAAGATTTTCAAAGAACTGGATAACTTTATCCCAAAATCCAGGTTCGAGTTGACCAAATTTCTCTCGAATGGTCGTCGCCATATCGGATAATTGTTCGGATAGCTTTCCGAAATCGATGTCCAATTTCCGGATCCGATCCATCAAGTCGATTAGCAATTGCCGGTCCGCCTCACTCAGCTCGATATTTAGCTTCTTCAATTGGTCATTTACAATTTTCTCGACTTCTTCCCTCGTCACAGGGTTGTTATCAGCAATTGCTTTCTTTATTTCCGTTAGCAGCTCCGCCACTTTGTCTTGGTCGATGCCGGAGTCTTTCGCAAACTTCGTTGCCAAGTTTAGCTCGTCATTGGCGACATCCGTCCGTTCTGTATCGAGTGTTTCCCCCGACACTTCATACGCCTTGTAAATGCCTACCAATGCGGAGTGCCCTGTTACTGGCTTCGGCGCCGCTACTTCAACGATTGCGTCCTCAATTCCAGCAGTCATCATCGCCGTTGCATACATCTCGTTTGTTACTTGCGTAATATTGGCGGGCGTGACGATATTGATGACGAGACCTTTCCCTTTTTCCTGCCTCGTAATTTTGGCGGAGGAATACATTCTCGCCTGGGCATTGCCGTCTTTAATATATTTCACTAGATCTTTTCCATCGACTGTAATTTTGTCGACTTCGGCAGTCTCTTCAACTTTCAAGCTCTTTATAACGCTTTCCTTCTCCGCGTCCGTCAAGTTCGCTCCTAACACAACAATGGGCACACCTAGTTTTTCATCAATGGCCGTATCAGCTTGCGCATTCGTCGGAAGTAAGCACCCGATAATGAGCAACAATGCGCTCGCCACCATTAATAATTTTTTCATAAGTTTCCCCTCCTGTACTATGAAGTAGTACGACGTGTAATGGAAAAAGTTCCAGCTATTATTTCAAAGTCGTCCAACCTTCACTTTGCGAAACTTTCCCTTCTTTCATCAGCTTGCCAAGTGCCCGTTTGAATGCACCCTTGCTCATGCCGAACATTTCGCTAATCTCATCAGGGGTCGATTTATCCGAAAACGGCATTTTGCCACCTACATCTGTAAGATAGCGGTACACAGTTTCCGCGTCATCACCGAGGCGCTCCTCTTTCCTTGGCAACAAAGAGCCGTTCAACGTGCCGTCATCGCGCACGTCAATAATCCGAATATCCACTTCTTCACCTAGACGCGGCTCTTGCTCTCGCTCAGAATGATGGACGAAAATCCGGTAAAGTTCCGGGCTGCTCAAAAAGAATGACCCTACTGGTAATAGACGGTATGCCCGCGCTTTCAAATTTTTATTGAAAGTCGTCTCAGGTGCATCCGCGATCAATTCCAGCACTCTCTCCTCCGTTGCGAGTCGTCCGAAAATATTGCCACCTAAATCAGTCCGCAGCGTCATGAACAGCTCATCGTCCGTCTTCGGCCATAATTCTTTTAGACGCGGTAAGTCCGCTCTATTTACAAGCACTTCGAACGATGAACCGATATCTACATAAGCGCCTTCCTTTTCATCAATTCGAATGACGCGCCCCCAACCGAATGATTCGCACGTCATATTCGGGATATGGGCTGTTGCTGTCAATTCCCCGCGCCTATTCATATAAAGGAAGACTTCTACGTCATCCCCTTCTTTGATCGGGGTATCGAATTCCGATGCATTGATCAGAATTCCCTGTTCATGTTCGCCGCCATCTAAAATCCATCTGGATCCTTCCTGACCAATTACGGTCAACTTTGCAATAAAACCTGGTTTGTGTTCTGTCATTTGGTATCTACCTCTTCCGTTTAGAAGCTTTGCCGTTCTGTTAGTTTTCGCACGAACTCTTCGTCTTCTTTCATCGCTTCTACGAGGTCCGTAATTCGGTCCATCGCATTCCAGCTCAAGTGGTGCTCAATCCCTTCAACATCGTTGTAAATGTTTTTCTCTTCGACACCGATGATCCGGAGAAATTCCTCGAGAAGATCATGTCTTCTGACGAGTTTTTTACCGAATTTGAGTCCTTTTTCTGTAAGCTCTAGCCCTCTATAGCGCTCGTAGACGACATATCCTTCACGGTCAAGCCGCTGCGCCATTTTCGTCACCGAGGACGGTAAGACCGAGAGCGCATCTGCTACATCGGAGACGCGAGCCTCTCCTCTCGCCTCGAGCTGCAAATAAATCTGTTCAATATAATCCTCCATACTTGGTGTTGCCAATCGTTCCACCTCCAGTATGTACATTCCCTGCCCTTTCAATGATGAACTATGCAAACAAGGCAGTTTACAGTTTCCAACTTTCGGGTACATTCACTATACCACTAAGGAGTGAAAAAAATGGGTAAAATACTTTCGATTTTTATCGTCGCACTCATCGCATTCTGGCTGCTCGGATTTGTTATGAGAGTCGGAGGCGGACTTATCCACCTACTGCTAGTTATCGCAGGAATCATATTTGTCGTCCAGTTATTAACCGGAAAGCGATCACTATAACTAACATGCGCCTTCATCGCAAGCGAAAGGGTGCCACTCATCGGCACCCTTTCTTATTTTATTGTTGCGTAAATACACGTATTTCGCACTTGCTTTCCATCCGCTGAAAGGGAATCGCTTTTCAATGTCCCTTCAAGCTCAAACCCTGCTCGTTCAGCGACAGCACGGCTTTTCACATTTTCCTCATCGCATCTAATTTCCACTCTGCGGGCGTTCAGCTCCTCGAACGCGAAACGAGTCAATCGTTCAACCGCCTCAGTCATAAGCCCTCGTCCTTCGAATTTCACGTCAATCCAATACCCGATTTCGAACTTCGGAACTGCCCAGTCGATGCGATGGAGTCCCGTCGATCCGACGAATTCGCCCGTTTCCTTTAAAAAAATATGGAGCCGTAAATCTTTTCGTGTAATGAAATCTGCAATCGCCTGACGCAGATTTTCTTCTGTCGTATGCAGCTCCGGTGCGATCTGTGCCCATGGCATCCATTTTTTTAAAGCAGACTGTGAATTCCGGACGGCATTCCATACATCTAGCGCATCCTCTACTTCCGGCATACGGATCATGAGTCGCTCTGATTCAAATTCTGTAGGGAAATTCGGAATGCGTTTTTTCGGTTTTTCTCCAAAGCTCGCATCTTCCCACATGACAGGCGTCGTCGTTCCCGCCAAAAAGTCTTCACGCGTCATCCCGTACGTGACAGCGTCATAATAAGATTTTTCTTTTGGTGAAAACCACGCTCTGCGCAAGTGGGCTTCTTTCACAAATCCGACGCGTTCGAACGTCTTCCGCATCGCCAAATTATCTTGGCGCGTATGTCCTTCCAACCGGATTTTTTCTTCAGGCATGCCGAAAACGAATTCCGTAATGAGGCGGAGCGCTTTTGGCCCATATCCTAATCCTCGGTAACGGTCTGCAATCCGTAAATCGAAAAGTGGAATTTCATCCTGTAAATCATAGATTTTTACGATACCTACGATTTCATCTTCGTCATTTTGCACCCAGAACGTTTTCACTTCATCCGATTCATATCCGCCCTCTTCAATCGTCTTTTCAATGAGTTCACGCTCCGGATGCGCATTTCCATGAAACGGCCATGTATTCGTCGTCAAAAAATGAATGAGTTGTTCCTGTTCTTCCATCGTCCATTCACGTAATTTCATTCCATTTCCCCCGTTCGAGCTACCTATTTCACTTATGAATTCGCATTAATCTCAATGAATTTAGTACGACGAGCAATGTCGCACCCATATCTGCGAAAATGGCGATCCATAATGTCAACCATCCTGGGATGATTAAAAGCAGCGCTACTATTTTTAAGCCTATTGCAAACATAATATTTTCCTTAATAATCTGCAACGTTTTCCGGCTTAATTTTATCGTATATGGCAATTGACGGAGATCATCCGCCATTAAGGCGATATCCGCCGTCTCAAGGGCAGCGTCTGTCCCGGCTCCGCCCATTGCAATTCCAATTGAAGAAGCAGCAAGTGCTGGTGCGTCATTAATGCCGTCACCGACCATCGCGACTCGGTCGTATTTACCAATTAACCCTTTTACCGCAGTTAATTTGTCTTCCGGCATGAGTGCTGCACGGACATCCGTTACACCTGCTTGCATCGCAATCGCTTCCGCCGTCCGCTCGTCATCTCCTGTTAACATAACCGTATGCCGGATGCCTACTTCTTTCAATTTACGCAAGACGTCAGCACTCTCTTCCCGTAACGGGTCCGTAACTGCAATGAGTGCTTTAAATGTTTGATTGAAGAGAACTGCCATGACGGATTTCCCGTCTAGTTGCAACTCTTCGGCACGCTTTTTCATTTCTGCGGGCACTTCTGCAAGCTCGGACGTCCACTTCATACTTCCGACATGGACGACCGTTCCATCTACTTCCCCAAGAGCCCCTCGCCCTGTGACAGACTGGAAGTTTTGGATGTCCGCTACACCTGCTCCTTCGTTTTCCGCATAATCAACAATTGCCCGTGCCAACGGATGCTGAGACATCGATTCAACTGCAGCTACCGCTTCCAAAATCGTTCTTTTCTCTCCGTTCTCAACGATGAAATCGGTCACTTCAGGGTACCCTTTCGTCAATGTGCCCGTCTTGTCGAAAGCGACTGCACGAATGCGCCCCATCTCCTCAAGATAGACGCCACCTTTAATAAGAACACCTTGGCGAGCTGCATTCCCGATTGCTGTCACAATTGCGACGGGTGTAGAAACGACGAGCGCGCAAGGACAACCGACAACAAGTACCGCAAGTCCTTGGTAAACCCACGTATGCCAATCGCCTCCAAATAAAGGCGGGACGATGGCAACTAAAATGGCAATGCCAATTATAATCGGTGTGTAATATTTTGCAAACCGATCGACAAACTTTTGAGATGGCGCTTTTTCTGCTTGAGCATCCTCAACAAGATGAATGATTTTAGCAATTGTCGTATCCCCGACGAGTTTTGTCACGGTCACTTCAAGTGCGCCTTCTTCATTTAACGTTCCTGCAAACACTTCGTCCTCTACTTGTTTCAGCACGGGGACCGATTCCCCCGTAATCGCCGACTGATTCACGGTCGATCTTCCACTTTTGACGATACCATCCATCGCGATTTTCTGACCTGGCTTTACGAGAAGAATGTCGCCGACTCGAATGTCTTCTGTTGGCAACTCTATTATTCCGCTATCCCGTTTCACGAGTGCGGATGCTGGTGCGATGTCCATCAGCTGACGGATCGATTGCCGCGCCTTGTTCATAGAATAGGCTTCTAACGCTTCACTCACTGCAAATAAAAAGACGACGACTGCTGCTTCCTGCCATTCACCGATAATCGCCGCGCCAATGATTGCAATCGTCATTAACGTCTTCATATCGAAGTCGAATCGTACGAGGTTTTTAATGCCCGTAATGAACATGCCTGTACCGCCAATTAGAATAGCAACTGCAAAAAGGACGGTTGCTACGGTCGGATGCGGGACGTCACGATACGTGAAAAACATACCTGCTATGACGAAAATGAGCGACAGAATTGTAACGATGTTTTCCTTTCGCCGGAAAAACGGAATTTTCGGATCAGGATCTCTTTTTGTCAACGGCACAACTTGAATGCCGTCGAATGCACCTGCTGCTTGAAGCTCCTCTATTGTCGCATCACCCGTGAAAGAGAGCTTCGACGCTCCGAAATTGACGGTCGCTTCTGTTACGGAAGGAATGCTCTTCACATTGTTTTCGAATTTCATTGCACAGTTTGCACATGATAAGTTCTCTAGTCTGTATTCTGTCTTAGTTGTCATCCGGACTGTCCTCTCTTTCCGTTGCATGGTCATAGGCGATTTTCACAAGATCATACACATGACTATCCGCTAGGGAGTAATAGACCATTTTGCCTTTCCGTACTGATTTTGCGAGGCGATGCTCCCGCAAATAACGTAGATGATGGGAAGCTGTTGCATTTGATGCACCGATCACTGCCGCTACATCACAGACGCACATCTGCTCTTCCAACGTGAGTGAATAAGCAATCTTCAATCTCGTTTCATCAGCAAGCGCTTTAAATATTTGCACCATACCACTAACATTCGGAAGTTCCTTCTGAACTTTAACAACTACTTCCTCATGGACAACTGTCACTTCACATGTATCTTTCAACTTCATTATTACACCTCATTCAAATGAACGTTTGATTATAGTTCAGTATATGTTTACCCTATCCTGAATGCAAGTACAAACAAACAGTATTTAGAATGTTTATTCGTTTTGAAATAAAGAGGGTTAAACAGTAGTATGGAAGTTAATGATTCCGATTATGTTGCATTATGCAGAGCGGATTGTGGTTACATTAAGTGAAACGGAGTGTGGATTATGAAAAGAGGAAAGTGGAATGCCATTACGGACGTGCCGGGAGTGGCGGTTGGCCATGTCACATTAAAGGAAGAGTCCGGTGTCGAAAGTGCCTGTACGGGCGTCACTGCGATCTTGCCCCATGAAGGAAATAGCTTTGAACAGAAAGTGCCTGCAGCAAGTTTCATCTTGAACGGTTTTGGTAAATCAGCAGGCCTTCTTCAAGTGGAGGAACTCGGTGTTATCGAATCTCCGATTATGCTTACAAATACATTTAGCGTCGGCGCGGTGCTTGAAGGAACATTACGGCATATGCTTGATGAAAATACCGCTATTGGCGACTCGACCAGTTCATTGAACATCGTCGTCGGCGAATGCAATGACAGCTATTTGAACGCAATGCGGTCGTTAAAAGTCCGACCGGAACATGCCGTTGAAGCAATCCGTAATGCGAGAAGTGGCGAATTCGAGCAAGGTGATGTCGGTGCAGGGAAAGGGATGATCTGCTTCGGTAGGAAAGGCGGAATTGGTTCTTCCTCAAGGATTGTCCCTCATAGTGAGAAATCATTCACAGTTGGTGTGCTAACATTGACGAATTTCGGCGATGCGGAAGAATGCTTAATAGACGAATGGCTTGCCCGAAATGGAATGCAGTTGCAAACCGCAAAGGACAAGCTAAAACCATCTAAAGAAATGCAAAGCGAAAAACCGGACGGCTCCGTTATGATCATCGTCGCAACGGATGCCCCGGTAGATAGCCGGCAATTGAAGCGGCTTGCAAAACGTGCTGCAATTGGCCTCGGCCGTACCGGCTCGCATATTCATAACGGAAGCGGCGACATTATCATCGCCTTTTCGAATGCACATACGATTCCACATGCAAGTGAAAGCGGAGATACAGTGAGCTATACGCTTTTGCGCGACGACACTAAGATAATGAACGAACTTTTCAAGGCGGTCATCGAGGCGACGGAAGAAGCAGTTTTTCAATCATTAATGCATGCACAAACGACAACAGGAAGACTTGGGCGGACAGTGGAACGATGGCCGCTTGTCGAGAAAAATGTTTTATGAGCGCGGGAGTGGCGATTATGAGCGCGAAACACTGAGTTTTGAGCGCGGAGGCAGCGGTTATAAGCGCGAAACGCTGAGTTTTGAGCGCAGAGGCGGCGGTTATAAGCGCGAAACGCTGAGTTTTGAGCGCGGAGGCGGCGGTTATGAGCGCGGGGTCATGAATTATCTGCAAACAAAAACGGCACGCATGATTATTCTCTCATGCGTGCCGTTCTATATATTATTAAGCTGGATTAGCTTGCAAGTCGATTGAGATCTTGATGTCATCGCCTACGAGTACGCCGCCCGCTTCAAGCGCTTGGTTCCATGTTAAACCGTACTCTTTACGGGAGATTTTCCCCTTCACTTCAAATGCAGCAACTTGTACGCCCCATGGGTTCGTTCCTGTGCCTTCGAATTCTGCTTCAAACGTCACTTTCTTCGTTACGTCCTTAATTGTCAAATCTCCTGTAACATCGTACTCGTCATCGTCTTTTTTCACGATTTCTGTAGAAACGAATGTTAGATGTGGGAATTTCTCCGTATCGAAGAAATCACCTGAACGAAGATGATTGTCACGGTCTTCGCTATTTGTATTAATGGAGTTTGCATCGATTGTGAAATTGATTTTCGCACTTGCCAAATCTTCAGGATTCCCTTCGATCGTTCCTTCCAGTCCTGCAAAGCTCCCCTTAACCTTTGAAACCATCATATGCTTTACTGAAAAACCAACATTCGTATGTGACGCGTCAACTTTCCAAGTCGTCATGTTCCATCCACCCTTTCAATTTTTCGTTAAACATTTTCACTGCCCTTTACCTTATGCCTACATGTAAGAAAATATCTTTACTCCAAGATATAATTCAATCTTAACGGTTTTTTATCTCGAAGTCAAGATAATAATACCTAAATTTTCTATTCAATTTGACTCAGTTATAAATTCTTGTCAAAACAACTGATTGCCAGCATACTTATAAAAGTGAAGCCTACTTTTTGATTCAACAAAAAGTGAAGGTGTTTAACGCATAAGAATTTGAAGGGACTGGATGTGGATGTCGAAGCATCAGTGGTTTGAAGAACTACGCGGAATTATTACAGAAGGCATACTACGGATAGATGAACCATTATGTAAATATACGATGACAAAACTTGGCGGAGCTGCGGATATACTCGTCATTCCAGGGACACTCGAGGAGACGGAAGCGACGGTACGATATGCATACGATAATGAAATTCCGCTTTTATTATTAGGTAATGGGTCGAATATGGTCGTCAGGGATGGCGGTGTACGTGGAATCGTTCTCCATCTGTCGAAACTAGATACGATTAAAGTAGACGGCACTAAAGTCCATGCGGAAGCTGGAGCACTCATTATCGATGTTTCAAGGCGGGCTGCGGAGCAATCATTAACCGGGCTTGAATTTGCATGCGGAATTCCTGGCTCCATTGGTGGTGCGATGGCGATGAATGCGGGTGCCTATGGCGGGGAAATTAAAGATGTTATCGTGCAGTGCACTGTTTTGACGAAATCAGGTGAGCGCCTCGTTCTATCGAAGGACGAATTGGAGCTTGGCTATCGAAAGAGCATCATTACGTCTGAAGGCTATTACGTCTTATCCGCTGATTTCGAATTGGCGGAGGGCGATAAAGAAGCGATCGATGCGAAAGTGGCGGACTTAACGTTCCAGCGAGAATCGAAGCAACCACTCGAATATCCTTCGGCAGGCAGCGTATTTAAACGACCACCGGGCTATTTTGCTGGGAAATTAATTCAAGATTGCGGGCTGCAAGGGAAAGGCCATGGCGGTGCAGAAGTATCGACAAAGCATGCTGGTTTTATTATTAATAAAAACGGAGCAACTGCATCCGATTATATCGCAACGATTAATATGGTGAAGGCAGAAGTGAAAAAGAAATTCGACGTCGAATTGGAGTTGGAAGTAAAGATTGTTGGCGAAGAATAAACAAAAGCGAAAGCCGTTACGAAGAACGGCTTTTGCGAGTAAAAGCGCAGCGTTACGAGCACAGTGCAGTGGAGTCTAGACGATAACCTAGCGAAAACCAAAAGCGGATGACCATTACCCGGCCATCCGCTTATATTTAAGTTCAGTTGTTTTCACTGTTCATTTTTGCAGATAAATTCCGTTGCTTCGGTGACTTTGTCATCCGTAATCTGCACTTGACACATTTTATGATTGTTCATAAATTTAAAGATCCCGTTATTAAAATCTGTTCCTATTTCTTTAAAGAAGATGCCTTCAAAGCGCGCTTCTTTCGATAGGGTGAAGCTTATGCGAAAGCCGTCCCCTTCTTCGACTAAATAAGCCCGGACGCCTTTTTCGAACATGCCTTCTATTTCGTCTTTAATGGAACGGGAAACGGATACGACGTGGAAATCGACAAATGTAATTTCCCGTAATAACACGTTCATGAACGACCCTTTTGTGATCTCTTCCCATCTACTTTGGGCAGTTTGACCAATAATAATTTGCGTAATATTATGTTTGTGGGCTACTTCTTTGATCACTTTTGCAACTGGCCGTTTTTCATTATCCATAACGATGAAATCTTCTACATCGAGCTCTTCGGCAAGCTCTTTCCATCTATCAATATACTCCGATTTTTCGGCGTCAAATTCATCGAATGGCAATGGGTCAATCGTTAAAATATACAGTGGACAGTCGATAATGGATGCCATTTTATGTCCACGTCTAATGAGACGTTCGCCATTTGGACCGTAGTAGACACAAACAAGTATTGCTTCATCCATACGACCTTTTACTTTGCCCATGACCGTAGTCACCTCTTACAATTATTTTCGTTCAGCCTTAATCGCAACTTACTTTTACATTTGAAAACCACAACATTATACATAAAAGATAATTGGCTGACAAGGTGTAAATGCCTTAAAGTGCGATGAAAATCCGTTTAGTGTATAATTCAAACTATGAACTTTTTCGAATGGGTTCTGTAGCTACCTATTATGTCCCCAGTTCCGTCGTGAGTCAAGCCCATCTCAGATAATTAAGAAGAATTTTACATAAGAAATTCCTTTATTCAGGAGGTTGCTGTTGTTGACGATCACATTATCTATATTCATCCCCTTTTTGGCAGCCATCTTCATTCCCTTTCTATATAAAAGGATTCAAAACCGGGAAATTGGTTGGTTTGTCTTGCTTGTTCCATTCATACTTTTTGCAACGCTCGCACGCTTTATCCCTTCTATAGCAAAAGGTGAAACGTTTACGCATACATTCCGGTGGATCGACTCTGCTGGAATTCATTTTACGACGTATCTTGATGGGCTTAGTTTAATATTTGGGCTCCTCATTACGGGAGTCGGCACTTTAGTTATCCTTTATTCCATCTATTATTTATCCGAACGGGAATCATTAGGGCGCTTTTACGTTTACCTTTTACTGTTCATGGGCGCTATGCTCGGAGTCGTCTTTTCCGATAACTTAATGGTGTTATATGTCTTTTGGGAATTAACGAGTATTTCATCATTTCTACTTATTGCCTTCTGGTACCACCGAAAAAAGTCGAGGTACGGGGCGCAAAAGTCCATGCTCATTACTGTATCGGGCGGAATTGCGATGCTCGCGGGCTTCATTATGTTACATACTATGACAGGATCGTACAGTGTACGTGAGATAGTGGTAACGATTGGCAAGTATACGGACGAGCCTCTCTTCTTATTTGCCATGTTACTCGTCTTAATTGGTGCATTTACAAAATCTGCACAATTTCCGTTTCACATTTGGTTACCGGATGCGATGGAAGCACCTACACCCGTCAGTGCTTACTTGCACTCTGCGACGATGGTAAAGGCCGGTATTTATTTAGTCGCACGTTTCACTCCTATTTTCGGCGGTGAAATGCTTTGGCTTTATGTCGTTAGCGGCGTAGGGATTTTCACGTTGTTCTGGGGTTCATTTAACGCCGTGAAACAAACTGATCTTAAGGCATTACTCGCTTATTCGACAGTTAGTCAGCTCGGCTTAGTTATGAGCCTTTTCGGTTTTGGGTCCGCTGCGCTTAATGAAGGACATAGCGTCAATTCCGTCATCTATACGCAAGCTGCTTTTGCAGCATTGTTTCATCTCATTAACCATTCTACATTTAAAGGAGCACTTTTCATGGTGGTCGGAATTGTCGACCATGAACTCGGGACACGGGACGTACGCAGATTAGGCGGTCTCATGTCTTTCATGCCGGTAACGTTCAGCATCGCTTTAATTGGAAGCTTTTCAATGGCCGGATTACCTCCTTTTAATGGTTTCCTCAGTAAGGAAATGTTTTTTGAGTCATTAGTAAATGCTCGTAATCTTAATCTTTTTGAAGTGAGCACTTTGGGAACGCTCTTTCTCGTTGTCGCATGGCTCGCGAGTGTACTCACATTCGTCTACAGCATGATAATCGTTTTCCAAACGTTTTTCGGGGAAGCTCAACCGGATCGGCTTGAGAAGCCCATTACTGAAGCATCCGTCGGAATGTTAATTGCACCTTCCATTTTGGCAACACTCGTCGTCGGAATCTTCTTTTTCCCGAATATTATTGGAAACTACTTACTGCGGCCTGCGATGACAGCAATCTATCCTACATTTGAAGGAATGAAAGGTTTGACGCCCCAAATCGCCATTTGGCATGGTTTCAATCCGGCATTAATGATGACGATTGGTGTTGTCGCTCTTGGGGTCATCCTTTACAAATACCTTCATTATTGGAGTGGCATTTATACGATTTCACCTTTGAGTTGGAATTTAGATGCTGCTTATAATGCCAATCTTACAATGCTCGAAAAGGGTTCTCATTTCTTTACCCGCCTTTATATGAAAGGCTATTTGAAGGACTATCTCGTCTATATCTTTTCGTTCTTTATCGTTGTAATTGGAGGAGCTATCTTTTATACGGGCTCCTATTCGTTCGATTTTTCGAATAATGCACCAGTCACAATGAACGAATACTTAATCGTGCTTGCTATGGCGATTGCAGGAATTTCAATCTTATTCGCAAAATCCCGAATGACAGCAATCGTGTTAAATGGCGTGCTAGGGTACTCGATTGCTTTTTTATTCGTTGTATTACGAGCGCCCGATTTGGCATTAACCCAAGCTGTCGTTGAAACGGTGACGACTGCCCTATTCCTTCTTTGTTTCTATTTCCTTCCGGATTGGAAGAAGGAGCGTTCAACACGTAAAACAAAAACGGTAAATGGGCTCATTGCTGTTTCAGTCGGAACGATCGTGACCGTTCTCGCCCTCGCCGTGCAAGGAAACAAACTGTTCGAGTCGATTTCTGTTTACTTTGAAGATGCATACGAACTTGCCGGGGGTAAAAATATTGTTAATACGATATTAGGAGATTTCCGTGCGTTCGATACGATGCTTGAAGTCGTTGTACTATTCATCGCAGGAATTGGTGTGTTCACTCTTATTAAGTTAAAAACGCGAAAGGAGGGACAGGATTTTGAAGATCAATGATGTTATCTTACAAACAGTGGCGAAAATTGTCGTATTCATCATATTGACGTTCGGCGTGGAGCTGTTTCTGTCGGGCCATAATAATCCAGGCGGCGGTTTCATCGGTGGTCTCGTCCTCTCCTCCGCATTCGTTTTGCTTTACTTAGTCCATGATATTGAAACGGTGCATAAAGGCATTCCTTTCGATTTTAAGAAAATAGCAGCTCTAGGAGCGTTTCTTGCCGTCGGTACAGGCATTGGTTCGGTTCTGTTTGGCAGCGAGTTCCTTACACATACATTCGGCCATTTTAACTTGCCCGTTTTCGGAGACACCGAACTGTCGACAGTCATCGTATTCGAAGCGGGAGTTGCGTTGACGGTCGTCGGTGTAGTCGTGACGATTATTTCAACCATTAGTGAGGATGTGTAGCAGATGGAAACATTAATTACAATACTTGTCGGATTTCTTGTAATGATCGCTGTCTATTTGCTGCTGTCTCGGAATTTAATTCGTGTGATATTAGGGACAGCCGTCCTGTCACACGCAGCACATCTGCTATTGATGACTATGGGAGGCTTGAAGAAAGGCAGTGCTCCGTTGCTCAGCGAGAATGCGGAAAGCTACACCGATGCATTGCCACAGGCGCTGATTTTGACAGCGATTGTCATAAGCTTCGCCGTTACCGCATTTCTACTCGTACTTGCGTATCGTACATATAAAAAGACCGGAACGGATAACCTCCAACAATTAAGGGGGGTTGAAGATGAATAACATTATCGTAATGCCAATGATAATTCCTTTAGTAACGGGAATCATTCTTATCTTTTTGCGCCATTTTGTAAAAACGCAACGTGTTCTAAGTATTTTATCCATTAGTTCTACTGCAGCCATTAGTTTAATTATATTGGAACGTATTCAACAGGATGGGATTTTACGACTCGATTTCGGAGGTTGGCTTCCCCCTTACGGCATATTATTTGTCGCAGATTCCTTTTCCATGTTGCTCGTTGTAACGACTTCGATTGTTACAGGAATTCTTCTTTTCTACGCTTTTTCGTCTATCGGAAAGCAGTATGAGCATATGTTTTTTTACCCGTTCGTCTTCTTCCTCATAGCGGGCGTTAACGGCTCATTCCTTACAGGAGACTTGTTCAACTTATTCGTTTGCTTCGAAGTGATGCTTTTGTCCTCTTACGTGCTCATTACAATGGGAGGCAGGAAAGTTCAACTGATCGAATCAATTAAATATGTCACAATCAATGTCTTATCGTCATGGTTCTTTTTAATGGGGATCGCGTATTTATACGGAACGATTGGGACGTTAAATATGGCCCATTTATCAGTCAGAATAGCAGAAGTTGGGCAAGGTCCACTATTAACAGTAATTAGCCTTATCTTTTTAATCGTCTTCAGTTTGAAGGCGGGACTACTCCTTTATTTCTGGCTTCCTGGATCGTACAGCGTGCCACCAACCGTCATTGCAGCACTCTTCGGAGCATTGCTTACGAAGGTCGGGATTTACGCGTTGTTCCGCGTCTTCACGCTTATTTTTTATCATGAACCGGGCATTACACATACCGCGATAGGTGTAATGGCAATTGTTACGATGATTGGTGGAAGTTTCGGCGCCATTGCATATAGCGACATTCGCAAAATCGTTTCATACAATGTTGTCATCGCCGTCGGATTCATATTAGCAGGACTCGCGCTTTTCTCAGAAGTTGCATTTCAAGGAGCCATTTATTATTTACTTCACGATATGATTGTTAAAGCTTTGCTGTTTTTGTTAGCGGGAACGATGATTTATTTAACAGGGAAAGCAAAGATCGAAGAGATGAGCGGTTTGATCCGAAATTATCCAACGCTCGGTTGGCTCTTTTTCATCACGATGTTATCATTGGCGGGAATTCCACCGTTTAGCGGGTTCATCGGTAAGGTGTTCATTGGACAGGGGGCCATTGAAGCAGGCTCATTCTTCCTGTTGACGGTAGCCTTTTTGTCCGGAATTTTCGTCTTGTATTCGCTGTTGCGCATCTTCCTAAACAGTTTTTGGGGAGAGACGATCATTAGTGAGGACGATGACGTTCCATTAAAAAAAGGGATGCTCGTTCCTTGTATTTTATTTGCAATTATGACGGTTGCAATCGGAATTGGCATTGAAGGACTCGCTCCATATGTTAGTGATGCGGCACGGACGCTAATGAATCCGGAAATCTATATAGAAGCTGTCCTACAAGGAAATCGTTAAGAGGAAAGTTGAGGTGGAGAATGATGCCAGCCCAGTTGTTATTGAATCTGTTCATCGCCTTTTTATGGATGACGTTGATGGATGAAGATGAATTGAAATTCACGACGTTCTTCGCCGGTTTCCTTGTCGGAATCGGAATTATATTTTTCATGCACCGCTTTTTCGGCACCCAATTTTATTTGCGCCGGTTAGTGAAAGCAATTAAATTACTTTTCATTTTCATCTCGGAATTGACGCAGTCAAGCATTGTCGTGTTGCAGCAAATTCTAAGCCCGAAATTGAATATTAAACCAGGCATCTTTACATATAAAACGATTTTGAAAAGCGATGTAGAAGTGACGATGCTGTCCTTACTTCTTACGTTGACTCCAGGTTCTGTCGTCATGGAAGTGTCGCCTGAAGGCAATACGCTTTACATCCATGCGATGGATGTCGAGCAGTCACGGGCAGGTTTGATTAAGCAACTGAAGAACTTTGAAAAAGCGATTATGGAGGTGACACGATGATTGAAACGATGATTACGATTTCGCTCGTCCTCTTTTCCATCACGATCTCCATCGCCGTCATCCGCATCATCCTTGGCCCGTCCATGCCAGATCGTGTCCTTGCGCTTGACGTAATTGGTGTTAACTTGATTGCGATGATTGCTGTTGTTTCGGTCATGTTGAAGACGAAGGCCTTTTTGGAAGTTATTTTGATATTAGGGATTCTTTCATTCATCGGAACAATTGCCTTTTCGAAATCGATTGAAAGGGGTGTCATCGTTGAGCGTAACCGAGATCGGTGAATTCATAGGGGCTTTGCTAATTTTGACAGGTGGCATTGCGAGTGTCATTAGTGTGTTCGGGCTTATTCGGTTGCCGGATGTGTATACAAGATCGCATGCTGCGACGAAGAGTTCGACGCTTGCGGTGTTACTAACACTTTCGGGTACGTTTTTATACTTTTTGTTCCGCGAGCAGTTTGTAAGTGTACGTGTGCTCCTCGGTATCGTTTTTGTTTTTCTCACTGCTCCGGTGGCAGGTCATTTGCTTGTCCGGGCGGCGTATCGATCGAAGGTGAAGCTTGCGGATATTTCGACGGAAGATGAGTTGTATGGTGTTTTATACTCGAAGGAAAATGAAAAAGACGGTTCTAGCGACAAAAGCTAGACCGTCTTTTTCTCGTTTATTTTGTTTCTTCTGCCGCTACTTTTTTCAACGCATCCGCAAATGCTTCGACGGGTTGTGCTCCGGAAATGGCGTATTTACGGTTAATGACGAAGAATGGCACGCCTCGGACTCCGATTTGTCCAGCTTCTGCGATATCGTTTTTCACGTCATCGGAAAACTCGTCGGAATGAAGCATTTGTTGAGCGCGTTCTTTTGAAATTCCCGCTTCTTCAGCAATAGAGAGTAATGTTTTTTCATGATCGACCGCTTCCCCACTGACGAAGTGACCTTTCAATAAGCGCTCCGATACGACATCCCCCTTCCCTTCAGCTTCAGCGAGCTTCGCCAGTCGATGCGCGTTAAATGTATTCGCCCCTGTCATACTGTTGACATCGAAGTTCAGTCCGACTGTTTTAGCTTGCAATGCGACATTCTCTAACATCTTTTCCGCTTCATCTAAGCTAATACCGTATTTCTTCGCTAATCCTTCAGGTACTGAACCCCCTTCTCCTACCGGCGTATTTGGGTCCAATTGGAATGCTTTGAACACCACTTCCGCATTGCCTTCTAAACCTGTAGCTTTCAACGCTTCTTCCAATCTCCGTTTCCCGATATAACAAAACGGACAAACATAATCTGACCACACTTCAATTTTCATAATTCGTGACCACCTTTCTTCTCTCATTTTAGATTTCATTCAAAATGGCAACAATGAATATGCCTGCTACTATTTTTATCCAATATTATCGGAGGGCTGAACATGAATCATTCACTATGGCTACAGACCGCTTATCGACGAGATTCCTATCCCGCTCTAGACAAAGATCTATCATGCGATGTTTGCATTATTGGTGGGGGCTTGAGTGGAATTGCAAACGCTTATTTTCTTGCTCAAGAAGGGAAAGACGTCATTCTACTTGAAAAAGATGAAATTCTGCGCGGTGCAACAGGCAATTCAACAGGCAAGTTGACTGCGCAGCATGACATTGTCTATACAGACTTAATTAAGCAGTTCGGACGTGACAATGCAAAAATTTATTATGAAGCGAACGCGCAAGCTGTCCTGTTCGGAAAATCTATCACTGAAGGAGATGAACTACGGAATGCCGATTCAATCCTTTTTTCACAAACTAAATATGGGACTGAATTGCTTCAAGATGAAAAGAGGGCGTATGATGATCTCGGCATAGTAGGAGAGTTAGGAAGAAATAGCGAGCTTCCTCTGAAAACAGAAGCAACGTTGACGTTGAGTGGTGAAGCACAAATCCATCCTGTTCGGTTCGGCCAGCATTTGGCAAAATTGGCCGTTCAAGCGGGTGCTCGTATTTTCGAGAAATCGGATGTACGAACGATGGACTTAAAGAATCGATTGCTCTACATGGCTTCAGGACATGAAATTCAATTCAATGAACTTGTTCTATGCACACATTATCCAATTGAGGCGTTAAGAGGGCTGCAAATTTTAAAATTGATTGTCAACCGGTCGTATATTGTATCCGCACCTGCAAATATGCCATTGACTGGCCAATATATTTCGGTTGATAACCCGAAGCGTTCGGTAAGGACAGCTTACATTGACGGGAAAACTCATTTTCTCTTATCCGGCGAAGGGCATCAAGCCGGAACGGAAAAGGAGACACAAGTACATTATGAAACATTGTCCTCCGAATTACGAAACGTCTATCAGCTTGACGCGATGAAATACGGCTGGTCCGCACAAGACCCACAGACGCCTGACCTCATTCCGTATGCAGGTTGCATATCAAGAAGTATGCCATATGTCTATTTGAACACCGGATTTAGAAAATGGGGACTGTCCAATTCAATTGCTAGCGCTCGAATCATTAGCGACCAAATCGTCGGACGGCAGAACAAAGCTGCTTCACTCTATGCACCAGACCGCACTGGTTTCGGCTCATTTCTTGTCCAAGCTTTAAAGAATACGGGACTCGTACTAAGAGAATTCACCGGCGGGCATATTTCAAGAACGAACTCCCCTATTTGTACGCATATGGGGTGCAGAACGCGGTGGAATGAAGCCGACCAGACGTGGGATTGTCCGTGTCATGGATCCCGTTTTAGACAGGATGGCTCCGTCCTCGAAGGCCCTGCGATGAAACCGTTGGATTTAGAATAATAAATGAAAAAGAAGCAGAAGGGTTACAACACACCCCTGCTTCTTTATTCGTATCATTTCAGCGCATCTGTCAAAACAGGCACGATTTGTTTTTTCCTTGAAACGACGCCTTTGAAAACACCCGTATTGTTTGTCAATTCGACGTTGAATGCAGCACAAGCGCGTTCAGCAGATTTTCCTAGTGCGATGACTGTCGAATCATTGTTTAAAATGTCGGTTACGACGAACAGGAACAGATCTAGTCCTTTTTCATCGATGATGCTGTTCAATAGAACTTCCACCTCAGACTGACGGCTCAACACATCATTGACTTCAATTGCATTCACTTGTGCAATTTCAATTTTCGAATCTCCGATTGTAAATTCTTTCGCATCAAGCGAAACGAGCTCCTCAAGCGATTTCCCGCTCAAATCAGCACCCGCCTTCAGCATATCTAACCCGTAAGCTTGTGCATCCACTTCCGCAATCGCAGCCAATTGTTCTGCAGCTACGCGATCCTCTTCCGTGAATGTCGGCGACTTGAATAGCAATGAATCAGAAATGATTGCAGAAAGCATAAGCCCTGCAATATTCTTTGGAATTTCAACGTCATTTTCCTTATAAAGCTTCTTCAAAATCGTTGCCGTACAGCCAACCGGTTCAGCGCGGTAATATAGTGGATCTGCCGTCTGGAAGTTGGCAATTCGGTGATGGTCGACAACTTCGATGACTTGTACATCATCGAGATCATCAACGCTTTGTTGCTTTTCATTATGGTCAACAAGAATAACTTGCTTTGCTTCTGGTGCTGCTTTTTCAATGAACCGCGGAGCTTCGAAACCAAATTGCTCAAGTGCGTATGCAGTTTCACCTGAAATGGAACCGAGACGCACTGCTTCTGCATCCATTCCAAGCTGTTGTTTTAAATAAGCATAGCTGATCGCCGACGTTATTGAATCGGTGTCAGGGTTTTTATGTCCAAATACTAATACTTTCCCCATCATAATCCTCCTACAGGTATATTCCTTTTTATTTTATCACAAAGGCTTGTCTAACAAAATTGCTGCAAGCTCCTCTTTGTTCACAACTAAATCTGCAATCGTGTACTTGTCCAACACAGCGAAGTATGCGGCGAGCGCTTCATGCAACACACCTTTCAATCTGCATACAGACGAAAGGATGCATTGATTGCCATCCGTCTTGAAACATTCTACAAGATAAAAATCATCCTCCGTCTTCCGTACAAGCTCTCCGACATTTATGTCCTCGGGCTTTACGTTCAGGCGAATTCCACCACCACGACCGCGTACCGTTTCAACAAGGTCCATCTTCCCTAGCTCATGGACAACTTTCGTCAAATGGTTTTTTGATATATCGTATCGATCAGATATTTCTTGGATCGTCGATAATTCTCCTACTTCCTTCGTGCTTAAATACATTAACACTCTTAAAGAAAAGTCTGTATACAAGGTCAATCGCATAATTTCACCGCCGTTCACTCTATATTATAAGCGATTATGTCGTTATCGTGAAAAAACTGTGTCTAAAATCGAACATCAACTCAAAGATGTATTTTAAATATACCTTTAAAAGATTGAATCGATTATAGTGGAAGTAACAATACAAGAAAGGTTGTGCACATTATGTTATCACAAAAAACAATCGATATCGTAAAATCTACAGCACCAGTTCTTGAACAACACGGCAAAACAATTACGACGGTCTTTTACAAAAATATGTTTGCTGCTCATCCAGAGCTATTGAATATTTTCAACCACGCAAACCAATCTAAAGGCCGGCAGCAAACAGCACTCGCGAATACTGTTTACGCAGCTGCGGCAAATATCGACAATTTAGGAGCCATCATCCCGGCGGTTATCCAAATTGCCCATAAGCACCGTTCTTTAGGCGTCGAAAAAGAACATTATCCAATCGTCGGCTACCATCTACTCGGCGCGATTAAGGAAGTGCTCGGTGACGCAGCAACTCCTGAAATTATTGAGGCATGGGGAGAAGCTTATGAAGTTATTGCTGATGCATTTATTGGCATCGAGGAAGATATGTACGACAAAGCTGCAGAAGTTGATGGTGGCTGGAGAACGTTCAAAGAGTTCGTTATCGTCGATAAAGTAACTGAAAGCGACGTCATTACATCGTTCTACTTAAAACCGGCGGACGACGAGCAATTGCCTACGTATGAACCTGGACAATACATTACAATCCGCTTCCGCATTCCTGGAGAACAATATACGATAAATCGCCAATACAGCTTGTCCCAAGCTCCAGGAAAAGACACGTTCCGAATTTCAGTCAAACGGGAAGACGAATTTGCTCCAAACGGTAAAGCTTCCGTCCATCTTTATCAACATATGAACATCGGCGACACGATTGAAGTGAGCGCCCCGGCAGGCGATTTCTATTTGAACACCGAAAGCAGTTCACCTGTCACGTTAATTAGCGGAGGCGTCGGCATCACACCGATGATGGCGATGTACGAAACGATTGCAAGCAACAGCCCGGAACGTCCTGTCGCATTCCTACATTCAGCACGCACACGCAAGCACCAAGCGTTCAATGACGTTTTGCGCAGCATGACCGGATCACTTGCGAATGCAACATACGAAGTACTTTATTCCGAAGAAGGCGATGGGTTCATAAACCGTGAATTCTTAGCGAAACATGTCGTGGAAGGTAGCGACATATATGTCTGTGGACCGACACCATTCATGCAAGCCGTCATCTCAGCATTACATGACATCGGCGTCACGGAAGATAAAATCCACTTCGAATTCTTCGGACCGAAAGAAGAACTTGAATTACAACACGCTTAATAAGATAAAAAAAGAATGCGGCTCCCTACAACGGGTGCCGCATTCTTTTTATTATCGTCTAACCTTCGCCCATCTGAACGAAGTGACAATTAAAATACCTGAAAGCAATAATCCTAAATAACCGATCAACGGATAGAAATGAGCGACTAGATTTTTGAAACCAAAGAAGCTCAACACAAAGCCAGTTACTAACGTAATTAGTACAAACGTCTTGAAACTTCTCGTCCCAATCTTCATGAACCGTGCACCAAATGCATAAAACATGCTAACTGCCGTATTGAAAATCATTCCGTAAAGAACGAACGCCATAATCGTCGCAAGGATTGGAGAGATATCATTAATAATTGCTAGCATCGGCAAATCCGAATCTGCTACGACATCCACTCGAGAGAAAATCGCTAAATGACTAAGCAAAATTAAAATACCTAATCCTAAACCACCGACAAACCCGCCAAGTGCTGCAGTTCTTTCATCCTTCTCTGCTCCGCCCATAACTAATGACATAGAAGCGCCTACCGCAATATTAAACGACACGTAATTCACTGCAGAAATAAACCAGTTTGGCAACGTCGTCTCCACACTATTGGCAATCGGATTAAGAACTGCAAACGACGTATCCATCGTCACTAAACAATAAATTGAAACCCCAACGACCGCAAGAATGAGGAATGGAGTAATACTACCGATGACCGCTACAACTTTATCAACATTCATTAAGATTGTAATGAACACAAGTACAACCATTAGCAAACTTCCGATGAATGGAGGGACGCCAAATTGTTGCTCCAGATTTGAACCGGCACCCGCCACCATGACAACACCTACGCCGAACAGCGTGAAAATAATAATGTAGTCAATAATTGTCCCTAAGTAACGTCCACTAATTTTATATATGACATCTTTATGGGATTTCGTGCGTAACCGGCTGCCGAGCCTCGTCAAAACCATGCCGATATATGCGAATAAAGCAGTGGAGATGATCGCCGCGGCAATCCCCATCATTCCGAAGCTTGTGAAATACTGCAGAATCTCCTGGCCAGAAGCAAAACCGGCACCGACGATGATCCCGATGAAAGCACTTCCCATTTTAATTATTTTTCTCACGCTGTTCCCCCCTTAGGTCTGTTAGTAAAATCACAGATATGTACTAAATAATCCGAATTTTTAATGTGCACAAATTTATCTCGTTTCAATTTACCACGCCCTTCCCTTCTTTTCAATATATTATTTTCCTTTACTTTTATATTCATAAGTTAATAAAAAAAGAGCCGATCTTATGAAGAACGACTCCCATTCATTAGTTAACAATACTTCTTGTTTTACTTATGAATACCGAAAGACGATTGAGCGCTCGGTATCCATGAAATTTCGTGAATACTTATGGGCGATATTTTGAAACATACGGATTATCCTTTTCAAAAAAACGCCATGGATAATGGACGGCCTCCCCGGAATTTCCAATCCCTACTCGAGGACCTGTTTCAATCTCGCTTGCCCCCGGCCCTTTTGAAATGAAAAGCGGCTCGTCCGCCCAATGATGCCCATAATACGCCATCGTTACGCCAAGCGCTTTCGACAGCTTGCCCGGCCCATTCGTCCAATCCTTCATTTTCAAATGTCGACCTCGATTGTCCCGCATTAGCTCAAGCCCCTCAACCGGTTCCGCAGCCCGGATAAGGACAGCATGCGGCGTCCCAATAGGTCCACTGACAACATTCATTAACGTATGGGTATGCATTTGATACGTGTACACGAGCCCAGGTGCGTCAAACATAATCTCCGTCCGTTTCGTCCGCCGGTTCCCGTAACTGTGCGCGGCACGATCCTCAGGTCCATGATACGCTTCCGTTTCCACAATCCGTGCCGCAATTACCCCGTCCGGTCTCTCGTGCACAATAAATTGCCCGACAAGATTCCGCGCAAGCTCTAGCACATGCGGTTCAAAAAATGATTTATCAATCGGCTCGTACATCCGTATCCTCCATCCTTGGAACGTTCTCGATAGTTTACAGCGACCTTGTAATGACTAATTTCATGTACATCGCTGAGATTTTAGGGTTCTCTCTTTCCCATTCTTTATTGCGTTGCTTCGGAATCTTGAATTGCTTTTCCATCTCAATCATTAAATCGGTCAGCAGCATATTTCTCTTTGGTCGGTCTGCATAAATAATTTCCTCATATTCTCTTTGATAATCCGCCAGTGATTTCTTAGCTGCCATTTCAATTTTCCTCCGATGATTACTTTGTAGAAAGTTGCTTTCTTTATATTTATCTTATCCTTTAAATCTATAACTATGATACCGTTACGACAATCCTTGCCCTTCCGCAAACTCTCGATAAAGCGTGTGGGATTTAATTAACTCTTCATGTGTACCGATTCCCGTAATGCGTCCTGCTTCTAGGAAAATAAGCTGGTCCGCGTCGATCACCGTCGACAACCGATGCGCGATGATGAGCGTCGTCCGCCCTTCCATGAGCCGCTGAAGCGCCTCTTGAACATGCGTCTCCGATCCGCTGTCCAAATTCGAAGTCGCTTCGTCAAGCAGCAAAATCTCCGGATCATGCAATAACGCCCTCGCAATCGCAATACGCTGTCGTTGGCCGCCCGACAGTTTCATTCCCCTCTCCCCGACGAGCGTTTCAAAGCCATTCTCCATCTCTTCGATGAATCGTAGTGCATTCGCCGCCTCTGCAGCCTTCCGCACTTCGTCAAGTGATGGGCGTTCTTCCAACCCGTACGCAATATTATCCAAAATTGTCCCGCTTAATAACGGGCTTTCCTGCGACACATAGCCGATCCGCTTACGCCAATCGGACAACGCGATATCCGAAATCGGTGTACCACCTATTGAAATGATTCCCGTAGTCGGCAAATAAAAACGTTCAATTAAAGAGAAAACTGTCGTTTTCCCTCCACCACTTGGTCCAACAAACGCAGTAACCGTTCCTGGTTTTGCTTGGAATGAAATTCCCTCCAAAACATCCTTCCCACTTTCGTAAGAAAAACCGACCGACTCGAACTGGATTCCGCCATTCGGCACAGTCGCAATCCCTTCACCTCGTTCACTATTCATGCCTAAAATTTGCTGAATCCGCTCCGTCGCACCGACAGCTTTCTGAAAAACCGTAAACACTTGTGCCATCTGCGCAAACGGCATAATAATTTGGAACATAAGAAAAATAATCGCGACAAGCGTTCCCGCTGTCAACACACCTTTTGCAACTTGCGCACCGCCGTATCCAAGGATTACGACTAAAATACTCATCATTACAAGCGTCATAACCGGTGAAATGATCGCCTGAATTCTCGCTTCCTTCAATCCGTATGAAAACAGCGATTGAATTGCCTTATCACCTTTCGCTCCTTCATTCGGCTCGGCCCGATACGCCTTCACTAACCGGATATCACCAAGCACCCGGCCGAGATGACCCGAGAACTTTGCCATCTCCCCTTGCGTCGCCTTCGCAATTTTATGCATAATCCGGCCGAGCGGAATGATAATCGCCATACTGACCGGAATGCTAATTAACATAATCAACGTCATCTTCCAATCTAAATACAGAAGGATTGCAACCGCACCGATAATCGAAATAATACCCGTAATGAGTGACACAAGATGATCCGACACCAATTGTTTCAATATTGTTGTATCCTGGGTTATCCGGCTCATCGTTTCACCGGTTTCATTCTCATCATAATAGGCAACCGGAAGCCGCAGCACCTTGCCCCATAGTTTGCTTCGTAAATCTGCCACAATCGTTTCGCCGATATACGCAAGCAAATAATACGAAACGCCACCTAACACTGCTTGTAAAATGAAAACAGTAAAAAGGAACACCGCAGTTTTCCAATCAAATGATGCCGTCGTTAACGAATCAACGAGTTCCTTCGTCACTAACGGAATTGCCAAGCTCGCCGCTGTCGAAAATAAAGCTAGAACGAGCGCAATTCCCGTAATCCCTTTCGGCCATTTTAGCTGGCGCAATAAAGTGATAAATTCCTTCAACGACCCTTTCGTTTTCAATTCTTTATCCATATATCCACCTTCTATTCTCTCCATAAACGCATAAAACTGTTCAACCGAGCATAAACGTCTCCAGAAACGCATAAAAGCTTACAATTACTCATAAGTGTAAAAGTCCACGCATAAATCCCTGCAAAACCTCATAAACGTGAATAAGTACGCATAAATCTCGAGCACTATCTACGTATTTAACGTAGATAGCCAACCTTCCACTTCCTTAGGCGAATTCAAAATGAGCACTTTCGCATCGACACGCTCAAGCATTTGCAAAACGCCTGGTCGTTTCTTCTTTGAATACGTCCAAATGAACTTTACAAACTCCCAATCGACCTTCTCCGGACAGCCTTCCGCCATGTCAGGCCGCGTCTTCCCTCGATACATCCATCTCCGTTTGAAAATCCTAGACAGACATAACCAGTTCGGGAAGTCGAGGAAGATGACCAAATCAGCATATTGAGCCCGCATCTCAATCGTGGAGTTGAAGTTTCCATCGATAATCCATGCAGGCTTTTTTAATTCAGCTTGAAGTTTTTGTCGGAACTCTGGCTTCGGAGTCGGCACCCATCCTTCATTCCAAAAAAGAGCGTCCAAATGAAGAACCGGCAATTGCAGCCGTTCCGCAAGTTCAATCGATAACGTCGATTTTCCTGCGCCGCTGCATCCGATAATAAGTATTCTATTATAGCTCATTTTTTTCAACCCCCATCCTCCTTAGCATGTCTCCAATCGCCAACCAATCAGCCTCTAAATCAGGGCGGTGAGACGGGCGATAAAAAACGGCGGCCGGATGGAATGTAGGCACGATTCGATACAAACGGTCCGTCCACTCATACGTGTTGCTCTCGAGATCAGGAAGAAAACGAACCGGTCGCTCCAACAATTGACCGTGCAGCTCTGTCACTTTCGCATCTTTACCGAGCAACCTTTGCAACCCTACATTACCAAGCGCGACAATCAGCTTCGGCTCGATATTTGCCAGTTCATAATCGAGTACTGGCGCATGCGCCAATATCTCTTTCTGCGTCGGCGGCCGATTGTATTTCCGTTTCGTCATCGTTCCGTCCCTCTCCCGCTTTCCCCCCCATCGATACGGCCTGCTCCGAACCGCACTCGTTATATACACATCCTCACGCGTCAAACCGATTGAATCAAGCGACTTCATTAATTCCTTGCCAGCCCTGCCAATGAAAGGGATCCCATCTACAATCTCGAATTCCCCCGGCGCTTCGCCGATCAACATCAATTCAGGATTCTTAGGTCCTTCCCCATACACAAACCCTTCCACTGGAAATCCTTTGATCCGCTCCTTGCCTAAGTCAGCGATCGATTCAGGTATCCGAAACATCGGCACACTCCCTTTCAGCCTTATCAATTACGCCTTTGCGTAATTGTGTCCAGATTTTACCGAGATTGCTCGATAAATCCCTTTAAAAATCTGTGACATCCTCCGGAGGATTTAACTTAATCCAGCGGGTTTTTCACCGCTGGATTAAGTTAAAAACGTTATGGTTTCATCTAAAAATGCTTTTCCGTCACCTTGTTTAATCTTCTCGATTCCTTCTTCTATCCGATCATATCGAAATGCGCGGATGATTGCGAATAGATGGGGGACCATTTCCATTTCGCGATTAGACAAAGGCCTTTCGGATGTATAGGCGTCTATGTATGCATCGTAGCGCTCTTCGGAGGTTTCATTTCCTTCAAAGTCATAATGCCATGCTAAGAAAACAGCATTCCCAATGCATTCATTAAGAAGGACTTCATCCCCCGCGATGTTGTAATCAAAGACGCCGGAAATGTTATCTTGTTGGAATAAAAGATTATAAGGACAGAGATCTCCTTGAACCGGTCCTGCCGGAAGCGAATTCCACACTTCTTGCAACCGTGATCTTCTACTTTGATACAACTCTTTTACCGTGGTTAGCTCCACCTCAAACGTTTCATCTTTATCAATACATCGAATCAAATCCAAGTAGCTCAATTCATTTTCATCATAATCGCCGAACGCATCTGTTTTATTCCCGCCGAACATGCCCCAACTCGTTCCTACACCGAAGCGGAAATCCGTCGTTGAAGAGATGGCATGCTGTTTGCCGAGCAATTTTCCAATCTCTCTAATATGTGACAATCGGAGACGTTTTACTTCCTCTCCATTTCCTTTTCGTTCGAGAATAAACAGCAAACCTTCATGCTCAACATATCGGTGCCCCTCTATCGTTTTTTCAGGTACGATAAACGGCAATCCCGCTGCACTCATGATTATCGTAAAATCGATGATGCTCTCAATAAATGTAACCGGCTGCTTCTCACCTTTTAGAAAAAATGTGTCCCCGTCCACTTCCACTTCCGCTACAAGCCTATCTTTATCTCTTAAAATATCGTGTCGTGAGACCGGTTCTGTAAAATAATATTGCATGACTTTTCGAATCAATTCATTCATCCCCCAACGATATACTGTTTCAATGCTCGTTCGACACTTGTCGCGAAGTTTTCGCCCGCTCCCCAATCGAATCGAAAGAAGACACCTTCCGAACTGCCTGCAGCAACGACATGGACGCGTGTTGTTCCATCAAAATTATCGATTGTCGCCGTGACAGATGCACGATTACTCGAACGCATATAGTATTTTTCCATGATGAGTACGTGGACTTCCGATGGACCAGCTGTCCTTACGTAATGGTCTACCAACGTTCCGCTTATACTTCCGCGGAGGATTTCCGACTGGATTGTGTCTGCCGCTTCCTTTGGTGAAATCTTCACGTTAAAGTTCTTGATTGACATATTAACATCCCCCTTTATATGTCTAAATACGAATGGAACAGGTTGGAAGTTTCAATTTGTGTAAATTCTCCGAGTGAGGGACACTTCATTGGACGCAGGGGAGCTTGCTTTGGACGCAAGGAGGCTCACTTTGGGCGCGGAACGGCCGACTTTGGACGCGCGAGTGCTCACTTTGGACGCGGAACGGCCGACTTTGGACGCGCGAGTGCTCACTTTGGACGCGGAACGGCCGACTTTGGACGCGCGAGTGCTCACTTTGAGCGCGGAACGGCGTTCTTTGAGCGTGAAGCACGACACTTTGAGCGCGGAACGGCATGCTTTGAGCGCGAAGCACGACACTTTGAGCGCGGAACGGCATGCTTTGAGCGCGAAGCACTAATCTTTGAGCGCGGAACGGCATGCTCTGAGCGCGAAGCACGACACTTTGAGGGTGACGTACAATAGTCTGTGTAAACGTAAAAAAGATAGGGCATCCTCAAGGTTAATCACTACAAAAACCAAGGAGGATGCACTATCTATGTCTAGTATAATCGATAATCTGTTTTCTAATCAAATGGAGGAGTTAGTCAAGCAATTTGTCCAGGATAATCTTGAAACAATTATGAAAGAGGAAATGAAAAACTTCTTCGAAGTAGAACATCCTGAGCTTAAGAATAGTAAGAATGGATATTATTCGCGCATGCTCGATACAAGATACGGCCGTATAGAAGACTTGGCAGTCCCTAGAGATCGCGAGGGACATTTCCGCACCCAGCTTTTCGACCCTTACCAAAGGCGTGAAAGGTGGCTGGGTGAAACAATCATTACGATGTACCAGAACGGATTTAGCACTCGGGAAGTTGGACAATTTATCGAAAGGATTCTGGGGAACAACTACTCAGCTACAACGATCAGTAACATCACGGACGTGGTCATGGAAGATATTTTGGAATGGCAACAACGCTCACTTCACAATAGATATTCTGTGCTTTATTTGGACGGCACCTACCTAAAGCTCCGCCGGCAAGACGTTGCAAGCGAGGTTGTATATGTCATTGTTGGAGTCAGGGACGATGGTTATAGAGAAATCGTAGATTTCTTTGTGGGTGGAAATGAAAGTGCAGTAGGCTGGAAAAACATTTTGACCAGTCTCAAAAGCCGTGGGTTAGAAGAAGTATTGCTTGGTGTTTTCGATGGATTATCTGGTCTGGAACAGGCGTTTAAAGAGGTCTATCCACTGGCAGATGTGCAGCGCTGCGTGGTTCATAAAGTGAGAAATGTTATTTCTTCTGTTCGTAAGAAGGACAAGGAGCCCATTATGACAGACTTGAAGAAAGTTTATCGGGCACTTACTAAGGAAGACGCGCTTAGGTCCTTCGAAGACTTTAGAGAAAAGTGGAAGAAAGGGTATCCGAAAGTGGTCCAATCCTGGGAAGAGGATCTTGGTGTTTTACTTACATTCATGTCTTATCCCAAAGTTATTCAAAGCCAAATCTATACAACCAATATTATCGAAAGAACTATAAAGGAAATAAAAAAACGCACCAAGACTATGAACAGTTTGCCAAGTGAAAAAGCTGTCGAAAAAATAGTCTATTTAGTCGCGCAAGACTACAACGAAAAATGGGGTAAAAGGATGAGTTCTGAATTTGCTTCGGCTCATACTGCCTTAATGGAGATGTTTAGTGATCGGTATGGCAACGGTAATATTAATTAAAACTTTATAGGTTGATCTTAAGGATGCTTGTACGTAGACCGCAGATTTGACATGGAGCCTCTGCGGACATGTGAACAGGCCATGATACCAGCTATAGTAATTAGCTGGCCTCGCCTGCCAAGGCTAACATGTCCGCCCCTCCAAGTAAAATCTGCTTAACAGTCTGCGTTGTACTTACACATACTTCTTGACGGTACCACTTTGAGCGCGAAGCACGACACTTTGAGCGCGGAACGGCGTTCTTTGAGCGTGAAGCACGACACTTTGAGCGCGGAACGGCATGCTTTGAGCGTGAAGCACGACACTTTGAGCGCGAAGCACGACACTTTGAGCGCGGAGCCGCGTGCTTTGAGCGCACGATGTTCTTTCCACATAAAAAAGGACTGCCTAGGCAGTCCTTTTTTCATTCCAATTCTAATTGCTTCGTTTCCGTACCGAGTAGCACAACTGCGAGGACGCCGATGATAATCGCTCCGCAGAAGATCGCGAAAATGAGTCCGAAGCCGTAGCCTGCAGTTAAGAGTGAGCCGACGAGTAGCGGGCCGAAGATGCCGCCGATTCTGCCGACTGCAGCCGCCATGCCTGAACCGGTTGCTCGCACGGACGTCGGATATTGCTCTGGCGAATAAGCGTATAACGCGCCCCACGCTCCTAAGTTGAAGAAGGAAAGGAATGCACCTGAAACGAGAAGCATTGCAAGCGCATCTGCATTCCCGAATAGAAGTGCGCTTACCGCTGTTCCGCTCAAGAATGTCGCTAGCACAAATTTACGTCCTACCCTCTCAATGAGCCAGGCAGCCGTAAAATAGCCAGGCAATTGCGCTAGTGTCATAATGAGTACGTATTTGAAGCTGTGGATCATGTCGAATCCTTTCATAACCATGACGCTCGGTAGCCAGAGGAACATGCCGTAATAGGAGAACACGACAGTGAACCAGACAATCCAAAGCATCGTCGTTCTGCGAGCGTAAGGCTTGGACCAAATGAGCTTCAGCTTTTCACCGAAGGATTGCTTCGGCTTCCCATCATTCACAAACTTCGGAGAGTCCGGTAAGTTACGCCGTAAATAGATGGCGTAAAATGCAGGGAGTGCTGTAAGGATTAGCGCTATCCGCCAACCGAATTCAGGAATGATGAAGTACGCTAGCAATGCGGCAATGAGCCAGCCTGCTGCCCAGAAACTTTCCAATAAGACGACGACACGTCCACGTTCCTTAGCCGAAACGCTTTCCGATACGAGCGTCGAAGCGACAGGAAGTTCCCCACCGAGACCCGCTCCTACGAAGAAGCGCAAAACGAGAAAGACTGTTAACGTTGTCGTTAACGCAGACAATCCGCTTGCCAATGAAAAGAGCACGAGCGTAATCATGAAGACATTTTTTCGTCCGATTCGATCGGCAAGCAATCCGAAACCGAATGCCCCGATTGCCATACCGATCGAGTTCATACTTCCAATCCAGCCCATTTCTGTTGTGGATAAATGCCATTCGACCGAGATGGCTGCGATGACAAATGAAAGAATGCCGACATCCATCGCGTCAAACATCCATCCTGTACCAGATATTGCGAGTAATTTATTACGGGAAATTCCGCCTGTTTGTTTGTTCAAAATCTATCTACCTTTCGTTGTACGACTTGGGTGTCTTGACACTTGTCATTATACTCCCAAACAACTTCTAATCACAAGAAGTTTTTTTAACCCTAAAAGAATATTTCTACGAGCCTTCACTATCACAGACTTCTCCATACATTTATCTCCCCATGCAAATAAAAAAGGCCTGTTCACCAATTAAGTGAACAAACCTTTTTGAATAAATTATAGTCCTGCTTCAAATCTTATCATCTGCAGCTTTGTAGCGATTCATAAATAAAGGCCATGAACAGCTGCTTATAGCTGTCCATGACCACTTTTATATTTTTACTCTTGCCCGTTCATCAATTCTTCAAGGTCAACTGCTCCGTCAATCACTTCTTGAGGAACAACAATCTCATCAATCTCGTTAATTTTCGAAATGACGGATTTCATCTTTTGTACGATACGCATTTCATCCTCATCGATTTTCATCGTCATATCCATGTCCAAATCGAATGCATTCGTGTAAAACGTTTCCTTATCGATGTACATAACAACTTTAAGGCTATTCACGTTCATATTTTCCAAGATCTCCGATTCTTCCTCAGTCATATCCATATCCGCCGGAAGAGCCGACCCCATCAATTCTTTCATAAGCCCGCTGAACTTATCGCCAGAAGCCGATAGCGTCAAGATGTACTCTTCATTTGTCTGTTCGAATTTGAATTCATCCTTGAACTCTTTAAACATTTTCATATCCAACGTAGGATCTGTTTCTCCACCCATTTGCGCCATCATTTCATCGTACATATCTTTAGGCATTTTTATCCATTGGCCGGATTCTGGATCATTCATGAAGAAACCCGACTCAGTCATGTACAGCTCCATGTTCATTGTTCCGAGCTCACCCATATCCATCGTCATATTTTGGTGCATTGAAAGCGGCTCAACGATGGCTTCCATATCCATTTTAATTTTCGATTCCATTTCTATTCCTTGAGTTGGAATGGATAGTTTTTGGTCGATATCCATAACTGCGTGCATGCTCTTTTGTTCTTCTGACACTTCCATTGCTTTGCTGTATACTTCCTGCGCTGTCATATCGCTTTTATTTGCAAGTTCTACCTGTTTACCGGTTTCATCTTTTTTTGGCTCTGCGGCAGACCCACAAGCAGCCAATCCAAGTGCTAGAATACTAACACCAAGGCCCGTTAACCATTTTTTCATCTAATTCGCTTCCCTTCTTTATTTCCATTTATGTTACATCTAATCATACGTTACAAAATGAAAAGAGTTCCGCCTTTTTCGAAATTCCTTTAATTTGAATCTTTCCTACCACAATTATTTTGTATGTCTTTCCTCATCACTATGAACTATTTCGACTTCTGAAACTTTTCATGTCACTTCGGAATGAAATTCGCTATAATAACGGGGACAATAGAAAGGACATCAAACTATGCTAAAAAAATTCTTTTCTTATTACAAGCCACATAAAAGGCTTTTCATCATCGACTTCTCAAGCGCTATATTCGTCGCTTTGCTTGAGCTCGCGTTTCCGATGGCTGTTCAATGGTTCATCGACACATTGTTGCCTTCCAAGGATTGGGGGATGATTGTTACGACGAGTGCCCTATTGTTGCTGGTCTACTTGCTAAGTACATTCCTTCAATACATTGTCAGTTATTTAGGGCATAAGCTCGGCATCAATATCGAGACGGATATGAGACAAGAGCTGTTCAATCATGTCCATCGCCAGTCTTTCCGATTCTTCGACAATACAAAAACAGGCCATATTATGAGCCGGATCACAAATGACCTGTTCGACATCGGAGAGCTTGCCCACCACGGACCTGAAGATGCTTTCATTGCGGTAATGACGATGATTGGGGCTTTTATTCTCATGTTCTCCATTAATCCTGAACTAGCCCTCATTGCAATCTGCATGGTGCCACTTCTCATTGTACTCGTGACATTCTGCAACATTAAAATGAATGCAGCGTGGCAGAACATGTATGGGAAAATCGCTGACGTTAATGCACGGGTCGAAGATTCGGTGTCAGGTGCGCGGGTTGTCAAATCGTTCACGAATGAGGACTTCGAAATTTCGCGATTCAAAAAAGACAACGGTAGTTTCAGACTAGCGAAGCTCGTCGCCTATAAGGTCATGGCGTGGACGCATTCGAGCATGTATATGATGACGAGGCTCGTAACGTTGATCGTCCTTGTAGTCGGCGCATGGTTCACATACAATGGCAGCCTGAAACCAGGGGAGCTTGTCGCATTCATTCTTTTCGTCAATGTTCTTATTAAGCCTGTCGATAAAATTAGCGCATTGCTTGAACTGTATCCGAAGGGGATGGCAGGTTTCAGAAGATTTCTCGATTTAATTGAACAAGAGCCCGAAATTAAAGATCGGCCGGGTGCGATGGCTGTCAGTCATTTGAATGGGGACATCCTATTCGATGACGTTCATTTCCAATACGATGATAATAAAAACGTATTGAGCGGCATCGACTTATCGATAAAATCGGGGGAGACAATCGCTTTCGTCGGTCCATCCGGTGCTGGAAAGACAACGATTTGTTCTCTTATTCCACGGTTTTACGATGTCGATTCAGGCGCAATTTCAATCGACGGCATCGATATTCGCAACATGACGCAGCAATCGTTACGGTCGCAAATTGGCATTGTGCAGCAAGACGTCTTTTTATTCACAGGAACTATTAAAGAAAACATTGCGTACGGAAATTTGGATGCAACCGATGAAGAAGTGTTTGCAGCCGCTAAAAGAGCGCATTTGGAAGAATTCATCGCTTCGCTTCCCGACGGTTACGAGACGCAGATCGGTGAACGCGGCTTAAAATTATCCGGAGGCCAGAAGCAACGGCTTGCGATTGCGCGCATGTTCCTGAAAAATCCACCGATCCTTATTTTAGATGAAGCGACGTCGGCTTTAGATACAGAAACGGAACGGATCATCCAGCAATCGTTGAACGAGTTAGCTAAAAACCGGACGACGCTCGTCATCGCACACCGATTGGCGACAATCCGAGATGCCGACAGAGTCATCGTCGTGACGGAAGACGGAATTGCTGAAGATGGCAAATACGATGAATTGGTTAGAATGGGCGGTATTTTTGCCCGCCTGCATACTATTCAATTTCAAGAGGTTTAACTTTTTGAGAATCGGGGGATACTAGTACCATCCCACCCCCTTTCTCTTTATAGATAAAAACTGCACCGTCGACTTTCGAGTCACGGTGCAGTTTTTTGTTTGTTGTCCAGCTACAGGCGCTAACAGAGTGCCTTAATTTCTGCACAAACCGCAGAAATACGGCAAATCGAACTCTTCGTGGTTCGATTGGCTCGAGGTCATAAGTCGATGATACTCTGTGGCTAAGAGCGCCACGCCGTATCTTCGCCTTATGCTTGTCGCCCCTAAGCAGGCGCCTTCCGCTTTTCTTAATGGCTGACAATGAATTCCTCAAACTTCTCCCTTTCGGAACCGTCCATTTCGACGGTCATCAACGTGCCCTCTTCCTCATACTCCGTCTTCTTCACATTCGCCTTGTCGTTCAAATAGGACACGACATCTCCACGATCGAACGGAACGAGCAGTTTGCATGTAATGTATTGTTCAAAGATTTTTTTCTTAATCAAATTAAGCAGTTCATCTAAGCCTTCCGCCTCTTTTGCAGAAATCCAGACGCTATCCGTATTCTCGCGTGGATATGGAACTCCTGCAAGATCAGCTTTATTGTATACGTTAATGGTCGTAATATCCTCGACACCGACATCTTGCAACGTCTCATTCGTCACGTCCATCATGTAACGGTATTCCGGATTGGAAACGTCAACGACATGTAAGAGTAGATCAGCTCCGCGTGCCTCTTCTAACGTGGATCGGAACGCTTTAATTAAATGATGGGGCAGCTTCGAAACGAAGCCGACCGTATCTGTCAGGAGAAACTCCTTGTTGTCAGGAAGCTTAATGTGACGCACCGACGTGTCGAGCGTTGCAAAAAGCATGTCCTTTTCATAAACTTGTTTCTCGGTTTCTTCGTCCATTTTTCGCAATAACCCGTTCATTAACGTAGATTTTCCTGCGTTCGTATAGCCGACAATCGATACGACTGGAATGCCGCTTTTCTTCCGCTGTTTACGTTGTGTATCGCGTCGATCACGTACATGCTCGAGATCCTTCCGCAGCTTCGCAATCTGGTCTTCGATTTTACGGCGATCTAGCTCAAGCTTCGTTTCCCCGGCTCCTTTGTTTTGGAACCCTCCGCCTGTCCCTCCACCTTGTCTGCTCAAAGAGGCACGTAAACCGACGAGTCGAGGAAGTGTATATTGGAGCTGGGCCAATTCAACTTGCATCCTCGCTTCATGTGTACGAGCGCGTCTCGCGAAAATATCGAGGATGAGCATCGTCCGGTCAATGACCTTCACTTGAAGCTCCATCTCCAAGTTGCGGATTTGAGACGGGGAAAGCTCATCATTGAAAATGATCAGATTCGCATTCGTCTCCTCATAAAACCGCTTAATTTCTGCGATCTTCCCTTTTCCGACATAAGTGGTCGGATGCCTGCGCTCCAAATTTTGCGTCACCGTGCCAACGACATGCACATCGATAGCCTCGGCTAAGTTCTTCAACTCTTCCATTTCATATTCAAAATGCTCATCGTTCTGTTCCTGTACGCCGACAAGAACTGCATATTCCACTAAAATCTCCATAAATAAACCCCTTTCATACCCCTCTACTGGATGATTACTTCTTGCAACCGATCCTTCCCACCATCTTGCTGAACGAATCGCAATCGAACATTCCCAATTCGGATATCATTCGAATCGCCGACTTTCTGTGAAAGTAGGACTGCCCATTCTCCGGTGTCTCTCAGCGGATCCTCCACGCCAAACACGCACTCCCGGATTTCCATTGCTTCATTCTCCGCTGTTAATATGCCTTCTGCACGCAACTGAGCGAACCGTTCTTCCTCAGGCGTTTCCCACTCGATGAAAAATGGATACGGAAGCTCATTGGAAACCGGTTGGTCGACAAAAAGCATCTTCCATTTTCGTAACTCGCCCGCCGCCGTTCTACGCTCTGCATTTAACACGCCGGAAGTTGCGAACCCTTTGTTTGTAATATCCTCATTAAATTGCTCAATATCAGTTACGGATAAACAGATCGTGCCCCATCCTTCCCTCTCCTTCAAATCGTGAAGCAACAAGCGAGTCAATGGGTGATCTACTTGTTCCGCAAATTCGGCACGTTCTACAGATAAACATTCCACATACGCATTTTTCACATACATTAATGCATTATGCGTCCCCCATTTTTCATGCCTGCCACCGACGACAGTATGTTTGCCTTCCTTCTTTTGCTCCTCCACGATCTCTACAGGGCTTTTCGATGTGAAATAAACAACATGATCAAGCTTCATAAGTTGCATCCCCCTTTAATGAATAGATTACCATATATAACAAAAAACGACCTCCGCAACTAATGCAGGAGGTCGTTTTCATTACTTTTCTTTTTTCAATAAAACCATCGCGTCATCAAATTCCTTATCGATTTCCGCATTCGGACGATACGTCATTAAGCTAGCGATAATCGCTACAACTAAGCAAATAAGGAAGCCCGGCACGATTTCATAAAGTGCATTTGATAGCGCGTCAACGTTGCCCCAAATTCCAACAGTAATCGCACCTGCCACCATTCCCCATAATGCGCCTGTAGCTGTCAGCTTGCGCCAATAAAGAGAAAGCAAGATGATTGGTCCAAACGCACCTCCGAAGCCCGCCCATGCAAAAGATACGAGTTTCAAGATGGAGTCATTGTTCGGCCAAGCAAGTGCCATTGCAACTAATGAAACGGCGAGTACCGCCATCCTACCGAGGAAGACATATCGCTTATCTGTTGCATCCGACTTAATAATCGCCTTGTACAAGTCTTCGATCAGTGCCGATGAAGTAACAATTAACTGAGAAGAAATTGTACTCATAATAGCGGCTAGTACCGCCGCCAGCATGACCCCTGCAATAAATGGATGGAAAATAATTTGCCCTAATGCGATGAAGACCGTTTCAGGGTCAATCAATTGTGCACTTGCATTTTGCTCGTAATAGGCAATACCTACAAGTGCAGTCGCAATGGCTCCAAACAAGCTCAACGCCATCCATCCAATCCCAATCCGGCGAGCGCTTTTCGTCTCCTTAACCGATTTAATCGCCATGAAACGGACGATAATATGCGGTTGTCCGAAATAGCCAAGCCCCCAAGCAACGGAAGAAATAACACCCGCCACTGTGGCCCCTTTCACAAGGCTGAGCAAGTCGGGATTCACTTCCCGTATACTTGCAGCCGTTTCAGCGAAACCGCCTGTCAATGACAAACCGATAATCGGAACTAATAATAATGCAAAGAACATCGTGAGGCCTTGTACGAAATCAGTATAACTGACCGCCAAAAACCCTCCGAAAAGTGTATACGCGATGACGACTGCGGATACGATTAACATTCCAGAATGATAATCCAGGCCGAATGAACTCATGAAGAACTTACCGCCGGCTACCATACCGGAAGATACGTAAAATGTGAAGAATACTAGAATAATAATACCTGAAGCAATCCGTAGAAGTTTAGACTTATCTTTCAGCCGGCTTTCCAAATAACTTGGAATTGTAATCGAATCGCTCGATACTTGCGTGTACACCCGAAGTCTTGGCGCAACGAAGAGCCAGTTCAAATATGCACCGATTGTCAGACCGATAGCAATCCAAGCTTCCGTTAGGCCAAACGCGTAAATGGCGCCTGGAAGTCCCATAAGCAACCAGCCCGACATATCTGCCGCCCCAGCACTTAGTGCAGTAACTGCAGGTCCGAGCGACCGCCCACCAAGCATGTAATCATTCAAATTCGTTGTTTTTCTATAGGCATACCAACCTATGAAAAGCATCGCAACCATGTACACGACAATAGCAATTAATTGATAGAAATCACTAGACATAGTTCTCCCTCCTACCTCTCTTTAGTTTTCTTTCTCTTTTTATAATATCATCTTATCATTTAACAGAGTTGTATTTTGAAAAATAACTTTATTATCTTTATAATTGTACAAGAGAAGACATGATTACCCGACTTTCTACACATTTCCCGGGAAATGAACAGTTTTCGACAGGAGGAGTTTTGGTTGAAGCATAAAGATTGGCTGAATAAAACAATTGACATGGCAATTGAAAATGTCCAACAAGGCGGCGGGCCATTTGCAGCGATTATTGTCAAAGATGGCGAAGTAATTGGAACAGGTACGAACCGTGTCCATGTCAATTACGATCCATCTGCCCACGCAGAGATGATAGCAATTCGTGAAGCGTGCGCAAAACTGAAGACGATTGACCTTTCCGATTGCGTTCTCTATGCAAGCGGCGAGCCTTGCCCGATGTGCCTTGGCGCAGCTTACTGGTCAACGATCGGACAAATCTATTACGCATGCAGTAAAACTGATGCCAAAAATGGAGCAGGCTTGGAAAACCCGTTAGAATCCTACTTCTCCGATCAGCATAAGGAGCCCTCTACAAGACTTGTCCCATTCGTCCATCTCAAAACCGATAATGCGTTAGAGCCATTTTTGGAATGGAACCGACTTAATGACATTCAGTCGAGTAAATAGTGGGAACAGGTAACGTACATGAGTTAATCGTCCAATCCATTTAATAAAAAACAGGCGAGGGATGTTATAACTACCCCTCGCCTTATGCATGAAGTGTTTCTCACATTTGATGCCTAATTGATTCAACAATTGACATTTCACGTAGTTTGAATTTCTGGATTTTCCCTGACGCAGTCATCGGATATTCGTCAATAAACGTAATGTATTTCGGGATTTTAAAGTATGAAATATTTCCTTCACAAAATGAACGTACAGCTTCCTCGTCAATAACAACGCCCTCTTTCGGGATGATCCACGCCATTAATTCCTCTCCATATTTCGGGTCCGGCACTCCGACAACTTGAACGTCTGCTATGCCCGGATGTGTATACAGGAACTCTTCCACTTCCCGTGGATATATATTTTCGCCACCACGGATGACGACGTCTTTTATCCTGCCTGTAATATCGATATAGCCATCTTCGTCCAAGACGGCTATATCTCCTGTACGAAGCCATCCATCTTCATCAATCACCTCACGCGTCGCTTCTTCATTGTTGTAATACCCTTTCATGACGTGATAGCCGCGTGTACACAGTTCACCAGGGCTACCGACCGGCATCTCATCCCCTGTCAGCGGATCGATAATTTTTACTTCGACAAATGGATGCGGTTTTCCGACAGTAGATACACGCTTTTCAATTGGATCATCGGTTTGCGTCTGTGTAATGACCGGCGACGATTCCGTTTGACCGTAGCAAATTGTAATTTCCTCTGCCCCCATATCGTGGATTACTTGTTTCATCACTTCAATTGGACAAGTGGAGCCCGCCATAATACCGGTTCGTAATGTCGACGTGTCGAATTTCTTGAATTCCGGATGGTTTAATTTAGAAATAAACATCGTTGGCACCCCGTTAAGCGCTGTGCATTTCTCCTCCTGAACCGCCTCTAATACACGGAGAGGATTGAACTGCTCGAGAATGACCATTGTGGAACCATGTGTTACTGCGGCCAAATTGCTCAATACAGCCCCGAAACAGTGAAAGAAAGGTACAGGAATGCAAAGACGGTCCTTTTCAGTTAGTCTCATAAAGTCCCCGACCATTTTACCGTTGTTCACAATATTATAGTGCGTCAACATGACGCCTTTCGGAAACCCTGTCGTACCTGATGTGTATTGAATGTTAATAACGTCATCGGGAGACAAACTTCCCTCTCGCTCAGCCAATTCCTCATCCGTGATACCTTCAGCATGGGCAAGAAATTCCGACCATGTATAAATGCCAAATTCTTCACGATTCGTCATTAAGATAATTCTTTTCAACTTCGGCAGCTTTTCACTGGAAACGACACCATCATTGTTATTTTGCAGTTCTGGACAAATGGAACGGATAATGTCGATATAACTCGTCCCTTTATATCCTTCGTCGAGTATTAACGTTGTCGCTTCAGATTGTTTCAGTAAATATTCAAGCTCGTTCGCTTGGTAATTTGTATTTACCGTAACGAGTACAGCCCCCATCTTTCCAGTGGCAAACTGACTGAGCAACCATTGCGGTTTGTTGTCAGACCAAATGGCGACATGTTCGCCACGCTGGATTCCCATTCCGATGAATGCCTTTGCCAGCTCATCTGTCTCTCGATCAAACTCATCATATGTTCGTCTAATCCCATGCTCCGGATACACATAAGCCTCATGTTCCGGCAACGCTTTTGCCCAATCTCTAACAATTTCGCCAACCGTTTTTCTTAACAAAGACATCCATCTAACCCCTTTCTACAATTCTACATTTATGTACATATTATCACAAAATTCAGAAGTCGTCCTCTCTTTTCTAAGTGTCTTGAGTAGTGTACTATGAACATATTCACACTATAGCGAATAACGAAATATTTTGGAGGGATTCATATGGTTATTGAGTTATTAACTTCACACGCATCCGTACGAAAATACAAGGACATTCCTCTGTCGAAAGAAGAAGTCCGGGAACTGGTCCATGCAGGTCAGCACGCCGCAAGCTCTCATTTTGTGCAAGCCTATTCTGTTATTCATGTAACCGATCAGGAAAAAAGGGCACAACTTGCCGATCTGGGAAGTAATAGAAGGCAATTTCTATCTGCCGGAGCCGTTCTCGTTTTCTGTGCAGATTATTGTCGACTAGCTAAAGCCGCTGCGTTAAACGGAAAGGAAATCGATTACTCCCACGCAGAAAACGTACTCGTCGGGTCCATCGACGTTGCACTCTTCGCCCAAAACGTTGCAATTGCAGCTGAGTCGAAAGGGTACGGCATTTGCTATATCGGTGGGATCCGCAACTCCCCTGAGGAAATTAGTGAGCTATTAGAGCTTCCGGACGGCGTCGCTCCACTGTTCGCTATGTCAATCGGTGTCCCAGACGAAGCGAACGAAGTGAAACCGAGATTGCCAGTCGAAGCGATCATCCATGAGAACAGCTATGACGAGTCTAAGTACGATGAAATCCTGCCTACCTATGATCAAACAATGCACGACTATTATCTCAATCGCGGATCGAATCAGAAGGATACAGCATGGTCCGTGCAAATGGCCGACTTTCTCGCTGAACCGAGACGAACGCATATGAAAGAGTTTTTATCGAAACGCGGATTTACGTTTAAATGAAGCATCGAACGCTCAAGGGATTGGTCAAAAGCCAATCCCTTGTTGTATTCTAATATGTACAAACTTGCCCGAAAAGAGGTCCAGCATTATGCAATTTGAAGAGCTAGTCGAGGAAATCGGCCGCAGAATCCAGGAAGGGACGTTCATCCAAGGGACAATCAGTCAGCCCCGTTACAAATCGACTGGTTTGCAGAAAGTAAAACTGAAGCCAGCGGAAAAAGCATTATTAATTATGAAAATATAATACTTGCAGATACTCAAGGGCTTTTTAATAATCATCATACCAATTCAATGAATAATTCTCCTATCTAAATACTATTATAACTCTAGAGAGGTCCATAACCTTTAAAATTGCAGAGGGGGAATAGGTTTTATGAGAAAGATGTTTCTATTGTTTTTGGTTTTATGCATTTCCACGTCCTTCACCACGGCCAATGTTCAAGCTATTGAAAATTTACCCATCGAAGATTCTTACAATCATGAATTGAAAGAGATGGCCAGGGAGTTAGAACAAATTTTCACAACAATTATTGTTATGGATGAAAATACCGGAAAATACGTTGTTAATGAACAAGAGTTGAACAATTCATCGTATAGTGAAGAAGAAAAAATGGGCTTTTTAGCTTTTGCTAATTATTTAAATGACAATGATTCACTGTCTGCTTCAAATACTTTTAAAGGATGTATGGCAGATGCCTTCGGAATAGCCGGTGCTGTATTGGATGAATTTATAGGTTATGTTGAAAACGAACAGTGGATTGCTGCAGCTGGCGTGCTTGCAGCAGTTAGAATTTTCGTAAATCCTACAACTATAATCGTTTTTTTCCTTTTCTGTGGGGGTAGTACTGCTAGTGAAGTAGAACCACAACAGTAAGATGGTTATCAAAAAGGAGACTTCAATACCTTGATTAGTGTCTTAGATAATGTTAATCAAGTTGCTGCGATATTATTATTGCTGTGTGGCTATGCATACCTTAAACAGCTTAAAAAGACAAAACAAAATGGAAAACTATCCAAATTTGAAGCAATAATGTATATCGTTACCGCACTAGCAACCTTCTTTTATGCAAGCAGCTATCTTCTCATTATTTTCAGTACTGAATAGTGGTCTTGAAGAAGAGGTTATTTACAACAAGGGATTGGTCAAAAGCCAATCCCTTGTTGTATTCTAATATGTACAAACTTGCCCGAAAAGAGGTCCAGCATTATGCAATTTGAAGAACTAGTCGAGGAAATCGGCCGTAGAATCCAGGAAGGGACGTTCATCCAAGGGACAATTAGTCAGCCCCGTTACAAATCGACCGGCCTACAAAAAGTAAAACTAAAGCCTGTCGAAATTAAGAAAGAAATCCATATTCAATTTGAATATCATTATGAACGCATTTTGAAGCATGAGAATATAAAAATTCAACAGATTCAGCCAGCTCTGAAACAGTTACTGGAGCAATTCAAGCAGATGCAGGCGGAGTTCACGGATGAAAAGGTTCATATTCAGTTAACGAAGAAGTTCAAAGTGTCTTGGAAGGCAGAAAAAGCAGGAGTAGCGAAAAAAGTCGACTTATCGCATAACCGGAAAAAAAATTACCTTCTAGATGATAACACGCTTTACCCTTTTCTCGTCCGTCTTGGCGTGCAATCGTCAGAAGGCAAAGTAAAGAAGCAGAAATACGATAAGTTCCGGCAAATTAACCGCTTTGTCGAGTTCATCGACAAAGCGCTCGTTCACTTGCCGAAAGACCGTCCTGTCCGCATTTTGGATTTCGGTAGCGGAAAATCGTATTTGACGTTTGCCCTTTATCATTATTTACACATCGAAAAAGGGTTAGATATCCGGGTAACTGGGCTTGATTTGAAAAAGGAAGTTATCGAAGAATGTAATCTGATCGCCAAGGATCTAGGATATGAACAACTTGAATTCCTCGTCGGCGATATTAACGATTACAACGAAGAAACGTCCGTCGATATGGTCGTCACTTTGCATGCGTGTGATGTCGCAACTGATATGGCATTGGCACGTGCTGTTAAGTGGGGTGCAGAAGTTATATTGAGCGTTCCTTGCTGCCAGCACGAACTATTTTCCCAAATCCAATCCCCTGCTCTAGAAGTTATGTTGCAGCACGGACTTATTAAAGAGCGTTTTTCAGCGCTCGCAACCGACTCGATTCGAGCAGAATTGCTGACGCTCGTCGGGTATGATGCACAGTTGCTTGAGTTTATCGATATTGAGCATACACCAAAGAATATTTTAATTCGGGCTTATAAGACGGGGAATAAGCCGTCTAATGAGACGATTGCAAAATACGAAGCATTTCGGGATTTACTGAACGCAAAGCCGTTTTTGGAACGGGAATTGAAGGAAGCAGGTTATTTATTAGATTAGAATACTCATGGCATTAGAAAAACCGCCCCTGGTTTCCCAGGCTGGCGGTTTCTTTGATGTCATACAGATTAATTATCCCTCTTGGTGCAAACTACTTCACATAACCCGACATCCATGAACACATATCCATCCCGTTCATGCTGACCATTGAACTCGATAGGCACGCGATTCTTAAAAATCGGCCCATCGACAACTACCGTATGGAATTCCCCCGATTCCCCACATGAATCAATGCCGTGAGCCTCCAATTCATTCATGAGATCAATTGTAAATTCCCTGCCGATGAATTCCGCGGGCATCATGTTCGTATTGACGACTACGATGTATGCTTCAAATCCCGCCTGTACAAATTCCTCCAATAGTTTTCGGCGTGGTTCCATCCAGAGGGGGTGAACAGCTTTCATACCAACTTTTTCACATGCTGTTTGAACCCATGTCAAATGATCTTCGAGATCGATATCGCCAAAAACGCCATTAGTAATGCCATTATCGACACATTCCTTCATAGCATCCAAAAATTGTTCCTCATAGCTATTCCAGTTGGCACCACGGATTATTAAAGGAACACCGAGGCTGTCCGCTTGCGCTTGGATGATTTCTGGCGGCAAGGCGTGAGATTTTGAACGTTCTTTATCCTCTTCAAACATTGTCCAAATCCGTTTTGCGACTCCACCGGCTTGGAGAGCCCGATAATAAGCCAACGCCGAGTCCTTTCCGCCACTCCACGAAGCGACGAATGGTTCGTTGTTCATTTGCAATACGCCCCCTTACGATAGATTGCTGAAATTATAGCACAGTCTTGAAAAACTATTTTCAAGTTTGTATATTCGATAAAAAGTCCCTTCTATATGAAACAACAAAGTCCCCAAACGCAGACAATCGCGTTGGGGACTTGTCATTCAACCGCTTCTAACGAGTTGCTGTTTATTCGTACATCATCAATAGTCTTCTTTAATTGTTTTAAATGACATTTTTCATACAAGCCGACGATTGGAAACCATTGGTCGAGTGGAATTAAACCTAGTTTCGGATGTTTGAACGATTTTTCATGTAATTGTTCCTTATGGCTACTATCATAGACATCTAACAAGTAAATTCTCGAGTTATGAAGTTCTTCTTTAATTTCCGAAATCGTTTTATACGTATTTGTTGGACGTGTTTGAAAAGGAAGTTCCTCTTTCATGAGCAGTCTTCCAGAAAGAATGAAGATTTTCTTTGAGGTTTTTGTACTCTTCGGGTTCTTCAATTCTCCAGCTATTTTTGAAGCTATATATGTTTCCATCAATGCAAGATGCTCCAAAATCTGCTTCGGAGACCAGCCGCCTGTGGACGGGGTTCGATTAAATTCGCTGTCAGTTAATCCATCAATCGTTTGATAAATTTTTCTGCGGATTTTATTATTCCCCTCGAAAACCATTATATCTCTCCTCATGTAGAACGAATTAGGGGCAATCAATTTACTCCCACAGCATACGCCTTTTTGAATAGAAATTAAAGTGATAGAATCATATTCAGAAAAATAAAATGTGAGTTATGCTTACTTTGGTCACAATGCACAAAAAAACAGTAGACTTCTGCTTTTTGCAAGTTGTCTACTGTCTTTTCATATTGATCAGCTTGTCAGTTGGTCTTTGGAGACATCTTCGTGGAGCCCCGCCGATTTTCTTGTTGTTTAATCCAGTAGCGGATGCCTTTCCCAGCTAGCGGCTCGTCTGCAAACCGCGGAATGACATGCAGGTGAGCGTGCGGAATTGATTGTCCGCCCACTTCACCTGTATTCCACCCAACTGAATAACCTTCGTGATTATATCGTTCTTCCAAGTATGCTTTCGCCTTTAGCAGAAGCTCCTGCGTATCCCGCCACTCTTCCTCTGTTAATGCAAACACATCAACCGCATGCCGTTTCGGTACGATTAGTCCGCTACCTTCCAATACTCTTTGTTCTGAAGGCTTTTGGATATAGGCGCATGTCTCTGTTTCAAAGATAATTTGTTGCTCAGGATCTGCAGTCAAATTACAGTACGGACAGTCTTTCACATACATCCGTGATTACCGTCCAATCATCTTCGAAGGATCAACGTACTCATCGAACTGTTCTTCTGTCAACAGACCTGTTTTGAGTGCCGCTTCTTTCAACGTCGTTCCTTCTTTATGTGCCGTTTTCGCGATTTTCGCCGCGTTTTCATAGCCGATATATGGATTGAGCGCCGTTACGAGCATGAGTGAATTTTTCACTTTGCTATCAATCTCTTCCCGGTTCGGCTCGATTCCGACTGCACAATTATCATTGAAGCTGCGCATGCCGTCAGTGAGTAACTTTGCAGATTGCAAGAAGTTATAAATGATGACCGGCTTGAAGACGTTCAGTTCAAAGTTTCCTTGGCTTGCCGAGAATCCGATCGCCGTATCATTCCCCATCACTTGCGCAACGACCATTGTGAGCGCTTCACTTTGTGTCGGATTCACTTTGCCCGGCATGATGGAGCTACCTGGTTCATTTTCAGGAATTGTAATTTCGCCGATCCCTGAACGCGGGCCGCTCGCTAACCACCTTACATCGTTCGCGATTTTCATCAAATCTGCTGCAAGAGCTTTCATCGCACCATGCGTATAGACGATTTCGTCATAGCTTGTAAGGGCATGGAATTTATTTTCCGCTGATGTAAATTCAATACCGACTGATTTCGAAATCTGTTCGGCGACTTTCTCTCCGAATCCTTTCGGTGCATTCAGTCCCGTGCCAACCGCCGTTCCCCCGATTGCAAGTTCTTTCATAGACTGGACGCTGTCGTTCAGCATCTTTTCCGTTTTCTCAAGCATGCGATGCCAGCCGCTAATTTCCTGGCCTAATGTGAGCGGCGTCGCGTCTTGTAAATGTGTACGTCCAATTTTAATAATGTCCATGAACTCTTCGGATTTTTTGCCGAAAGTTTCTTTTAGCTCTTTTAATGAAGGAAGCAATTCACGCTCAACCGCGATGACGCCTGCTACGTGTAATGCTGTCGGGAATGTGTCGTTGGAGCTTTGTGATTTATTCACATCGTCGTTCGGGTGAAGACGTTCTTCCTCGCCCCATTGTTCTAATAGCTGGTTGCCGCGGTTTGCAAGCACTTCATTCATATTCATGTTTGACTGCGTTCCACTACCAGTTTGCCAGACGACGAGTGGAAATTGGTCGTCCCATTTGCCTTCGACCACTTCTTCTGCCGCAGCTACAATCGCTTTCATTTTCGCTTCAGATAGGTTTCCGAATGAGTGGCTCGCAATTGCCGTTGATTTTTTTAGATGTGCGAATGCACGAATGACGCCGAGCGGGATACGTTCTTCACCAATTTTAAAGTTTTGTTTGCTGCGCTGTGTCTGCGCGCCCCATAACTTATTAGCAGGTACTTTGATTTCTCCAAATGTGTCGTGCTCGATACGATAATCCATTTTCCCTCCGCCTTTCTATAACTATTTCAAACTCTACTTCTATCATGCACCTTTCTAGAGTTGAAAGAAAATAAAATGACCCGGACCACAAATGTGGACCGGGATTTTCGGGTAAAGCTTATTCCTCTTCAACTGACTTCGACGCGACTGCAACTGGCTTCGTTGAACGAAGCTCATCCGTCAAATTGTCGAGGCTTGGGCGAAGATTGTTTTTACCGACATAGCTCTCCATCATTTCCTTTACGTCAATGCCTGACGAGGCTTTCAACGATTCTTGCAATGTCGACATTAGATTCGTAGCATACGATGTCACTTTATTGGCACCGCCACCTTCACCACCGCCTGTGTCGACGACAGTAATCTTATCAATATTCGAAAGCGGGCTTGCAACTTGCTTCGCGTATTCTGGAATCATGCGAACAATCATGTCAAGCACAGCTGCCTGGCCGTATTGCTCGAAAGCTTCTGCAATTTTGCGCTTCGCTTCGGCTTCCGCGAGACCTTTCAAACGGATGACATCTGCTTCCGATTCACCTTGCGCACGTTGCGAGTCGGCTTTTGCCAAACCGTCGAGGCGAATTTTCTCTGCATCCGCAGCTGCACGTGCTTCGATGCGATACTTTTCCGCATCCGCTTCCGCCATTTGACGAGACTTTTCAGCTGCTGCGTTTTGCTCGATCGCATAGCGGTCTGCATCTGCCTTTTTCTTTACCTCGGAATCGTACTGCTTCTCACGACGCAAAATCTCTTTCTCTTCCAATTCGATTTGCTTTTGACGCTCAATAATTTTGACTTGCATCTCTTGCTCCGTAACTTCCTGCTTCGCACGTGCGGATTCGAGCTCATACGCTTGGTCCGCACGCGCTTTTGCGATGTCCTGCTCGCGGCGGTATTCAGCAACTTTCAACTGGTTTTCCTTTTCTGCTTCCGCGATTTCCGTCGCACGTTCAATTTCCGCTTTTTGTGCTTCCTTCGATGCTTCGGCATTCTTAATGCGTGTCTCTTTTTCCGCTTCAGCCGTTGCAATATCGGCGTCGCGTTTTACTTGGGCGATACGTGGTTTACCGAGTGAATCCAAGTAGCCGTTTTTATCACGTACGTCTTTAATTGTAAATGAAACGATGACGAGCCCCATTTTAGCAAGGTCTTGCGAAGCGACACGTTGCACTTCCTGAGAGAACTTATCACGGTTTTTATAAATCTCTTCGACTGTCATAGACCCTAGAATGGAACGCAAATGCCCTTCCAGCACTTCTTTCGCTTCGTTTTCGCGGTCGGCTTTCGATTTTCCTAAAAATTGCTCTGCTGCCGTCGCGATTTCAGAAATCGATCCACCGATCTTAATGATGGCGGTTCCGTCGGCCATAACTGGAACACCTTGTTCCGTGTACACTTCAGGCGTCGTCACTTCCAGTTTGCTTGAAAGTAAGCTCAGTGGTTCTGATTGCTGGAACACCGGGAAGACGAATGTTCCTCCACCACGGATGATTTTAATCCGGTTGCCCGAGTCATCCGTATGTACATTTTTCGTTCCTAAATAACTTCCCGTTACGATTAGCGCTTCATCGGGTCCGACTGTCTTGTACTTTGAAACGTAGACGAGGATAACAGCTAGTAATATGAACACGACAATCCCGATGACAATAAACAATCCTGAAATTCCTGGCATTCCGATTCCCCCTTAAAAGATTGATTTCACTTTAATCATTTGAAGCGGAAAGGCTCGTATTCCTTTACGATGAACGTCCCTTCCTTCACTTCGATGATCAGCACTTCTTTTCCGTAGTCGATCGCTTTGTTTTCGTACCCAGCGGCCCTTTTCGAAATGATGCCATTCACCGATTCGATAATAATTTCCCCAAAGCCGTCGACCGGTATCGGAACGATGACTTTGCCGACTTGGCCCGTGAGTGATTCATCGGTATAGGCAAGCGATACTTCTGCGGATTTCAAAGGAAGGAGCACAAAGAAATATAGAAGGAAGTCCAATGCGGTCGCCGCTCCTAACGCAATGATCAAAATCAGCAGATGATTCCACTCTGTCGTCAACTCCAAAATATACCCGACTGCAGATGTAAATGAAATGAATGCAAGAATAACTGCGGGATCTAAAAGTGGACTTGCATCGCCAATTCCTTCTGCAATGTCACTGAACAAAATGTACAGCACTGTTGCCAATCCAGCGATAATAAGCACGGTCAAATAGACATTGATAACCGGCATTCCGAACACTTCCATCCTCTCACCTCTTCTCCTTATTTGAATTCTACTATACATACGGCTAAGAAATAATAAAGTTTCAATATTCTCGGAAATAAATTTACGTCTATGTAATATAACAATTCAACAAGATTATTATTCCAACTTCGGTTTCGACTAAATGCAGATTGGGACGACAGCCCTAAAGGCATTCACACATGGTACAAACGATACCAAAAAGGCAATGAATACCATTTAGATCTTGATTTCAGTCGCCCTTGACGCAATTGTTTATCAATTATTGAATTTAATATTTAAAAAAATTTAACTTGCATTGCTAAATTTCCTATGTTATGATAAAGGAGAATTATTTTTGTTCGGCATGATGGTCACGATATAACGTTTGACCGCTTCAAGACTTGAGCAAGGATAGTAACACAATGTGTGCACAAGCGCGCACGAGGAGGAAACAAACATGGAACAAGGTAAAGTAAAATGGTTTAACGCAGAAAAAGGTTATGGCTTCATCGAACGTGAAGATGGCGACGATGTATTCGTACACTTCTCCGCTATCCAAGGCGACGGCTTCAAGACTCTTGAAGAAGGCCAAGACGTGACTTTCGAAATCGAACAAGGTCAACGCGGACTTCAAGCTACAAACGTTGAAAAAAACTAATTTGAACTAACCATTCAAAACCACTTCCTTCGGGAAGTGGTTTTTTTCATTTTAAAAAAGAATTGAGAGGAGGCTTTGAGTGCGTGATCGATTGCTTTGAGCGAAGGAACTGCTACTTTGAGCGCACGACGGCTTGCTTTGAGCGCAGGTGCAGCGACTTTGAGCGCACGACGGCTTGCTTTGAGCGCGGGCGCACCAACTTTGAGCGCGCGGCGGTTTGCTTTGAGCGCAGGAGTAGCGACTTTGAGCGCATGACGGCTTGCTTTGAGCGCGGGCGCACCAACTTTGAGCGCATGACGGCTTGCTTTGAGCGCGGGAGCACCGACTTTGAGCGCACGACGGCTTGCTTTGAGCGCGGGTGCAGCGACTTTGAGCGCACGACGGCTTGCTTTGAGCGCAGGAGTAGCGACTTTGAGCGCACGACGGCTTGCTTTGAGCGCGGGTGCAGCGACTTTGAGCGCACGACGGCTTGCTTTGAGCGCGGGCGCACCGACTTTGGACGCGCGACCACTCGCTTTGGACGCGGGCGCACCGACTTTGGACGCGCCACCACTCGCTTTGGACGCGGGCACACCGACTTTGGACGCGCGGCAGCTTGCTTTGGACGCGGATGCACCGATATTGGACGCGCAACCACACACTTTGGACGCGATTCCTTCTAAACTATCTCTTCGGAAAAGACAATCTCATCCATCTTCGCTATGATAAGGAAATAGAGAGATAAAAGTTTTACAAAAGGGAGGACGTTGGTATGCGCACACTTGCGCGTTTTGTTACGAAGTATTATAAACCGATTATCATTACATGGATTGCATTTTTCATCGCAATGGCCATTTTTGCGATCCGCTTGCCGGGGCTGCTTGCAGGTGACGGATTTAGGATGGATGCTGAACATGAACAAGTAATGAAAATCGCCTCGGAGAAATTCAATTTACCCGCTGAAACGATGTTCGTCGTTTTCGATAAGGTGAACGACGAAACGATTGCGGCCACTTTAGATCGAATTGAGAAGCTCGGTCTCGCTTCCGAAGTCGTTTCCCCTCTGGAAAATGAAGAACAATATACGAATGATGTTGCATACGCATTGCTTCATTTCAAAGAGAACGGCAAAGACATGTCTGCCGTTGTTACGGATATCCGAGATGCGATTGGCGATGAGAAAGGCATTGTGTTAACCGGTCAATCTGCTATTACGAAAGATATTAACAGTGCGAGCCAGCGTGATCTGATGAAGGCAGAAGCAATTGGCTTGCCTATCGCAATCATCGTGCTTCTCTTCGCATTCGGTTCGGTCATGGCGTCGGTCGTTCCTTTAATCGTCGGAGTGGTAACAATCGTAACAACGTTCGGCGTGTTGGCACTTATTGGCGGTCAGATGGATTTAGCAATTTTCGTATTAAATATCGTTCCGATGCTCGGTCTCGCATTGAGCATTGACTTTTCACTTCTTTTCATTAGCCGTTATCGGGAAGAACGATTGAAGAGCGATGTGCTCGAAGCAGTTGCGACGACAATCCGAACGGCGGGCCGTTCCGTCATTTTCTCGGCATTTTGCGTGTTCATCGGGCTTGGTGCTATGTTCATAATTAAAGTTGAGATTTTCCAAAACATAGCGATTGGCGGGATGATCGTCGTCGGCATGGCGGTGCTCAGCTCGGTTACGTTGTTGCCTGCGGTTTTAATCGCGCTTGGCGACCGGTTAAATAAAGGGCGCATACTGAAAGTGAAGGAAAACGGCTCCGACCGCTGGAGGCAGTTCGCCAATGCAGTAATTAAAAGACCCGTTCTTATTATGATTGCAGCACTAGTTTTGCTCGGCATCGCTATAGTTCCTGTGAAAAATATGGATTTAACGATCCCACAGATTGATTCACTACCCGCTTCGTATGATACGCGAGCTTCGTTTGAATTGATGGATGACACTTTCGGACTTGGCAAGCAATCGAACGTGTACATAGTTGCAGAACGGGATGGTGGTTGGTCCGATACAGAAGGTTTACAGGCGATGAAAGCGTTGGAAGATGATTTATCGGCTGATCCTTTGGTCGACGGACTGGCGACGATCTTCACAATGAGCGGAGTTGGCTCTCCTGAAGAATGGGAGCAAGTAACGCAACTGCCTGAAATGAAGGCGCAGCTTGAACCACTACTAAGTTCATTTGTGAAGGATAATCAATTATTAATTCCTGTGACGCTTCAGGCGAAGGGCACTTCAGACGAAGCACAGCAATGGGCGCGGGACTGGTCAGAGCAATCGGATTGGAATTTGCTCGTTGGTGGTCAACCGAAGTTCAATCAGGAAATTTTCGATGAGATTTTCGGCAATATCGTTTCTGTGCTGACGATTATTCTTGTGTCGACCTTTATCATCCTTATGATTGCATTTCGCTCGGTACTCATCCCATTAAAGGCAATTTTAATGAACATCGTTGGGCTGTCTGCAACGTTCGGAATTCTCGTCTATATTTTCCAGTACGGTCATTTTGGGCTACAACCCGGAACGATTGCGCTGATCATTCCGATTCTCGTCTTTAGTCTCGTCTTCGGCTTGAGTATGGACTATGAAGTGTTCCTCATCTCAAGAATGCAGGAGGAATATGCGAATACGTTCGATAATGATCATTCGACTGTTGAAGGTCTCGCAACGACAAGTAAGATTATTACGTCAGCGGCGTTAATAATGATTGTTTTAACAGGTGCATTCGCCTTTACGGACGTCATGCCGGTGAAACAGATCGGCGTAGGGATTGCAATTGCGGTCGCTATCGACGCTACGATCATCCGATTGCTACTCGTCCCGAGTTTAATGAAGCTGTTCGGAAAGTGGAACTGGTGGATGCCGTTTAGGAAAGGGCCTTACAAGGCTGGGAATTGGCATTAAACAAAAGCTTCGAGCAGCGTTAAGCCGTTCGAAGCTGGATGATAACGAAAAAACTGCCTGGATAAGTGGATTCTCCGCTTGTCCAGGCAGTTTTCATTCAATCAATCTACAATTTCCACTTTTGTTCCTTCCGATTGGTCCTTGTCAAATTGCGCCATCATCGTAAAATAGATAGCTGCAACGACTACAAGGACGAAGACGATAAGCCCGATGACGAGCGTTCTCCCCTTCATTTGGCGTCACCCCCTGCTCAATTTGAAATTTTCCTCTTTCAAATAATCCGCAGCTTCCCGGTAATCTCCGAAGCTTTCCTCCAAGTTGTAGCCATGATAAATATTAAAATAACCTTCTTCTTCCAACAATGTCAGCTTCTCGCCTTTCCCATTCACCCACACTTCATCGATCGACTCTTCTTCCTCTTCTCCTGTCGATAGCGCGCGGATGGCGTCACGGATCGTCGCGAATAATTCTTCCTCCGTCGCTTCACGGATGTTGACGAGTCCACGATCATCCGGCTCGTAGCCAGGAATCCCTTCCACGTATACAAAGCCATTGCCATTTGGGTGTAGATGCTGCACGACGACCGTTTTGTCATAAAGGCTATCTTCATAATGGTAATTAAGTCGTTTCATCGATACTTCTTTTCGTGTCAGTTCAGGGAATGTCTCAATGATCTGCTGTTTTTGTTCGAATGTTAGCATGCTTTGGCCACTCTTTCTTTGTCAAATGTCTTTTCAGTATACCATTTATTTTTCAATTTCCGTCAGATCTTCTATCGCGTCTTCCATTCAATGAAAATGACGAGCAGTATGACAACTACGAAAGCTAACATATAAAACCAATTTGGAATTAAGCTAATTCCGCTGAACATCTTACCATCTCCCTTTCCAATCCACTTACAAATTTCGGTTATCACCGTTCGTGCCGAGTTTATCACCGCTTACGGCTGCGTTATCACCGCTTACGACGACTTTATCACCGTTCGACCAATTATTCCCACTACGTAAATTACCTTCGCACGCCTACTATCACCCGTAAATCAATCGTAATGTAGTTCATTCCCATCTCGAGTGCCTCCCGAACCTTTTCCTCACTCGCGCCCCAAGTAAGTGGCGTCATGCGAATCAATGGCTCAAGCAACCCATTAGGCAATTCGAATTCGTATGTCACTCGTTCTGTCTCAACCGCATCAAAATGTTCGCTGGCCTTCGCTACCGGATCAGCCTCCTCTTTCTGCTGTTTTCCGTCATAAAACACTTCACGCAACTCTTGCAAGTACCCGCTTTCCGGCACGACTTTTATTAACATACCGCCCGGTTTCAGCAGCCGGTCGAACTCCGCGTAATTTGCCGGGGATAAAATATTTAAGATCGCATCGATACTGCCATCCGCAAACGGCATGGCAGCGAGATCCGCAACGCTCCAAACAATTCCGGTATAGGCTTTTGACGCCGCCACGATGCCTTCCTTCGCTAAATCAATGCCGACCCCAACACTTCCTGTCGGCATTTGTGAATGAACTACGTGTAAATGGGTCCCTTCACCGCAACCCGCATCCAATAGGACGGGACGTTCAATTTCTGCCAAATGGCCGTTCAAACGGGCGATAATATTTTCAAGGACAGGTTCAAAATAGCCGCTATTCATAACCGCAGTCCTCGCTTCAAACAGCGATTTATCGTATTTCGTCGAGTGGGCTTGCGGCGCCAAGTTGACATACCCACTTTTCGCCAAATCGAACGAGTGCTTATTCTCGCAAACGAGCCGCGCATGCTCCTCCATTTCCATCTCTGCGGAACAGATTGGACATTTCAGCAACTGTATATTTTCCTCTATCACGAGTGCACTTTGCATTTTCTTCGTCAATTTCATTTTCGTTGCTCCGTTTCATTATTGTTCTACAAGTATACCGCCTTTCCGCCCGGACTCAAACTATCAATAGGTCCCACTGTATCTATCGCACCTTCAGCGGGTACAATACTAGAAAGGAGGCGATTTCCGTGAGGCGGATTTTTCTATTCATCATTTTCATAGTTGCACTGTATCTTGCAAAACCTTTATGGGAAGAGCCTGTTTCGAAATACGTCGACCTTTCTTTCTTGAATCCAGTCGACGAGAAAATCGGAGCCGTATTTGAAAACGAACCGGTTACTTCTACTATGAATTCCATATTAAGCACTGCCAATAAAATCTTCATTTATCTATCATCGAAGTCATTGGAAATTGAACAACTTATCCCCGATAAAGTGGCTAAGCCGAAGTTGAAAATGCCTGATAACACCGCAATGTCCATCCATAATATCGAGCTTGGTGCAACCGAACAACAAGTAAAGGCGGAGCTTGGTGAGCCAAAAAGTTATTCATTAAATGAATACGGCACCGAATGGTTCACCTATCATGAGGATTACCAGAACTTTGTTATGATTTCATTTGACGAAAATGCGACAGTGAATGCGATTTACACGAACGACGACCTCATTTCCTCAAAAGCAGGCATCCAGTATGGCACACCGAAAACCGAAGTTCGAAACGCGTACGGAGAACCACTGAAAGAGATTCGGAAAGGGTCAAACATCTATGTTCTGCAGGAAAATGAAGGGATGGATCTCTTTAAAGCCGGGGATATTTATATGTATGTATTTTACGATCTTCATCAGAATGAAACCGTGACTGCCATTCAGCTCATGACGACTGCATTAGAACAGAGGAAATCCGGAATGTACGCAGATGGGGATGTATCTTTGCGCAATGGGTTTGAGCAACAGCTTTTCGATTTAACAAATGCTGCCCGTGTCCGGCACGGACGCTCGATTTTACAATGGGATGATGCGATTTCTGAAACAGCCCGCAAGCATAGCCTCGATATGGCAATTAATGATTATTTCAGCCATGAAAATTTACAAGGGCAATCGCCTTTCGATCGGATGAAGGAGGATCATATTAAGTTCCGGAGGGCCGGTGAAAACTTGGCATACGGGCAATCGAGCAGTATTTTTGCGCATGAAGGGCTTATGAATTCAAAAGGACATCGGGAGAATATTTTAATTAAAGATTATAGCCATCTCGGCATCGGGGTCGCGTTCAATGAGAAATCGCAGCCATATTATACGGAGAATTTTTTCTTACGATAAAACGAAGGAGGGACAGATAAACTGTCCCCTCGCTTCACGTCGTAAGTCGATATATCAAAAACTTCCCATACTGACCGTGGTCACTATGCGCTTTTATTTTGTTAATCAGCTTGAAAGGAGTTTCTTTCTTGAGGAATTTTTTAAACTCGGGGAGCGGATAATAGAGGATAATATCTACGGGTCTCTTTTCCTCGTCAACAGAATGCAAAATGTTACGGACCACTTTTTTGAAAATGTTTACTGAAAAAGGATTGAAAAAGTAAAATTTATTGTCTTCCGGTTCTATCTCATACTGTTCGGCTAGACCATATTCAAACTGGATCGGTGCATCAAGTTTTTTATATTTCTGCCTGTATAACGCTTTATTATCCAATGCTTCCTCAAACGTCTTATCATTATTTTCCACACCTGTTACAGGTACATTGAATTGATGGTGAATATAGAAGGACACTCTACCCCTTCCGCTACCGAAGTCTACGACACTATCAGTAGACTTTAATGTATAGGAACGAAACAGTTTTTCAAGCGCTGTATAAGGCGTCGCTTCATACCGATTGTAATCTCCTGTTTGCTTCCGCCACTCCCTTAAACCAATTGTACGTACTTGTAGCTTTCGATCAAATTTTCTTTCAACCAATTACAAGACTCCATTTCTATAATTTTTGAACTATACAACTCCTTTCCTATCGTACGAACACTAGCTACTAAAGGCAAGATGATGGCGAGCTTTGTCGAAAAGTTGTACCTAATATAAAAAAACCGATCCACGCATCTGATGCATGGACCGGTTTTCTTATTTTTTCCCTTTAATGACGGCGCAGGCAATTCGCGCGCCTGAATCCCCTGCTGGATCCGTTTTGTAATCATCCGCCCTTTCATGGATGACGATTGCGCTTCCGTCTTTATCGAGGATGGAGTTTTCCACACCTTTTTTCAGCGAGATTTCAGATGTCGTTAGCCTCATCGACACTTTCCCGTCTTTATCAACTTCGATGTTTGGCAAATCGCCTAAATGGAAACCTTTCGGATTGTCAAAGCCGTGTTCTTTCCCTGTCGGATTGAAGTGTGCTCCTGCGGAAGTAAATTCAGGTGGTTTACAAACGCCCTTTTCATGGATATGAATACCGAGTGAGCCGGGTGGTAAGTTTTCCGCCTGCACATTGATAAGAACTCCTTCCAACTCCTGAACCATTGTCACTTCACCGATTTTCTTTCCTTCAGTGTTTAGCAATGGAGAGACAATTGCTTCCATCTTTTCCCCGCTCACAGGAACTTTATTATTCGCTTTCCCGCATCCCGCCACTACGAGTATGATACTCATTAGCAGTACGACTATCAGTTTGTGTTTCACTATTAATTTCCTCCTCAACATTTGCTCCTGCCAAGTTTGTCCAACTATCTTTAAAATATGTATGGAAACTTTTCCCTTGATTTGTCGAGGAAGGAAAAAAAGACCGCTGCGCATTCCCTCTCTTTCGGAATGAACAGCGGTTTTTCATTTACGCAAACATCAATTTCTCAAGATCAAGCGGAGCAATATATTCTCCGTCTTTATATACACGCATATTACCGCCTGAAATTTCGTCAATCAGCATGACATTACCTTCAGCGTCACGGCCAAACTCCAGCTTGATGTCATACAGTTCGAGCCCTTTCGCCGCAAGTTCTTCTTTCACGACAGCGGAAATATCTTTCGTCAGTGGCTCAAGGACGTCATATTCCTCATTCGTCAAAATGCCGAGTTGCGCTAACGCATCCTTCGTAATTGGCGGGTCGTTGCGGTCGTCGTCTTTGATCGTCACTTCGACAAATGCGTCCAAAGGTTGTCCTTCTTCGCAATATGCCCCGTAACGACGAAGGAAACTTCCGACCGCGCGGAAACGGCAAATGACTTCCAAACCTTTTCCGAACACAGTCGCTGGCTTCACAGTCATCGTCGCGTTCTCGATATCCGCGTCAATATAATGTGTCGGAATCCCTTGTTCCGCTAATTTTTCAAAAAAGAATTTCGTCATGCGCAAGCCCGATTGTCCCGCACCTTCAATTGTTAGGCCAACTGTATTCGCCCCCGGGTCGAACACGCCGTCTTCCCCTGTCACGTCATCTTTGAATGTCAATAATACATTGCCATCTTCCAATTTATAAACATCTTTCGTCTTTCCTTTGTACACAAGTTCCATGCCCACGTTTCCTCTCTATTCGAAAATGTAGTGCCACATTCAGTATAAATTACTTTCCTCGCTATAAAAAGTGAAAACTTGACGGGGGTCAATGTTTCATTCCAAAAAACGTCTTATGATGTAGTCAAGAAGTAGAAAACAACTACATGGAGGTAGAGGAAAATGAAAAAAATCGTGTTAAATTTGGAACCGTTAACTTGCCCATCATGCATTAAGAAGATTGAAAGTGCTTTGAACAAATTAAACGGTGTTGAAGAAGTGAAAGTGCTGTTCAACTCCGGAAAAGTTCGTGCACAATTTGACGAAGATAAAATTGCCGCGGAGACGATTGCCAAAACAGTAACTAGCCTCGGTTATGCCGTTATTTCACAAAAAGTTTCATGAAGGGTGTGATAGTAAATGAATGCAAAACGCACTTCCCAAATTACCGCCGTGACAGGTCTGCTGCTCGCGGCGGCGATTGGTATGCACCTATTCGGTCTTCCTGAATGGAGGCAATGGTTGCTCATCGTAGCCACTATACTAGCTGGCATTCCGATTGCTATAAAAGCCTTTCAAGCGTTGAGACTGAAAACATTTAGTATCGAGTTGCTTGTCACAATCGCTGTTGTTGGTGCGCTGTTCATCGGCGAATACGTCGAGTCCGCTGCAGTGACGTTTTTGTTTTTATTCGGCGCGTATCTCGAAGCACGCACGCTTGAAAAAACACGATCTTCATTAAAAGCGCTCGTCGACATGGCCCCACTCGAAGCAACCGTCATTCGAGACGGCGAAACGATGACGATTTCCGTCGACGACGTAGAAGTAGGCGACAAAGTTATTATCCGATCCGGTGAAAAAGTCGCGATTGACGGACGAATTGTAACAGGTAATGCATCGCTGAATGAAGCGGCGATTACCGGAGAATCCGTCCCCGCTTCAAAATCGATCGACGACAACGTATTCAGTGGAACAATCGTCGATAACGGATTCATCGAAGTGATCGCGGAACGTGTCGGAGATGATACGACGTTCGCCCGCATCATTGAACTTGTAGAAGAAGCACAGGAATCCAAGTCGAAAACCCAAAAATTCCTCGACCGCTTCGCCAATATTTACACACCTGCCATCGTCATTCTCTCTATACTCGTCTATCTGTTCACACGCAATATCGAAATGACACTCACCTTCCTCGTCATCGCTTGTCCTGGAGCTCTCGTCATTTCCGCGCCTGTCTCAATTGTCGCGGGCATCGGCAACGGTGCACGGAACGGCGTCCTTATTAAAGGCGGCGATATTATTGAAAGACTCGCGAAGATCGATACTGTCGTATTCGATAAAACCGGCACATTAACTCGCGGTAGACCCGAAGTAACAGACATTCACGCAATCGGTATTGAAGCGGATAAACTTCTCCAACTCGTCGCGAAAGCAGAAACAATTTCTGAACACCATCTCGGCCAAACAATTGTTAAAGAAGCGAAGAACAAAGGCATACAGCTGCGCAATGAACCCGAAGACGCCGAAGTGATCAAAGGGAATGGTATCCGGGCAAAAGTTGACGGAAAACTACTCGCAATCGGCAACCGAAAGCTTATGGCGTCTGAAGGTATCCAAGTCGATGATGAAATTGAAAAGTATGCAATCGACCGTGAAAAAGCCGGAAACACAGCAATTTTCGCAAGTATTAATGGAAAGATCTCTGGAGTTCTGTCAATCGCGGACCGAATTCGTCCTGAAGCGATGGATGCGCTCCGCGAACTACGTGCAAGCGGCGTGAAACAGATAATCATGCTTACAGGCGACAACCGCCACACTGCTGAACTTGTCGGGGCACAATTAGGGTTGGATCAAGTGCACGCCGAACTATTGCCGGAAGATAAAGTTGCTATGGTCCAACAATTGAAAAATGCCGGACACCGCGTTTCAATGGCGGGCGACGGCATTAACGACGCACCTGCGATTGCGACGGCGGATATCGGGCTTGCGATGGGTGAAGGCGGAACGGACATTTCGATGGAAACAGCTGACGTCGTCCTTATGGCAGACCGACTCGACCAATTTTCACACGCCTATTCATTGGCGAAAGCGACTGTTCGCAATATGAAACAGAACACAATTATTGCTGTCGGCACTGTCGCATTGCTGCTCGCAGGCGTACTGCTCGGTAAAGTGTTTCTCGCATCCGGCATGTTAATTCATGAAGCAAGCGTCCTGTTTGTTATTTTGAACGCCGTTCGGTTAATCCGCTATACTAAGAGAAAGCCAGCGAATCGGCAAAACTTAGAACGGGCATTACTACCGGAATAAGGAGTGAACGACAATGACAACAAACGGACAATGCGGGCATAATGATGGGACGGCGGAGATGCAGAAAATGTGCATCTCCATCGTTCCGATTTTTAATCATCTCGAGCGATCTGAAATGAATGAAATTGTTAAACATACACATTCGGTTAGCCACCCTCGGGGCCATACGATTTACCACGCAGGCGAAATATCGGACGGTTTATACATTGTCCATAAAGGTCGCGTAAAAATTTATCGCCTCTCGGAAAATGGCAAAGAGCAATTAGTGCGGATTTTGGAACCTGGTGATTTCACGGGAGAACTTTCTTTATTCAGCGAAACGGTGCACGATGCATACGCGGAAGCGTTGCAAAAAGTCGAACTTTGCGTCATGAGCCGGGAAGACTTCCAGACGTTCATATTAAAATACCCCGCTATTTCACTTAAAGTACTTGGCGAATTCTCTAAACGACTCGCAAAAACGGAAAAACAGGCCGCACGCATCGCCTTGGAAACGACCGATACCCGAATCGCCATGTACCTTGCCGATTTAGCTGAAGAGCTAAATTCAGCACAGATTAAATTACCGATGACCCGGAAAGACTTGGCATCACATATCGGCACAACGCCAGAAACAATTAGCCGAAAGCTAACGGAATTCGAAGACGCTGGATGGATCCGACAGCTCAGCCAGCGAGAGATCGAGATTGTAGATATGGATGCGTTGTTGCTTGTTTAAGTGAGATCGAGAACTCCCTTATTCCATTTAAAGGATTTTCTGCTTGTCAGCATTCATACAGCGGGTGTATAATAACTCGATGAAATCTATGCTCAGAGCGAAAGCGAGTGAATGAAGATGGGCCGGAAATGGAATAATATTAAAGAGAAAAAGGCTTCGAAGGATGCAAATACAAGTCGTATTTACGCAAAGTTCGGGCGTGAACTATATGTTGCAGCAAAACAGGGTGACCCTGATCCCGAGACAAACCAAAATCTCAAAATGGTCATTGAACGCGCGAAAACGTACAATGTGCCAAAAGCAATCATTGACCGTGCAATTGAGAAAGCAAAAGGTGGCGCTGAGGAAAACTATGACGAGCTCCGTTACGAAGGCTTCGGCCCGAACGGATCGATGGTTATCGTCGACGCGCTAACAAATAACGTCAACCGTACAGCATCTGAAGTGCGCGCAGCCTTCGGGAAGAACGGCGGAAACATGGGTGTCAGCGGATCCGTTGCATACATGTTCGACGCGACTGCCGTTTTCGGTGTGGAAGGTAAAACAGCTGACGAAGTGCTTGAACTTCTAATGGAAGCAGACGTTGAAGTCCGCGATATTTTAGAAGAAGATGACACGGTCATCGTCTATGCAGAGCCAGATCAATTCCACGCCGTGCAAGAAGCATTGAAAAGCGCTGGCATCACGGAATTCTCCGTAGCTGAGCTAACAATGTTGGCACAAAACGATGTGGAATTGGATGCTGACTCTCAAGCACAATTCGAAAAAATGATTGATGCACTTGAAGACTTGGAAGACGTTCAGCAAGTTTATCATAATGTTGATTTAGAAGATTAATCCTTTTAAAAACCGCCACGACTGGCGGTTTTTTTTTGCTCGGTATGAACAAAGCTTATTCAAACATATAATTAATTACGCCTACTCAACCGTTTAGGTAAAACTTATCAATTGCTAATTTTCTGCATTTTAACCTACCCACTTCCTAAATGTTGAAGTACAATCAAATACAAAGGATGAAAGGATGTGAGCATTTCAATGAAACAGCAATGTCTTCTCAAAAGGGCCTTCTTGGCAATGGTCATTGCGTTGATTGCCTTATTTCCGGTAACACATGAAGGAACGTATTCATCTGTCGCCGCATCCGGGGAAACAACTCCTGTAGCATCCATTGATTCGACAACTTTAGATCAAAAATTACAGGCAATCTTGAAAGACCCGAAGCTCCAAGGGGGAATAACCGGAGTCAGTATTCGGAAAGCCGATACGGGGGAAAAGATTTACTCCCACTATGGTGATATTCGTTTACGCCCTGCTTCCAATATGAAATTGATTTCGGGATCGACAGCAATGGACATATTGGGACCCGATTATCAGTTCTCGACAGAAGTGTTAACGGACGGGAAAGTGAACGGGAAAATGCTTAATGGCAATCTTTATTTGAAAGGTAAAGGCGACCCGACGTTGATGAAAAAGGATCTGGACCAATTCGCAAAAGATTTGAAAGCGAAAGGGATCGATAAAATCAACGGCAACCTGATTGCTGACGACAGTTGGTATGATGACGTCCGCTATTCACAAGACTTGAACTGGTCGGATGAACACAACTATGTCGGTGCACAAGTGTCAGGACTAACACTGTCACCGAACGAAGATTATGATGCAGGAACAGTCATTGTCGAAGTAAATCCGGGTACTGAAGCGGGAGATTTACCAAAAGTGACCCTCACGCCGGAAACAAACTCTGTTGAAATCGTCAATATCGCAACAACAGTCGCGAAAGGTGAAGCGAAGAGCATCTCCATTGCGCGTGAACACGGAACAAACAGGATCTTCATTAAAGGGAAAATTCCGGTGGACGGTACGGTATCGCGATCATGGTCCGCCGTTTGGGATCCTTCAATGTTAGCGCTTGACGTATTCCAGAAATCACTTGAAGCTGAAGGCATCCAACTTGTTGGAAATGGTGGAATGAAAACAGGCATCACACCAAGCGGGGCAACAGTTCTCACTTCAAAAAAATCAATGCCGCTTAGCGAGCTTTTCATCCCATTCATGAAATTGAGCAACAACGGCCACGGAGAAACATTGGTGAAGGAAATGGGGAAAGTGCAGCGCGGCGAAGGTAGTTGGGACGCGGGACTAGCGGTTATGAAGGAGAAGCTGACGCAATTCGGTGTCAACACGGATTCCGTAGTACTTCGAGACGGCTCCGGCATGTCGCATAAGAACCTTATTTCAGCTGATGAATTATCGACACTACTGTATAGCATTCAAGGAAAGAGCTGGTTCCCTGCATTTGAGGCGTCCCTTCCGATTGCAGGCGTCCCTGAACGAATGGTCGGCGGCACGCTTCGCAACCGTATGGGTGATGGATTAACTGCCGGCAATGTAAAAGCGAAAACCGGTTCCATCACAGGCGTCTCCACCCTTTCCGGTTACGTCACCGCGAAAGACGGCACGGAACTCATTTTCTCGATTATGATCAACAATTACATTACCGGTCCTGTTGCACCGATTGAAGATGCGATTGCTAGAGCACTAGCAGAATATGAAAGCAACTAAAGAAGCATGAATAGGCATTCCCGTTTTTTTCGGGAATGCCTTTAGTAATTTTCATCATTTATCTCTTTGCAACAATCTTCCTTATAGGGAACTAAATGAAAATGAATAAAATATCATAATAAGAAAGAAGGAGTTGAAGTATGGCAAAGAAAAAACTGTTTTCAGGAATAATTTTTCTTGGGTGTTTACTTCTATTAGGAGTGGGATTTTATAGAGGGGACTATTTAAACAAGGGGATTTTAAATAATGTAACAGAAAGAAATGGTTATGTACTTAACAAGATAAATGATAATGAGATGGTGGAACTATATATAGAGCCCGAGTGGATACCCTTTAACACTAAAAATGAAAAAAACTATAACACTAAACTCGCTGAAAAACATAATACAAACATTATACTTAAACAGGTTTGGAACAGAGGAACTGATCTCTATTTCTCTTTTGACACAACGTACAATTTAAATTATAGTTCCGGTTCTTTTATGTACAATGGCATTTTTAACGAAGACGGAACTTTCACTTCTAGCATGTCCGTTAACGATTTTTATCTAGTTAACAACGATGGTGTTGAAATAGGTGTAGGTCAACGTGGGCGTGGTCCTAATTCAGCATTTGGATTTGCTATTAAACCGGAGAATTATGATTTAATAAAGGATGGTTTTTATATACAGTATTCAGGCTTTTACGTTTACGAGTATTCGAAGAAGTAGCCAACTAAGAAATTGTCCCACCGCTTACTTACACAAAGACGCCTCCTAAGTACAAATTGGGAGGCGTCTTTTCATAGAGTATCATTCGGCCATTGTCCGAGTCGCTTCTTGAAGGATTCCCATCTTCAATAGCGAATACTTCTATATCATTCATTTTTTGAAAGAGGGGGTTCTTATGGATAAATTAGCGACAGAACAATTTGTACAAGCCACAGAATTTCTCAAATCAAACACACGGCCATTAGAAAAAGCACTATTCGAATTCGAGTTTGAAAACGGCAGCCGCGAGCATGTGTTGGAAGAATTAAAGATTTATCAGAATGAAGACGGTGGCTTTGGAAATGGATTGGAGCCTGATTTCCGGTGTGTAGCCTCTTCGGCGTTGGCAACGACAATTGGATTGCAACATCTGATTCGCATTGGGGCGGACGAATCGGAGCCGATGGTGCAACGAGCGATTCAATATGCAATTGATACATTTGACGAAGAAAAGATGGGATGGAAAATCGTCCCGAAGGAAGTGGAGACTGCACCGCGCGCCATCTGGTGGAATTACGGCGGCGATTGGCCATGGGGAAATCCGAGTGCCGAGATGATCGGATTGCTTCATCATTATAAAGGCCTTGTTCCCGAAGATTTCCTTGAAAAGTTGACAGCTCACGCAGTTGCATATGTCAACGAGGAGGCAACGAACGATTTTCATGAATTGCAGTGCTTGATGAAGTTGATAAGAGAATTGCCTGCGGGAGAAGCGGAGAAGATTACCGATAGAGTGCGTGAAATCGCCCACCACAGTGTGACAACCGATCCGGAAAAATGGCATGACTATTGCCTGCTTCCCCTTCAAGTCGTATCATCTCCAGCGTCTTTTTTAGTTGACGACTTTAAGGAAATTATCCCTGCTAACATCGAGCACCTTCTGGCAACCCAAGCGGAAGACGGCAGTTGGAAGCCGACTTGGGCATGGGGGCGGTTTGAAGACGTTTGGGAAACCGCAAAGCAGGAATGGAGCGGCGTGCTGACGCTTGATAATTTGAGAGTGTTAAGAGCCTTTAATGCAATCTCTTAACAATCCAGATGGAAACCATACAGAAGTCTGCTCCTAGTAATTTGAGAAAGAACAGGTGAAATATGAATCCTTATGTAAAAGCAACTTTGAATCAAATTTCGATAGCAGTACAGTCTGTCATTGACATGATGGACAAATTGGAACCGAGCGATTTAACTATCCAACAAACGGAAAACAAATTTTCAATTGGACAACTGTTAGCTCATATGTCGTTGATATGTAAGGCAGATCTACTTATTTCAGATGAAGCTCCCGAGGATCAGATGAGCTCCTTTTACTCATCTAATTCCCTTCACACCTTAGCTGAAATGAAAGAAGCACTTCTGTCAAACTTCACTTTATTAGAGAACCGTTATCTTAATTATACAGAGGATGAACTAATGCAAATGACGACTTCGTACTGGGGCGTTTCTTATTCGCGGTTTGAATGGTTGTTAGAAATCTCTTCCCACCTCTATCATCACCGAGGGCAGTTGCATGCCATGCTTGTGTATTGTGCTAGGAAAGACCCTGAAGTTGCGTTGTTCGAATGACATAGAAACGCCTCCCAGTCCAATTATTACTGGGAGGCGTCTTTTTATAGTTTCTGTATAGCCGATTTCACTTCTGCATTCGCTTTCAAAACGCCTTTTACTTGTACAGAAGCCAATGTCTGATACAGGCACTTTACAGATTCAATCCGAAAACTCCTTGAAAAGTGCATCTAACTCTCTCGCATCATGCATTGTGCCTTCAGCTATAAATTTCTCGATCTCCACAGTGCCGTCATCCATAAATTCAATTTCCCACCGTTGCCCAGGAACTGCAACTTCAACAAGGACGCTTTCTGGACGTATTTTGCTTAATCGATAAAATATTTTCTTCTGATCCAACTGATTCAAAAAAGTATTGAATGTGGCAAATGTCGTCATTTCATTTCCCTCCAGTTACAACTCCACATCATCACTCATCTCAAATACATCAAACACATCATCACGATGAACATGGTTCGCCGCATCCATAACTGCCTGAAACACTATATTCCAGTCCTTAAAATAGTTCCCCACTTCTTCCGACCGGATTAGTGTCCTCTCCGAAGATTCAAAACTAGCTTCAAATAGCAGAAATTCCGTAATGTCCATTCGATAAAACACTTGATAGCCCACTTTCGGATAGGGGCTAGTTTCATTCCATAACGGGTTTTCTTCGTGGTTCACTTCAATGGCACCTAAAAGCGTGCAATTGCCCGTTACATAAGCTTCTTCCATCACTTCGCGACAGACACATGCTTCCGGCGATTCGCCCGCTTCGATATGTCCTCCTGGAAAATCCCATCCCCGGTCGTTCAAATTCACCATGAGCAGCTTGCCATCATGAAAACAAAAAGCATGTACACTTGTAATCAATTCCCTTTCTGGCATCAAACCTTGCATCCATGTCAGCTTCAGTTTTCGCCCTCCGCGAGGACCCCAATCAACATATATAAATGTCATTGCCACCCCTCATTTCCCTACTGAATATCCTTCAAAGAGCCTCCCTCCAAATGGCATTAACACCTCATCTGTAATTCTAATAATTCCTTCACGATTCCCAGTTTTATAAAACACATCAAACGCTTCCACAAATCGATCGGCAAAATTCTCATCATATTGTTTTAGTGCCCGAACGATCCATTTAGATGAGCCGATCCATCGCCCGTTCGTTCGGAGTACAAATTCATGGATTGCTTCGGCAAGTGTGTTGGCAATAAAAAGAGCTTCCGCCTCATTTTGCGTTCCAAGAAAATCCCCAAGCGCATCTGTCAGCATATACCGCTTTGTCAACAAAGTCTGTTCCGACCAAGGGGCTGGCCCTTCATTCAGAAGTTCCGCGGCTTCGTTTTTGATGATTGATAAAATCCCGGAATCCTTTAATACAATTCCTTCCGCAACCATTTGCGGCAAGCTGGGGCGTGCTCTTTCGGCATCGGACTTAAAATAGGCCTTATAGGAAGTCAAAGAATGTACGAATACTTCAATCGGCCAGTTGTATTCAATGCGGGATTTGCGATAGGCTTTTTCAATTTGATTATCAAAAATCACAATATCCAAGTCGGATGTCGGCGTCTCTTCTCCTCTGACGACACTTCCCGCGAGGAGCGCAGCCTGGCAGTGAGGGAAGTATTCATCGACAAATCGTTTGGCTGCAAATGGTGCTTTCATTCTTTTCATTCTCTTCATTCCTGGTTCCCCCATCCGTTTTTCACGTTTCTACATGTCCTTACTGTATTCAATTAACCAACAATCCCGGTATTCCCCCTCATGCCATTCATGCTTTGGCAAGAGCTTCACCTTCTTGAATCCACATTTTTCATAGCAACGAATTGCCCGCTCATTCCACGTTTGAGGATCCATGACGATGCGGTCTGCGTTCTTTTCGGTCAATAAATACACTACAATCATTTCGACAAGTTTCGTTCCAATTCCTTTATTCCAATAGGCGGTTTCGCCGATGAACTGGTCCATTCCGTAAATTACCTCCGACGAATCCGAAAAGCCATATATTCGCCTTTCCTTTTCCTCAATCGGATAAAACTGCACATACCCTATTGGCTTCTCATCATACAAAATGAGACACCGTGTTTCATCGTTCGATTCCCCATAAAAATCCTCTTCGACTTGCGCCAAATCTAACGGACGATCCCTTCCTTCATAGAATTGAAGAACCTCTGGATTGGACAGCCATTTAGTCAAAAGGAATTTATCCTCTTCTATCAGTTCCCGAATGGCTAACCGATTATTTTGCATCATCATCATCATCACACTTCCCCCTAACCACTCGTGTCCTTGCTTGTACAGACCTAAATTATTTTCAATTAATAGACTATACGATTTCTATTTGTTATTATTTCAATACATAAAGGAAAGAGCAAAAAGACCGCAACGATGTTCTAGCATCATTGCGGGGCTATAATAGACATCGGTTCCATCTGGGAATCAGCGTCACGTCAGGAAATAATCCACCCGAGCTCGCTAAAACTCAAGGGTGGATTATTTTTTTGTGACATTGAATTTGCTAGTGCAATCACTCCGACGATTAGTGTGGAAAACTAATCATGACAATTATTGCTTCAAATGCAATCACTACACAGCACCCTTGAAAACTTCACTATTATTCTAACATTATATCACAGGTTTATTCCCACTTGCCAGATAATTCGAACTCGTAAATATAAATAATTCTATAATTAATTTTAAAAAACAGCACCGTATTTACAGTGCCGTTTTACTCTCACTTTGCCAATTAATCACTTCTGTATCCGTCAATCAAATAACGCTTCCCTTTTAGGGTCCCTCAAAAATTCAAACATTGCTTTAATTTGCGATTCGGTATTTCGATTCGTAGATAGCGGAGGTAAATTGTGTTCCGAAAAAAACTCAACTTGATTCGTTTCAGGTCCAGCAGCAGGCTTCCCTCCGATAATTTCACACAAAATGAAAATCTTATAGTAATGGTATGGTTCTGGTGGATGATGATGCTTGTTTTTATCTAGTAAGGCGATTAATTTTACCGGAATTACATCAAACCCGGATTCCTCTTTAATCTCCTTCACTACATTCTCTGAAGGCGACAATCCAATATCACAGAACCCGCCTGGCAAAGCCCATTTATCATCAAGGTTTTCTTTCACCATTAATATTTTGCCATCCTTAAACACGACACCACGAACATCCACTTTTGGCGTTTGGTAGCCTGTCTCATTCGTAAACAAGTCTTTAATTTTATTCACTTCAAGATCGGTATACTCCGCCAAAATCTCTGCACTAATATTACGTAACTCCTCATAACGCTCTATGTCGTACATATCCTTCGAAAAAGCTAATCCCGACTGAGACAATGCCTGAATTCTTTTCGCCCAATCCAACCATTGTGTACTCATTTGACCCCCACCTTAGCGCAAATTTCCATAATTACAGCATTACAATTTACTTAAAGGTTTTTTCCTTTCATCTGCTTCAACGTCGCGACAATAAGAAAGCTGACTATGACTAATAAAAGCCAGGAACTTACCTTGCCTAAGTGGACGAGGCTCCATCTGTCTGCTTGGTTAGGATATTGCCATGCACCGAAGAACGTTGCGATATTTTCAGCTATCCATATGAAAAATCCTATAAGGACAAAAGAAAATGCAATCGGCATCCGATACCCAGTTCCATTCACTTTATAGGTAACCCATGATTTCCAAAAGACGATGATGACAAGTGCAGACAACCACCAACGAACGTCGATCCAATAATGGTGGGTGAAGAAGTTTAAATAGATAGCAGAAGCGAGAGGCACTACTATCCAAAACGGCGGCCATTTAATAAGGTCGACATCCAGTCTCCTCCACGCTTGGCATAAATAACTCGCTACACTTGCGTACATGAAGCCGCTATATAAAGGCACTCCTAAAATTTTGAAATACCCTTCTTCCGGATAAGACCACGAACCCATATTCACCTTGAAAATTTCAAGAGTAAGTCCGATAAGGTGGAATAATGTAATCACCTTAAGCTCGTCCCGCGTTTCAAGTCCTGAGCGCACCATCCACCACTGCATGAGAACGCATATGATCAGTAGCCAATCATATCGGGGAAGAAAAGGAAGCGGAATGGTTTTTGTAAGCGCCAAGGAGGTGAAAATTACGACCGGAAACAAACAGGATAGCGCCTGCTGCCAACCGAAGTGGATGAGTTGTTTGAGTGCTCTTGTGATATTTCTACTCAAATGCTTTTCGGGTTGTAAATCTTGCTGTCTCATGTGCGTCTCCTCCCGCCCGTATTCACAATCCCGCTAACTCCAGCACCTCATCTACACACGCCTTCTTTGCGTCTGTATATTTCCGTTCGTTATCCGGATATTTCAATGCTAGTTCCTGCTTCAAAGCTTCGTATTTTTGTGCGATATCGCGATGTTCATTCAAATAATCCCTAAAATGCGTATGTTGCTTCCACCAGTCGCCGCCATATTCAACGACATGATAAACATGTGTCTTCGTTAATTCCTCCAAATCGGAGAACTTGGCGAACACTGCCTTACCTTCGATTTCAACACGGCCCAAATGATAAATGTCTGCGTCTTTTAGTCGGTATTTATCGAATTGCTTTACATCATCCATAGACCTGACGCCGATCATAACATCAATTATAGGCTTTGCCGCAATCCCTTTAATCGCCGTGCTTCCGATATGCTGAATATCTACTACATGCTCGCCAATAAGCGATTCTAATAATTTCTTCTCCTGCACGAAAAGCTTTTTATACTCTTCCCGATACGGAGTTAATGCGATTACGTCTTTATTCAGACCTAACATGTTGACTTCACCCCAATCTCTTTGCAAATAACATCCACAACCTCTTCTATCCCGATATCGTCAGTCGGGATGAATTGTTCAAAGCAGTCATCTTCAAAGCCAGCAAGACATTTATCCGTTTGCTGGAAGCACCAATTGCCTTCCTCTTCACCGCGTTCAAGCAGCCGCTGATGGATCGTTTCCTTTTTCGCGGTTAAACAGAAATGATAGACTTTAGGATCTATTTGCAAAAATCCCCTATGAATTTCATCAAAATAAACCTTATTATAAATTGTCATCGGCACGATCAAATCCTTGCCGTATATTTCCCGAAGTTGTCTTGCCACTTCGACTGTCAATGGCTTCCACATTTTCAAGTCTTGAAAATCCCCCGTTTTCTCGCCTTCTAATTTTATTTCGTCCGGTATAATATGCCTTAGCATGAATCCGACCACTTCCGGATCAAATAGCATCGCTCCATCTAATCTGCTCAACAGTTCATTTGCAACTGTTGTCTTTCCAACACCAAACGCCCCGTTGATCATGACAATCATTTCTCATCCCCCTCGTATGTAAGAAACGGTTCATACATTGTTATCGCATGATTCTCTGTGACGAATTCATCGTCAATCTGGTTCCCTTGCATGTCTATCACTCTCCGAAAAATCGAATTATGTCGGACATAGCCGCCCCATAATTCCCTCGTGAAATGGTGTTCTTTTTCGTAAATCTCATATGTCCGAGTTGCTGGTGCAATCGAACGCCATTCACCGTTTAGATGTGTATCCATCAAATAGATGATCAGTTGATATGGCATTTGCGTTTCGTTCTTTATTTGCAAATCCAAATAGTTGTACGCACACGTCGCCCCACTGCCGAATGGCTGGCTTCGGTTCGAATCGGGAAATACGTCGTAACTGTGGCGATAGCGCTCCGTCACAGTTAGCGGCGTATGTAATGTGATCCAATATATCAAGTTCGATAGCTGGCATAGCCCCCCGCCTGTCCCAACAGTCACTTTTCCATAATGGAGAATCATGCCGTCCACATACCCTTTTCGCTTTGTTGTATTGCCGATGAGACGCCAGTATGAAAACGTTTCTCCCGGCTCGATGACGACTTTATGCAATCGTTTTGCGGCGATTTGTAAATTAATGATTTTATTCCTTTGCAGCTGCATATCAACGTCCTTTAATTGCCTTAGCAAAGGGGTTCGGTGCTTTTTAATAATGTACGGCAATCTTTCATCTAATCTTTTACGCGCATACTTTTGTCCATCAAACAGCCATTCTCCATAGCGTTTTAATCTATATACTTTCTTTCCTACAAATATCCTTAGTTTGCTTCGTTTAATCGGTCGTAATGAAACCATTAGAGCCATCTCCCCTCTCTACTAGATTCAACAATAATTCTGTATTCTCCTTTTTATCGGATGTAACTGACCTGTGCTTTTTTGCAACTGACCTCGGAAAAACGACCGGTCATCGAAAACCTGCAGACTGATTTGGATTAGCTGGATATAGTAAGTGTACAAAGAACAGCAACGGAGGGATTGCGAATGGAAATTGTGTGCGTCAGCAATTTACAGAAGGCGTATGGGGAGAACATAGTTTTAAAAGGAATTGATTTTAAAGCGAACGCTGGAGAAATCATTGGGGTTATCGGCAAAAACGGAGCAGGCAAATCAACATTTTTGGAAATATTGATGACGCTGAAGCCGTATGATAATGGAATTGTCACCGTATTGGACAAGGACTTGAATACTTTATCCAACGGTCAAATCGAGCATATCCGAAAGAACATATCAGTCGTTCTGCAGCCAACACAGTTTTACAAAACAATGAAAGTCATCGAATTGCTGAAGCTGTTTAAAGCCTATTACAAATCAACGGTCGATATCGAGCATATTATCGCCGATTTCAAACTCCAGCCGCATCGGAAGAAGTATTTCGACAAACTTTCGGGCGGATGGAAGCAAATCGTCAGTTTGGCAATCGCCTTTTTATCTGATCCGAAATTGCTCATTTTGGATGAACCAACGACCGGATTAGATCCACATATGCGGAATATGCTTTGGACATACATTACCGACTACAACAAACGCACGGGCGGCACCGTCATTTTGACGACACATAATATGGACGAAGTCGAATTGTATTGCGATAAAGTGATGCTATTGAATGAAGGTCTCAATGAGGTGTTTGATACGACGGAAGGAATTTTGTCTACCGGTTACAAATCAATCAACGACTTTTACTTATCCAAAGTGTCTATATAAGGAGGAATTCACATGTTACTAACTCAATTGAAGTACGATTTGCTCATGTTTACTCGGGAGATTTTTTATATGTTGTTCACGATCATCGTTCCGCCGGTCACGTATTTATTCATGGGGCAGCTTTTCGGGGACACAACGTATGCCGGCAATCTCAGTTATGCGGAAACGTACACCCCTTCCTTCATTTTACTCATCACATTCGGCGTCGTCTTTTTCGCATTCGGATTTGACCAAGTGATGAACCGGACGACTGGCGTGGAAAGGCGTATTATTTTATCACCTGTGCCGAAAAGGACATTGCTGCTGTCGAGCATTTTGAAGTCAATCATCATTACGAGCCTTGGCTATTTCCTAGTATTCTTCATCGGCATGATTGCTTATGATCTTTCATTCCAGCTGCTCAATTTTGTCTTGGCATTCGGGATATTCATCTTATTTAATGCAACATTGCTCGTCATTTCTTCAGCGATCTACTCTTTATTCACAAGCATGAATGGTGCATTGGTTTTCTCCATTGTCATCTTTCAAGTCGTCATGTTTACAGGCGGGTTCACGATGCCGATTGACATGATGCCAAAGTTCGTGCAAGTCATTGCCGATTTCAACCCGGTCTATCATATGAATCAACTCTTTATCGCCGTTTGGAACGGACAATTCCAATGGAACAGCGCGACGTTCATTTCCATCGGATATATACTTATCGTCACAGCCATCTCTCTCGTAGTACTGCATTTTGGAAATAGTCTGCGAAAATCTTCCTTCAAATGGTATCCTACTAATAGGAACCGAGAGGGAGATGTGCGGAATGAAAGTTACACTGGACATTGATGAAATTTACGAGGAGACGAAAGTAACGATCCATTGCAATGATGTGGACGACTCAATAAAGGAAATCCTTGATTTTTTGAAGGGGAAGAAAACGGAGTTTCTCGTCGGAAAAGACGGCGAGATGCAGCATATTTTAAAGCCTGATGAAATTCATTACTTCCACACTGAAAAGGAAGGCGTCGTTGCAGTCACTGCTGCTGGCTCCTTTTCATTGAAAGAAAAGCTGTATGAGCTTGAGGAAATGTTGCCTTCCGCGAAATTCATTAGGCTATCGAAATCGGTCATCGCCAACCTCCATGAGCTAAGCCGATTCGAAGCCTCTTTCAATGGCACGCTACTCGTCCACTTTAAATCAGGGGCGAAGGAGTACGTGTCGCGGACATACGTGAGCGGCATCAAGGAAGCACTCAAAATGAACAGGAGGAAAAATAGATGAAAACTTTCTTGACGAGAAGCATATTAGGCATCTTTTTCGGCTCATTTCTGGCAATTGTTACGATCTTAGCGGTAATTTATTTAGGTGATAACGAAATTCTGGATGCAGCAATCCTTGCAAAAAACATGCTCGGTACTGTATTTTGCGGCTGGTTCTTTACAGTGACACCTTTACTTTTTGAAAATGAAAAACTGACATTGCCGGTGCAAACGACATTGCACTTCTTATGTGTGACAGTGTTGTATTTCATCGTCGCCTTCGTCCTTGGATGGATCCCATTCACGTTGAAAGGATTTATAGGTATGCTCGGTATTTTCATTGTGTTCTATGCAATCATTTGGACTTCGTTCTACTTGTACTTCAGAAAGCAGGCGGCTAGATTGAATGAGGAACTGAGGGGTTTATAAGCCCTCGCTCCTCAACCAAACTTACCAAGTAGCCGGATAGCCATATAGATAGCGACCGCCCAGACGACGACGGCGGAGATTTTATTCAACATACCAATGAATTTCCCACTCGAGTCTAATTTGCCGAGCACCCGTCCTGCAAGTGCCAGTCCGATAAACCAACACCATGAAATAATGATTGTCGTCAATGTAAACGCGAAACGGACCTCCCCTGAATAACTTAAAGCGTTCGATCCGATAACGCCAATCGTATCAATGATGGCGTGCGGATTCAGTAAAGATACAGATGCAGCAAATAGGATCTGCTTTTTCGGAGAAAACTGTTCCGCCTCTGTCTCTAGTGACGCAGGAGCGCTCCGCCAAAGAGAAATTCCGATGTATAGCAAAAATAGAATACCGATCGCAAACATAATCGTTTCTAACCAGTGGAATGTCAAAATGAGCAAGGAAACTCCTGATACCGCCGCTACGATTAAAATCGTATCGCAAATCCCCGCAGTGACAACGACTGGAAGAGCCCTTATAAATTTAGGCTGCAATGCCCCCTGATTGAACACAAAAACATTTTGAGCGCCTAGCGGCAAAATTAATCCAAGTGCCAGAATAGCACCATGAAGAATCGCCTCAGTCATCTGCTTCTCCCCCTTTATCTATCTTTCTATCTATTGAAAGGCTTTCTGAACATAATTGCAATGGGAATCGTAGATTACTCCATTAGAAAAGCCACCTCACTAGCGGAGATGGCTTCCTCGTTTTATTTCAACTTCTGCAAAACAACGACTTTCAAGTAGTTAAATTCAGGGAAGTCCCGGTTAGTACGGAAATCCTTTGGCAATGAAGATTCCTCAAGAATCTTATAGCGTGATCCCGCATCCGCGAATCCTTTTTCGATAAATGTCTTGAACTTCTTCATGCTGAAACTTGCGTTATTCGTCGATGCAATGATGATGCCGTTCTTTTCCGTGATGTCGATCGCATCTTTCAGCAACGCGGGGTAGTCCTTCGCAGTACTGAATGTATATTTCTTGGAGCGGGCGAAACTCGGCGGGTCAAGAACAACGACGTCGAATTTCAGTTCATGACGCTTCGCATACCGGAAGTAATCAAACACGTCCATCACTTTAATGTCTTGTGCTTCGTAATCGATACCGTTCACACTGAACTGTTCGATTGTCTTCGGCAAACTGCGTTTTGCCAAATCGACACTCGTCGTCTCACGTGCTCCACCGAGAGCTGCTGCGACCGAAAACGCACCTGTATACGAGAATGTATTCAGTACATGTTTGCCTTCCGAATACTTATCGCGCAGCGCTTTACGAACATCGCGCTGATCGAGGAAAATACCCGTCATGGCGCCATCGTTCAAATCGACAGCGAAGTTCATGCCATTTTCCTTCACGATAATCGGGAAATCCCCCGGCACGCCTCTCACGAAATCATCCTGCTCAATATATTGGCCTTTCGTATCGAACCGTTTTTTCTCATAGATCGCTTTGTAGTCCACAAGCTTGTCCAACACACCATACACATGATGCTTCATGGAATAAATGCCTTCACTATACCAGCTCACCATGTAATAGCCGTCAAAATAATCGATTGTCAAACCACCGATTCCATCGCCTTCTCCGTTGAAGATGCGGAATGCCGTCGTCTCGCTATCTTCGAAAAACGATTCGCGTCTTGCTAAAGCTGCTGAAATCTTTGATTCAAAAAACGCAAAATCGATCTCCTCGTCAGCATCTCTCGTCAAGACCCAGCCGATTCCTTTGTTTTGATTGCCATAATAACCTTTTGCAATGAATTTACGGTATTTGTCAACCAATCGGATGATTGTTCCTTCTTCTTTCAACACTTCCGGATTCATCACCGCGTCTTTCAATATTAACGGGTAGCCCCTTTTAAAGGCCGCAATACTTTGCGCATTCACTTGTACTTCAATCGTTTTTGTCATCGTGTCATCCTTTTCCCTATCATTTTTTCCATTATCTCACGTAAATATGAAAAAAGCTTCTCGTAACGGAGAAGCTTCCACGTCAAGCAAGAAGACGGAACGCCAAGCTTTTCAAAAGTCCCATACGAAGCGGACGTTCCAATTGCGGCCCTCTTGCTCTTGTTAAGTATGTCGTTAAGTCGCCTTCATAAACAAGTTCCATATGCGGCAAATACGTCAGATGGTGCGGCATTGTTAGACAAGGCCTCGTCAACAGCCGATGCGTCTCACTCTCCTGCATAACCGTTGCAACGAATTGCGAACAGAAAAAAGCCCTCTCCCGTTGAATCTCTCTATTCAGCGCCACGCCGAACAAACCGATAAAGTTATATTTATAGTCGCTTTGATTCATCTCGAATTGAACGATTTTCTGACGGATTCGCATATACGCTTCGGTGGAAACGTCGCAACGGTATATAGCGCAATCGGCATCCTGAAAAATACCTTCCGCAACATTTTCACGTACAAACCCACCGATGAACGGATTGTATTGCTGCTTTCGACCGAAACTATAAATCTCGGTCAACTGCTCGTCGAATGCAATCGATGCATGATTCAAATCCTTGCGTGTATACATGCCAATCGCCTTTGACAGCAATGTTCCCGTATCAGTGAGTACGATATAGATTGTTTTTCCCATTATCCCAACCCCTAACTCATCTCTCTCTACAAGTATGTACAATATTTCCGAGAAGCTAAACCGTCTGCAGATGGAAACCTTCTACGTCCTAAGTAGTAGACAAGATGCGGAGTGCGGACAGTTCAAGCATTTTTCTATATATGTATTATACGTTTCAACTAGTAGTAGAGTTTCACTTTTCCGAGAATTTTCACTTCTCAAAGAAGCAGTAGGTACTGGTTTTCAAGGAATTAATGATTGCTCATCTATCGATGGTTTTCCCATTATACTATTAAACACGTCGACTTTCTTGCTTTTCTTGAAAATAAATGTTGAGGATAAAAAAGGCACCTGCTATCGTCACAGGTGCCATCCGTTTCTTCATTTATTTTCGGAATAAATTTTCATTGCATCCCGCATGAAAACGGCTAATCCTTCACCGAATTGGTCAATGTTTTTTGTGAAGCGTTCGTCCGCGACGTACATTTCACCGAGACCTGCGAACGCCTCTAATGAATAGTGACCGATTTTGTTCAAAAACGTGTACCAATTAGCGATTGCAGCCTGCGCTTCCGCTGAAGCTGGATCCGTACTACGAAGTGCCGCTAGACTAGAATAAATGCGGTTCATCTCCTGTTGTTCTTCCTCGCCAAACTGAGCAACGTTTTTGTTTGCCTTGTCGACCGCTTCATCCCCCCAACGGTCTCTCGCTTCCTGCTCATATGGATTCGAACTGAAATCGAATCCTTTGAATTTCTCCTCGTTCGTCATCGTCATTTCTCCTCTCTCAGATTGGAGCGTCTTGTCGATCGTCTCAATCATTACGTCCAATTGCCGGCGCTTCGCCACTAACATGTCGCGTTGCAGCTCGAACGCCTCCAACCGGTTGAACGACGGACTGTCCAATAGCTCCTTTATTTTCTTCAAAGGGAAGCCGACTTCACGAAAGAACAAGATTTGCTGGAGGGTCGTCAAGTTCTCATCGGAATAAACCCGATAGCCCGCCTCCGTCACATTGTCTGGAACGAGCAGACCGATTTCATCGTAATGATGGAGCGTGCGCACACTCACACCGGTCAACTCTGCCACTTCTTTCACTTTCATTGCTCCCCGCCTCCCTTCACTATTGACTATAAAGTATGACGTAACGTGAGAGTCAATGCATATTTACACATCCAATAAAAAAAGATCCGGCTAAAAGCCAGATCCTTAACTCACTCAATCGGCATCCAAATCTCAATTACGTCATCCGACACTCCATCCGGATGGACGTATCGTTCGAAATCATAGCAATCCCGAAGTTTGATGTCCTCCATTTGCATAATCGCATCATACGTAGCTGGTATCCTCGGAATTCCTCCTTCGACTTTTGCAACGATGAACTTGCCGGCTGGAATAACAACCTCTTTCGTATCTGGAAATCCTTCTGTCAATTCTTCTTTAAGTCCAGCGATATAATGGATGATGTCGTTCTCCATACTCAAGCAGACACCAAATGATTCTTCTACAGCGACATCTTTCTCATTAATTTCCTTAATTAACCGATCCCATTCAGCTGGAATTCCCGATACAGGTCCCTTCACTTGGTAACCTCTCACTGTAAACCCTTCACTTTTGACAATACGTGTTTCCATTTCCTTCTCCCCTTTGAATTATTATTTATTCTAATCTTGCTGGATTGCGCCCTTTCATCAAAAAGCTCAACTTCGTTTCCGATAAAATAATCGCAGCAAGTATGAGAATCGCTCCAATCCCCATCTTAACCGTAAGAATCTCGCTCAATAGGATAACTGAAAAAATCATTCCCCATAATGATTCTGTTGAAAGGATAATGGCTGCCTTCGTTTCTGTAATAAATTTCTGAGAGACCGTTTGCAATAAAAACGCAATTGTTGTCGAGAAAACACCTAAATAGAACAACGATGTCAAACCTTCCGGCTGTGTGCTGAATGCCATCTCGCCTTTTAGGAGTACAACAACGAAACCGATGACAGTTGCTGTCGCCATTTGGACAATCGTCAACGCAATCGGGTCTTCAGTTTTCACGAATTGAGATGTATAAAAAATATGGAATGCGAAACCGATCGCACAGCAAAACGATAAGAAATCGCCGATATTAATTCCTGCTGACCATTGGAGTGACAGAACTGCCACCCCGAACATCGCAATAAAAGCGCCAATGACTTCGTACAAATCCAGTTTCCTTCTATAAATTACAAGCCCAATAAACGGTACGATAACGACATTTACAGCAGTTAAAAATGCATTTTTAGAAGGCGTCGTAAATTGGAGGCCGACCGTTTGCAAAACAAATGCTATGTATAAGAAGACACCTAAGATCGCACCTTTCATCAATGCGCTTTTTGAAATGAACTTCAATTTTTTATAAAAAACAGCGCATAATAAAACGGCACCAATTAGAAATCTGCCTGCCAAAATTTGATAAGGCGTGTACGTTTCCAATGCAACTGCGCTGCCGACGAATCCACTTCCCCAAATAATTGCTGTTAACAGTAATCCGATTTCACCAATATATTTCTTCATAGTAGCCTCCGGTATTCAAGTAATGAATAATTTTATTTATTATAACGTAATTGGCTTCATTCAAAGCTATTATTTATTTAAAAATGTACATACGTATTGTTTCATCCGTACAGGAAAACCTAAGCACAAAACCCGGTTAGGAGGTTTCCCCATTGAAACGGTTGCATTTCTTAATTCTTTTGCTCGTCACATCGATACTATTTCAACCTCTTATGCCAAAAGCGGAACAAACACATTTTGACCAACAATCCTTACAAGATGCACTGCTAGCCACACTTAAACCTCATATATCAGAAGGTATTATCAATTTTTACGGCTACGACAAATCTTACGGATTGTATGACGCAAAAATATTGAACGTTCAGCGGGACGAGAAAGGCGGATTTTCCTTCACAGTTGAAGTTCAAGTGAATACATTTGAAACAGCGGAAAACCCACCATATGGCAAGGAAACACTGCAATTCGGAATTAGTACAAGAGGCATTAAACTTCTCGACTTTACACATGAAGGCGATGACGAGGAAAAAAAGTTGCATCAATTTTACAAGGAAGCGCTCATCGACATTCAAAAATCTTTTCATTTAAACTTGCTTCCTTACGAACGATACGATTATAACCAGTTGCGGTACAAGGCGGAAAAACATAATGAATTTAACTCATTGGCACATATCGCAGAAGAAATTGTTATTAACATCCTCAGTATGGAAATTCAACCGCCTTATAAAAATGTAATTAATCCTGTGACGTTCATAAAAGGCAATGAAGGCTTCATCTTGTTTAAGAAAGCTGACGGGACCAATTTTTACTATAAAGTCCTAAAGGAAAATGGCATTTGGAAAGTCATTGACCAAGACAGCGAAAAAGGGAAGAAAATGGAGTATGACTTGCTTTGGTACATGTGAGCAACAAAAGCGCAGGGCGCCTGCCTAGAGGCGACAGGCAAAGCCGTAACGAAGAACGGCTTTTGCGAGTAAGAGCGAAGCGTTAGGAGCAATGATCTTTGCCACGCAGTAGCTTTGACTTATGACCCGAGTCCTCTGGTGCCCGGAGCTGGATGTAAAAAGAGGTGGCGCCGGCCACCTCTTTTTAGTCGATATTATTAGTTTGAAGTTGCACCTTTCCAATGTGAAATGTCTTCTTCCAACGGAATTTGTGCAGCTCTTGCCCGGACTGCGGCGAAGAAGAAAAGGGTGACAAGGAAGATTGAAATAACCGTTGCCCCGATATACGCCACATTCATCGGCAATCCGAAACCGATCGTCGCATTCAAAATATACGTCATCGTCGCCATAAGCATGAATGTACCTGGGATAAGCGCAACCCAGTAATTTTTCCGTGCGATGAACAAGTACATCGCACCTACAAATAACGCGATAACAGCTGTCGATTGGTTCGCCCATGAGAAGTAGCGCCATAAAATATTAAAGTCGACTTGCGTCAAAGCAATGGAAATTAGGAACATTGGTACAGCAATCCAAAGACGGCTCAAAATCTTCTTTTGTGGCATCTTGAAGTAGTCCGCAATAATCATTCGAGCGCTACGGAAAGCAGTATCGCCAGAAGTGATTGGAAGGATGATGACGCCCAAGATTGCTAACGTTCCACCTACCGCACCTAACATCAATGTAGATGCTTCGCTGACGATCAATGCAGGACCGCCTGCCGCCAACATTTCATGCAAGCCACCATACCCGTTGAAGAGCGCCATTCCTGCAGCCGCCCAAATCATCGCGATAATCGCTTCTGCAATCATCATTCCGTAGAAAATCTTACGGCCTTGTCCTTCTTTTTGCGTCGTACGTGAAATGATCGGTGATTGTGTCGCATGGAAGCCAGACAATGCACCACATGAAATCGTCAAGAATAGAAGCGGGAAAATCGCCAATTTGTCAGGGTGCATATTGGCAAATGTCAGTTCCGGAATTTCGACTCCTTTGATGACCATCATTCCGCCTACTCCAACAGCACTGATGATTAAAAGCGCACCGAATATTGGGTAGAAGCGGCCGATAATTTTATCAATCGGCAGTAATGTCGCAAGAATATAATACGCGAAAATAAGCGTAACGATAATGCCCATCGCCATCCAACCGTTCATCAAGTTGTATAGCAAGCCCGCAGGAGCGGAAACGAAAACCGTACCAACAAGTACTAATAAAAGAATTGCAAACGCATTCACAATATGTCTCATGAATTTCCCTAAAAACTTACCAGCAAGCTCAGGCAAATGCGCGCCACGGTTACGGATGGAGATCATACCCGTCAAGTAATCATGGACAGCACCTGCAAAAATGGCACCGATTACAATCCAGATGAATGCAATTGGTCCGTAAAGAGCCCCCATAATTGGACCGAAAATCGGACCTACCCCTGCAATGTTCAGCAGCTGGATCAGCGAGTTTTTCTTCGTGCTCATCGGCACATAATCCACACCGTCCCCGCTCGTATACGCAGGTGTCGCACGGTCTTCCTTTACTCCAAACATCTTCTCAATGAATTTGCCGTACGTGAAATACCCAACAATTAGTAAGACGATACCGAATAAAAACGTGATCACTTCTTCTTCCCCTTCCCCTATTAGCAGTAGTTTCTTTCAGGATGCTCTCGCAGATGTCCAACTTATGTCTACTATTAGACTCTTTCTCAGAGTCTGAAAGATTCAGATTTAGTATACTTCATTCCTTCAAAGAAATAAATGCTTTTTACTATTTTGTTATATCACAGTTTCATGCAGTACTACAACAAGAAAAAATCCCGCGAATTTAGTTGAATGCTCTTACCGTTTCTGTATTTAAATGAACTTCTTTATAATCTCTTTCACTGTTCCACACGCCGATTCGTGAACGCTCTCCCCCGCCCATAATGACATAAACTCAGGGCGACCAAGTGCCGCCGCTTCGCTCCGGATTTTCTTCGTCAAGTCGTTTTGATATGGATATGGGGCGATTGGGATACCTACCATTATGTCAATGAACTCGTTACGGATACCTCGTGCTGATTTTCCGGAGAACGCTTTCGTGAGCACTGTGCTATTTTCAGCCGCTTCTAAGACGGCTTGTTTATAAAGCGGATGCGCTCCGCTTTCTTCCGTTGCTAACAATGCGGTACCGATTTGGACGGCTTCTGCTCCGCGGAGGAGTTGATGATTCAGCTGCTCTTTGTTAGCGATTCCACCAGCAGCAATGACCGGGATAGTGACAGCTTCGATTATTGAAGGCAGTAATACTGCAAGCGGTACATGTTCTTCACCGATGAATGAACCACGATGTCCACCGGCCTCACTACCTTGCGCGACAACCGCATCCACGCCGGCCTTTTCCACCGCAATTGCTTCTTCCTTTGTCGTTGCCGTTCCGATTAACAGTACGCCCGCGTTTTTGAGCTTCTGGATCGTCTTCTGATTCGGAATCCCAAATGTAAATGAGCAGATCGGTACGTCTTCTTCTATAATGACGTCAACTTGCCTATCAAAATCTGATTCTGATAAATGCGCCTTCCAAGAAGACATGCCGAGCTTCCTGCCGATTGGTTGCAATGCCAAATATGCTTGGTCCAACTGCTCTTGATTCATTTCATTGTTTTCCGGAATGAATAAATTGACGGCAAATGGATTTCCCGTGAGCTTCTTCACTTCCCGGATGAAATCCCGAGTCTCCTCCGCGGATAAATAACCCGCTCCGACAGACCCCAATACTCCAGCTTCAGCCGCAGCCGCGACGAATTGTGGTGTCGTCACGCCCGCCATTGGAGCTTGGATAATCGGATGTTTAATTCCTAACATGTCTATAAAGGTCATAATTGCACGCTCCTTCTTTCTACTTTCCAACGGGCACATACCCTGTCTTCTCGATAATTTCCTGCCCTTCATCCGACAGAATCCATTCAATGAACGCTTCAATATGCGGGTTGTCGCTTCCTGCCGTTACGGCGTAAAATTCGTTCGTAATTGGATATTCGCCTGAGCGTATCGAGTCGACGGTTGGTTCAACACCGTTCACTTCAAGTAGACGAATTTTATTGTTTTTCACCATCTGTGTCGAATAGTATCTGAATGTGTAGCCAATCGCGGTTTTATGGTTTTTATAGTCGGACACTTCGCCGATCACCGTTCCCATGAGAGAGGCAATGTCCTCTGTCGGCGGCTTCATAATTGGTGTAAGGCCCATGAAATTTTGCAGCGCAGTTTGACTGCCGCTATTTTCAGGCCGTTGGAATGCACGGATTTCTTCATTTTTCCCACCGACTTCTTTCCAATTCGTAATCTTACCTGAATAAATTCCTTTGATTTCATCTTCCGTCAAACTTTTTACCGGGTTTTTGGCATTGACGAAAAAGACGAATGCCTCTTTCCCGATCGGTGTTAGCTGTAATTCCTTGCCTGCGCTTTCCGCTTGGTTTAACTGTGTTTTTGATGGTCCCAATGCGAATATAATATCTACTTTCCCATTAATTAAATTTCTATATGCTTCTCCCGTCCGATTGGACATTACTTCGCTGTTATAAGGCTCGTATTCTTTCTCTGGATAAACGGCTTGTGCAAATGCAGCGTAAATCGGGTAAAGTGCCGTTGCACCGTCAATGATTGGCAAATCATCTTCAATTTTGTATGATGCCGGTTTATCTAGGGACACGGCCTTTGTTTTCTCCACGAACGGTTCGTATTCAACGAGATCGACTTGGCCGTCTGTAATGACCGGCCTTGTTTTGTCGTAAATCCCTGGTGCCGCAAAAACAAGCGCGATTGCAACTAATGCTAACGAACCGATCTTGAACTGCTTTTTGAATCGGAACAATTCGAAGCGTGTCATGACGGCGAAAGCTCCAATTGCTAAATATGCAGCTATAACGAATGGAATTAGATAGTCCATTCCGGTGAAATATGCTGTTAGCGCCCCGATTGCAGCTAGCGGGAACAGCAACGCCATGATGAACAGGACAGATACAACACCCCAAAAAGTTTGCAAGCTATTTCCTCCTCGTAATCTCTCTTTTGTTTAGTATACAATATTTTGAATTTAAAAAAGGTACCGAACAGAGAAAATCTGTCAGGTACCTTTTTATTATGCAGTTCCTAATTCTACACCAAGCTCACTCAAATATTGTCTATATGCGATGCTCATCCGGTCGCACACGAGCGATAGTTCAACTTGTAGATCAAGCGGGAGCTCCTCCGGCTTTTGGTTCTCAACGATTGGCTTGTCCTGCGCGAAGATTTCGTCTTGGAACTTGATAATCGCTTCGTCGGTAAGGCCTGTATCATAATTGAATGACAAAATGCCATATGCAACCGAACGCTCTTCATCGATCGGTCGAACAGTCAATAAAATCGTCATCAATGTATCGTTTTCTTTGTCCCTTTTCGTAAAGCTAACCGTAAATGGGCGATGGATTTCATACGTGTAATAAACGTATTTCGGGATTCCCGAACCGTCTGGATCTGGTTGGAAAATGGCGATCTCATCTGAGAAGATGCGGTCTCCTTCTTTGTGCACCTTGTAATCCATCACTTCACGATGCGTTTCCGTTCCTAATGCACCGACATGCACGACAGCAAGATGACCAACGTCTAGGAAGTTTTCAATTATACGTGGCGGTTTCGCGACAACTTCCTGCGGTCCCCAAATAACGTTATGGTAACTATCATCTGCCATCGGTTTGTAGTCAAAAATCTCGGGTTCATTCCCCGCGAAGTTAACCCAGATTAGTCCATATTTCTCAATACAGCTGTAGGAAATCGCCTTCGCCTTTTTCGGGATTGAGCGTCCTTCAGGCAGTTGCGGAATATGCACACAAGCGCCTTTATCATCATATTCCCAAGCATGATAAGGACAGATGAGACAATCATTTTTCACTTCCCCCAACGACAACGCAGCGCCGCGGTGGATACATAGATCCTTGAACGCATGTACGCCTTTGCTATTGCGGAATATGGCGAGGCGCTCGCCCATTAAAACGACTTGAATCGGCTTTTCCTTCACATCTTCCGATCGGCAAGCAACGATCCAATCGTCTAACAATACTTGATCATCTATCATAACGAAATTTCCTCCAGACACGTTTTCATAGCTTTATATTACTTAATCAACAACCTATTCGTCAATACAAAACACGAACATTTAAACAGATAACATATTTTATCATACGGTTTTTATATACAAAAACATAATCATCTACTATAATTTAATTAAATTTAGATTGAAAAACTTGAAAGTGGGGAAATCAGTTGTGGAAAAGAGTGACGGGAACGGCATTATTATTGGCGTAAACGAAAAAGTACGAGCACCGAAAGCATTCATCTTAGGATTGCAACACGTACTTGCAATGGATCTATATATAGCTCCTATCATCATTGCCGGGTTACTTTCATTGACGATTGAAAATACGGCGTTCTTTATACAAATGTGCTTTTTGGCGACAGGGGTAGCGACATTGATCCAAACAGGCGCTGGTATTAAAATGCCCGTCGTTCAGGGACCTTCTTATGTACCGATTGGAGCGATAGCGGCTATCGGAGGGAAGTTGGGACTTGGGGCGATTGCGGGAAGCTTGATTCCTGGAGCTATCCTTGTTGCTTTAATAGGATATCCGCTGAAATGGTTCGCGAAGGCGGTAAGAAAGGTGATCCCCCCGTTAGTCGGCGGGACAGTCATCATCATCGTCGGCATCGCGCTAATGCCGATTGGATTGAATAATATATTTTTGGCAGAAGGAAATATCGGTGAAAACATTATCGTAGCCTCGGTTTCCGCAGCAATTGTCATTATTTGCATGTTGCTCGGGCGCAGACTTGGAGGGATTGGAACGTTTTTCCGCCTCGTATCCGTCATTCTTGCCATTTTAGGTGGAATTTTGACAGCAAATATCTTCGGTACCGTCGATTTCAGCCCTGTCAAAGAGGCAGCATGGTTTTCGTTGCCGACGTTATTGCCTTTCGGAAAGCCCGTCTTTGATATGGGAGCCATCATTTCAATGATTTTCGTTTATTTGATTATCTTAATTGAAACGACGGGAACATGGTTCGTCGTTTCCTCCGTTACGGGTGAAGAGTTGGATGAAAAACGGCTGAACCGTGCTTCCGTCGGCGAAGGACTTGGCTGTTTCGCAGGTGCGCTCGTCGGTAGCACGCCCATGACGGGCTATTCATCCAATGCAGGGCTACTCGCTATCACAGGTGTTGCAAGTCGTTCCGTCATTATGGTTAGCGGCGGGATTCTCGTCTGCCTCGGACTTGTCCCGAAATTGTCAACAGCGATTACTTGTATTCCGGAGCCTGTCATTAACGGCATTTTCGGCATCGTCTGTGTTGCAATCGTTACAAACGGGATGAAAGTCATCCAACCAATCATTATCGATGACCGCAATATGATGGTCATCGGCATTCCAATTTTATTGACGATTGCCGTTACGGTACTGCCGAAAGAAGTGCTCACATCGGTACCTGATTGGGCGAACTATATTTTGTCTTCAGGTATTACAGTTGGTGCGTTGGCAACTGTTTTGTTGAATTTGATAATTCCTAACAAGGACAGTAGAGAACTACCTTAAAAAACAAAAAGCCGGTATAGAGAGAGTTTCGTTCTCTATACCGGCTTTATCAATTTCACCCTAAAATGTCACTCACACGACCGACTTGCCCATCCTCCAGCCGCACTTTAATGCCATGCGGGTGAAAGCTTGAATTTGTTAATAAATCTTTGACGATTCCTTCCGTCTTCACGCCTGAGCGCTGATCCTTTTTCAGGATAACTGCAACCTTCATTCCTGGTTTCACATCACTTCGATTACGTCCGTCCATTGTTACGCTTCCTCCCGTGTCCGTTTTCTACAGTTTATCATATCGAGTTACTGGCTGACTGTTGTATAGATATGTTATCACCGACTTGAGTGAGTTTATCACCGACTCTATGTACTTTACCACCGACTCTCGGAGGTTTATCACCGACTCTGACCACTTTATCACCGACTCGCCCCTTTTCCTTCAATTTCACAACAAAATTATACAAAAGTTCCTGGAAGTGAAATTTTCCCGTGAGTAAACCCGTTATACTTAATGAAACACAAAAAGACATGCGCATGTCCGTTTCAGTTAGGAGGTTACTATGGAACAGGAACAGCTTTGGATACAACAAGTGTTAGCTGGCGATAAACAAGCCTATGCACACATTATTAACAAATATAAAAACCAATTATATGCAACCATTTTGCGGATGACGAATAATCCGCAAGATGCGCAAGATCTCGTCCAGGATGCCTTTATCAAAGTGTACCGCAACCTTGATAAATATGACGCAAGCGGTTCGTTTTCGAGTTGGCTTTATAGAGTAGCCATCAATCATTGCATGGATGAGTTCCGGAAAAAACGATATTCTACGATTCAAGTTGAAATAGATGAAGAAAGGGTCGTTAACCCGGAGCATCCAGAAGTAGTCTTCTTGAAAAAAGAGAAAAGCCGTCAATTAGAGCGGTTGATTGCTACTTTGCCAGAAGACGAAAGACTTATCATACTTCTACGTTATGTCAATGAAATTAGTTACGTGGAAATTGGTGAAGTGATGGACGTGCCCCTATCGACGGTGCGCAATAAACTGCATCGTGCGAAGAAAAAGATGAGAGAAACTGTGAAACGTGAAGGAGGATATTTTCATGAACTGTCTCACGGCGGATAAGCTTTCGCAATTTGTAGATCAGTTGCTACCTAAACAGGAGATGGCTGAAATCGAGGTGCATGTACAGTCATGCACGTCTTGTGGAAAAGTTGTTCATGCTTTTCAGGAGGAACAGCGCTTTATTGAAGAGACGTTACAGACACCGACCTTGCCTGAGAATTTTACAGATCTTGTATTGGATCAATTAGAACCATATGAGAAATTGAAAAAACGACGCAAAACCGTTTGGAAACGAATCACACTTACTGCTGCGGGTGTTGTTTTAGCGGTAAGCATCGGTGCAACCGTCAATCCTACATTTGCTCAATTTATCGGTGGACTGTTCTCTTCCGACTATGTCGATAAAGGGTTGAATATTGCTGCGGAGGCTGGGCTTACACAACGGGTTGATTTGCAAGTTGAAGATCAGGGACTGACGTTTGTTGTCGAAGAAGTCATTGCCGATACTTCAAGGGTTTCACTCTCCTACAAAGTGCTAAGTGAGAAGGGGATTCCACAAGATACTCGTTTGAAGCGGAACAATAAAATTACAGCCATCGATCAAAACGGCAACGAAATGAAAGAATTAGGAGCAGGCTGGCATAGGGAGAGTGACTATGGATTTGTAGAGTTCAATCTTCACGATCTAGACAATACTATAGAAAAACTTATGATTCAATTCGATCTTGTCGAACTGAATGGAGTAAAGGGCAATTGGCAGTTACAGGTCCCTGTCGATCTGTCTGAAAATCGCAAGCTTACAAAATCGGTGGATCTAATTGATGCATCCGCCGACCATCACGGTGTAGAAATCAATTTGAAAAAGCTACAGGTCGCCCCCTCTTCTTTTGGCTTATTTTTCGAAACCTCACTCACAGAAGAGGAAAAAACAAAATATGAAAGAGCAATGCGCGAGTTTGAGGAAACGTTCGGCAAAGATTTAATGAATCGGCATGTAGGTAACACTTCAGGAATTTCCTACCACATCAAAAACGCAGAAGACGAAGTGGTTTATTCAACGAATCATTCAATTTATGAAGAGACAACAGGCATGTTGCGAGGGATGGGGGAAGATATGGATACATTCGGACACACTGCTTGGACCCATTCGTACCTCCCTAAGAATGAAGATCAGCTGACCTTTATACTGGATGGAGTCTATAAAATGGAACCTACAGACCTTTCCTTGACAATCAAACCGAAAGAGATGAATAAACATCCCTTGACGCTAGACTATAAAGGAAATCATGTAAAGGTCAAAAGTGTTAGAAAGCCACAGTTCGGACAAGAAAAATCCGTCATCATCAACTTGGATGGTAAGATAAACTCACTTGACGCAGACCTGGGCAACTGGATAGCCGTAGACGACAAAGGAAATAGCTACACTGCCAATCGCCGCGGCTCCTCCATTTCGGCTAAAAAGGACAAAAACGGTCTTCATGATGTGAGATTCTCTCTGGAAGTAGAAGGTTTGAAAGAAGTGCCCGATGAATTGACGCTATACCTCGTTTCGATGACATTCTATTACCCTGTTGAAAAGCAATGGCAAGTTCCTTTGCTTGGCGAAAACTAAGTAAAATTGTATAGGCCATCATTACCGGGATAGCCCCCAAAAAACAGAGCAATAGCTGGATTCAGCCTTGCTCTGTTTTTTATTTGCACATTATATTATTTTGATAACGCAATGTTAATATGGGCTAAGTGGTGCTCTTCGTGCCAAGCTAACTTTGCAACTTTTGTTGCGACTGTTATTTCACCATTTTTCTGGTGAGTAAACACTCGATGTAATTGGTCTTCGGATAAATGATGTCCTAAAGATACGATGCGCTCATTTATACCTTCTAGCATTTTAATTGAACTTTCTACAGGAAGTTCTGTATCCGGTTGAACCGCCCACTTTTCTTCGTCAAATGCTGGTGCTGTTGGATTCTCATCTGTTAATGCCAACTTTAAACGTTGGTACATGTTCAACTGTGAATCTGCAATATGATGGACAAGTTGGCGAACTGTCCAGGCACCATCACGATATGTCTTGCTTAATTCCTCGTCACTTAATGAAGCAGTAACTTCTCGTAATCGAACCGTGTACGTTTCGATTTGCTTAAGCCATTCTTGAATGTTTTCCAATGTTACGTTTTCAGGAACTTGCAACTTCCCAATTGGGTATTTCACATCCATTTTTACTCCCCCTATTCGTAATTCGTTCATTTCCGATACATTACATCCCCCGCGACAACCGTCATGACAACGTCGACATCAAGAATTTCTTCTTCACCTACCTCAAATAAATCCTTATCAAGCACCGTGAAATCCGCATCGAATCCGACGCCTAGTTTCCCTCGCGAATCCGCCTTCCCAATCGTCGCAGCGCTACCTGATGTGAATAAACTAATTGCCTCGAACATACTCAACTTCTCTTGAGGCAAGTACCCTTCATGTGTCTCTCCAGGTTTTCTCCTCGTCACCGCCGCGTAAATACCGAGTAGCGGATCGACCTCTTCAATCGGTGCGTCCGACCCCGCTCCGCAAATGAATCCTTCATCGATCAACCGTTTCCATGCATATGCCCAGTCAAGGCGATCCTCACCTAGCCGTTCCATTACCCACGGGAAGTCGGATGCGACAAAAGCTGGCTGGATATCGAGAACGACAGGAAGTTTCTTCATCCTCTCTACTAAATCGTCACGCAACACATTCACGTGGATAAGCCGATCGCGCTTTCCTTCTGGTGCAGGATGACGCTCAATCGCGTCCAATCCTTTTTCAACTGCCCCGTCCCCAATCATATGCATTGCAACAGCTTGCCCGTATTTCCGCGCAGTCGCGACAAGTTCATCAATCTCCTCATCCGTCACTACTGTCGTGCCGGAAGTAGACGGGTTATCCGCATACGGCTCGCTCAACAAAGCGGTACTTCCGCCGAGTGCTCCGTCAATGAAAAACTTCATCTCCCCCGGCTCAATCCACGGTTCATCATACGTAGCTTCATCTTCCATCAGTTGTGTAAAAACTGTTGACCTGCGCAACAGATGCGCGCGGAACTTCTTCTTCTCACCGACGACATTTCTGAACGCTTGCAATGGATTATGGTAATCGCCATAGTAGCCAAGATCATCGGTCACTGCGCCAGTCAATCCAAGTGATAGCAAATCATCGACCGATTTCTCAAGCGCTTTCGTCAGCATCTCCTCTGTCGGCGCCGGAATGATTTGCAGTACACGATCCATCGGGCCTTCTTTTAACAACCCGGTCGGCTCGCCATGTTCATCCCGCTCGATGACACCGTCGTCCGGATCAGGCGTATCTTTCGTAATTCCTGCAATCTCCAATGCTTTTGAATTGACGATTGCCGCATGTCTGCACGTCCGTTTTAAATACATTGGAGAATCTGTCACCTTGTCCAGTTCATGCCGCGTGAAAATCTTTTTATCCGCAAAGTTGTTTTCATTCCAACCTTCGCCGATGAACCACTCGTCCTCTTTCAAGTCAGGATAGGCGTTCATGAGCAACTCCATCATTTCATCCGCAGACTTTGCTTTTGATAAATCTAAGCTAAGCAATTTCTGCCCATGTCCAATCATATGCATATGGTTGTCAATGAATCCCGGATAAAGCACCGCTCCATTTAGGTCGATTTCATTGTCAGCCTCATTCTTCAACTCTTCATATGTGCCGACCGCGATGATTTTTCCGTTTTCTGTGAGCAGTGCCTCGACGGTTTCCCCTTCACTTTCCATCGTATATAGCTTTCCGTTATACCAAATCGTTTTCATCCAAACTCCCCCTCCTCTTTCTTTAATTCTAAACTTTCGTGCAACGTTGGGCAAACTAATTCGAATGAATGCTATAATGGAACGAATAGTACAAGGAGGGATCTTCAATGAGATTGACAGTATATCTTGCAGGGGAAATCCATACGTCTTGGCGTGAAGAGGTGAAACGGAAAGTCGCAGCTTTGAATTTGCCAATCGATTTTGTCGGCCCGATGGAAGACCATGATCGGTCGGACAATATCGGCGAAGAGATTTTAGGCAAGCAGCCAAATGCCATTTTTAAGGATGCTGCGGCTTCTAGTTTTAATAACTTGCGGACTGAACTATTAATGAAGAAAGCCGATCTTGTCATTGCTCTTTTCGGTGAGCAGTACAAGCAATGGAATACGGCGATGGACGCGAGTGCAGCGGTCGCATATGGTAAGCCACTCATCCTTATCCGTTCCGAACAACATCATCATCCGTTAAAGGAACTTTCCCGCAAAGCACATGCCACGGTCGAAACCGTCGACCAAGCCGTAAAGGCATTGCATTATATTTTCGAATGAAGAAAAAGGCTATCCGAACATGGATAGCCTTTTTTATTTACAAAACCTTTACATCCCATTCATATTCCCTCAACACTCATCGCCTACACTATGAGTAAGCCTCAATCCAACTAGGAGGATTACAAATGACATTACTTCTTGATCGTATAAAGGAAAAGCCATTATCAGTTGTGCGAAACGAAAGCTGGCATAAGCCGATTTATGAAACGAACGGCTTGAATTTATGGTACGGCACATCGCACGCATTGAAGAACATCGATTTATCGATTAATGAACGCGAAGTGACCGCCATCATCGGTCCATCTGGATGCGGAAAATCAACGTTCCTGAAAACATTGAATCGGATGGTAGAAACAGCAGACGATGTATCTATCTCCGGCAACGTCACGTTCAAAGGGAATAACATACTTGGTAAGGCGATGCCTGTCGAAATTCTTCGTTCGAAAGTCGGTATGGTATTCCAAAAGCCGAATCCATTCCCGAAATCGATTTACGAAAACGTTGCATTCGGACCGAAAGTGCACGGCATTCGCAACAAGGCGATGCTCGACATGATTGTGGAAGAAAGCTTGAAAAAAGCGGCGTTGTGGGATGAAGTGAAGGATCGTCTTCATAAAAGCGCGTATGGCCTATCCGGAGGACAGCAGCAACGACTATGTATTGCAAGATGTCTTGCTATTGATCCGGAAGTGATCTTAATGGACGAACCGACCTCGGCACTTGACCCTGTTTCGACTCATAAAATTGAAGAATTGATTAGTTCCATTAAAAACGACGTCACTATTGCCATCGTCACACATAACATGCAGCAAGCCGCACGGATTTCCGATCGTACAGCATTCTTCCTAAATGGTGAAGTAATTGAAGAAGATCGGACGACGACAATTTTCAACAACCCTTCAGATAAATTAACAGACGACTATATTAACGGTCGTTTTGGATGATACATGAACCCACTCTATTCAAGAGTGGGTTTTTATTTATTCATAAAATACTAATTTACAATACCTTTACACATTAACAATACTCACTTAACAATGGGTCGTTATGATGTAGTTGTGAGGGAGGGAGATTCCTTCATCTACATTAGAACATAAAATTAGGGGAGGATTTATCAATGAAGTTCAACAAGTTTCTTTTATTCATGATCATCGCTGCATTTGCAGTTGTTCTCGCAGCATGCGGTAAAGACGGTAACTCCGCGGAGTCGGACATTAATAAAGCTTCCGCACAAGGAGCCGAGCTTGAAGGTAGTGTCGCCATTGACGGTTCTGGAACAGTGTACCCACTTATGGCCCGACTTGCTGAAGAGTATATGATTAACGAACAAGAGAACGTATCCGTAGAGGTAAGCCGCGCTGGAACAAGCGCAGGGTTCAAGAAATTTCTCGTTACTAACGGTACGGACTTCAACGACGCTTCCCGCAAAATTAAAGATGAAGAAGCAGCTGAAGCAGATAAGCTTGGCATTGAAGTGAAAGAATTGAAGGTTGCGTTGGACGGTCTAACTTTTGTCATTAATAAAGAAAATGATTGGGCTACTGAAATGACGCCTGAACAATTAGTTAGCATTTTCAAAGCAGATAGTACTGTCGAAAAATGGTCCGATATTAATCCTAATTGGCCGGACGAAAAAATTAATGCGATGGGACCGAATGAAAACCACGGAACGTACGAGTTTTTCTATGAAAGCATTCTCGATAAGCAAGACATGGATAACTCTGTCAACTTGCAACAAGAATATTCGACTCTCGTAAACCTCGTCTCTGAGGATAAATACGGCATTGCCTTCTTCGGATTCGGCTACTACGTCAATAACCAAGATAAGATGAACGCGGTTGCGGTCGACTTCGGAAACGGTCCTGTCGAGCCAGCGTTAAATACGATCGCCGAAGATGGAGCTTATGCAGACTTCACTCGCCCGGTGTTCACGTACTTGAATGTAAATCATGCGAAAGAAAAGCAGCAAGTGAAAGACTTCGCAATTTACGTCATGAACAATATTAATAAATTTGCAGGAGAAACAGGTTTCGCACCAATTCCAGAAGCTGAAGTTAAAGAAAACGTAAGCTTCTTGGAAGGCCTAAACTAAGTAAAGATGGATGAGAGCTAATACTAAAAAGCTCTCATCCTCTTCACCTTACTGAAAGGAGCATCTTTAATGATCAATCACGAACTACCAAAGGCAGATAAAGTAACAATCCGAGACATGATCGACCAAAACCAACGTGGCAATTCGATTAGAAGAAGGATTGAACGACTAATTCCCATTTTCCTCACATTGATCGCCTCATTATCCGTTCTGACGACAATCGGTATCATTTGGACACTGTTGTCCGAAACGGTGGAGTTTTTTAAACGAGTGCCATTCCTCGATTTCTTTACGGGTACCGTCTTGAGGCCACTGAGCCAGAACCCTGAATTCGGGGTACTTCCATTATTAATGGGTACCGTCACTTCCTCTTTGATTGCGATGGCGGTAGCTGCACCGATTGGCCTCATGGCCGCCATCTACTTGAGCGAATACGCATCTCCGAAAGTACGAAAAGTCGTCAAACCAGTGCTTGAGCTACTCGCTGGTGTACCGACAATCGTCTATGGGTTCTTCGCCTTCACTTTTGTGACACCACTATTACGTGAATTTATTCCAAGCCTTCAAGCGACGAATATCCTAAGCCCAGGGCTCGTCATGGGTGTCATGATCATTCCGATGATTGCCTCCCTATCTGAAGATGCGATGAGCTCCGTTCCAAATGCGATGCGTGAAGGGGCTTATGGATTAGGTGCAACGAAGCTTGAAGTGACGCGAAAAGTTGTAATACCAGCGGCTTTATCCGGCATTATCGCTTCGTTTGTGTTAGGCATTTCTCGTGCGATTGGGGAAACGATGATTGTGACGATTGCGAGTGGAAGTACAAAAAACTTCACGTTTGATATTACGCAATCGATGCAGACGATGACCGCTTATATCGTTGAAGTAACGGGTGGAGATGCCGCTGCCGGTTCGACGGTCTATTATAGCTTGTATGCTGTGGCGATGACCCTTTTCGTTTTCACACTCGTGATGAACCTACTTGCAAGAGCTGTCTCCAAAAAGTTCAGGGAGGAATATTAAGATGAAGCAACTGAGCGAAAAACAACTGACACGACGGACGAACCGTCGTTTATTCCTAAACCGGTTCTCGAAAACCATTTTCATGCTATCCGCGTTCTTCGGATTGTTCTTTCTTGCCATTTTGCTCGTCCGTGTCGTTACGGAAGGCATCGGATCCATCAACTTCGATTTCTTAACCGGTAAGTTATCGACTCAACCGGATCGCGCAGGCATCATGGGAGCGATACTCGGAACGTTTTGGCTTATGCTCGTCGTCGCTCCTGTTACGATGTTCATCGGCGTTGGTACTGCAATTTACTTAGAAATGTACGCGAAGAAAGGCCGTTTAGTCAGTTTTATTCAAACAAATATATCCAACTTGGCAGGCGTCCCTTCCATCGTATACGGAATTCTCGGGTTGACGGTATTTGTACGGGCGATGGGCCTCGGTAACATTGTCCTTGCAGGCGGATTGACGATGTCATTATTGATTCTGCCAATTGTCATCGTCGCAAGCCAGGAAGCTATCCGTTCAATTCCTTCCTTTTTGGGTGAGGCATCTTACGGGTTAGGTGCGACGAAATGGCAAACGATTCAACGAATCATCTTACCAGCAGCACTTCCGGGGATTTTGACGGGCGCGATTCTTTCATTATCCCGCGCTATCGGGGAAACGGCGCCGCTCGTCGTCATCGGCATTCCCGCATTGCTTATCCCGTTCCCGGGAAGCATTATGGACCGCTTTACAGTATTGCCGATGCAAATTTATTACTGGACACTAGATGCTTCACTCGTCGCGGAATATGCCAACCTGGCAGCAGCCACGATTATCGTTTTGCTAGTTGCGCTGTTCATATTAAATTCCACAGCAATTATCATCCGGAATAAATTCCAGCGTGTTTTCTAATAAGTAATTCCATCGCATCCGATTGTGGATGCGATTTTTTATTTCAAATAAAAAAACTGGAAACTCTCCATTGAGATGTTTCCAGTCCATTTCTTATTCTTCAATACCCATTTCTTCACGAACGACTTCTGCAATGCGGTTCACATAGCGATCGCAGTCTTCGTGATTTGGTGATTCGACCATTACACGGACAAGCGGTTCTGTTCCGGATGGACGAACGAGGACTCTGCCATTGCCAGCCATTTCCTCTTCAACTTCCTTAATAACAGCAGCGACTCGTGCATTATTTGTCACTTCGTTTTTATCTTTCACCCGGATGTTAACAAGCTCTTGCGGGTAAATCGTCATTTCGCTTGCAAGGTCAGACAGCTTTCTTCCCGTCCGCTTCATAATGTTGACGAGTTGTAATGCAGTTAGCAAGCCGTCCCCTGTCGTATTGTAATCAAGGAAAATAATGTGGCCCGATTGCTCCCCGCCAAGATTATAATTCCCTTTTCTCATTTCTTCAACGACGTACCGGTCCCCAACAGCCGTTTTGACGCTCATCATGCCGTGCCGCTCCAATGCTTTGTAGAAGCCGAGATTGCTCATAATCGTGGAAACAATCGTATCCGATTTCAGGCGACCTTTCGATTGGAGATGGCGGCCAATAATGAACATGATTTGGTCTCCGTTAATGACTTTACCTAATTCATCGACTGCAATGAGACGATCTCCATCGCCGTCAAAAGCAAGTCCGATGTCCGCACCTTTTTCAACTACAAGCTGACCGAGTCCTTCAGGATGTGTCGATCCGACTCCATCATTAATGTTCAATCCGTTCGGAGAAGCACCAATCGTCGTTAAATCCGCATCGAGATCTGCAAAAACGTGCGTTGCCAATGAAGAAGTCGCACCATGTGCACAGTCAAGGGCGATATGAAGGCCCGTGAACTCCTCGTCAACTGTTTGTTTCAAGTATTGGATGTATTTATGGCCGCCTTCAAAGTAATCCGTCACTGTACCGACATCCGCACCTATCGGACGAGGCAAGCTATCCGTTTCAGCGTGTAAGAGGGATTCAATTTCCTCTTCTTGCTCGTCTGTCAATTTGAACCCGTCCGCTCCGAAAAACTTGATGCCGTTATCTTCAAAGGGATTGTGGGATGCTGAAATCATAACACCTGCCTGGGCATTCATGGCGCGCGTCAAATATGCAACACCTGGTGTGCTAATGATTCCGAGCCTCATCACTTCGACTCCCATTGATAACAGACCTGCAATTAATGCATTTTCCAGCATATGGCCGGATATACGAGTATCCCGTCCTACAAGCACTTGAGATGTCTCCTTGACATCTCTCGTCAATACATGTCCGCCAATTCTGCCAAGTTTAAATGCAAGCTCTGGCGTTAATTCTTTATTTGCAATTCCACGGACGCCATCCGTTCCGAAATACTTTGTCATTATTCATACTCCCTTTCAATGCTCTTAATCAGCTTCTTCATCATGCAAGCCTTATTTCCAATGTCACTTCATCCTCAGAAAGCTTCCAAGCAATATGGTCAGGACCTACTACAGAGAGCGGATATGCATGCTCTCCTTCCTGATCCGTCCCGGAAGCATCGACGCTTATATTGAAATCAGAAGCGTCGAGTGAATTTATGACTTCCTCTTTTGCAGTCACTGTTACATCAATAACTCCATTCCCCGGTTTTAAAAAGGTGCTAGTAAATTTCTTATCAAGCCCTTTTACAGCGATTGGAATGTTTTTGAATTCCTTCGTAACATCCTCCTCAGTCAAATCCATAGACACATCTAGAGGATCCTCACCACTCATAACCGTCACATTTATGTTCACTTTAATTTTGTCATCAGAAAGCTTCGTAACGCCATTCGGCTTTGGTACTTTCACTTCTATGCTGCCTGATTCCTTCACCTTCGAAATATCGACATCTACCAACAGCTCGTCAATTGTCTCAAGCGTCTTCTGCGGACCAAAAAGTGTCACTATATTCGTCTCTGTGAAAATCGAGTCAATTACTATGTTTTCACCAGGGATGCCTATTTGTCTCAGGACAACTGGAACCTCTTTACTATTTTCTTTCACTTCCACTTTAACGGTTACTTCTTCAGGGACAATTGTGACATCCAATTTATTTAAATCCCGGTCGAGCACCCGAACACGGGCTTTACGTTCAAATGATTTATTAATGCCTGGGTCTCCGGTTACCGAAACCTTTACGAAGCTGATTGCTTCTATTACGCTTTTAGCACCTGTCACTTGTATTGCGGAAGGTTCGACTTCCATTTTCTCAACATAAAAGTCTTCCGCAAGCAATCGTACATTTAACTCTGGGTCAACTTTGAACGTTTTCGCTATTTTTTCTTCGATGACGACGTCCACTGTTGCAGGATCCAATCTCACATCCAGCTTATCCGAAAGATTTTCCGTTTGGATTTTAACTGTATGCCTGCCTATCGTCAAGTCACTCAAGTCAACCCTCAATGTGAAATCCTTCAATAACTTCGTCGTCTGAACGAGATTGGAAGGACCGTCGATAGACATGTTCACAGTTTTTGGTACGCCTGTCACAACAAGGTTTTCATCATCATAAAAAACTTCCACAGGAACATCGCGAAGAATATCCTGCGTATCACCGATTGGCGATCTATTCGTTTTCTCATCCTCCGCCTGAACGGAAAAGAAAAGGATGATGGCAAGCGCCAACGCCGTAAAACGGAGGAACCATGGACGATCCATTAAATTATCCATTTTTATGTTTCCCCCATTTCCAAAATGGAGCAGATGAAGTTTCCGTTTCCGCTCCAAACCATACTTGTCGCAGCTGTTTTTCAAATTCCTCCATCGACAAATTCCGATTGATGTCGCCGTTTGCGGTAATGCTAACGGCACCCGTCTCCTCGGATACGATAATCGTGATGGCATCGGTCACTTCGCTAATGCCGAGCGCCGCTCTATGGCGAGTTCCGAGTTCCTTTGAAATGAAAGGATTTTCCGAGAGTGGCAAATAACAGCCCGCCGCCGCAATACGGTTCTTTTGCAAAATGACAGCCCCGTCATGCAATGGCGTATTTGGAATGAAAATATTAATAAGCAATTCAGATGTGAGAATTGAGTTTAACGGAGTTCCTGTTTCAATATATTCACTTAACCCCGTCTCCTGTTCAATCGAAATAAGCGCACCAATCCTCCGCTTCGCCATATAGCTCACAGACTTTTTAAACGCCTCAATCATACGTTCACGTTCCTCTTCTTCCTGCATTGCCGACCTCGCAAACAAACGGCCACGACCAAGTTGCTCCAACGCACGGCGTATTTCGGGTTGAAAGAGGATAATTATAGCAAGGAAACCGAACATCAACACTTGATCCAACATCCACTTCAATGTATCAAGTCCAAGATATTCAGTAAGAATACGGGCAATTAAAATGACGAAAATCCCTTTTAGCAACTGTACTGCCTTCGTGCCTTTTATAATGGTGATCAATTTATAGAAAACAAACCAAACGAGAAGCACATCCACAATATTTTTCAGGATTTCTATCGGACTTGAGTTTGTAATCATTTCCCAACCAGGCATGCGCTTCCCTCACCTTCATCACAAATTCTTCTATACTTCAGTATATCATACAGCCTAGTTTCAATGCTCTTGAAAACGAACTAAGACTGGTTACTAATGGGAACGTTTTTCCTCCTGTTTTGTTTCCAAGTAAGGAAGGGGATTTGGACGCGGGATGCCTTACGTTGGACAAGCGGGACATAGTTGAGTCGCGATATAAAAAAACGACCGCGCTCCCGCTCCCGGAAAGGCGATCGTTGTTATTACTATTCTTCCTGCAGCTCCCCTTTTGTGGACGGGAAGATGTCCTTGACAGTCGACTTAATTTTATACCAGAGCCAGTCAAAAGCCTTATCAATCTCTTCACTTTTCCCTGTAACGACTGCTGTCGATGCCATGTATTTGGAGCCGTGGATAACCGTCACATTGCCATCCACTTCCCCTTCAATCCGGAGATTACCATTTTTAACGACGATATCCCCTTTTACAACTTCCCCTTGAGGAACGATGACCGTTTCTCCTTCGACGACGAGATTCGGCTGCTTCGTGAATGAAAACTGCTGATCGTTGCTATAGCTTGAAAAGAGTGTCGTGCTCATTAATATAAAGAAAAGCGCGGCGGCAGCCACAAGTGGGTGCCTGCGTAATAAGCGTTGAAATCCTGCTTGTGATTTTTCTTTCGGGAGACGTGACATAACGCCCGAGACAAACCCTTCTGGCGCTTGGATCGGAGCAGCGTCCTTTAGGAATAAAGCCGACATTTTTAACTCATCCATCATTTTCCTGCATTGTTTACAGGCAGCTACATGCTTTTGCAGAATTTGCTCATCTTCGCGGCTAATGTCCCCGTCTAAATACGCGTGCATTAAATGGATTACTTGTTCCTGACACGTATTCATACTTTATTCCCTCCTACATATTACCCATCTGTTTCCGTAACGCTTCCCGTCCACGGTGAACCCGAGTTTTTACGGTTCCAAGTGGTATTTCTAAAATATCACTGATCTCTTGCAACGGCAATTCTTCCATATAACGAAGAATGATAACCGTACGGTACTTCTCAGGAAGACGTCCAATCTCATACTGAACACGTTCCTGCGCTTCCATACGCTCTACTTCTTCTTCAGGCAAGTCGCCGGCCGCTGCAATTTGTGAATACATATTTAGACCGTCCGTTCCGGGAACTGTCGCATCGAGATAGTAATCCGGCTTCTTTTTACGAATTCTGTCGATGCATAAATTTGTTGCAATCCTAAATAGCCAAGTTGAGAACTTTCGTTTCTGATCATACGTATGGATGTTCACATACGCACGTACAAAAGCTTCCTGCGCGATGTCTTCCGCTTCCTGGGGATTGCCGAGCATTCGATAACAAACATGATACAGCCGATGTTGAAACATAGTGACGATTTCTTCGAATGCATCCTGATCGCCTTTGATCACTTGATTTATTCTTTTATTGACCAATTCATCCAATGACTTTCATCCTCCGCTCTATGCGGCTGTTCCTTCTATACGATTGAAGGGTGCAACAGGTTTCATTTTTTATTTATATTTTATTTTATCAAAGATTTGTCGTTATTTGTGTATTATTTGGAATTTTATTCATAAAAAACCGCCCGAATTCACTCCAGGCGGTCATTCTTATAGTAACTTTTCTCCAAACAATGATCCCATGAGTGCGACTGCGACATCCGCTGTTTTGTTTTTCTCATCGAGGATTGGATTCACTTCAACGAACTCTGCAGATGTAATCATACCCGAATCTTGAAGCATTTCCATTGCAAGATGACTTTCGCGATAACTAATTCCACCTTGCACAGGCGTCCCGACTCCAGGCGTGTAAAGTGGGTCGAGCCCGTCCAAATCCAATGAAAGGTGGACGCCATCTACATTCTTCGCTTGCAAATAAGCAATCGCTTCGTTCATAACCGTAGTCATGCCGTCTCGGTCAAGTTCATGCATCGTAAACACTTTAATGCCTAATTCTTTTATTAAGTTTCGTTCGCCCGGGTCGACGGAACGTGCACCGATGATGACGATGTTTTCAGGCTTTAGTTTCGGCCCTTCCTTAAAAATGTTTACTAATTTTTCATGGCCGAGACCCATAAGGACTGCAAGCGGCATCCCATGGATATTACCGGACGGCGACGTTTCCGCCGTATTCATGTCAGCATGCGCATCATACCAAATAACGCCTAAATTATTATATTTTGAAGATAAACCTGCGATTGTCCCGATGGCAATACTGTGATCGCCTCCGAGCACTAAAGGAAAGTTCCCATTTTTGACGACTTCAGCAACTCGATTCGCGAGTTCACTTGTCGCTTGAACGACTTCCTCTAAATTTTTTAAATTTGTAACTTCCCGATTTTTTTGTTCAATCGCTTTTACTTGGACATCTCCTTCATCTTCCACCGTGTGCCCAATTGCTGTTAATCTATTAATCGCGCCTGCATAGCGCATAGCGCTCGGCCCCATGTCCACACCCCTACGGCTTTGTCCGTAATCGAGTGGAACCCCTATTAATGATATATCCAATTTTCTCATAGTTGTCAGCCCCCCACCCTATTGTAATTCGTTCAATAGAATGGCTCAACTCGACAAGTTTTCGGATATTTATACATTTTCTACGGACTTTGAAAACATAGACTCGCAGTCTACTGGAGGCAATGGTTTGCTGAAAAAGTACCCTTGTCCTTCCCTACATCCCAAACTGCGAAGGATTTTCGCCTGCTCTTCTGTTTCAATCCCTTCAGCAACGACATTAAGGCCTGCCGTATCCGCCAACGTTATAATTGCCTTGACGATTGCCCTGCTGTTTTCATTCACATCAATATCCTTTACAAATGACATGTCGATTTTCAACGTATCCGCCGGCAGCTCCTTTATATAGCTAAGTGCGCTATATCCCGTACCAAAGTCATCGATTGAAACATGCATACCTAAGTCTCTTATTCGTTGTATCGTATCCCGCATCTCATACAGATTTGCGAAGGAGCTTTCGGTTAGCTCGATTTCAATTAATTCCGGTTCAACTTCCTCTTCCACTAAGATCCGCTTAATTGTCTTAACGATTGCAGGATCATCGAGTTGAACAGGCGACATATTAACTGCAATACGGAAAGGCGTAAACCGTTGACGTTTCCATCTCGCCGCCTGTTTGCATGCTTCTCGTAACACCCACTCCCCGAGTGGAAGAATAATTTTCGTTTCTTCCGCTAAAGGGATAAATTTATCCGGCGGAATCCGACCGAGATCCGGGTGATTCCAGCGCACAAGTGCCTCTACACCTGAAAGATTTCCACGTGACAAATTTACTTTCGGTTGATATTCCAATGTAAAATGTCCACTTTGAACACTTTTCCGTAATTCACTTTCCAACAAAATACGTTCCAATGTTTTCGTCGCTGTCCCTGGTTCGTACATCTTAACGTCTCCGCCGCCACACTCTTTGACATAATGGAGTGCCTTTTCCGCTTTCATCATAAGCTCAGATGCCGTTTTCGCATGCTTCGGAAAAAGCGCAATCCCACAGCTAGTAGTGATGGTACATAGATTTCCGTTTATGTGTATCGGCTTTTCCAAATAGGCGATAATCTCGCCAGTCTTCCTCTTCGCTTCTTCCTCATTTGTCGCATGCATAATGGTGAAAGCAAATTCGTCACCGGAAATTCGACCAATGATGTCCTCCGCACAAAGAACGTTCTTCAACCGTTTTGCAATAATCGATAGAACATAATCCCCGGCTTCCTGTCCAAAAGAGTCATTCACATCGCGTAATCGATCTATATTTAAATAAACCATACCTAGCTTCGATCCACTTTTCCGCTCTTCCTGAAGAGTAGCACGTAATTGTTGCCCAAACGCATTCCGATTGAGCAAAGACGTTAGTTGATCGTTAGAAGAGAGCTTTCGATTTTCTTCGACAATCTTACGATACACTTCCGCATCCTTACGAATCTTCTCCTCCAAAAGCTTTCGTTCTGTAATGTCATGACGAATAGAAATATATCGATTTGGAATTCCGTTTTCATTTAAGAACGGAACAATTTTCGTACCGACCCAGTAAAGACTGCCATCCTTTGCACGGTTGCAAATCTCCCCACTCCAAATATTCCCGCGCCCGATCGTTGCCCACATATTTTTAAAGAACTCTTTCGAATGGTACCCTGAATTAATGATTGAGTGTGTAGCACCAATCAGCTCATCTGCTTCATACATAGAAATTTTCGTGAATAGTTCATTAACGTAGATGATTTTCCCAGTACGATCAGTGATGGCGACAATTGCCGATTGATCGAGAGCGTATGCAATGTCAAAAAGCATTGATTCCACATCTTGCTGACTGGATCCACCTGTCATTTTACGCATCTTTTCATAATAGTCATGCACAGGACACCAAATCCTTTCTGCTAAACAATTACTGTATCAACTTGAACGGACAACCGTTTGAATTAGGAATAAAATTGATTTCATATAAAGCAAGTTCTCATTTGCGCTGATGAAGTTCTCATTCTTTCGCTATGAGTTCTCGTTTACGCAGAAGAAGTTCTCGTTCTTCCGCTATGAGTTCTCGTTTACGCAGAGGAAGTTCTCGTTTACGCAGAAATACTTCTCATTCTTACGCGGAAAGTTCTCGTTTACGCCGTGGAAGTTCTCATTCTTTCGCAATGAGTTCTCGTTTACACAGAGATACTTCTCATTCTTACGCTATGAGTTCTCGTTTGCACAGAGATACTTCTTATTCTTACGCAGAAAGTTCTCGTTTCTGCCGAGGAAGTGCTCGTTTGCGCCTATAATGAGATTACTAAAACGTTTCTGTCATCTCTACTTTATAATACTAGTAAAACTTGCATTGGATGATGTGAAGTATGAACAATTTTCGAAAGAGGTAAGATATGATTTTTGGCAATAAAAAAAATCCTATCTTTTGATGGATTTGAGTGGGTTGTATGGGGTTTTTAATGGAGTGCTTGTGTATTAAAACTTTTGCTCGCAATGTTTTTAAGCTTATAATGCTTAGGTAATAAAACCTTTTGCTCCTAATTCCTTGCGGAATTACTCGCAAATCATTTTTTTCGCTTCTCGAAAAAAATGATTGGCTGGGGTAGCTGGATTCGAACCAACGAATGACGGAGTCAAAGTCCGTTGCCTTACCGCTTGGCTATACCCCAACGTTAAAATTGAGATAAGCTTCGCACTGCTGCGTCGGCTTGCTTCTCTCGATCTGGATTAGCAAACATTTTTATGCTGTATGTAAATGGTGGTGGGGGACGGATTCGAACCGCCGAACCCTGAGGGAGCGGATTTACAGTCCGCCGCGTTTAGCCACTTCGCTACCCCACCAGGTTAAAGTTGTATTAAGCTTGATTCTCCCAATATTAACGGGACATTATAATAAGCTGCGCACTATTTGTCAGCTATTCTTAAAAAGTAAATAAACAAAAATGGTGACCCCTACGGGATTCGAACCCGTGTTACCGCCGTGAAAGGGCGGTGTCTTAACCGCTTGACCAAGGGGCCATCGTATATTTAAAAACTACTTCGTGAATCGCACAAATATTATATTAACATACTAAACTCTATTGTGCAAGACCTTTTTTATTTTTCTGCTTTCCAAACTTCAGTCGACATAAAAAAAGCTTCTTCATGAAATAGAATTTGCTAGTTTCATCTGGAGCTTCCAACCGGATTCGAACCGGTGACCTCTTCCTTACCATGGAAGCACTCTACCTACTGAGCTATGGAAGCATAAAAATGGCTCCGCAGGTAGGACTCGAACCTACGACCGATCGGTTAACAGCCGATTGCTCTACCACTGAGCTACTGCGGAATCGTAATTAATTTTTCCAACGACACTATTTACTTTAGCCGAAATCCGAATGAAAATCAAGCTTTTTTTCATTATCCCGTAACGACTTTCTCATATTAGCATGTTCTCATCATATTGGTCAAGCCTTTATCATAAAGTACCGTATAGATTTCGTTTTAAAGGGGATGTGACTTGAGAGCAAAACTATTTATACTCATTTTCGTTTGTTGCGCTGCCGCACTACTTTTCCCAAGTATGCCCGGTACAGATTCATTGAAGACTGTTTTCCGGTTAACGGACGAGCCGAATGAAGTGATCGTCAGAGGTATGTCTGGCTCTGCGTTGACAATTAATATATCGTTCGGTGACGAGGAAGTGGAGCAACTTATCCGCGAATTACAAGCTCCGTATCCATTGCTTCTTCTTGATATGGAATGGGCAGAACGGTATCCCGAAATTGTACAATTGATCAAGAAACGTAACATCCCAACCGGCTTATTGGGACATGCCGGGATGAATTATGAACAAAACTTACCTCTCCTAAATGAGCAACTTGAAAAATATGAGGATTTCTTCGGTACAAAGCCGCTATGGTTTCGAACGTCCGATGAACAGTTTCCGTACACTTTGCGTAACGCCCTTTGGGATATCGAAGTGAACGCTCTCGGTTCATCTGTCCGTTGGCATACAGGAGAGCCGCCACCAGTCATCGAAGGAGAAATTATTTCATTGCCGCATCATCGGGAACAACGGATCACGTTAACAGATTTCAGGAAGTTAACTGAAACACGGAAAAACAAATCATTGGAAGATGTTCTTTTCAACATGTCTATTAAGACAAAAAAAATGCCGGAATAAACAAAAGCGTAGGGCGCCTGCCTAGAGACGACGGGCATAAGGCAAAGATGTGAAGTGGCGGTCTTTGCCACGTAACAGCTTTGACTTATGCCCCCGAGTCTCTGGCGCCCGGAGTCTAGACGTAAACAAAAGCGCATAGTGCCTGGAGTCTAGACGTAAACAAAAGCGCAATTCCCCGTTCATTTGAGGAACTGCGCTTTTATCATTTTGCTTCTGCCGCCAATTTTTCTGATCTGCGCGCTTGTTTACGTGCATCAAGTCTTGCCTTGTCCTCATCGGATTGGCGATTATATTTTGGTAGCATAAGAATTTGATACGCATTTACCGCGAGAAGCGGGAATAATAATATTGTTACCCATGAGTCGATATTGCCCGAACGCACCATCAATGCCGGCAACCATTCAAGCGTTGTAATGACGATCATAAAAAACAGTGCGGATATGAGAGTATGTTTTTTCGTCCATTTTGCTTTGAAATACGCTGTAACGATGGACACTCCCAATAACGAAAACAGCAACGTCAAGTATAGGATTGTCCGTCCAGTATCCCCCGCTGTCAGCTTGAATCTGAAAAATATTAAGTCAAAGATGACAACCGCGATGATGAGCAGCTGTACCCAATTCCATAACGTTAACGATTTGAATAAGTTCACACCGAATTGGTGCACCGTCAAGTAAGCAAAGAAGCCCATTTGCGCGACGACACTCATCGTGAATCCGAGAAAGATCATCCATAAGAGTGCGCCAATAAACTCCGTATATTCACCGGTCGACAAATATTGTGAAAAGAAGTCCCAACGGACGATTAAACCAAGAATCCCCGTGACAAAGCCTCCGATGAGTAGTGCAGTAAAAAAGAATTTAACCCAATTTCGTATAGTCACGATACTGTTCCCCCGTTTTTAATTGCTGTCAATAGTGTATCAACATTTTACGGAAAAATCTATTTCCTTAGATGTGTAATGCATATTCCTTCTTATATTGTGAACAATAATTGAAAAAGCACTCGGAAGGGAAATTGATCTCATGATAAAAAAATGGGTTCATTTACTTGTATTTGCCATACTTTTATCGGGCTGCACGATGCAACAACAAGGACCGAATTATGACGAAATGAAGAAAATGATGACGGACTCATTGCAGACAGAGGATGGAAAAAAGGCTATCCGGAAAATGTTGTCTGATCCAGAATTCAGGGAATTGATGGTGTTGGAGCAACCAGAAGTGAAAAAGTCTATCGAGGATACGTTATTGTCGAAGAAAGGCGAGGATTTTTGGAAGCAGGCATTTGAGGATCCGAAGTTTACCGAAAAAATTGCAAAAAGCATGAAAGAACAACAGCAAGACATCATGTCGAAGTTAATGAACGATTCTTCATTCCAAAAAGAAATGGTTGAGTTTTTCGGCCAGCCTGACATGCAAAAGCAAATGGAAACGATATTGCAATCGGCAAATATGAAAAAACAGATGGAGAAATCAATTGAAGAGACAATTAACAGTCCGTTACTTAAAGCGAAATGGCAGGAACTAATCCTCAAGGCGGGAGAGGTTGCACCAACGGAAAAAGGTGGAGGCGGCGAATCCGGAGGACAATCAGGTGGTGGAGGTGGAAAAAGCGGCGGAGGGGGTCAATAACCTTCGCCGCTCGCTTTTGTTTATTTTTGAGTCTTATCGATAACCGCCTGGGCGATTTCCGTGTATGTTTGGCCAATCGGATGGTCTTCCGCATAAACGGAAGGGGCAAAATCGGTTTCGTTCCAATCGGGCTGACCAAGTGGAATTTGTCCTAAAAGCTCAGTGCGTAATTCTTGAGCTAACCTCGTGCCTCCTCCTTGACCGAATACGTATTCTTTTTCGTTCGTCAGTTTCGATTCAAACCACGCCATATTCTCAATGACACCTAGAAGTTCATGATCTGTCTGAAGTGCCATCGCTCCTGCACGCGCTGCCACGAATGCAGCCGTCGGGTGTGGCGTAGTTACGACAATTTCCTTAGAGGACGGAATCATTTGGTGAACATCGAGTGCGACATCTCCTGTACCTGGCGGCAAGTCCAAGATGAGGTAATCAAGCGGTCCCCAATCGACGTCGCGGAAAAACTGATCCAATACTTTCCCGAGCATCGGTCCACGCCATACGACCGGTGCATTGTCTTCTACAAAGAACCCCATCGAAATCACTTTCACGCCAAAACGATCCACAGGAATGATCCGGTTTTCACGTATGACTGGCAACTCAGTAATACCCATCATATCCGGCACACTGAATCCATAAATATCCGCGTCAATCAGTCCAACTTTTTTCCCTAGACGTGCAAGTGCAACCGACAAGTTTACAGAGACGGTAGATTTACCGACTCCACCTTTCCCTGATGCAATTGAAATGAATTCAATATCGTTCAACGGAGACAGTAAATCTTGAGCTTCTGCCTCCGTTGCCGTACCACGGAATTTTTCTAGCGTTTCTGCTGGAAGCTCTTCAAATCGAATACCAACTGAATCTGCACCCGCAGCCTTTATTACTTCAACGACCTTCATCTGCAAATTCATTTGCTCCGCCGTGTTGATTTTGGCGATGGCCAATTTTACACTGACATGCTTTTTCTCAGGTTTAACCGATACACTGACAATTCCATCGGTCTCAACAAGAGTCTTATGTAAAAACGGATCCTTCAACTCGCCTACAACGTCACGGATAATCTGTTCGTTTATCAATATGGCCACTCCTTAAAGGTTTATTCATGCCCCCCAAGTATACCATATTGATAGTTCTACAAAGTCTGAATTCGTCTTCACTGTTTGTCAGACAAATGAAACTGAATAATTCCTTCCACAATTGCATCCGCCACTTTTCCATGATAGGCCGGATCTGTCAACAATGCCAGCTCATCTGGGTTTGAAAGGAACCCTGTTTCTATTAGAACTGACGGCATTGGAACCTTTTTCAATAGATATACCCCTTTGATAGCTAAAGCTTCACGATCGGTATTCTTCAAATTCGCAACGAAAGATCCTTGAATGGATCTGGCTAACAACTCTCCTCCAGGATGTCCTTCAGCATGGTAAAACACTTGAGACCCCCGCCATCTTGGGTCTGGGATTGCATTGACATGAACACTAAGGAACATATCAGGACCCTCTTCGATTGCAATGCTTTCACGCAATTTCAAATCCGCCATCTTTCGTTGCCGCGTCGTTCCGAACTTCTCACCCGGAGCATGTTCCGCAAGTGCGTCTCCTTCCTTTTCACGCGTCATGACAACCATTGCGCCCTTCTTTTCTAATCTCTTTTTTAATTCATGTGCAATGCTTAATGTAATGTCCTTCTCAATTACGTCACCAACCGACGCTCCGCCATCCAATCCCCCATGTCCAGGGTCAATGACAATCTTCAGACCCCCAAGTTGTTCGGGCATGAAAAATCCTCTGTCCGAGGCATTCACACCGTAAAGAACGACAAGAAGGGAACTTGCAAATAATAGCCCGATGATAAGCCATCGTTTCAATCTCACACCGCCTTTTTCATCACTATACGCAACCCTTGGCCAAGATATGAATGCTTGTATCTACAAAAGCGGAGGGTGGCGGTTAGCTACGACAGGCATAAGGCAGATCCGCGAAACGGCGTTTTTTTGCCGTGCAGCGGAGCTGACTTATGACCCGAGTAGCTGCCACCCGGAGTCTAGACGTAGACAAAAAAAGAAGCCTCTTCGGCTTCTTTTTTCAGCGCTTATTCAACTTCCCCTTGCCAGTCCAGCATACCACCGACCATATTAGTCGCATCATAGCCTTGCGCTTCCATAAATTCCGCTGCACGTCCGCTTCGACCACCCGAACGGCAAATGATTACATACGGCTCCGCTTTATCAAGCTCTTCCAAACGCTCCTCAACTTCCCCTAATGGAATATGGATTGCGCCAGGAATCTTCCCTGATGCTACTTCATCATCTTCCCTTACATCAAGCAAATGAACAGTTTCACCGTTCTCAAGCTTCTGCTGTAATTCTGCTGTCGTAATTTCTTTCATATCAAATCCTCCTCGTATTGACTCACTTCATCTTATATAGAAGCGAAGCATGACGTCCAGCACTTTGATTGTCAATTAGCAACTAAAATAAGGACTGCCACAAATTCGGCAGTCCTTTTAATTCAGTTTCTTAAATTAACATACCTGCAATGGCTGCACTCATCAGATTCGCAAGTGTTGCTGCAATAATTGCACGCAATCCCAGTTCAGCAATATCCTTTCTTCTTGAAGGAGCCATTCCTCCCAAACCGCCAATTAACATGGCTAGCGCAGAAAGGTTGGCAAAGCCACATAGCGCAAAGCTGATCATAGCGACGCTCTTAGGTGATAGACTAGCTATTTCAGATGCGAAGGAAGTGTAAGCAACGAATTCATTCAATACAAATTTTTGACCTATAAATGAAGCGGCTTGCAACGCTTCTTCCCAAGGTACTCCAATTAGGAAAGCAATCGGGAAGAAAAGATACCCTAATATTTGTTCCAAAGTCAATAATTCAAACCCGAAAACTCCACCAATCGCTCCGATAATTAGATTGATTAAATAGATAAGAGAGATGAATGCAAGCAACAATGCACCTACGCCTGCCGCTATTTTCAATCCATCCATCGCCCCGCGCGATGCCGCATCGATGACGTTTCTGGATTCCTCATCTTTCATCATTTGAACATTTTCAGCTGTATTCAATGATTCTGTTTGAGGAACGATGATTTTCGCAAATAACAATCCCGCTGGAGCGCCCATAAAACCTGCTGCTAATAAATATTCAATAGGAACACCCAGCATAGCGTAACCGCCTAACACAGCACCGGATACACAAGCCAAGCCCCCTACCATCACTGCAAACAGTTCTGATTTAGTCATTTTTTCAATATATGGTTTAACGACTAACGGGGCTTCTGTCGGACCAAGAAAAATATTAGCGGCAGCTGACATCGATTCAGTCTGACTCGTCTTGAGAGCTTTTTCCAAAAGCCCTCCAATGATTCTTGTCGCGAACTGCATAATTCCGAGATAATAAAGTACTGATATTAAAGAAGCGAAGAAAATGATAATGGGTAATACTTGAAATGCAAAGGTAAAACCTACATTTTCTGCACCTAAGACTCCTCCAAACAAGAACTGAATTCCAGCATTGGATGAGTCAATCACTTTTTGGACAATCCCTGAAACGTGTTGTAAAACCTCTCTTCCGAACTCCCATTTCAACACGGCAAAACCAAAAATGAGTTGGATGGCTAATGCTCCAAAAACAGTTCTCGGATTAATGGATTTACGTGCTGTTGATAGGGCCCATGCAATTGCTAAAATACCTATGATGCCGCAAATTCCCCAAATGTATTGCATAGTATCTCTCCCCTCATGTTGAAATTTGAGTTAGTGACCTGTTCGGTATCTATTATTTAGAGTTTTCTCCGCTTACTTGCTTCGCTAATTCCGTAATATAATCGAAGAAGCTATCGCGATTCACATCATACACAACGTTTACCGGGCGCCCGTCAGGTGTTTCCACTGTACGTCCTTGACTCGGTCCATCCGGAATGACAATGCTGTTAACCGTTTTTACTTTAACTAGATCTGTTTTGCCGATAAATGCAGTTGTTAACACGTCCCATAAATAGTACGTGGAATTTGTTTTAAAGTGGACGAGTGGCGGTACCATTGCATAACATTGACCAAGGAAATCAACACCGATATACTTACGATCCTTTGCCCAACGTTCACGCACATCCAAAGTTAGAGGTACTTGATTTGTACTTTCAAGCGCGACTAAGTCAATTTCGATACTTGTTTCCCATACCCGTGCAGCTGCTTCAGGATCCCAGAACACATTCCATTCCGCTGTTCCATCATGTTCAGGCTCATGAACATTTCCATCTTCACGGAAAGTGCCACCCATCCAAACGAGTCTATCAATTTTCTCTTCAATATCTGGCGCCTCGTCCAATGCACGAGCTAAATCAGTTAGAGGTCCAGTAAATAATAAAGTCGTCTTCTCCGAAGTATTTCGAATCGCATCGATCATATGAAGATGCGCCGGCTTTTCTGCTACTGGCGTAATGATCTTTCCGGATTCATTTAATATCGGTAATGCATCTACAAGAAACGCATGCATTCTCCAGTCTTTTGGAAAAGGATTTTTTCCTCGGGAGTTTGATTCAGCTACATCGAGGCTAACACCATTCCCAAAGCGGTCTATAATTTTTCGGCTAGCAAAAACGGCTGGCTCTAAATAACAATCTGCTGGTATGACTGATACACCTGTAAGCTCGACATTTTCCATTCGTAGTAATAAGAACAGCGAAATGAGGTCGTCGACTCCACCGTCGTGATTAAAATAAATAGGTTTTTTCGTCATTCTAAATCATCCTTTTCAATAAAAAGTGTTTGAATTAGTCTCCCGTTATTAGCGAAAAGATATTCATTTTCTTATGAAGGCACTCATCTTCTAATAAACGTAAAAGAAACCGGGTATACACTCTACCCGGTTTGTCGAATTACAAAGGGAAAAATACTGGAATACATTAGAGCCAGTTATTCTTTCAATGTAGTCCGGTAGTTTACGGTTACCAGGTAGAAACGCTTGAGCCATATTCTCAAGCATATACATTTACTATTCAAATGAGATTAATGCATTTTTCGTAAAGCTGTTTTTACTTTTAAAGTTATATCACACAAGGTTTTTCAAGGTCAATACACGTATTAAATGTTGCTTTTTTTTGACAACTGAAAGTTCACGTTTAATTAATTACCTACCATGAGTATGTAGACTTCTTACAAACAACAAAATATATTCAAACTTCCTTGACATTTATAGTTGAAAATATTACGATAATTAAAGGTAATAAATTGCAAAATCTTTGATCACAATAAAATGTGGGGAAACATTTGCGCAATAAATTTCGAAATGAAAAAGCCGATGTTCCCTACGTTGAGGAAACATCGGCTTTTATAAATACCTTGGTATTTTATACCTATAAGGTTAACCAGTCGTTTTTTCGCCTTTCGGTTTACCTTTACCCATAATGGTCTTATGGATGTCATTTTGGTAGGCAACCGCTGCGAGAACGAGAATAACACCAACGATTTGGATAGTTGACGGAACTTCACCGAATAGAAGTACGGCAATGATCGCAACTGTAGAAATTGGGCTGAGCAACAATAGTCCAGCAACAATTGTAGGGTCCAAACGAACAGCACCATATTGAACGAACGTCCATGCGATAGCTTGTCCTAAAGAAGCTAATACAATCATCCAGAACCAGTTCATACCAGTAATTGGATCACCGAGAGTAGTTTCAGGATTCATTGGAAGTTGACCGTTTACAAGTACACCGTGAGTTAAATCGAAGCCACGTCCAGAGATGAACAAGAAAATTACTGGAGCGATAAGCTGAGCAACACCAGCCCATACCATTGGCTGGACAATTTGACCCGAGTTTACACGACCTGCTTTACGGCTCGTATAGAGGTAGATTCCATAACAAATACCAGAAATAGAACCAGCAATTGTACCAAGGACAGCAAGATTAATACCATATACAGTCGTTGGGCCTTCTGTTGTTGGGTCCGCACCATTGAAGATACCACCCGCCAACAATACACCAAGAATCATGACTGGAGCGACGATAAAGAAGCTCTTTGGAATTCTTTCTCTGTCGAATAGGAATGCAAGCGCCGGCAAGATAATGATTTGAAGATTCAATAAGATTGAAGCGATACCTGACCCGACATAAAAGATTGAATAGTTCCATGCAGTAAAGTCAATTCCAAGGAAAAAGCCAGCGATAAGTGAAAGAGTAATCCCGGATTTGTTTAGTTTACCGAGTTTTTTCATTTCACTAAAGACGAATGGAAGCAAGAAAATTATCCCAAGACCAACACGAAGAATAACAGACGTTGCTGGTTCAAAGTTTGATTGTTTTACCCAAGGGGCAGTAAATGCAAGAGCCATGATACCGATGATCAGTATTAAGTACGCCTTGCTATTAGATCCTTTATTAGTAGCACTATTGTTAGCCATAACTTTCACTCCAAGTATATATTCTATGATATTTTTTGAAACTTCAGAGACTATTGCGCTTATTAAGGAAACATAAAAAAGAAGAATTGAGTACGCCAATTTTACTTATTCGAATTCACGCACGCTGTAAGGAACAAACTCATCCTATTTCTTTTTTCAACAAAACTAAATCTGAGCAAGCCATCGGCCATTGATTGCTTTTTCTTCAATCATCTAGGCGCTCACTTCCACTCGTCCAGACTGCTGGAGCTATTCAATTAATTCACGGATGTTAATCCCTTCTAACGAAGGTGCAACGAACTACATTGATCTTACATATACATTAAGCTGGGCGATTAAGAAGACGCCCCAGGCGAACTTTCGCCTTTTGGCTTTTTCCCTAAGAGGACTTTGTGCAAATTATTCTGGTAGGCAACTGCCAACAGGATAAGGATAACACCTGCAATCTGAATAGTTGACGGAATCTCACCAAATAGAATAACGGCAATAACCGAAACAGTAGAAATCGGGCTAAGCAATAATAGTCCCGCTACGATTGTAGGATCCAAACGAATAGCACCGTACTGAATGAATGTCCATGCAACAGCTTGACCGATTGAAGCTAAAACAATCATCCAGAACCAGTTCATGCCAGTAATCGGGTCACCTAATGCCGTTTCCGGATTCATTGGAAGCATACCATCGACTAATACTCCGTGAGTAAGATCGAAGCCGCGGCCTGAGAACAACATAACAATTGCAGGAGCAATTAGCTGAGTTAATCCAGCGAAAAACATTGGTTGAACGATTTGTATTCCATTTACACGGGAAGCTTTACGGCTCGTATATAGATAAGCACCGTAACAAACTCCCGAAATAGATCCGGCAATCGTTCCAAGAACGGCAAGGTTCATGCCCCATGCTGTTGTTGGTCCGTCAGTCGCTTCAGCACTGTCGAAAATACCACCTGTCATTAGTACACCTAGGATCATAATTGGTGCAACAATGAAGAAACTTTTTGGAATTCTCTCCCTATCGAATAGGAAAGCAAGTGCTGGTAAAATGATGATTTGTAGGTTTAGCAAGATTGATGCAATCCCTGATCCTACAAAATAGATTGAATAATTCCAAGCTGTAAAGTCAATTCCAAGAAACAAACCTGCTACAAGAGATAGAATAACTCCGGTTTTGTTGATCTTACCTATTTTTTTAATTTCCATTATAAAGAAAGGTAGTAAGAACAATAACCCAATACCAACACGAAGAATAACAGACGTTGCTGGTTCAAAGTTAGATTGTTTTACCCAAGGGGCAGAAAACGCAACTGCCATAATACCAATGATTAGGATGAGATAGGCCTTACTATTTGACGCTCCGCCTTGTGCTGTCTGATTATTAGACATTTTTTTCACTCCAAGTAAATTAAATTATATAGTTATTTTTAAATACGCCCAAGGCTTTCTGTCGATGAATACGTGAAAAGAATAAATTGTATGGCTGGCGCACTCAGACAATGTCGCGTGCAAACTCCTGCCATAAGTTGTCCATTTCTTTTTTCAACAACACTAAGTCTGACGCAAGCCATCTGACATTCACTGCTTTACCTTCTAGCAGCGCAGCGCTCGCATTTACATGCTTGAACTGTTGAAGTTTTTCATTTACTTTACTGATGTCCAAATTTTTGAGAGAAGGAGAAACAAACCACATTGATCCGACATAAATATGCTCTTCCAACATGCCCATTTGTCCAAGATCCATACGGTCGGGAGAGAACGAGAGGGGATCATAAATCAAACACTCATCTTCCATCCAGACTTGAAAATTTGTTTTTACATCATGATATTCAAATACTTCATCACGCGCAACGCGACCAGGGGATAGAATTTCACCCCAAAGAAGTGTTGAATCTTGTTCCATACGGACGATGGTTTTTCCGCGGAACTTCGCTTCTTCAAAAGGAATAACCGCTTCCGTTTTAAAGGCAAGACTTGCTTTTGAGCCAATGGATACGTCAATGTTTTGCGAACTCCACAATCCGTTAAATGAAGGATAGATCTTCGTTGCTGATTGAGGAATTAGACAAACATTGGCTCCTTCCATGATATCAATTTGAAAATCGTTTTGGTCTCCAGCGACAAGACCACCTGATGTTTCCACCAGATAAACCGTCGCCTCGGATCGGTTAGCAGAATTAAGGTACATTGCCCGACTAGCTCTAAGCGGCGGGTTCTGATAATAATTCGTCATAACCGTTTTGTTCATACGTTTTTCAAATTTCATTGACAAGCAACCGTTATGATTGAGTCGCTTAGTTGGACTCGTTTGCAGATTCATTGGATTTCCCTTCCAAAAATAGATCTGATTTAATCCAAGCAATGATATCCTCGAGACCTTTTTTCGTCTTAATGTCTGCAAAAACAAATGGTCTGCCGTCTCTTGCTTTAATTGTGTCACTCTTCATTCTGTCAAGGTCTACGCCAACGTATGGAGCAAGATCCGTTTTGTTAACCATGAGGAAGTCAGAACGCGTAACGCCAGGACCACCTTTTCTCGGAATGTCGCCGCCTTCGGAAACGTCAATTACATAGATGAACGCATCAACTAATTCCGGGCTGAATGTTGCTGACAGATTGTCGCCACCGCTTTCTAAAAGGATGATGTCAAGATCATCAAAGCGTTGCTTTAATTCATCAATTGCTTCGAAGTTCATTGATGCATCTTCTCGGATAGCTGTGTGAGGGCATCCGCCTGTTTCAACACCGATAATGCGGTCTGTTTCAAGGATTTTCTCGTTAATTAAGTAATTAGCATCCTCTCTTGTGTAAATGTCATTTGTAATGACACCGATGCTGTACTCTTCTTTCAATGTTTCCGAAAGTGTTTTAACAAGTGTTGTTTTACCGGAACCGACTGGTCCGCCAATGCCAAGGTGTATTGTTCTCATTTTCGTAACCTCCTCATATTTTACTCAGTTTAGGTTTTTAGAATTTAGCCTATTGATGAAATAAAACAAAAAACGTTAGTCATTTGGGTACTTTGACGTGTCTAATTAGACGAACTTTCCTACACGCAGGCTGCACACCCTTGTGCTCGAACCTGGACAAGTAAGTAGCTCCAGGTTCGAAGCAGGGAGTATATGTTTAGACGAGACTGCATGTCACCGTAGACCTTTTATGAAATAAACAAACGTGAATGAAGGAATTCGTGCTTCATTGACGCTATTTCAAGGCCGACCGAATTGTTGTCAAGATCATCCAATGTCAAGGTCATTACACGCCCTGCTGTTTCTTGAATGATAGGCAACAAGGAAAAGATCGTTTGCACTCCGCTATTCTGCCCGAGTGGAATGGCACGGACACCGTTTTGAACGAGTGATGTTAAGGATGAATAAAGAAATGTTTCAAGCGAAATCCGAGCATCTACACCGAGCATTGCGGTATAGATACCGTATATGACAGGGTAATGCCCCTTGATTTCTTTGCTTTTAAACTTTCCATACCAAAACTCAAGCAACTCTCCATCATTTAGCGGATATACCGTTTGCAGAAATTGCCGACCCATCATCATGCTTCCCTTTCTTGTTTCAGGGGATAGCTTGATAGCGTGACATATGTTTTCAAGGCGAATAAGCCCTTCTGTATCGTTTTCTTTTGCAAGACGATACGCTTCATTGGCAATAATAGCATCTGTTGAAGCAAGATTTTGCCGGAGATACATGTCGCAGAACTCCTTTAAATCTACTTCATTACGAATGGCATTTGCCTGAATATATGTCTCCATACCGAAAGAATGTGCAAAACTGCCGGTCGGAAACGCCGTGTCGTGAATTTGAATCAGATGCAGGAACGATGGATTAATGTTGGTGTCCCCTATATTTGAACGGTTCTTTGAATCTACGTTCAGATTGTTCATAGGAAACCCCCACTTCATCAATCAGTTTCTCAAGCGTTTCATCATAACGAACGAGAATTTCATCTTCTTCAATAATGCACATAGTGTGTCGGTTGCCGATTTCAAATGCCATTTTTCCCATTTCCTGCATTGTCTTCGGTTTAATGACATATACTTTTTCCAACTTTGTTCGAATGGCAATTAGCGTATTTTCATCTTCATACAGTACATCCCCATAACGAAGGGTATTGCCGCTCTCTAGAGAGATAGCAACCTCCGTACCGTTTTCCGTTTCTTTACGCATAATTCTTTTGTTTAGGTCTTCCCACTCTACTTCAAGCCAGTCAATGTTTTTGTCTGATGACTCAATATCGTTGAGGTTCCCCGCTATTTTTGTAATAAGCAAGTCCTAATCCTCCTTCGTATTTGTGCAGTCTCGCCCAAATAAATAGTTAGCAACTCACAAGAATTAATTCACTATTAGAATAGGAAGTATCTTTGAGCCATAGAAAGTTTATCAAATGGTTCACATGTAAGAACTTCTCCATCAACTTTAACCTCATATGTTTCTGGGTTAATGTCGATATCTGTTACTACATCGTTCCACTTCATGTCTTTCTTACCGATGTTACGGCAGTTTTTCACCGTACCGATGCGGCGTTTTAAGCCAAGCTTTTCAGGTACACCTTGTTGAATAGCAGCTTGTGACATAAACGTAATGTTTGTGTCATAAACCGCTCCACCAATAGCACCATACATACGACGTCCCATAACTGGTTGCGGAGTCGGGATAGAAGCACTTGGGTCACCGATTTGTGCGTATACAATCATACCGCCTTTAACAACGCGATCTGCTTTGATACCAAAGAATTTTGGCTCCCAAAGAACAAGGTCAGCAAATTTACCTTCTTCGATTGAACCTACTTCATGAGAGATACCTTGTGCAATCGCAGGGTTGATCGTATATTTCGATACGTAACGTTTAGCACGGACGTTATCTGAACCGTTTGTTTCCTCAGCTAATGGACCACGTTGCTTTTTCATCTTGTCCGCAGTTTGCCATGTTCTGAGAACCATTTCTCCAGCACGGCCCATCGCAAGTGCGTCTGTTGACATCATGCTGATAACGCCTAAGTCATGAAGAATGTCTTCAGCTGCAATTGTTTCTGGACGAATACGTGAGTCAGCAAACGCAACGTCTTCAGGAATATTGTGCTTCAGATGGTGACAAACCATAAGCATATCTAAATGCTCGTCAATTGTGTTAACTGTAAATGGTCTTGTCGGGTTCGTTGAAGAAGGCAATACGTTTGGATGACCAGCCATTGACATAATGTCAGGAGCGTGTCCACCACCCGCACCTTCTACGTGGAATGAGTGAATTACGTGGCCGTCAATAGCACGGAGCGTATCTTCTAGGAATCCAGCTTCGTTCAATGTATCCGAGTGGATAGCAACTTGAATGTCAGCTTCGTCAGCAACTTGTAGGCTACGGTCAATCGAAGCTGGTGTTGCACCCCAGTCCTCGTGAATCTTCAGACCAGCTGCACCTGCATTGATTTGTTCCATAATTGGAGCAAGAGATGAAGCATGACCTTTTCCTAGAATACCAACGTTAATTGGAAGACCTTCTACTGATTTCAACATTTTTTCAATGTTCCAAGGTCCCGGTGTAACAGTCGTTGCTTTTGAACCTTCTGCCGGTCCAGTACCACCACCGAACAAAGTTGTAACTCCGTTTGCAAGAGCTACGTCAACTTGATCCGGGTTGATGAAGTGAACGTGCGTATCAACTGCACCAGCTGTAACAATTTTACCTTCAGCTGCAATAACTTCTGTAGCTGTACCAACGATCATATTCGGAGTAACGCCATCCATAATGTCTGGGTTACCACCTTTACCGATGCCAACGATATAACCGTCTTTTACACCGATATCCGCTTTGATAATTCCTGTGTAGTCAAGAATAAGCGCATTTGTAATAAGAAGGTCAAGTACGTTTTCAGCACGAGTGTACGTACCGTTTTCCCCCATACCTTCACGCAATACTTTACCGCCACCGAAATTCGTTTCGTCGCCGTAAGTAGTGTAGTCTTTCTCTACTTCGATCCAAAGATCCGTATCAGCGAGGCGAACCTGATCCCCAACTGTTGGACCGTAACTTTCCGCATACTGCTGTCTAGAAATTTTCACTTATCACTCAACTCCTTTGTAACCTAGTTCTTTTAATCGCTTAAGAATTTCTTCTTTGTTGTCGACGGAACCGTTTGTCAAGTCCGCGATACCGTAAACAACACGATTGCCACCAAGTTCAGTTAGTTCAACTTCCATCTCTTGGCCTGGCTCAAAACGAGCTGCTGTTCCTGAAGCAATGTTCAGCCTTTTGCCGATTGCTGCTTCGCGGTCAAATGAAAGCTCTTTGTTTACTTCTACAAAGTGAATATGTGAACCTACTTGGATCGGACGATCACCAGTATTCGCTACACGAATAGTTGTTTTCTCGCGACCAGCGTTAAGTTCGATTTCACCTTCCGCAACGCGGTATTCACCGGGTACGATATATTCTTGTTTACCCATTTTTACTCGCCTCCTATGTTCAGTACATTCCTAGGTTGTTATGCCAATTATTAAGAAATCGGATTGTGAACTGTTACGAGTTTTGTTCCGTCTGGGAAAGTCGCCTCTGCTTGAATATCAGCGATCATTTCTGGAACACCTTCCATAACATCGTCTCTTGTCAATACGTGTCTTCCTTCTTCCATCAGCTTTGCAACCGTCTTTCCGTCACGTGCACCTTCCATAATAAAGCTCGTAATGATGGCCACCGCTTCCGGATAGTTTAACTTAAGACCTCTCGCTTTTCGCTTCCAAGCTAATTCGCTCGCAACGAAAATTTGCAATTTTTCCTTCTCTGCTGGATTTAAATGCATGGTCTACTCCTCCTTTACACTTTATTAACATAATTTATTAGAATAGTAATTTCACTATTCTATTAACTTGCTCGTACAACTCTTGTACTACGTTACGGATTATACAACGTAAGTTTTGAAGCTTGCAACGATAACCTTGAGACTTCACAAAATTGTCAAAGGACATACATATGAACACCTAACAATTTGCTACTCTCATATTAGCGTGATATGCTAAGAACAGTGTCAAAAATGAATATGGAATAAAATAGCACCAGTGTATTTAAAAGTGATACTTTGCACATATAGTCTATTATGGCACCTGTAGGTAGAACACTTGAAACGAGTGCTTTATCTACAGTTTTTTCATCCGTAAACTCTTCTCCTACACATGACCCGAAACTCCACTACTTATTTCAGTCCCACAGTCAGTTGCTCACTAATATTTTCCAAGTATCGTAAATCGTGTTCTTCTTTTTTAGAAAAACTCCTCCTTTCAGTGACGTTCGGAGAAGATCATTCTTAGCTGTTTTGCTGTCCTTACGTCTAGTCATCTTCGATTTGAGAAGATGCATTTTTTAATGTATCGGCATTCCATGTTGTTTTACCCGACTCTTCAAGTTTATAAACCAACTAACCAATTAATGTAAGGAAACAAAAATGACAAAATTGGTACGTTTTTATGCAGATTTTATGAAGTTCCATTTCACCCATATAATAGGAAGAAACTCAGTTTGACTAAACTTAAAATTACGAACAAAGCAGATTATCTAACGTAAAAAAGACGTCGACTATTGTCAACGCCTTCTTACATTTCATTAGTAAAAACCCCATTAAACTAGTTCGCCTGCTGCTTTGACACGAACTCTAGTTGCATTCCCTGGAAGGTATGCAAGTGGTACATCTTCGATATCGACGATAACGAGGCTTTCTTTATTCGCACCTGCATTTATTGCTTCTTCCATCGCTTCTTCTTTAGCTGCTTGCAAAGCATTCTCCCTGCCAATTTCATCTATTAAGTAGATTTTTTCAATCTGCCCACTAACTTGTGAAATTGCAGATCCAATAGCATTTGCAACACCGGAATTTTCAGGGCGATAGACCCCGGAAGCACCTTTCAATTCCTTCGGAAAGAGGACACTTCCCCCACCAACTAAAATAACTGGCATTGGGTTTGCACTTACTTTCATCTTATCAATCGCTTCTTCAACCATCTCTACCATTTTGTTATACACTCGTTGAAGCAATTCCTTGTCCAAATGCGCTACGTTCGATGGATTACCAAGTTCGACTTTTCCTAATGCAACCGCTACATCCGTTGTCGTTAATGTATCACCACCAAAAATCATTGCCTCTTCAGGTAAGCGATACCCTACACTATCTGGCCCAATTGTAAATTCTCCATTTTCCCCAAACCGGATAATTGTTCCCCCACCTAGACCAATTGAAACTAAATCAGGCATACGGAAATTTGTACGTGCCCCACCAATCTCAACAGCTAATGAAGATTCTCGTGGGAATGAATTTACTAAAATTCCTACATCTGAAGTTGTCCCTCCGACGTCAACAACAATTGCATCTGTTAAATCACTTAAATAGGATGCACCTCGCAAAGAATTCGTTGGGCCACAAGCAATGGTGAAAATTGGATACCTCACAGCATATTCTACAGACATTAATGTACCGTCATTTTGACCGAAGAATACCTTCGCGTGGATTCCTTCATTCTTTAATGCTTGAATAAATCCATCCGCAGCTGTTTTCGCCACTTTTATGACAGAAGCATTTAAAATGGCAGCATTCTCTCTTTCTAATAATCCGACAGAACCGATCTCTGAAGACAATGAAATAGAAATTTCTTCACCTAGTATTTCCGTAAATATGTTTCTTGCTCGTTCTTCATGTTCTCTAGATACTGGAGAAAAGACTGATGTAATCGCAACGGAGTCTACTTTCCCTTTTATTTCTTTTGCAATCTCATACAAATGTTCTTCATCTAAAGAAACAATTTCACGCCCATCAAATTCGTGTCCACCACGTACAAGATATACATGTTTTCCAAGTGCTTCACGAAGCTCTGGTTGTACACCAGTCATTGGCTTTACAGCTAAAGTAGCAGGAGCACCAATACGGACGACCGCAATTTCATTTAAACCTTTTCTCTCAACAATAGCATTCGTACAGTGTGTAGTTCCAAGCATCGCATAGTGGATCTCTTCCCTTGGAACATTTGCATTTGCAATTACTTTATGCATTGCATTATAAATACCTGTTGTAACATCGACCGTAGTAGATGATTTTGTTTCTGAAATGACTTGATTATTTTCATCTAAAATTACAGCATCTGTATGTGTTCCGCCAACGTCAATTCCGATTCGATATGTCCCCATTAGTTCTCCCCGCCTTTATTTACAAGTTCTTCAACTGGAATATAATCAACATCATAACCAAAATATTTCGGACCAACTGTTTCAAGCCCTTTTTCTGTACGCCATTTCGGGTGGCACGGAATTCCGATAACGACACATCTTGAACCATAACGGATTCCTTCTGTTGTAATAGGAATACCCGTCTCCGCATCGAGTACTGCAATTAAATCCGGTGTTACGCAAAGTAGTTGTTTGTCTGTTTGCGCAAGTAGATGCTCATTTTGGAAACGAACCTCAAGCGTTTCATCCTTATATTCATTTATTCCTTCAAATGTCGCTAATCCTCTTGCAAATCCTTTTTCTGTTTTACGATTAATATCCGTTACTTTCCCTTGGAACAATTCAAAACCGCCGACAGTTTTTAGTACTTCATGAATCGCATTGGCATTATTCACTTTCGCAAGGCGAATTGTTTTTCCAATCTCTTCTTCCAGTCTTAAAATGTTAGGGATACCACTTTCTTTTAAGTTTTTCCCCCTCATAGGATACATAGCATTCATAACAGAACCACCCATTTGAATCGTAGCAGCACGTGCAATTCGTTCCGTCCAAACATTATCGATCGTTGATAACAATGCTGTGTTTCCTTTTTCATCCGCAATGACAGCTGGTGTCGCTGAAATACCATCTAAATAAAATGTTACCATCTGTAATTCAGGAAAAGCTCTCCCCATTCCATCTGCGTCTACAACTGGCAAGCCTAATCTTGCAGCAAGCGCGAAAGGAAGCATGGAGTTTAATCCACCGGCTTCAATTGGAAACGTCGCATAAACTTTTTCCCCTAAATATTCTTCCAGTTTTAAAAAGGCCTCTATTGCTTCTTCACCACTTGGAATTTTCTCGAGCATTACTGTAGGTGCCCCCATCATAGAAGATGGTACAACTAACGCATCATCAGGTACTTCATCCGCATCTAATACCGTTACTGGACCATACTCCTCAATTGCTTGTAACGCCATAAGCTTTCCGATGTAAGGATCGCCACCCCCGCCCGTTCCGAGTAGAGCTGCACCAACTGCAATATCTTCAATTTCCTGTTTTCCAATTATCCTCATTTCACCAAACCTCCATTAAGTGTAAGTTTCTTATGCTGTTTTATCTTCCATGTTGTTGTTCTTTGAAGAGTTCTTTATGAGCAAAGCGCCAATATAATAAACAACCGCGCTAATTAGAAGTGAGTTAATAGAAGGAATCCCTACTTCTATTGTATAACCAGCAGCAAAACCAGCTATCCAAGCAATCATCGTAATTGGATTCATCTTCCCAACCTCTGGTAATGCCCCTACTTTACGTGTTTCATCCAATTCTTTTCGACTTGTTTTTAAGACAAAATACTCGACTACCATAATTCCAGCGATTGGTGGAACAAGTACACCTAGGAAAATAAGGAAGCTTACAAAGTGGTCTAAAATTCCTAGAATCGATAACACCGTACCAATTACCCCAATAACAAGAGTTACTTTTCCTCGATTTAGTTTCAAGTTGAATAGAGAGTCAAATATATTTGTGAATCCTAGTGAGGAAGAATACAGATTCAAGTTATTAATCTTCACCGTGGATAATACAACAACAAATGCACCAAACCAGCCAGCAGTTTGTACCATAATATTGACAATATCGTTTGTTCTAGCAGCGAGTGCAAGTAATACTGCAATCATATTAATACCAAGTTCACCAACGAGAATACCTATCGTCGCCATCAAAAAAACATCTTTACCACTTTTAGCAAATCGACTAAAGTCTGGTGTAATAACAGCACCAATAATAAATCCTCCTGCAACCATCGTTGCAGCAGCGCTCATTGTTAAGACGTCTCCAGCTGGAGCAGCCGTTAACAAATCACCAAACGAGTAGTCACTCAATACGTGATAAATCCCAAAGCCAACTGCTAATAAGAAAGCAGGAACCGTAATTGTTGCAGTAATACTTAGCAACTTAAAACCGAAGATAACGAGTACCGTAACACCTAATCCAGTAATCGTTGCAGCGAGCGGAAGTGGTAATTTACCTTCAGTCGCGTGCACAAGACCTTCTGCAAATACGGAATTCTGAACACCAAACCAGCCAATACAAGCAATCGCTATAACAGCACCGATAATACTCGATCCATATCGTCCAAAACCTGTATACCTTGACAACAAACTTGTTGAAAGTCCTTCACGCGCACCAGCGTAGCCTAGAAGAAAGCTTATGATTTGTAAAATAACACTGCCAAGTACTGTCGCCCAGAACGCTTGCCAAAATGTCATTCCATATCCTAAAGTCGCACCTAGCATAAACTGACTAATCGTTGCTAATGCTCCAACTCGAACAATGGTAATACTCCATAGTGATTGTCGTGCTGACATCGGCACCCGTGTTAATGAATAATCATCTCCAATAGCTGCTTTCGCTTTTGCTGTATTCTCCATTTTCTTTTGCCTCCTCATTTTAGATGTTTAGTGTAAATATTGTGACTTTTTTTCTTATGAAAAGGCAAACAAACTCTTTTTTGCATAACCTTTCGATTGATTCGAAACTCTTGTTGCTACGAGGTTTTACTATGTGCCTAAATATAATTTAGGCTATTGAATGTATTTCCCATTCAATTCCTCGAATAACGCATGAATGATTTGATTTGCCAGTACGACTTGTTCTTTTAAATCTTCATCATCGTATAACTTAACTCCCCAAAAAACACCATTACCAATTAGTACAAATTTCTTCACGATACGATCCATTTCCGAGGAAGATATATTCGGATATTCGACTTGCAGAAGTGATTCTAGTGTAGTAACAAGCCATTCGTTATAACGAATCATGTGGTTATACAAATACGTTGAAATTTCCTTTATAGGAGAAGTTACGAGTGAAATGTATGCATCCGTCCCTTCCATATCCCCTTTATGGTGAGAGACTATCCCCTGAATCATCGCCGTGAAAATTTGTTCAACAGGCTTATCCTCGTTTTCTTTTACTATGCACCTCATTTCCTCAAAGTGGTTATCCAATAACTGTTGAAACGCAGCTACAAATAGCTCCTCCTTATTTTTGAAGAAAAAATAGATTGAAGGTGGTTTTATCCCGACTTCATCGGCAATTTTCCTCATTGTTGCGCCATGATACCCATGTAGAGCGTATTGTTTTATTGCTGCATTTATCAATTTTTCCCGAATATTATCACCACCTAACGAATGTTAGGGTTAATTATATTTGCATAATTTTTTGGAGTCAATATATTTTTTCAATGATTTAGTAAAAATGACTTTTGCGATACAACAGAAAAAACAGAAGTATCCCTGTTTTACTGCATATGAATACGTTTCCACAAATTTAATAAAAAAAATTATAAACTTTTGTTTAGACACATGAACATACCCAATAGAGAGAATTTGGAAAGGAGTAAGAGTAGAGGAAAATTGCATCATATAAAAAGTAAAATGCCGAAAGAAATTTTTATGTGTGTTTGAACGTTATTTTTACGCATGAAAAAAGACCCTTTCCACGAAAGTGAAAAGAGTCTTGAAACGCAAATATTAACGTTTTGAGAACTGAGGTGCACGACGCGCGCCTTTAAGACCGTATTTTTTACGCTCTTTCATGCGGGAATCACGTGTAAGCAATCCTGCAGCCTTCAACGTGCTACGGAAATCAGGATCAACAGTCAATAGAGCGCGTGCTACGCCATGGCGAATTGCGCCTGCTTGACCTGTGAATCCGCCACCGTGGACGTTTACATGAATGTCATAGCTACCAAGTGTTTCAGTTGCAACAAGTGGTTGTTTAATTACTTCACGAAGTGTTTCGAATGGTACGTAGTCTTCTACGTCACGTTTGTTGATGACAATTTTGCCTTCACCAGGTACGAGACGTACACGAGCTACTGAGCTTTTACGACGGCCAGTGCCGATATATTGTACTTGTGCCAAAAGTGTTTCCTCCTCTTAATTATCCGCGAAGCTCGTATGCTTCTGGTTTTTGTGCCGTATGTGGATGTTCCGATCCAGCATAGACATGAAGTTTCTTAAATGTTTGACGACCTAGAGGACCTTTTGGAAGCATCCCTTTAATCGCAAGTTCCAACATTTTAGTTGGGTAGTTTGTACGCATTTCTAGCGCAGTACGTTGCTTAAGGTTACCTGTATAGCCAGAGTGGCGATAGTAGATTTTATCTTTCAATTTATTTCCAGAAAGTTGAATTTTCTCAGCATTGATGATGATAACGTGATCACCTGTGTCAACGTGTGGTGTGAACGTAGGTTTATGTTTGCCGCGCAAAATTGCTGCAACTTCAGAAGCTAGACGACCAAGCGTCTGTCCTTCAGCGTCGACAACGAGCCATTTACGCTCTACTTCGTGACCTTTAGCCATGAATGTTGTACGCATGTATTGTTTCCTCCTAAAATTATCAAATCTGTTCCGTTTTCTCTATCCCTAAACACAAATAAACTTTCCGGGGCTTATTGTGGGGTTATTGAAATACCATTTATCATCTTATATTGAAAACGATCATAAGTCAAGCGTTTTATTAGAAAACGCCTGGAAAAGTTGACTCGGGTCTAGTATGTGACATTCATCAAGTACAAACCGTGTGCTGGCGCAGTTTTGCCCGCCTTTTTCCGGTCTTTTGCTTCAAGGATTTCCTTTAAGTCGTGCGGCTCGTTCCAGCCGATACCAACTGCGAAAAGCATGCCAGCAATTGTCCGTACCATATTGTACAGAAAACCGTCCCCTTCAATTGTCATGATGAGCTCATCGCCTTGTCGTTCCACCGTCAATTCCCTCACCGTCCGCACTTTATTCGAGGTAGCGGTCTTGGACGAACAAAAGCTCGTGAAATCATGCGTCCCGATAATGTACTTAGCAGCTTCGCGCATCCTCTCGATATCCGGCTGCCATTTCCCTAAGTGGACGGCATAATTCCGTTCAAAAGGGCTTTGCACCTCGGTCGATGACCATTTAAACATATATGTTTTTCCGGTCGCAGAATAGCGCGCATGAAAGTCGTTATCTACGAATTCTGTTTTGACGACCCGCACATCTTTTGGCAATAATACATTCATCGCCATTTGCCAGCGATCGAGCGGCAACTCTAACGGTGTGTCGAAGTGGATCACTTGCCCCCACGCATGAACACCGGCATCTGTCCTGCCGCTTGCAACCGAATGGATAGATTTGTCCTTATGAAGCTTGACAAGTGCCTTGTCGATGACGGATTGCACTGTTCGCATATTCGGTTGGAACTGGTATCCTGCAAAGTCGGTACCATCGTAAGCGACGGTAGCCTTGACCCGTTTCAAATCAGTTTCCTCCTCTCAGCCAGATGAGGGCGGCAACTAATATGATAAAGATCAAAATGATCAATGTATCACGCCATTGCCAATGCAATTGGCGGTACCTCGTCCTTCCCTCTCCGCCACGATATCCTCTCACTTCCATCGCGATGGCGAGATCCTCCGCCCGTTTAAACGCGCTGACGAATAATGGGACGAGAAGCGGGATAACCGCCCGAATCCGTTCCTTTATCGTCCCGCTCGTCAAATCAGAGCCACGAGCGAGCTGTGCTTTCAATATCTTATCGGTTTCATCCATCAAAGTTGGAATGAATCGGAGTGAAATCGACATCATTAATGCAAGCTCATGAACAGGCAATTTAATACGTTTCAACGGATTCAATAACGTTTCCATTCCGTCTGTTATGGAAATGGGCGACGTCGTCAATGTCAATATGGTCGTCATTAATACAAGAACGAGGAAGCGAATGGAAATGTAAATCCCTTGCCTGACCCCTTCTTCGTAAATCTTAATAAACTTCCAGTCAATCAGCAGCGCGCCTTCCTTCGTGAAAATGAAATGCATAAGTAATGTGAATATGATGAGGAAAAGAATCGGCTTTAATCCGTTAAACAGGAAGTAGAGCCGAATTCGCGCAATGAAGATGACGAACAGAGTGAAAGCTAATAATAACGCGTATGTCGCCGTATTGTTCGCCAAAAACACCGCGACAATGAACAAGAAGACGAACAGCAGCTTCGATCTTGGGTCTAGTCGATGGATGAATGAATCTCCAGGCACGTATCGGCCAAAAATCATTTTTTCTAACATTATCGCTCACCTTCTTCCTTCAGAGCATTAGCAATAGCTTCTGCAAGCTGCTCTTCCGTCAGAGAGAGCGTTCCAAGTCGCTTCCCGAATAATTTCTCCACGTCTTGCTGAAACGCGACAGAACGCGGTAAGCCGAGCCGGAAGGATTTTAGTTGTTCTGCATCCTCAAACACCTCTTCAGGCGTTCCAGCCATGACAGATCGCCCCTCATGCATGACGAGGATCTGATCTGCATATCTCGCCGCATCTTCCATGCTGTGCGTAACGAGAATGGTCGTTAAATTTTCCTCTTTATGTAGCTTGTTGAAAAGCTCCATAATTTCTTTCCGTCCACGAGGATCGAGTCCGGCAGTCGGTTCATCCAATATAAGAATGGATGGCTTAAACGCAAGGACGCCTGCAATTGCGACACGTCGCATCTGTCCACCGGATAAATCGAATGGAGACTTCTGGGCAACGTCTTCCGGCAAACCTAACAGTTTGATCAATTCATGGGCACGCTGCCTCGCTTCCTCTTCAGGAATCCCGAAATTCAGCGGGCCGAACATAATATCCTTCTCAACGGTTTCCTCGAAGAGCTGATGCTCAGGAAATTGGAATACGATGCCGACGTGTCTGCGAATCATCTTTAGTTCTTTTGCCTTAGTGTCGGAAGTAATGCTGACATCTCCAATACGCACGACACCTTCAGTAGGTTTTAACAAACCATTCAAATGAAGAAGTAATGTCGATTTACCTGATCCCGTATGCCCGATGACCGCTGTATATGATCCCGATTGAATTGAAGCATTTACTTCTAAGAGGGCCCGTTTTTCAAAAGGCGTCCCTTTTGCGTAGGAATAGCCTACTTGTTGAAGTGAGATGTCCATAACTCATTCACCAACTCTTTTTCTGTCATATGTTCCCCTTGTAACGTGACTCCTGCCTGACGAAGGGAGCGCGACAACCTTGCAGCGAAAGGCAAATCTAGTCCAATCGCCTCAAGCTCGTCCCCATGTGCGAATATCTCCTCCGGTTTTCCGGTCATCAGCATCTTTCCATCATTCATCACAATGACCTTATCTGCCAACAGCACTTCTTCGAGATCATGTGTAATGGAAATAACCGTAAGGCCAGTCGCCCGTTTCAACTCATCGACAACTTGGATCACTTCATCGCGTCCTTGAGGATCTAGCATTGAAGTCGCCTCGTCTAAGATGAGCAACTTTGGACGCATCGCAAGCGCTCCAGCGATTGCCACACGCTGTTTTTGTCCGCCGGATAGATGATGTGGCTCATGATCCAGAAATCCTTCCATTTTCACTTGTGCAAGTGATTCATGGACACGTGGCACCATCTCCTCAAACGGGATACCGTTGTTCTCCAAAGCGAATGCGACATCATCCTGTACAGTGGAGCCAACGAATTGGTTGTCTGGGTTTTGAAAGACGATTCCAATGTCTGAACGGATTTCCCATAGATTATCCGCATTCATCTCCTCTAGAAAGACTTTCACTTTCCCCTTCTCCGGATATAAAAGACCAATCATCAACTTCGCTAACGTCGATTTACCTGATCCGTTATGCCCGACGATAGCAATCCATTCACCGTCTCTCACAGTAAAGCTTACATCATCCACCGCTCTACGCGAATCGCCATCTTCCGACTCATATGAATAGGACACGTGATCCAACGACAAAATTTCCTTCACATCTTTCACCTCCGGCATTTTTCGATTATGTATAAAACAACTGAATTCTACAACTTTTTCGCAATATAAATAAAAAAAGCGCGCACCTCATCCGAAGAAATGCGCTCCATTCTATTCTGACACCGGGTGCTCAATCCGGTTCAGCGGATGAGATGCGTAGAGCTAGACCAATCGGTTAAACCGTCGATCATAACACTCTGCTTTAATTATTTGTCGTATAAATCTTTTAGATAAGAAAAGGGCGTGGCTGTGCGTATGCCAGACACACCCTCGATTGTTAGTAGTGATTAAACTAGTTCGATTACAACAACAGGTGCTCCGTCTCCGCGACGAGGTCCCATTTTCATAATACGAGTATAACCGCCTTGGCGATCAGCGTAGCGTGGTGCTACGTTATCAAACAATTTTTGAAGTGCAAAGATCTCTTTTTCATTGCCTTCTTCATCCGTAGTTGTTACTAGCTCACGACGAATGAACTGTGCTGCTTGACGACGTGCGTGCAAGTCACCGCGTTTACCAAGCGTAATCATCTTCTCAACGACTGAACGTAATTCTTTCGCACGCGCTTCTGTTGTTTGAATGCGCTCATGCACGATTAGGTCTGTCGCCAAGTCGCGAAGCATTGCTTTACGTTGTGAACTTGTGCGTCCAAGTTTTCTGTAACCCATAGAAGTTTCCCTCCTTCAATCTAGTTGTTTAATCTTCCGAGCGTAACCCGAGGTTCAACTCGTCCAATTTCGCCTTGACTTCTTCAAGTGATTTACGGCCAAGGTTGCGCACTTTCATCATTTCTTCCTCGGTCTTGTTAGCAAGTTCAAGTACTGTATTGATGCCTGCGCGTTTTAGGCAGTTATAAGATCGCACAGATAGATCCAGTTCCTCAATCGTCATCTCGAGCACTTTCTCTTTCTGGTCTTCCTCTTTTTCCACCATAATTTCTGCAGTTTGCGCTTCGTCAGTCATACCAACGAAAATATTCAGATGCTCCGTCAGGATTTTTGCTCCGAGCGAAACAGCTTCTTTCGGACCGATGCTACCATCTGTCCAAATGTCAAACGTCAACTTATCAAAGTTGGTACTTTGACCTACACGAGTATTCTCGACTTGGAAATTGACGCGTGAAACTGGAGTGTAAATAGAGTCGATCGGAATAACACCAATCGCAAGATCCTCACGTTTGTTTTGATCGGAAGGTGCATACCCACGGCCACGAACAGCATACATCCGCATACGCAAATGACCATTCTTGCCTAGTGTAGCGATTTGAAGATCCGGATTTAGCACTTCAACATCACTGTCATGAGTGATATCAGCGGCAGTAACCGTTCCTTCGCCTTTTACATCTATTTCAATCACTTTCTCATCATCTGAATAGATTTTGAGAGCTAGTTTCTTCACATTCAAAATAATTGTTGCAACGTCTTCAACGACACCTTCAATTGTAGAGAATTCATGAAGAACTCCGTCGATCTGGATAGATGTCACGGCAGCTCCTGGCAATGAGGAAAGAAGCACGCGGCGCAAGGAATTCCCTAAAGTGTTTCCGTATCCACGCTCCAATGGTTCAATAATAAATTTACCGAACTTGGAATCTTCGCTGATCATAACTGTTTCAATCTTCGGTTTTTCAATCTCGATCATTCATTTACCCTCCTTCAAAACGTCTAGTATATAGGCCGTTCCATATTGAAATCGATTATCAAAAGAAATCAAAATGCAATCACACAATTCAGCTTTACCAAAAATTGTGCTTTTCAATCAAATGGAAAACAAACCATTAAACACGACGACGTTTTGGCGGGCGGCATCCGTTATGCGGAACCGGAGTTACGTCTCTGATTGCAGTTACTTCTAGACCTGCAGCTTGTAGTGAACGGATTGCAGCTTCACGACCAGCACCTGGTCCTTTAACAGTAACCTCCAAAGACTTCAAGCCGTGCTCCATAGCAGTTTTAGCAGCTGTTTCAGCAGCCATTTGTGCAGCAAACGGAGTTGATTTACGGGAACCTCTGAATCCTAATGCACCCGCACTGGACCATGAAAGGGCATTCCCATGACTATCAGTGATCGTTACGATTGTATTGTTGAACGTCGAACGGATATGTGCAATACCAGTTTCAATATTCTTTTTCACACGACGTTTACGAGTTTGTTGTTTACGTGCCATGTCTACGAAAAACCTCCTTTACCTATTATTTCTTCTTGTTAGCGACAGTCCGTTTAGGACCTTTACGTGTACGTGCGTTGTTCTTCGTGTTTTGTCCACGAACAGGTAATCCACGACGGTGACGGATTCCACGGAAGCTACCGATTTCCATCAAACGTTTGATGTTGAGAGAAGTTTCACGACGAAGGTCTCCTTCAACTTTCAAGCTGTCGATTTGTTCACGGATTTTATCAAGCTCTGCATCGGTTAGATCACGGACGCGTGTTTCCTCAGAAACGCCTGCAGCCGCCAATACTTTCTGTGCAGTTGTTTTACCAATTCCGAAAATGTATGTCAACGAAATGACTACGCGCTTATCGCGCGGTACGTCTACACCAGCAATACGTGCCATATTGATTGTGCACCTCCCTTTGTATTAGCCTTGTCTTTGTTTATGTTTTGGATTTTCACAGATTACCATTACTCGGCCGCGTCTGCGAATAACTTTACATTTTTCGCAGATCGGTTTTACAGATGGCCTTACTTTCATCTTACCCAACCTCCTTCAATATTCCGGAGTTGCAAAAGTTTATTTAAAACGGTATGTGATACGACCGCGTGTCAAATCATAAGGTGAGAGTTCCATCGTCACTTTGTCACCAGGTAGGATACGGATAAAGTGCATACGGATCTTGCCTGAAACATGCGCAAGAATCGTATGACCATTTTCCAACTCTACCTTGAACATCGCGTTCGGCAACGTTTCGACTACGGTTCCTTCAACTTCAATTACGTCGTCCTTCGCCATCAATCCTGTCTCCCTTCTATATCCAATAAAGGTCTTAACCATCGAGCGGCAGCAGTCGCCTTCAAAGCTTCCTTCAACATATGTCCGGATTGCATGAGTGATGTTCGAAAGACGCCTGTCACACTTCGTTTCCCGCAAGTTAGTCGTTGACGTTTGTTGCGGAAAATCGCATCGGAAAAGACACAAACGACAGGATTGCCGTTGGTGCATTCCATCCTCGCCACACAGTTCCGGACATCCTTTACATTATACCCACCTTGATGGGCTATTGCATTTACGACGTCCCAAAACGGTGCCGCCAATGGATTATCACCAGTTCCTATACCGGGCACCATATGCTTTTGCAGCTCGTTAATCATATGCTCTTTCCGTGCAACAGTGCGATGCTGCCCACATATGGCGTGCATGAATTGCTTCCGGAAAGGATCACTGGCCACTCTCTTGTAAGATAGTGTCCAGATCTTTAAAAACATCATTGATGTCTTTTTGCCCATCTATATTCGTCAGCACGCCTTTGTTATCGTAATAAGCTAAGAGCGGTGCTGTTTGATTCATATTTACTTCCAGACGGTTCGTGACAGTTTCCGGATTGTCATCCGCTCGCTGATAAAGTTCCCCGCCATCCTTATCACATTTGCCGTCAACCTTTGGAGGATTGAACTGCAAATGGTAGGATGTGCCGCACGCTTTACAAATTCTGCGACCGGTCAATCTTGCAATAAGTTCATCTTTTTCCACTTTGATGTTGAGAACATGCTCAATCTTCCGTTCCATCTCCGAAAGCAGTGCATCCAATGCTTCTGCTTGAGGAACTGTGCGCGGAAAACCATCAAGTAGGAATCCGTTATCACAATCGGATTTGCTTAATCGTTCACGAACGATGCCGATTGTCACTTCATCAGGAACAAGTGCACCTTGATCCATGAACGATTTTGCTTTGACTCCAAGTTCCGTGCCTTCTGCAATTGCAGCACGGAACATATCGCCTGTAGAAATATGAGGGATTTCGTATTTCTCGACAATTTTATCTGCTTGCGTACCTTTTCCGGCACCCGGCAGACCCATTAATACGATATTCATACGTCTTGCCCTCCATCGTTATTCAAAACATGGAGTACCCGAAGGTCACACCAAGTAGAAATATTATTTCATGAACCCTTTGTAATGCCTTTTCACAAGTTGTGATTCGAGCTGTTTCATCGTTTCAAGAGCAACTCCGACGACGATGAGCAAACTCGTTCCTCCAATTTGTGCGGACTGTGGAAGGTTCGCCAAATTGATAAAGAAAATCGGCATGATTGCTACGACGGCAAGGAAAATTGAGCCGACGAAAGTCAATCTGTACAAAGTGCTTGTTAAATAGTTTTGCGTATTTTGTCCAGGACGGATGCCCGGGATATACGCGCCTTGCTTCTTCAGATTATCTGCCATATTTTCCGGATTCACCTGGATGAATGCGTAGAAATATGTGAAAGCAAGGATCAGTGCTACATAAAGAATCATTCCGACAGGTTCGTTGTAATCAAACGTTCGCGTAATGAACTTTGTTACACTATTCTCACCGAAAAATGCAGCTATTTGTTGTGGTGTTATGAAAAACGCCACAGCAAAGATTACCGGGATTACCCCTGCAGCATTCAATTTCAACGGCAAGTGCGTTTGTTGGCCGGCCGTAGTTTGCCCGCGGCCTGTCATACGTTTTGCATACTGAATTGGAATTTTACGAAGTGCTTCTTGTACATAAACAACTCCGACGATGATCGCGATAATAACGATCAACAATAATGCCATCATAGCAAGGCGAATGAACAAAGCGTCTCCCGCATCTTGAATTTGAGTTGCATACAGTTGGTTTACTGCGTTTGGAATAGCTGCAACGATACCCGCGAAGATGATAATGGATATACCATTACCGACTCCTTTTGCGGTAATCTGTTCACCAAGCCAAAGCAAGAATGAAGTACCGGCAGTTAAGACAATCGCAATCATCACATAAGTGGAGATCCCTTCACCGATGATCAACGTACCGCCAAACATCTGGTTAAACCCAAATGACATGGCAATCGCTTGAATAAAGGCGAGGACGACTGTGAAATATCTTGTAAATTGCGCAAGCTTCCGTCTTCCGACGTCCCCTTGCTTTGCCCATTCAGTGAATTTCGGAACGACATCCATCTGCAATAATTGCACAATGATGGAGGCTGTAATGTATGGCATAATTCCCATTGCGAAAATGGAGAACTGTGACAACGCCCCACCACCGAATATGTTCAGAAATCCAATGAATTGGTTGTTTGATTGTTGCAAAGCTGTTGCATCGACATTCGGGACCGGTACAAATGTACCGAGTCTGAATACGATAAGCACTACTAGTGTGAAAATGATTTTAGACCTGATATCTCTAACGCGCATAAAGTTGGAGATTGTCTGAAACATTAAATCACCTCTACTTGCCCGCCCGCTTTCTCGATTGCTTCTTTAGCAGAAGCAGAGAATTTATGAGCTTTGACAGTAATCTTTTTCTCAAGAGTCCCATTTCCAAGAATCTTAATTCCTGATTTTTCATTGCTCACGATTCCAGTTTCAATTAGCAATTCAGGCGAAACTTCGGTACCTTCGTCAAAACGGTTCAGTACGTCCAAATTCACGATTGCATATTCTTTACGATTGATGTTCGTGAATCCACGCTTAGGTAGACGTTGGAAAAGTGGAATTTGACCACCCTCGAATCCAAGACGAACACCGCCGCCAGAACGTGCATTTTGACCTTTATGACCTTTACCGGAAGTTTTACCTGTACCGGAACCGATTCCACGACCAATGCGTTTACGTGCTTTACGTGCGCCTTCAGCTGGCTTCATATCGTGTAATTTCATCTTATCGGCACCTCCTTATTTCGAAAATGTGCATTATTGTTCTTTGACAGTAACTAAATGGCTTACTTTGTTGATCATGCCACGGATTGCTACATTGTCTTGATGCTCAACCGTTTGATTCAACTTGCGCAGACCGAGAGCTTCAACTGTTTTACGTTGTGCCGGCTTTGCACCGATTACACTTTTCGTAAGGGTGATTTCAAGTTTGTTTGCCATTGTGTTTCCCCCCTTAACCTAACAGTTCTTCTACGGATTTGCCGCGCAATTTAGCAACTTCTTCAGCGCGTTTCAAATTCTTCAATCCTTCAATTGTTGCACGTACCATGTTGATTGGTGTGCTTGATCCTAAGGATTTTGAAAGGATATCCGTGATTCCTGCAAGTTCAAGTACCGCACGGACAGGACCTCCGGCGATTACTCCTGTACCAGGTGCTGCTGGTTTGATAAGGATTTGGCCTGCACCGAAACGTCCAATAATTTCGTGTGGAGTCGTTCCTTTAACCATTGGCACTTCGACCAAGTTCTTTTTCGCATCTTCGATCGCTTTACGGATCGCATCAGGAACTTCTTGCGCTTTCCCTGTTCCAAAACCGACGCGACCGTTTTTGTCTCCGACAACGACAAGTGCTGTGAAGCGGAAACGACGTCCACCTTTAACCACTTTCGCTACGCGGTTGATCGTTACTACGCGTTCTTCGAATTCACTTCTATTCTGATCATTACGACGCATGAAATATGTCCCTCCTTCTTAATTAAAATTCCAGTCCATTTTCGCGTGCTGCGTCTGCAAGAGCCTTCACACGGCCGTGGAATAGGTATCCGCCACGGTCGAAAACAACCGATTTGACATCCTTTTCAACAGCTTTCTTCGCGATCATCTCGCCGACTTTAGCTGCTGCATCAGCATCCGCTTTAGAGTCCAATTCGAACCCTTTATCCATAGTGGAAGCACTAGCAATCGTAACGCCATTTAAATCGTCGATTAGTTGTGCATAGATATGCTTGTTAGAACGATATACGTTCAAGCGTGGACGCGCTGGAGTTCCGCTGATTTTCGTACGAACACGTGCATGACGTTTTTTGCGGACAGCGTTCTTATCTTGTTTCGTGATCATCGTGGTCACTCCTTCCGAATGCCTTTACGCGGCATTATTTACCTGTTTTTCCTTCTTTGCGACGGATTTGTTCGCCTTCGTACTTAATACCTTTTCCTTTGTACGGTTCAGGTGGACGTACTTGACGAATGTTCGACGCCAAAGCACCGACGCGCTCTTTGTTAATACCGCGAACGATGATTTTCGTATTTGCAGGAACTTCAACTTCTACTCCTTCTTCCGGTGTGAATTCAACCGGGTGGGAGTATCCTACGTTCAATACGAGTTTCTTGCCTTGAAGCTGAGCACGGTACCCAACCCCAACAAGTTCAAGTGTACGTTCAAAACCTTTAGATACACCCGTTACCATGTTATCCAAAAGGGAACGAGTTGTTCCGTGGATTGAACGGTGTTCTTTAGACTCAGAAGGACGAGTCAAAGTGATGACGTTGCCTTCTTGCTCGATTTTAATATCAGCGTTAAATGTATTTGTAAGTTCGCCTTTCGGACCTTTAACAGTAACAACGTTATTATCAGCGATAGTAACTGTCACGTTTTCAGGAACCTCGATCGGACGTTTACCAATTCGGGACATTCTATTGCACCTCCATTCAATTGTTACAGATTACCAAACGTAAGCTACGACTTCTCCGCCTACTTGTTTTGCACGAGCTTCCTTATCAGTAAGGAGACCGTTTGACGTGGACACAAGGGCGATACCAAGGCCGTTCAACACTTTAGGAACTTCATTTGTTTTTGCATAAACACGAAGTCCAGGTTTTGAGATACGTTTAAGACCAGTGATAACACGCTCGTTGTTTTGACCATATTTAAGGAAAATGCGGATAATGCCTTGTTTGCTATCTTCCACATATTCAACATCGCGGACGAAACCTTCACGTTTCAAGATTTCAGCGATTTCTCTTTTCAAGTTTGAAGCAGGTACCTCAAGCTTCTCGTGGCGAACCATGTTCGCGTTACGGATGCGTGTAAGCATATCTGCAATCGGATCACTCATTGTCATTCCATTAACCTCCTTCCCAAGTTAGGGGATTACCAACTAGCTTTTTTAACGCCAGGAATTTGTCCCTTATATGCAAGTTCTCGGAAACAAATACGGCAAAGTTTAAATTTACGATATACGGAGTGCGGACGACCACAGCGCTCGCAACGTGTATATTCTTGAACCTTGAACTTTGGCGTACGTTTCTGTTTAACGATCATTGATTTCTTAGCCACGTTTTCGCCTCCCTTTAGTTTACTTTTGGAACGGCATGCCGAACTGCGTTAGCAACTCGCGTGCTTCTTCATCGGAGTTCGCAGTCGTAACGATGACGATATCCATTCCTCGTACTTTAGATACTTTATCGTAGTCAATTTCAGGGAAAATCAGTTGTTCTTTCACACCAAGTGTGTAGTTTCCGCGACCGTCGAATGCTTTCTTCGATACACCTCGGAAGTCACGAACACGTGGAAGTGAAACTGAAATCAGCTTGTCCAAGAACTCATACATGCGTTCGCCACGTAGTGTAACTTTCGCTCCAATCGGCATTCCTTCACGAAGACGGAATCCTGCGATTGATTTTTTCGCTTTTGTTACTACTGGCTTTTGACCGGAAATGATCGTTAGATCTTCTACTGCCGCGTCAAGCGCTTTTGAGTTTTGAACAGCATCACCAACACCCATATTGATGACGATTTTCTCTACTTTTGGTACTTGCATTACAGAACTATATTCAAACTTGCTCATGAGAGCAGGTGTGACTTCTTTTAAAAACTTCTCTTTTAATCGGCTCATCAGTTGGACCTCCTTTCATCCATTACTCATTTGTCCAGTGCTTCACCGGATTTTTTAGCAATACGAATCTTCTTGCCATTTTCGAATTTGTATCCTACGCGAGTAGGCTCACCTGTTTTAGGATCGATTGGCATGACGTTGGATACATGGATAGCTGCCTCTTGGCTGACGATTCCGCCTTGAGGATTTGCTTGGTTTGGCTTCGTATGTTTTTTAACAATGTTGACGCCTTCCACAAGCACGCGATCCTTTTTTGGGAAAGCAGCTAAGATTACTCCGGTCTTACCTTTGTCTTTTCCGGTGATGACCATAACTTTATCGCCTTTTTTAACGTGCATTTCATCGCACCTCCTTGATTGGCACTGTCATGTGATTAAAGAACTTCTGGAGCTAGTGAAATGATTTTCATGAAGTTGCTGTCGCGCAATTCGCGTGCAACTGGTCCGAAAATACGTGTTCCACGTGGGCTCTTGTCATCACGGATGATAACACATGCGTTTTCGTCGAACGTAATGTAGGAGCCATCTTTACGACGCACTCCGCTCTTCGTGCGGACGATAACAGCTTTGACAACGTCGCCTTTCTTGACAACGCCACCAGGTGTTGCTTTTTTCACTGTTACAACAACTACGTCACCGATATTAGCAGTTTTACGGCCTGTTCCACCAAGTACTTTAATTGTTAGAACTTCACGTGCTCCTGAGTTATCGGCAACTTTCATACGGCTTTCTTGTTGAATCATTGAGGCTACCTCCTCTCGGAATTTACTTTCCGAACGATATTAGATGATGACCGCTTTTTCGACTACTTCGATGAGGCGGAAACGCTTTGTAGCTGAAAGTGGACGTGTTTCCATAATGCGAACTACATCGCCGATTTTCGCTTCATTCAATTCGTCATGGGCCTTGAATTTCTTAGAATACTTTACACGTTTTCCGTATAAAGAGTGCTTTTTATGTGTTTCCACCATTACGGTAACCGTCTTATCCATTTTGTCGGATACTACACGGCCTGTGTATACTTTGCGCTGGTTACGCTCAGTCATGGCTGCAACCTCCTTCATCAGTTATTTGCACTGATCTCTCTTTGACGTATTACAGTTTTCATGCGCGCAATCGATTTGCGAACTTCACGGATGCGTGCAGTGTTTTCTAATTGTCCTGTCGCTAATTGGAAGCGAAGGTTGAAAAGCTCTTCTTTCAGTGATTTCACTTTTTGCTCGATTTCTGCAGTTGTTAAGTCACGGATTTCTTTAGCTTTCATTAGATTCACCACCAATTTCTTCACGTTTTACAAACTTGCTCTTCACGGGCAGTTTGTGAGATGCGAGACGAAGTGCTTCACGGGCAACCTCTTCTGACACACCTGCGATTTCAAACATTACACGACCTGGTTTCACTACTGCTACCCAGCCTTCTACAGCACCTTTACCGGAACCCATCCGGACTTCAAGAGGCTTTTTCGTATATGGCTTGTGTGGGAAGATGTTGATCCAAACTTTACCGCCACGTTTCATGTAACGTGTCATTGCGATACGTGCTGATTCGATTTGACGGTTTGTAATCCAACCTGACTCAGTTGCTTGTAGACCGAACTCACCGAATTGCACTGATGCTCCGCCTTTTGTAGTCCCGCGCATTTTTCCACGGAATACACGACGATATTTAACGCGTTTAGGCATTAACATAATTAGTTGCCTCCTTCCTCAGAGTTCTTCTTCACTGGAAGGACTTCTCCCCGGTAAATCCATACTTTTACGCCGAGCTTACCGTAAGTAGTGTCAGCTTCTGCGTGTGCATAGTCAATGTCTGCACGTAATGTATGAAGAGGAACAGTACCTTCACTGTAATGTTCCGCACGAGCGATGTCAGCACCGCCAAGACGTCCGGAAACTTGTGTTTTAATTCCTTTTGCACCTGCACGGATTGTGCGTTGGATTGCTTGTTTTTGAGCGCGACGGAATGATACACGGCTTTCCAATTGACGTGCAATTGATTCTGCAACCAATTTCGCGTCAAGATCAGCACGTTTGATTTCAACAATGTTGATGTGTACACGCTTGCCAGTTAGATCGTTTAACGATTTACGAAGTGCTTCAACTTCAGAACCGCCTTTACCGATCACCATACCCGGCTTCGCAGTGTGGATTGTAATATTTACACGCTTTGCAGCACGCTCGATTTCCACTTTGGAAACAGAAGCATCTACTAGGCGTTTTTCGATGAAGTCACGGATTTTCAAGTCTTCGTGTAGAAGAGTCGCATAGTCTTTTTCAGCATACCATTTCGAATCCCAATCACGAATGATGCCAACCCGCAAACCATTAGGATGTACTTTTTGACCCACGAATTACCCCTCCTTCTTTTCGGATACCACTACTGTAATGTGGCTAGTACGTTTATTGATCGCACTTGCACGACCTTGTGCACGTGGACGGAAACGTTTCATTGTTGGACCTTCGTCAACGAATACTTCGCTAACAATCAAGTTCTCAACGTCCATTTCATAGTTGTGTTCAGCATTTGCAATTGCTGAGTTTAATACTTTTTCTACAACCGGAGATGCCGCTTTCGGCGTCAGGCGTAGAATTGCGACAGCTTCACCGATTTTCTTGCCCCGGATAAGATCAACGACCAAACGGACTTTGCGAGGAGCAATACGGACTGTACGGGCAGTAGCCTTTGCTTGTTGCATCAGAATAACCTCCTCTCAATTAACGTCTTGTTTTCTTATCGTCAGCGCCATGACCTTTGTATGTGCGCGTAGGTACGAATTCACCAAGTTTATGACCAACCATATCTTCAGTCACGTATACTGGTACATGCTTGCGCCCGTCATATACAGCAATCGTCAATCCGATGAAGGATGGGAAGATTGTGGAACGGCGTGACCAAGTTTTAATGACCTGTTTCTTTTGTGCATCCTTTTGAGCGTCGACCTTTTTTAATAGATGATCATCTGCAAAAGGTCCTTTTTTCAAGCTGCGGCCCATGGAAAAACCTCCTCCCGTGATGATTGTACTACGGTCCACTCACCGAACCGCAGTGTCATCACATTATTTTTTACGGCGACGAACGATAAGTTTGTCGGATTTGTTGTTTTTCTTACGAGTTTTGTAACCAAGAGCTGGTTTACCCCAAGGTGTAACTGGGCTCGGACGACCGATTGGTGTACGTCCTTCACCACCACCGTGTGGGTGATCGTTAGGGTTCATGACAGATCCGCGAACTGCTGGACGTTTGCCCATCCAACGTGAACGACCTGCTTTACCAATGTTGATCAATTCATGTTGTTCGTTACCAACTTGACCGATTGTTGCACGGCAAGTAGATAGGATCATACGAACTTCGCCAGATTGTAGACGGATGATGACATATTTGCCTTCACGTCCAAGAAGTTGTGCAGATGTACCTGCAGAACGAACTAATTGGCCGCCTTTTCCTGGTTTCAATTCGATGTTATGAATTGTAGAACCCATTGGAATGTTTTCTAGTGGAAGGCTGTTCCCTACGCGGATGTCCGCTTCAGGTCCTGACATGATAGTCATGCCTACTTCCAAACCTTTTGGAGCAAGGATATAACGTTTTTCTCCATCAACATAGTTGATTAGAGCGATATTAGCAGAACGGTTTGGATCGTATTCGATCGTAGCAACGCGTCCTGGAATGCCATCTTTCCGACGTTGGAAGTCGATGACACGGTATTGGCGCTTGTGGCCTCCACCTTGGTGACGAACAGTCATCCTACCTTGGTTGTTACGTCCGCCTTTACGCTTAACTGGTTCAAGCAATGATTTTTCCGGCTTATCTGTTGTAATAGCAGAGAAGTCTGAAGAAGTCATGTTACGACGTCCGTTGGAGGTAGGTTTGTATTTCTTAATCGCCATTAGTGTTCCCTCCTTCGTTTATTTACGAATCAATTACATTTCGAATAGTTCGATGTCTTTTGAGTCAGCAGTCAAAGTTACGATCGCTTTGCGGCGTCTGTTTGTGTAACCAGCATGTTTGCCCATACGTTTGAACTTACCTTTGTAGTTCTGTACGTTGACTTTTTCAACTTCCACTCCGAAGATTTCTTCGACAGCTTGCTTCACAAGTGTTTTGTTCGCGCGTGTGTCGACTTCGAAAGTGTATTTCTTGTATTCCATTTGTTCTGAAGAACGCTCGGTAATGACCGGACGTTTTAGTACATCACGTGCTTCCATTAACCAAGCACCTCCTCAATTTTTTGAACTGCATCTTTTGTAATGACAAGCTTGTCATGAGCGACAAGGTCAAGTACGTTGATGCCGTTTGCTGTAACGACGCTAATTCCAGGAATGTTACGTGCGGACAATGCCACCGCTTCATCCAGGTCAGCTGTTACGAACAATGCCTTTTTATCGATTGAAAGATCTGCAAGGACCTTTGTGAATTCTTTTGTTTTTGGCGCGTCAAATGTTAGACCGTCCAATACGATGATTTCTTCATCGCGCACTTTTGTTGAAAGTGCTGAAAGGAGTGCCAAACGACGAACTTTCTTAGGAAGCTTGTAGCTGTAGCTTCTTTGAGATGGACCAAATACGATACCGCCTCCACGCCATTGTGGTGAACGGATCGACCCTTGACGTGCACGTCCTGTTCCTTTTTGGCGCCATGGTTTACGGCCACCGCCAGCAACTTCCGCGCGAGTTTTTACTTTATGGTTACCTTGGCGCAATGATGCACGCTGTTGAACCAATGCTTCAAATAGAACTGCTTCATTTGGCTCGATACCGAAAATCGCTTCATTCAATTCGATTTCGCCAACTGAAGAACCAGTCTGACTTAGTACGGATACTTTAGGCATTTTTGTTTCCTCCTTCCTTTAAGAATTAGTTCCCTTTGATTGCACTTTTCACTGTAATAAGTGATTTGCGCGCTCCTGGAACGTTACCTTTAACTAGCAACAAGTTGCGCTCAGCGTCAACTCGTACAATTTCAAGGTTTTGGATCGTAACAGTGTCTCCACCAGTACGTCCTGGTAATTTTTTACCTTTGAATACACGTTGTCCGTCAACCGCACCTAGTGAACCTGGTGCACGGTGGAAACGGGAACCGTGACTCATTGGTCCGCGTGAGTAACCGTGGCGTTTAATAACACCTTGGAAACCTTTACCTTTAGATACTCCTGTAATGTCGACGATATCGCCTTCTGCGAATGTATCGACTTTGACTTCCTGACCAACTTCATACCCAGCAACGTCTCCGCGGAATTCGCGAATGAAGCGCTTAGGTGCCGTTTCAGCTTTTGCAACGTGTCCTTTTTCAGGTTTGTTTGCAAGCTTCTCACGTTTGTCGTCGAATCCAAGCTGGATTGCTTCGTAGCCGTCTGTTTCGATTGTCTTCTTTTGAAGAACAACGTTTGGAGCAGCTTCAATCACAGTTACTGGAATGAGATCGCCGTTTTCAGCAAAAATTTGCGTCATGCCGACTTTTCTCCCTAAGATTCCTTTGGTCATTTGTCACACCTCCTGAATAAATTAGTTTTATTTTATCGATTAAAGTTTGATTTCAATGTCAACGCCAGATGGTAGATCGAGTTTCATCAATGCATCGACAGTTTGTGGTGTCGGGTTGACGATATCGATAAGACGTTTATGCGTACGCATTTCAAACTGTTCGCGCGAATCTTTGTACTTATGTACCGCACGAAGAATTGTGTAAACAGATCTTTCAGTTGGAAGTGGTATCGGACCTGATACGCTAGCCCCTGAACGTTTTGCTGTTTCTACAATCTTTTCAGCTGACTGATCAAGAATTCTGTGATCATATGCTTTTAAACGAATACGAATCTTCTGTTTTGCCATTACTTTCCCTCCTTCTCGCCTATTTTCTAGACATTCTCCACGAAAATTTCCCACACACATGCCATGGCAAAGCGGCCGGGTGTGTCGGCAACCTCTCGCTTCATCGCAGTCAAAGACCAACATTCAACATTATACACAAGGAAAAAGAATCTCGCAACCCTTTTGGCGAAATTCTTTTCTCAGCTTTTTTATTATAATAGGATGCTACTCATAATTCAACTGTTTTGAGGAATTTTATATGAAAACCAGCTTAGATTTTCTCGAAACATGACGCTTTTTGTAATTGAGCGGTGGCCGGTTTTATATGTTGCATAAGGTATGTAAAAAGCTATGAAAATGAGTTTGTATATTGCAAGCTGAGTGAGATCGGCTGCTTTTGAGCGTGGAGTGTCTTGCTTTGAGCGCGGAGTGCCTTGCTTTGAGCGCAGGACTGTCACCTTTGAGCGCGGAGTGCCTTGCTTTGAGCGCAGGACTGTCACCTTTGAGCGTGGAATGCCTCGCTTTGAGCGTGGGAACACCTACTTTGAGCGCGGAATGCCTCTCCTTGGACGCAGAGACACCTTTGGACGCGGAGCATTCTATAATTAAACTATAAACACTCGCGCTAAATGCCTTTGGCAAACCAAGTAGTCTTTCAAATAAAAAATCCCGCACGAATGCGGGATTTAAAAGTTATTACTTTTCGATAGTTGCTACAACGCCAGCGCCTACTGTACGTCCACCTTCACGGATTGAGAATTTAGTACCTTCTTCAATCGCGATTGGAGCGATAAGTTCAACTGTCATTTCAACGTTGTCGCCAGGCATAACCATTTCTACGCCTTCTGGAAGATGGATGATTCCAGTTACGTCAGTTGTACGGAAGTAGAACTGTGGGCGGTAGTTAGAGAAGAATGGAGTGTGACGTCCACCCTCTTCTTTTGATAGAACGTAAACTTCTGATTTGAATTTAGTATGTTGTGTGATTGTACCTGGTTTCGCAAGTACTTGACCACGCTCGATGTCTTCACGGGAAACACCACGTAGAAGTGCACCGATGTTGTCGCCAGCTTCTGCATAGTCAAGAAGCTTACGGAACATTTCAACACCTGTTACAGTAGTTGATTTTGGCTCTTCAGTCAAACCGATGATGTCAACAACGTCACCGACTTTAACTTGTCCACGCTCAACACGTCCTGTAGCAACTGTACCACGGCCTGTGATTGAGAATACGTCCTCAACTGGCATCATGAATGGTTTTTCAGTGTCACGTGGTGGTGTTGGGATGTACTCGTCTACAGCGTTCATAAGCTCAACGATTTTCTCTTCCCACTCAGGCTCACCTTCAAGTGCTTTAAGAGCAGAACCTTTGATAACAGGAATGTCATCGCCAGGGAAATCGTATTCAGAAAGAAGGTCACGGATTTCCATTTCTACTAGCTCAAGAAGTTCTTCGTCGTCAACCATATCACATTTGTTCATGAATACAACTAGGTAAGGAACACCTACTTGACGTGAAAGAAGGATGTGCTCACGAGTTTGTGGCATTGGGCCGTCAGCTGCAGATACAACTAGGATACCGCCGTCCATTTGAGCTGCACCAGTGATCATGTTTTTAACATAGTCAGCGTGACCTGGGCAGTCAACGTGTGCGTAGTGACGAGTTTCAGTTTCGTACTCGATGTGAGACGTGTTGATTGTGATTCCACGCTCTTTTTCTTCTGGTGCGTTATCAACATCAGCGTAAGAACGAGCTTCCCCACCTAGTTTTTTCGCAAGAACTGTTGCGATTGCTGCTGTAAGTGTAGTTTTACCATGGTCAACGTGACCGATTGTTCCAACGTTAGCATGCGTCTTGGAACGGTCGAATTTCTCTTTACCCATTGTGGAATTCCTCCTTAAAAATATGAATGTTTTATTTTTTATAAGCATGGATGCTGGGGAGAAGAATCTCCTCCAACTATCCATATCTTACAAGTAATCAAAGATGGAAACAAGGATGAAATTTAATTATTCACCTTTATTTTTCTTGATAACTTCTTCAGCAATTGATTTCGGAACATCTTCGTAGTGATCGAATACCATCGAGAATACTCCTCGACCTTGTGTATTCGAACGAAGTGAAGTTGCGTAACCGAACATTTCTGCAAGTGGAACCATTGCACGGACAACTTGTGCGTTTCCGCGAGCGTCCATACCTTCCACACGACCACGGCGTGATGTAATATCACCCATGATGTCGCCCATGTATTCTTCAGGAATGATAACTTCAACTTTCATCATCGGCTCAAGAAGAACTGGGTTACATTTTGCTGCAGCATTTTTAAGTGCCATGGAAGCAGCAATCTTGAACGCCATCTCGTTGGAGTCAACGTCGTGGTAAGAACCGTCGAATAGACGAGCCTTAACGTCGATCAACGGATAACCTGCAATAACACCGTTGTTCAGTGAGTCACGGATTCCAGCTTCAACGGACGGGATGTATTCACGAGGAACAACACCACCGACGATATTGTTTTGGAATTCGAAACCTTTTCCTTCTTCGTTTGGCGAGAATTCGATCCAAACGTGACCGTATTGACCACGACCACCGGATTGGCGGACGAACTTACCTTCAACTTCCGCAGCGCTGCGGAATGTTTCACGATAAGATACTTGTGGCGCTCCAACGTTCGCTTCAACTTTGAACTCACGACGTAGACGGTCAACGATGATGTCAAGGTGAAGTTCACCCATACCAGCGATGATGACTTCGCCTGTTTCTTGGTCAGTGTGCGCACGGAAAGTCGGGTCTTCTTCTTGCAATTTCGCAAGAGCAGTACCCATCTTGTCTTGGTCGCCTTTTGTCTTCGGTTCGATTGCTACAGAGATAACCGGTTCTGGGAATTCCATGGACTCAAGGATGATTGGTGCTTTGTCGTCACAAAGCGTGTCACCTGTTCCAGTATCTTTCAAACCGACCGCTGCTGCAATTTCACCAGAATGAACTTCAGCGATTTCTTCACGGGAGTTCGCGTGCATTTGAAGGATACGTCCTACACGCTCACGTTTGCCTTTTGTTGAGTTCAAGACGTATGAGCCTGATTGAAGGACACCGGAATATACACGGAAGAATGTAAGCTTACCGACGTAAGGGTCAGTCATAACTTTGAAAGCAAGAGCAGAGAATGGCTCCTCGTCGCTTGAACGACGCTCTTCCTCTTCTTCTGTATCCGGATTAATACCTGTCATTGCAGCGATATCAAGTGGTGATGGCAAGTAGTCGACAACAGCGTCGAGTACTAGTTGAACACCTTTGTTTTTGAAAGCAGTACCGCAAACAACTGGGTAGAATTCTACCGCAAGTGTCGCTTTACGGATTGCTGTTTTGATTTCTTCGATTGAAAGCTCTTCGCCGCCAAGGTATTTCTCCATAAGATCTTCGTCGAAGTCTACAATTGCTTCGATTAATTTCTCACGGTACTCTTCAGCTTGCTCACGGTATTCTTCTGGAATCTCTTCGACTGAAACGTCTGTTCCAAGGTCATTACCGTACATTGTTGCTTTCATTTCAACTAGATCGATGATGCCGCTGAATGTATCTTCGGCGCCGATTGGAAGTTGAATAGGAACAGCATTTGCTTGTAGGCGATCGTGAAGCGTACCTACAGAGTAAAGGAAGTCTGCACCTGTTTTGTCCATCTTGTTAACGAAAACAAGGCGTGGAACTTTGTAGTTTGTCGCTTGGCGCCAAACTGTTTCTGTTTGCGGCTCAACGCCTGATTGAGCGTCAAGTACCGTAACAGCACCATCCAATACACGAAGTGAACGTTCAACTTCAACAGTGAAGTCTACGTGTCCTGGCGTATCGATGATGTTTACACGGTGGCCTTTCCATGCAGCTGTTGTCGCAGCAGATGTGATCGTGATTCCACGCTCTTGCTCCTGCTCCATCCAGTCCATCTGGGAAGCCCCTTCGTGCGTTTCACCAATTTTGTGGATTTTACCTGTGTAAAAAAGGATCCGCTCAGTTGTCGTCGTCTTACCGGCGTCGATGTGAGCCATGATACCAATGTTACGAGTATTATCTAAGGAGAACTCTCTAGCCATTTTGTATAACTCCTTCCGTTTCGGATTAAGGTGTCAATCAATCACGCCGAGGCGTGAATATAGATAAACCGTCCGATCTTACCAGCGATAGTGAGCGAATGCTTTGTTCGCTTCTGCCATTTTGTGCATTTCTTCACGGCGTTTAACGGATGCACCTGTGTTGTTAGAAGCATCAAGGATTTCGTTCGCAAGACGCTCTTCCATTGTTTTCTCACCACGTGTGCGAGAGTAGTTCACAAGGTAACGCAATCCGAGAGTTGTACGACGTTCAGGGCGAACTTCAACCGGAACTTGGTAGTTTGCACCACCGACACGGCGAGCACGTACTTCAAGAACTGGCATAACATTGTTCAATGCCGCTTCAAATACTTCTATAGGGTCTTTACCTGAGCGTTCTTTCACAAGTTCAAACGCACCATAGAGGATTTTTTGTGATGTACCTTTTTTACCGTCTACCATCATTTTGTTGATAAGACGAGAGACAAGCTTCGAATTGTAAATTGGATCCGGTAATACGTCGCGTTTTGCAACAGGACCTTTACGAGGCATATTGTTTTCCTCCTTTCGAAATAATCATTTCGTTATTAGTTTTTCTTTTCTTTAGGTTTTTTCGCACCGTATTGTGAACGGCTTTGCATACGACCAGTAACTCCAGCAGTATCAAGCGCACCACGTACGATGTGGTAACGAACACCAGGTAAGTCTTTTACACGTCCTCCGCGGATAAGAACAACGCTGTGCTCTTGAAGGTTGTGACCTTCACCAGGGATATATGCGTTTACTTCCAAAGTATTTGTCAAACGAACACGCGCATATTTACGAAGAGCCGAGTTCGGTTTCTTCGGAGTCATTGTACCCACACGAGTACAAACACCTCTTTTTTGTGGCGAGTTGACATTTGTCATCGACTTTTTGAAGCTGTTATAGCTTTTTCCGAGTGCTGGTGCCTTGGAACTGTCCGATTTCGATTTACGTGGTTTACGGACCAATTGGTTAATTGTAGGCATCGGATTTCCTCCTTTCACTGTGCTTTTTGTAAGACCACACATCCAGGTGGTTCATTTTTGGGGTAAAAACAAAGTCTTTGTGCTTTTATAACACAAAAACCATCATACAGTAATGGCGACGACGGACGCACCGACTTGAATGCCGCATGCCTGACCGAGCTTTTCTCTCGAATCGACATAACTTACTTGGATGCCTTCCTGTTCTGCTTCCCCAATAACTGGGTCAATCAGCTTTCGTTCAGCATCTTTCGCAATAACGACTTCCTTCACTACGCCAGACTTTATCGCTTTCACTGTTTGCTTTGTACCGATGATTGTCTTCTTTGCCTGCTCGACTTTTTCATAAGACATTCGTACATCCTCCAAAGTACAGACATTCAACTATCAACCTTTTGTATATTATCATTTGCAAAGAAGCATGTCAACAATAAAAGAAAAACAGGGAGAGGATTTTTCACTCTCCCCGTTTCCGATCATTGTTTATTCAACAACCGCTGCAGTCGCCTCTTCATCTTGCTCCATTTGAATTTGACGATAGCGTTGCATGCCCGTTCCAGCTGGAACTAGCTTACCGATGATGACGTTCTCTTTTAGACCTAGCAATTCATCCGTTTTTCCTTTAATCGCTGCATCTGTTAAGACGCGAGTCGTTTCTTGGAAGGATGCTGCTGATAGGAAGGATTCCGTCTCAAGCGAAGCTTTTGTAATTCCGAGAATAACTGGACGTGATGTAGCTGGCACTTTTCCACTCTTCAATACGACTGCGTTCGCTTCAGCAAATTGGTGGATATCGAGCAACGAGCCCGGAAGTAGATCCGTGTCGCCCGCTTCAATAACACGTACTTTACGAAGCATTTGGCGAACCATTACTTCAACGTGTTTATCCCCAATTTCAACACCTTGCATACGGTATACTTTTTGAACTTCTTTAAGAAGGTATTCTTGTACAGTAGCAACGTCTTTAACGACAATTAATTCTTTCGGATCAATGGAACCTTCTGTAATAATGTCCCCACGATCGATTGAATCGCCAACTTGTACTTTCAAGCGGGCATTGTACGGCGCGAGATATTTACGCGTCTCGACTTCCCCTTGAATCGTAATTTCCTTCTGACCTTCTCGAATTTCGTCAATCTCAGTGATATTACCTTTAATCTCAGAGATGACAGCCTGCCCTTTCGGATTCCGCGCTTCGAAAATTTCTTGGATACGAGGAAGACCGGACGTAATATCGTCCCCGGCAACCCCACCTGTATGGAATGTACGCATTGTAAGCTGTGTACCTGGCTCACCAATCGATTGTGCTGCGATGATACCGACCGCTTCACCAACTTCGACTGCTTCACCTGTCGCAAGGTTGATGCCGTAACATTTCTTACAAATACCATGTTTTGTATTACACGTAAACGCAGAACGAATTGTAACTGCTTCGATACCAGCGCTAATAATTGCAGTCGCAAGATCGGCAGTGACGAGGCCATCTTTCGGAACAATCACTTCTCCCGTTTCCGGATGACGGACTGTCTTCTTCACATGGCGACCTTCAATACGCTCTTCCAACGTTTCGATAATTTCTGTACCTTCCGTCAGCGCACTAATACGTAAGCCTCTATCTGTTCCACAATCATCTTCACGTACGATGACGTCTTGCGCAACGTCTACGAGACGGCGTGTTAAGTAACCTGAGTCGGCAGTTTTTAGCGCCGTATCCGCGAGACCTTTACGAGCACCATGCGTGGAAATGAAGTACTCGAGTACTGTCAATCCTTCACGGAATGAAGACTTGATCGGCAATTCGATAATCCGTCCTGCCGGGTTAGCCATCAGTCCCCGCATTCCTGCGAGCTGTGTAAAGTTGGACGCGTTACCACGGGCACCTGAGTCACTCATCATGTAAATAGGGTTTGTATTTTCAAGAGAGTCCATCAGTTTATCTTGGATAATATCCTTCGCATTACTCCAGTAGGAGATTACACGGTCATAACGCTCTTCCTCCGTAATAAGACCACGGCGGAATTGTTGCGTCACTTTATCCACTTTATTTTGAGCTTCTAGCAAGATTTCATCTTTGTTCGGCAATACGACGATGTCTGAAATACCGACCGTGATTCCTGCACGAGTTGAATATTTGAAACCTAGATTTTTCATTCGGTCTAACATTCTTGAAGTTTCCGTTATATGGAACTTCTTGAATATCTCCGCAATGATATTTCCGAGAATCTTTTTACGGAACGGAAGGACAACTTCTGCGTTTTGCAGGTGCTCCTTAACATTAACCGTTCCGTCAATGAAGTATTTATCCGGCGTTTCAACTTGTAAGTTGTGATTCGTCGGCTCATTGATGTATGGGAACGTTTCAGGAAGAATTTCATTGAAAATGAGCTTCCCAACCGTCGTCAATAAAAGCTTGCGGTTTTGTTCTTCTGTAAACGTCGGGTTGTTCAACGATCCTGCTTGGACAGCGATCCTTGTATGCAAATGAACATGCCCTGTTTGATAAGCGATCAACGCCTCGTTCGTATCACTGAAGATCGATCCTTCACCGATGGAACCTTCCCTTTCCAACGTAAGGTAGTAGTTACCCAATACCATATCCTGAGATGGAGTAACGACTGGCTTTCCGTCTTTCGGGTTCAAAATGTTTTGCGCTGCGAGCATGAGCAAGCGTGCCTCGGCTTGAGCTTCAGCCGAAAGCGGGACGTGAACAGCCATTTGGTCACCGTCGAAGTCGGCATTATACGCCGTACATACGAGTGGGTGAAGCTGGATTGCACGGCCTTCCACCAACATTGGCTCGAATGCCTGGATTCCAAGTCTGTGAAGAGTAGGAGCACGGTTCAGTAAGACCGGGTGCTCTCTAATGACATCTTCAAGGACATCCCATACTTCTGAATGCAAACGTTCGATTTTACGTTTCGCACTCTTAATGTTATGAGCAAGTCCACGTTCGACTAATTCCTTCATGACGAACGGCTTGAACAATTCAATGGCCATCTCTTTCGGAAGACCACATTGATACATTTTCAAGTTAGGTCCAACAACGATTACCGAACGGCCTGAATAATCGACCCGTTTACCTAACAAGTTTTGACGGAAGCGCCCTTGCTTCCCTTTCAACATATGGGAGAGGGATTTCAACGGACGATTTCCTGGTCCTGTAACCGGACGTCCACGTCGTCCATTATCAACGAGAGCATCGACAGCTTCCTGCAACATACGCTTTTCATTTTGCACGATGATTCCTGGTGCGCCGAGGTCAAGAAGACGTTTCAATCGGTTGTTACGGTTAATGACCCTACGATAAAGGTCGTTCAAATCAGATGTTGCGAAACGGCCGCCGTCGAGCTGTACCATTGGGCGCAACTCTGGAGGGATGACCGGTAACACTTCAAGAACCATCCATTCTGGACGGTTTCCGGAGTTACGGAAAGACTCGACAACTTCCAAGCGTCTGATCGCACGAGTACGACGTTGACCTTGTACAGTTTTCAACTCTTCCTTCAACATTTCCGTTTCTTTATCTAAGTCGATTGCCATTAGAAGCTGTTCAATCGCTTCCGCACCCATAAGCGCTTGGAATTTAGAGCCGTACTTTTCACGGTAAAGTCTGAATTCCTTCTCAGAAAGCAATTGCTTTCGCTCAAGCGGTGTGTCCGCAGGGTCAATGACTACGTAAGATGCAAAATAAATGATTTCTTCTAACGCACGTGGCGTCATATCGAGAATAAGGCCCATTCTACTCGGGATGCCTTTGAAATACCAAATATGCGTAACAGGTGCCGCAAGCTCAATATGTCCCATACGTTCACGGCGTACTTTTTGACGTGTCACTTCGACGCCGCATCGATCACAGACGACACCTTTGTAACGGACGCGCTTATACTTTCCGCAGTGACATTCCCAGTCTTTTGTAGGTCCGAAAATTCGTTCACAGAACAGACCGTCCTTCTCAGGCTTTAATGTACGATAGTTGATCGTTTCAGGTTTTTTCACTTCACCGTAAGACCATGAACGAATTTTATCCGGTGAAGCGAGGCCGATTTTCATATACTCAAAATTGTTTACATCTATCAAGGAGCCTACCTCCCTCTTATCTTATCTCCGCGATGGACTCTCATCAGTATCGTTAAAAATAGAGGAGCATGTTAAAGCTCCCCTATCCAATTGTACAAATTAGATTTCAATCAGACTGTTTGATCTTCAGTCATAAGATTCAATGCGTCTGTCGGTTGCATATCATCGTCATCATCGAGATCTCGCATTTCGATCTCTTCAAATTCTTCCGTTAGCATCTTCACGTCTAATCCAAGGCTCTGAAGTTCTTTAATCAATACTTTGAACGATTCAGGTACGCCCGGTTGAGGAACGCTTTGACCTTTGACGATCGCTTCGTACGTCTTCACACGGCCGACAACATCATCTGATTTAACAGTAAGAATCTCTTGCAATGTATAAGCGGCACCGTAAGCTTCGAGCGCCCATACTTCCATCTCCCCGAAACGCTGTCCACCGAATTGGGCTTTTCCTCCAAGCGGCTGTTGCGTAACGAGCGAGTACGGTCCAGTCGAACGAGCATGCAACTTATCGTCAACCATATGCGCAAGCTTGATTAAGTACATGACACCGACCGATACACGGCTATCAAATGGTTCTCCTGAACGGCCATCGTAAAGGATCGTCTTTCCGTCACGGTTCATGCCCGCTTCTTCCATCGTCGTCCAGACATCCTCTTCATTCGCTCCGTCAAATACCGGAGAAGCTGTATGAATGCCTAGATTCCGAGCAGCCATTCCTAGGTGCATTTCTAATACCTGTCCGATGTTCATACGAGATGGTACCCCAAGTGGGTTCAACATGACGTCGATCGGTGTGCCATCTGGAAGATACGGCATATCCGATTCAGGCAAGATACGTGAAATTACCCCTTTGTTCCCGTGACGTCCAGCCATCTTATCCCCAACGGAGATTTTACGTTTCTGTACGATGTACGCACGCACGAGCTGGTTGACGCCCGGTGGTAATTCATCTCCGTCTTCACGATTGAACACTTTGACGTCAAGGACGATTCCGCCTGCTCCGTGAGGAACACGTAGAGATGTATCGCGGACTTCACGAGCCTTTTCACCGAAGATTGCGTGAAGGAGCCTTTCTTCCGCTGTCAATTCAGTAACCCCTTTAGGTGTCACTTTTCCGACAAGGATGTCACCATCGCGAACTTCTGCACCGATACGGATAATTCCGCGGTCATCAAGGTTGCGAAGAGCCTCTTCACCGACGTTCGGGATATCCCTCGTAATCTCTTCAGGTCCGAGTTTCGTGTCTCGCGCTTCCGATTCGTATTCTTCAATATGAATTGAAGTGAATACGTCATCTTTTACAAGACGTTCGCTCATGATAATGGCATCTTCATAGTTATACCCGTCCCACGTCATGAAGGCTGTAAGGACGTTTCGACCTAAAGCAAGCTCACCTTTATCCATCGACGGTCCGTCTGCAAGGATATCACGTGGTTTTACACGATCTCCGACACTTACAATCGGACGTTGGTTATAACACGTCCCTTGGTTGGAACGAATGAAGTTATCAAGTCGATAAACCGTCAAGTCGCCCTTCACTTCTTTGCCATCTACCGTTTCAATACGGCGGATACGGATTTCTTTAGCTTCAACATGCTCGACAATTCCGTGGAATTTCGCAAGCACGGCAGCTCCAGAGTCACGCGCTGATACGTGTTCCATTCCAGTTCCGACAAACGGTGCTTCTGGATTCAACAAAGGCACTGCTTGACGTTGCATGTTCGCGCCCATGAGTGCACGGTTCGAGTCATCGTTTTCAAGGAACGGGATACATGCAGTCGCAGCTGAAACGACTTGTTTTGGAGATACATCCATGTAGTCGATTTGTTCGCGTTTGAAGACCGTATTGTCCCCTTGGAAACGTCCAACGACTTCTTCATTAACGTACGTACCGTCTTCATTAAGCTCCGCATTCGCCTGTGCAACGACATAGTTGTCTTCAATATCTGCAGTCAAGTAGTCGATTTGTTCAGTGACGCGACCCGTTTCAGGGTCAACCTTCCGATAAGGAGTTTCAATGAAACCGAACTTATTCACTCTTGCAAACGTCGAAAGGGAGTTAATCAATCCAATGTTCGGACCCTCCGGCGTTTCAATCGGACACATACGTCCATAGTGGGAATAGTGAACGTCTCGAACTTCCATACCCGCACGTTCTCTTGTCAATCCACCAGGTCCGAGTGCTGAGAGACGTCTCTTATGCGTCAATTCAGCAAGCGGGTTCGTTTGGTCCATGAATTGGGATAGCTGCGAGCTACCGAAGAATTCCTTGATGGAAGCGATGACCGGTCTAATGTTGATCAATTGCTGAGGCACGATCGATTGAGTGTCATTAATAGACATCCGCTCTTTAACGACACGCTCCATACGAGATAATCCGATACGGAATTGGTTTTGCAACAATTCGCCAACCGAACGCAAACGACGGTTTCCGAGATGGTCAATATCATCCGTATTTCCGACGCCATGCAACAAGTTGAAGAAGTAGCTAATCGATGCGACGATATCTGCAGGTGTCACATTCTTCACCGTTTCGTCGATGCTTCCATTCGAAATAACATTGATCACTTGCTTCTCTTCACTCTTTGGAGCGTAGATCTTGATCGTTTGGATAGTAATATCGTCTTCTAAAACGCCACCGATGTGCGATACTTCCTGGATACCGACACCTTTTTCAAGATGTGGCAATAGACGATCCAACGTCCTACGGTCAAGCAATTGATCCTTCTCAACTAGAATCTCACCCGTTTCAGGGTCTACAAGTGTTTCTGCAACGACTTGATTGAACAGACGGTTTTGCAAATGAAGCTTCTTGTTCATTTTGTAACGGCCGACATTCGCCAAGTCGTACCTTTTTGGGTCGAAGAAGCGAGAGTACAGCAGGCTTTTCGCGCTATCCAATGTCGGCGGTTCGCCAGGACGGAGGCGCTCATAAATTTCAAGCAAGGCCTTTTCCGAAGTTTCTGTGTTATCCTTTTCAAGTGTGTTTCTCAAATACTCGTTGTCCCCGATTAAATCGATGATCTCCTGATCAGTCGAAAACCCAAGTGCGCGTAAAAGGACTGTAATCGGCAATTTACGGGTACGGTCGATACGGACATGGACAACATCTTTCGCGTCAGTTTCATACTCGAGCCATGCGCCGCGGTTCGGAATTACGGTTGCCGCAAATCCACGCTTACCGTTCTTGTCCGTTTTATCATTGAAGTAGACGCTCGGAGATCGTACGAGCTGGGAAACGATAACCCTTTCCGCTCCGTTGATAATGAACGTTCCGTTTTCGGTCATTAGCGGGAAATCGCCCATGAAAACGTCCTGTTCCTTCACTTCTTCCGTCTCTTTGTTATGCAAGCGCACTTTTACGCGGAGTGGTGCCGCATACGTAACATCTCGCTCTTTCGATTCATCAACAGGGTATTTCGGTTCACCAAGTTGATAATCAATAAATTCCAACGAAAGATTACCTGTGAAATCCTGGATTGGAGAAATATCGCGGAACATCTCCCGCAATCCTTCTTCCAAGAACCACTCATAAGATGCCGTCTGGATTTCAATCAAATTCGGCAGCTCGAGAACTTCATTGATCCGCGCGAAACTTCTGCGCTGACGGTGTTGACCATACTGAACTAAATGACCTGTCAACTCTTTCACCCCTCAAAACAATATTAGTCCTTTGCGAAATCATAAAAATAGTGTATGATATCGAAAAAACAAAAAGAAAACGAGTTCTGGCAAGAGCTCATTTTCGGTTTAACAATCTTTTATCCATTGCCAGTATGCCTTAGTTTTCCAAAACTTATGCAAAAGGGCACACGAACGCATTATATTATTTATGCATTTTACAATACTAGCACAAGGTAACCCTCACGTCAAGTTTTTTCGTGCTCTAATAATGAAATATCCTTTTTTCTTCCCCACTGTTTCCGCATTTCCGAACTTCTCTATTAAATGCGTAATCGTCGAAGGCGCGCCTTGCTTCTTCTGAATGACGATCCACAATTCTCCACCTACAGCTAATTTCGAAAAAGCACCGTCATAGATTTTGAATACCGTCTCTTTTCCTGCCCGGATAGGCGGGTTCGTTAATACCGCAGCGAAACCTTCCGCCTCCACTGCCGATAATGCGTCGCTTGGATATATGACTACATTCCGTATGCCATTTAGTTCGGCATTTTCATTCGCGAGCGCCATCGCCCTTTCGTTGACATCGACCATATGGATGTTCCGATCCGGAAAAGATGCGGCGATCGATAATCCGATAGGCCCGTATCCACAGCCGACGTCCAACACGTCACCTTCCACACTCGACATCGTGAATGACTCCGCTAGAAGGCGTGAACCAAAGTCCACTTCCCCTTTACTAAAAACACCTGCGTCCGTCTTGAAACGCAATCGTTTGTTGCGCAATGTCGCTTGCCATTCCTTCGGATCACTTTTCACTGTTGGATTTTTAGAGTAGTAATGTTCAGCCATACTGATCCTCCTTCCTTCCGAAAGGTTGCCCATTTTTCCTTGAAGATAAAAACGAAGAAAAGCCCGTCCAAAACGACGAGCCTTCCTTCATTATTCAAAAATTACTTAACTTCGATTCCAGCGCCAACTTCTTCAAGTTTCGCTTTCATTTCTTCAGCTTCTTCTTTAGATACGCCTTCTTTGATTGCTTTTGGAGCGTTATCAACTAGCTCTTTCGCTTCTTTCAAGCCTAGGCCTGTGATTTCGCGAACAACTTTGATAACTTTGATTTTTTGGTCTCCTGCAGATGCAAGAACTACGTCGAATTCAGTTTGCTCAGCAGCAGCTTCACCAGCACCTGCTCCGCCAACCATTGCAACTGGAGCTGCAGCAGTTACGCCGAATTCTTCTTCGATTGCTTTTACAAGGTCGTTCAATTCAAGAACTGTCATTTCTTTAATCGCGTCAAGGATTTGTTCTTTAGTCATTATATTTTCCTCCTAAATAGGTTTTGTTTTGTCGGGAATTACCCCGCATATTTTTGTCGTTCAGGCCACTTGAGTAAACTTAAGCGCCTTGTTCCTCTTTTTGCTCTGCAACAGCTTTTGTTGCAAGCGCGAAGTTGCGCATTGGAGCTTGTAGAACGCTGAGTAGCATGGAAAGAAGTCCTTCGCGTGATGGAAGTTCCGCCAATGCTTTGACATCTTCTACAGAAGCAACGTTACCTTCGATAACGCCCGCTTTGATTTCAAGCTTGTCGTTCTTCTTAGCGAAGTCGTTAAGGATTTTAGCAGGTGCAACAACATCTTCAGTCGAGAATGCGATTGCGTTTGGACCTACCAAATGCTCATTCAACCCTTCAAGTCCAGCCGCTTCAGCAGCACGGCGTGACATAGAGTTTTTGTAAACTTTGAAGTCGATGCCTGCTTCACGAAGCTGTTTACGAAGTTCCGTAACTTGGCTCACGTTAAGACCACGATAGTCAACCACAACAACGGAAACCGATGATTTCAATTTGCTTGAGATCTCTTCAACTACCGCTTGTTTAGCTTCTAATACTTTGCTCATCTTGACACCTCCTATGAAAATTGGGGTCACTTATACCATATGAAAAGCCCTCGGGATCCACAAAGTAGACCACGAGGGCAGAAAAAGTCGTCATCATTACATTAATGAGCGTCTTGTCCTCGGCAGGATGATTAAGCGCATTGCGCACCTGCTGTCTACGGTACAAATGATTTAGTTTGCAACAAACGAAATCTTACTATAAGATTTCAAGCTTGTCAATACTTTTATTTTACAACTACAGTTGACGGATCAACTTTGACCGCAGGACCCATTGTCGTCGTGATGTTCACTGACTTCATGTAAGTTCCTTTAGCTGCAGCTGGTTTAGCTTTTTGAATTGTTTCAAAAACAGTTGTGAAGTTTTCTTCAAGCTTCTCGTTGTCGAAAGAAACTTTTCCGATTGGAGCGTGGATAATACCCGCTTTGTCCGCACGGTATTCAACTTTACCTGCTTTGATTTCCGCAACAGCTTTCGCAACATCAAATGTTACTGTGCCTGTTTTCGGGTTCGGCATTAAGCCTTTTGGTCCTAATACGCGACCAATTTTACCAACTTCGCCCATCATGTCCGGAGTTGCAACGATAACGTCGAAATCGAACCAGCCTTGTTGGATTTTAGTGATGTACTCTGCATCGCCTGCATAGTCTGCGCCAGCAGCTTCCGCTTCTTTCAACTTTTCGCCTTTTGCGAAAACGAGAACGCGTTGAGTTTTACCAGTTCCGTTTGGAAGCACAACTGCTCCACGGATTTGCTGGTCGTTTTTACGAGTGTCGATTCCTAGACGGAATGCGACTTCAACAGTTGCGTCAAAGTTAACTGTGCTTGTTTTCTTTGCAAGCTCAATCGCTTCTTTTACGTCATACGCTTGTGTGCGATCGACAAGTTTTGCCGCCTCAGTGAATTTTTTACCTCTTTTTACCATTATAATTTCCTCCTCGATTGTGGTTTTAACGGATTATACCTCCCACGAATAAGGGTTGCGTGTTCCAAGGAACAAGCGCAACCCCCACTACAAAGAAACACGCTACGGTTTTATCGCAATCAGTCTTCGATCGTGATTCCCATACTGCGCGCAGTACCTTCAACCATTGCCATCGCTGCTTCAACCGATGCTGCGTTTAGATCCTGCATCTTTTGTTCTGCAATTTCGCGAACTTTATCACGTTTTACAGTAGCTACCTTCTTTTTGTTTGGTTCGCCTGAACCTTTTTGAAGATTAGCTGCAACTTTCAGCAATACTGCCGCTGGTGGAGTTTTTGTAATAAAAGTGAATGAACGGTCCTCAAATACAGTTATTTCAACAGGAATGATTAAGCCTGCTTGATCCGCTGTACGTGCGTTGAAATCTTTACAGAATCCCATGATGTTAACACCTGCTTGACCTAGCGCCGGTCCAACCGGTGGAGCTGGGTTAGCTTTACCTGCAGGGATTTGCAATTTAACGATTTTGGTTACTTTTTTAGCCACGAGACACACCTCCTTAAGTCCGTGATGTGGTAATTGGGTTGCCCCTCCCACTCAATATGTGCCTGCCGGTTACCCGGTAGAATTTGGTTAATCCGTCCAGTCTGTTCTATTTACAGTCTGACCTTTGAAATGATATCACTATTATGCCTGTCTTGCAAGTGGTAATATCTTATATTTTTTCAACTTGTCCAAAGTCAAGTTCCATAATCGTCTCCCTACCGAACATGTCGACGGAAACGCGAACTTTCCCTTTGTCTTGATCGATTTCTTCCACTTTTCCTTGGAAGTGCGCGAAAGGTCCTTCAAGCACTTCGATTACTTCTCCTACTTCGAAGTCCGCTTCAGCTTTCCGTTCTTTCATGCCCATCTGTTTAAGGATGAAATCGACTTCTTCCGGCAATAACGGCGTCGGCTTCGCGCCTCCACCTGAAGACCCGATGAAACCTGTTACACCTGGCGTGTTGCGGACGACATACCAAGAATCGTCTGTCATAATTAGTTCCACGAGAACGTATCCAGGGAACGTCTTTTTCATAACTGTCCGTTTCTTGCCGTCTTTAAAGTCTGTTTCCTGTTCTTCAGGAATGACAACGCGGAATATTTTGTCTTGCATCCCCATCGTCTCGACACGTTTTTCTAGGTTGGCTTTTACTTTGTTTTCATAGCCTGAATACGTGTGGACGACGTACCAATTTTTCTCCATTTCCATAATGACGTAGGACTGTGTGTCCGTCCCTCCTTTTCGAAATATCATACCCGATTACTAACCGATGACTCTCTATATTTCCGAGAAATGAAAAAACCCGTTCATGTGACAAGACGGGATATTTTTCAACAAGGATATTCATGCTGTCTTATTATAACGCAAGATACCATTCCATTACTTCCGAAATGCCTAAATCGACTAGACCGAAATAAACCGCCATAAATACGACTGTAAAGATAACAACAATCGTATAACGCGTCAATTCTTTCCGCTTCGGCCAGCTGACCTTCCGCATTTCAGAGACTACATCTTTTAAAAAGCCGGTTAACTTACCCATTCGATCGTAGACCTCCGAATACTAAGTATATTGCTGAAACTAGATTGTTTGTTTATGTTCTGTATGTGTATTGCATTGTTTGCAAAACTTTTTTACCGCGAACCGAGCCGTCGTCTTTTTATTCCCCGCAGGGATGACATAGTTCCTTGACCCGCAATGATCACAGCTTAAAATTAGCTTACTAGACATTTCTTCACCTTGAACTTCCGTCGTGCAACTTCGTTGACAGTTTAAGTACATTGTCATTGCCTTGCTAAAGAGTACCATCTAATATTCGCGATGTCAACACGATGGAAATTGGTTGGCAACCCTTTCTAGACACGTTTCACTGCACGATATCGACTTGCATATGCCGTTCTAGTTTGCGCTTAATACGTTGCAGCGCATTATCTACGGATTTCACTTGTCGGTTCAATTCATCCGAAATCTCCTGATAGGATTGCCCTTCTAAATAGAGTGCTAGCACTTGCTTTTCAAGCCCACTCAACACTTTGTTAATTTCCTCTTCCATATGAATGAAATCTTCCTTATGAATAATCAAATCTTCCGGATCATCAAGTACAGACCCTGAAAGGACATCCAGTAAGGTGCGGTCGGATTCCTCGTCGTATACTGGCTTGTCCAACGATACCGACGTATTCAATGGAATATGTTTTTGCCTTGTCGCCGTCTTAATGGCTGTTATAATTTGCCTTGTGATGCATAGTTCTGCAAATGCTCGGAACGAAGCAAGCCGATCCGCCCTAAAATCTCGGATCGCTTTGTAAAGACCGATCATCCCTTCCTGAATAATATCTTCCCGATCGCCGCCCATCATAAAATATGAGCGCGCTTTCATTCTTACGAAAGATTGATATTTGGTAATGAGGAAATCAAGCGCATCCGTACTACCTTCATGAATACGAACTAAAAGTTCTTCATCAGATAGTCCGGTGAAATCAGATATACTTCCTTGAACGTATACATTTCCCGCCAATCACCACACCCCGATTCGTTAATGCATTTCAATCAGTATACCGTATGGAAAATTTTTGCGTCAACCATTCATTTCATTCCGCGACGCCATTTTTCAAATATTTCGGCCACTTCGTCGGTTAACTGGATCTTGGAAAACGGTCGATCTTCTTGGATTTCCTTTACTTTTTTTGAAATTAATTTATCAATTTCCTTCATTTCAATTTCTAGTTCACGAGCCGATTTCCGGAGGGCGCCTTGTGCAAAAATGATCCACTGTTCTGTAAGGTCAGATGTGGCCACATGAATTTGTACGCGGCGCCCACTTAGTTCGGAAACCATCTTTTCAATTCGTTCATCAGCAGTTTCGTTTTCACGAGTAAAAACGACTTCAACGTTATGCTTCGAATCTTTCTTTTCAATTCCCCGCATCAAGTGTGCGTCGAATATTACGATGACGCGCCAGCCCGTATGCGCCTTGTATTCAGCCATCTGTTCAATAAGGCGGTCACGGGCTTCGGCGAGGTTAGTAAGTTTCAAATTTCTCAATTCCGGCCATGCTCCGATGATGTTGTATCCATCGACGAGCAATATATCCTTTTTCATGACCTAGGTGTTTCGGGCTTGCGTTTGCGTAACACTTCATACATGAGTAAGGACGCCGCGACGGAGGCATTTAATGACGTTACATGTCCAATCATCGGTAAATGATAAAGGAAGTCACATTTCTCTTTTAAAATGCGAGACATCCCTTTCCCTTCGCTGCCGATGATAATAGCAAGCGGCAATGTTGCGTCCATCGAACGATAATCTTGCGAGCCTTGCGCGTCTGTCCCCGCAATCCATACGCCCGCCTTCTTCAATTCCTCCACCGTTTGCGAGAGATTGTTCACGCGGACGACAGGAATATGCTCAATTGCTCCTGTCGATGCTTTTGCAACTACACCCGTCAAACCGACCGAACGTCGTTTCGGAATGATAATGCCATGCACGCCTGTAGCATCCGCCGTTCGTAAAATCGAGCCAAGGTTATGCGGATCTTCCAATTCGTCAAGAACGAGGAAGAAAGGATCTTCGCCGCGATTTTTCGCGATTGCGAATAAATCATCCAGTTCTGCGTAGGAATAGGCAGCAACCGAGGCTATAATACCTTGGTGATTTACGTCTAGCATCCCATCCAACTTCTGCTTCGGCACTGCCTGGACGATGATGCCCGCTTGTTTTGCCAGCGACAAAATTTCCCCGATACTTTTTTTATTTAGTCCTTCAGCAATCCAGATCTTATTCAGTTCCCTGCCAGAACGAAGTGCTTCCACGACCGGATTTTTACCACCGATCAATTCCGATTCCTGATTTGTCATGATGCGCCTTCCTCCTTCGGATTTTCGATAAACCGCATTGTCTTGTCTATAATTTCCCCTACTCGTTCATTTCTACCGAGCAAATATAAATACCCAAGAACTGCCTCGAATCCCGAACTATGATTATACGTTACGACATCAGTGTTCTTCGGAATCGACCCGGACTTCGCATTCCGCCCACGGCGCAGGACGGCCTCCTCCTCTTCAGTCAGGAAGCCAGTATCCTGCATCATCTTGACGGCTGATGCCTGAGCTTTGGCAGATACAAACCGGGTTGCTTCTTTATGGAGTACATTTGGCTTTACGCGACCTGAGCGAAGCAAGTGTTCACGGACCGCCTGCTCGTAAACCGCGTCCCCCATATAGGCGAGCGCAAGTGCATTCAGTTGCTTTACGTCCATATCACGTAATGTATACACTTCGCTCATCCCCTTTTCCATCGTGTACCTTGTGCGGTATCTTCCAGAATAATCCCCTTTTCCTTCAAGAGATCTCTTATTTCATCCGCACGGCTAAAGTTCCGTTCACGTCGGGCTGTTAAGCGTTCCTCAATAAGTCCTTCAATTTCATCATCCAATAGCTCTTCTCCACTGAATGGTAAGCCGAGCACTTCCATTAGTCGATCAAATGCGGTAATGAAATAGTCGAGTACGGCCGTTTGCGTATTCTTTTCCAACAAGTAAACGTTAGCAGTTTTCACAAGTTCAAAAACGGCAGCAATGGCATTCGCAGTATTAAAATCATCATCCATCGCACTTTCAAATTGACGGACTGCCTCATCCACTTTATTCGTCCATATATCTTGTTGATCGCCTAAATCGGCGGACGTGCTTAAACGGTGTTTCAAGTTGTTATACGCCGTTTGGATGCGATCCAAACCATTCGCAGCACTTTCGACAAGATCTTGCGAGAAATTCACTGGATGACGGTAATGCACGGATAGCATAAAGAAACGAAGCACTTTCGGATCGACTTGCTTGCGAATATCGTGGACGAGAATGAAATTCCCGAGCGATTTCGACATCTTTTCATTATCAATATTAATATAGCCATTATGCATCCAGTATCGCGCAAACTGCTTCCCAGTCATCGCCTCAGACTGTGCAATTTCATTTTCATGATGCGGGAATGTCAGATCCTGCCCGCCTGCATGAATATCAATCGTATCGCCCAAATGCTCTCTCGCCATGACAGAGCACTCAATATGCCAACCAGGTCGTCCTTTACCCCACGGACTTTCCCAAGCAACTTCTCCGTCCTTCGCTGATTTCCATAACGCAAAGTCAAGAGAGTTTTCTTTAATGCCACTTTCCTCGATGCGCGCGCCAACTTTCAGCTCATCGACCGATTGATGGGACAACTTGCCGTAGCCGTCAAACTTACGCGTCCGGTAATATACATCCCCTTGCGCTTCGTAAGCGAATCCTTTCTCGATTAACACTTCGACGAAAGCGATAATGTCATCGATATGCTCTGTCACACGCGGATGCGCGTCCGCCTTGTTGCAGCCGAGCGCCCCGATGTCTTCGAAATAGGCATTGATGAAACGATCGGTCACTTCTCTAACTTCTTCACCAAGCTCATTCGCTGTATTTATAATTTTGTCATCGACATCCGTGAAGTTGGATACAAAATTGACATCATAGCCGCGATACTGCAAATACCTACGGACTGTGTCAAATACAATAACCGGTCTCGCATTTCCGATATGAATATAGTTGTAGACAGTCGGTCCGCACACATACATTTTCACTTTCCCTTCCTCGAGCGGGACGAAAGGTTCCTTCTTTCGCGTCAATGTATTGTAAATTTGAATACTCATTAGTATCCTCCCTCTTTCTTCTCAAGTTCTTCAAGTCGTCTTTTCAGCGTTGCAATTTCCTCTTCCAAACGGTTGCAAGTTTCTTCAACAGGATCCGGTAAGTTGTGATGGTCGTGTTTATCCTTCACACGTATGCCATTCGTCACGACGACCTTGCCCGGAATGCCAACGACTGTTGAATCCGCCGGTACGTCAATCAGGACGACCGACCCTGCTCCAATTTTGCTATTTTCACCGATTGTAATTGAACCGAGCACTTTCGCACCCGAGGCGACAAGCACATTATTACCAAGGGTGGGATGCCGCTTACCTTTTTCCTTGCCCGTACCTCCTAGTGTCACACCTTGGTATAGCGTCACATCATCACCAATTTCACAAGTTTCCCCAATGACAATCCCCATGCCATGGTCAATGAATAACCGTCTGCCGATCGTCGCTCCAGGATGGATTTCGATTCCTGTAAAAAAGCGACTCACTTGTGAAACAAACCTTGCTAGAAACAGCAAATTCTTTTTATACAGTGCATGTGCGATTCGGTGCGCCCATACTGCATGGAGGCCGGAATACGTAAGCACCACCTCGAACACGCTGCGTGCTGCAGGATCTTGTTCAAAAATGCATTGAATATCTTCCTTCATCCTACGAAACATAATGTTCGCCCCCCTATTCCTTCTATTTTCACCAATACAAAAAGCGCCCCTGTCCGTAACTAGACAGAGACGCATTGGATGCGCGGTTCCACTCCGCTTGGAAGGGGTTTACTCCCTTCCCGCTTGACGCCTATAACGCCGGCGATGCGTCCGGCCTACTACTTCGTTCGGCACGGCGCTCAAAGGGGCATTTCCACATCGCAGAGGCACGGATCACTTTCAGCCGGTGATGACCCTCTCTGGAGAGCGTGCGATGTGTACTTCTCCTTATCAAAGCTTTCGTTCTTTTTATTGAATGTACGTCAATTGTACATAGAAAATACTTAAAGTCAACTAAATTCAATTACGCTTCTGCGTATTTCGAAACACGCTCAATCGCCTTTTCCTTGCCGATTAATGCAATGGAGTCCGGCAACTCAGGTCCAGATGTCTGTCCGGTTGTAACAACGCGAATTGGCATGAATAGGTTTTTCCCTTTATGGCCCGTTTCCTTTTGCACTTCTCTAATCGCCGCTTTTATTGAAGCAGGATCGAACGATTCAAGGTCAGTCAGTCGGCGTTGGAAAGCTGCCATCACTTCCGGAACTTGTTCACCGGAAAGGATTTCCTTAGATTGTTCATCATATTCAATATCGTCATTGAAGAATTGGGCGGTCAATTCAACGATCTCGGCACCATAGCTCAATTGTGCCTGATAAAGGGCGATTAAGTCATGTACCCAGTTACGTTCCTCTTCCGTCATCTCTTCGCTCACACGTCCAGCAGCCTGAAGATGTGGCAACGTCAATTCAATCACTTCTTCCAGACTAAGCTTCTTAACGTATTGGTTGTTCATCCACGTTAGCTTCTGCTTGTCGAACATGGAAGCTGACTTCGATAGACGACTCTCATCAAAAAGTTTAATCAATTCATCATGCGTAAAGATTTCTTCTTCCCCGCCCGGCGACCAGCCAAGCAACGCAAAGAAGTTGAACATCGCTTCCGGCAAATAGCCAAGATCCTTGTATTGGGAAATGAATTGTATAATCGATTCATCCCGCTTTGAAAGTTTTTTACGCTCTTCATTGACGATTAACGTCATATGTCCGAAACGTGGGTACTCCCAACCAAATACGTCATATACCATTAATTGTTTTGGTGTATTTGTTAGATGCTCCTCGCCTCGGAAGACGTGGGAAATTTTCATTAAATGGTCATCGATAACAACCGCAAAGTTGTATGTCGGGATGCCATTCGCTTTTACGAGCACCCAGTCGCCAACGTCTTTCGATTCAAACGCCACTTCTCCACGGACAAGGTCATCTACTTTATACGTAACTTGTTCAGGAACCCGCATACGGATCGTGTAAGCCAATCCAGCTGCTTCCTTTTCGGCAACTTCTTCAGCAGTTAGGTGGCGACATGTACCTGCGTACATCGGCGCCGCAACTCCTGAAGCTTTCTGCCTTTCACGCTCTGCCTCTAACTCCTCTGTCGTACAGAAACATTTGTAGGCATGTCCTCCGTCGAGCATATCCTGTGCATATTTCGTATACAAGTCAAGGCGTTCCATCTGGCGATAAGGGCCGTACTCTCCACCGATATCGACAGATTCATCATGGTGAATTCCAAGCCATTTCAAATTATCAAGTTGGGACAATTCGCCCGCCTCGATATTACGCTCTGTATCAGTATCTTCAATGCGGATAATGAATTTACCGCCATGATGCCGTGCGAATAAGTAATTAAATAATGCTGTTCGAGCTCCGCCGATATGTAAATGGCCAGTCGGACTCGGCGCATAACGTACACGTACTTCTGTTGTCATTTGAGTGCATCTCCGTTCGTTGTTTTTCTGTGCTATTTTAACATTGCCATGTTTATTTTAAAAGGAGAATTGTCGCCATTGAGGCGATGCCTTCTTCCCTGCCGACGAAACCAAGTTTTTCAGTCGTTGTCGCTTTCACGTTCACTTGGGACACATCTGCCTTCAACAATTCCGCGATACGGGCGCGGATCGATTCAATATGTGGCGCCATTTTAGGTTTTTGCGCCATAACTGTGCAATCGATATTACCTAACCGGTAGCCTTTCGACTCGACGATTTCCCACACTTTTTGAAGGAGGACCGCTGAGTCCGCATCCTTGAATGCTTCATCTGTGTCGGGGAAATGCCTGCCGATATCCCCTTCCCCGATTGCGCCGAGCGCAGCGTCAGTTACCGTATGTAAAAGGACATCTGCATCGGAATGCCCCGTCAATCCTCTTTCATAAGGAATCGTAATGCCACCGATGATCAGTGGCCGCCCTTCTGCAAACTCATGTACATCAAACCCTTGTCCAATACGAATCATGAGAAATCCTCCTGCCGTCTCTGTTTCAAGAGGACCTCGCCAAATAGGAGGTCCTCCTTTGTCGTCATTTTAACATTGTCATACGTACTTTCCACAACTCTTACCGGATGTCCTAACCGTTCGACGATCATCGATTCATCCGTCCCGAGGAATCCCTCGGCTTCAGCTTTCTCGGACGCTTCCTTCAGAAGATCATAGCGGAATGCTTGCGGCGTCTGAATTGCCCACAACTTCGAACGATCCGCTGTCGACTCGACGATTCCGACCGATGCATACTTCATCGTATCCTTCACTTGGACGCCCGCAATTGCAGCACCGTGTACATGCGCAACGTCGACGAGCTCATGGATGACTTCTCGCTTGATGAAAGGCCTCGCCGCATCGTGCACAAGGACAATCTCTCCAGACCGATGAGCATGAATACACGCTGCCACGCTTTGCTGACGCTCCGCTCCACCTTCAACGAGCGCAACTACTTTCGTAATACCGAAACGGTCAAGCATTTCTTCAATTTGTCGCTTCTCTTCTTCTTTAACGGAAAGAATCATCCCCGTGCAACAAGGGTCTTGTTCGAATACATCCAACGTGTGTATGAGGATTGGCTTGCCCGCCATTTCCAAAAACAACTTGTTGAACCCGGCACCCATTCGCCGCCCACTCCCCGCTGCAGGGAGCATTACTGTATATGTCTTCATTACCGTCCCTCAACTCTTTCTTCTTCAATACGCCTTTGCTGTTTTACCGTTTTTCGGCTTCGCAAAAATCATCCGACCCGCAGAAGTTTGCAACACACTTGTGACGACGACATCGATTGCATTTCCAATATGCGTTCTACCATCTTCAATGACGATCATCGTACCGTCATCCAAATAGGCGACACCTTGGTTGTATTCCTTCCCATCCTTGATGACGACGACATGCATTTCTTCACCAGGGATGACGACCGGCTTTACCGCGTTTGCAAGATCATTAATATTCAATACTGCAACACCGTGCAAATCCGCCACTTTATTCAAATTAAAATCATTTGTAACGACGTGGCCGTTCATGCTTTTCGCTAGACGAACGAGCTTCAAATCCACTTCCGCTACGTCAGCGAAATCTTCATCGGTAATCAAAATACTCGGCCCGTCATCCGTCTGCAAACGCTTCAAGACATCGAGACCGCGGCGCCCTTTCGTCCGCTTCAACGAATCAGACGAATCCGCAATATGCTGTAGTTCCGTCAAAACGAATTGCGGGACGACGAAAAGCCCTTCCAAAAATCCCGTCGATGCGATATCCGCAATCCTTCCATCGATAATGACGCTCGTATCTAGAATCTTATGGACTTTCGCATCCTGTCGGCTTACAACTTCTGCGCCATCCTTCTTTTTCGGATTGCTATGTCTCGCAACAAAGACAGCATGCGAAAACTCCTCTCGCTTCTTAAAACCGACTTGGAAACCGAGATAACCGAGAAGGATAGAAAGTAACACAGGCAGAATGGACGTGATAATCGGAATTTCCACGCTGCTTAGCCCGAAACTGACGAGAAAAGCAACACTCAACCCGACCATCAGACCGATTGTTCCAAATAGCAAATCGAAAATCGGAGCCTTTAACAGACGGTCTTCCATCCATTTAATAAAATTCACGATCGGATCTGCTATAAAGAGACTTAGCAAATACAACACGATCGCCCCTAGGACGGCAGCTATGTAAGGATTATCAACCATCGGCTTGGAAGTAAAAGAAGATAATGCGAATAAATACGGTAAGAATAATACGCCGAGCGTTCCTCCGATTAGCAGCAGACCTATTTGAACTACTCTTTTCAACATGTTAAACACCTCCATTCCATTACTCATAACTATACACGCTTTTCATACCCTTCGCCGTTATTAACAATCAAATCTGATGTTTTTCCGACAAAAATAGGACATAGGAGCAACTGCTAAAGTTCCTTTCATTACGAAATCAGGAATATGGGACTTCCGATTAAAGCCCCATATCCATACTCATTTCACGAAAACGCGATGTTCAATGCTTCACTTATCGTTTCGACACCGACGACTTGAACTCCTTGAGGGAAATCCCAGCCGCCAATATTCGAGGACGGAATAACAACTTTTTCAAACCCAAGCTTCGCCGCCTCCGTCACACGCTGTTCAATGCGGGAAACACGGCGCACTTCGCCTGTCAATCCAACTTCACCAATGAAGCAGTCCGTCGCGCCAGCCGCCGTATCCCGGTAACTTGAAACAATGCTGACGAGAACCGCCAAATCGATAGCTGGCTCGTCAAGTTTGACACCGCCCGCGACCTTAATGTAGGCGTCTTGTGCTTGCAACAACATCCCCATCCGCTTTTCAAGAACGGCCATCAAGAGCTGGACACGGTTCTGATCAATCCCAGTCGCCATCCGCTTCGGATAATTGAAGCTCGACGGTGTCACGAGCGCTTGGATTTCGACGAGGATCGGACGCGTCCCTTCCATCGAGGCGACAACAGTTGAACCTGCTCCACCTTGCGACCTTTCCCGGAGGAACAACTCTGACGGATTCAAAACTTCTTTTAATCCCGATTGCAGCATTTCAAAGATTGCAATCTCATTCGTCGAGCCGAAGCGGTTTTTTACACTTCGCAAAATTCGGTACGTATGATGGCGCTCCCCTTCAAAATAAAGGACAGTATCTACCATATGCTCAAGAAGGCGCGGACCTGCAATTTGTCCGTCTTTTGTCACATGCCCAACGATGAAAATGGCGATACTTTGCGTCTTCGCAATGCGCATCAGTTCAGCTGTACATTCCCGAACTTGGGAAACACTGCCCGGTGCTGATGTCACTTCAGGATGATGAATTGTCTGGATTGAGTCGGCAATAACAAATTTCGGTTGCACGTCATTAATCGTCTCATGTATTTTCGCCAAGTCAGTCTCTGCGTAGATGTACAATTCATCTGACGCAACGCCGAGACGTTCAGCGCGCAACTTCGTCTGTCTAATCGATTCCTCACCTGATATGTAAAGGACACGTTGCTTTTGATTCGCAAGAAGTGAAGAAACTTGTAGCAGTAACGTCGATTTCCCGATTCCCGGATCACCGCCAATTAAAACAAGCGAGCCAGGAACAATCCCGCCACCGAGCACTCGGTTCAATTCCCCGAGTTCCGTTTTCACTCTCGGTTCTTCTGCGGTTTCGATTGAGCTAATCGGCATCGCTTTTTGTTGAACAGTTTCCGTATGCTTAAAGGCACCACGCGGACCTTTACTTATGATTTCGACTTCCTCGTCCATCGTATTCCATTCGCCACAACCAGGGCATCTTCCCATCCACTTCGGCGATTCATAGCCACAATCCCTGCACATGAATTTCGTTTTCCGCTTTGCCATATGTACCTCCATATACGAAAAGGACAGCCCACCCGCGTAGATAGCGAACTCTACGGGAGGGCCATCCTAATATTAATTTTCTGTCACTGCAACTCGATCCGTCTTGACGACGAATTTGCCATCCTCTACATCGACAATCACGTTGCCGCCGGTCAGAACCGTTCCGCTCAACAGTTCTTCCGATAGACGGTCTTCGACATGTTTCTGCAAAGCTCGACGCAACGGACGTGCACCGTAATCCGGGTCATATCCTTCTTCAGAGATTTTTAATTTCGCCGCATCCGTCAACTCAAGCGTAATATCTTGCTCTGCAAGACGCTTCGTCAACTCGTTCGACATGAGTGTAACGATTTCTCGCAAATGCTCCTTTTCAAGCGAGTGGAAGACGATCATTTCATCGACACGGTTTAAAAACTCCGGACGGAACGCTTTTTTCAATGCATCAAGCATCGTCGATTTCATACCTTCATAGTCGCGTTCGCCGTCTTGCAAATTAAAGCCGACGTAACGATTCTGTTTTAACGTTTCAGCTCCGACGTTGGACGTCATAATGACGACTGTGTTGCGGAAATCGACCGTACGGCCTTTGGAATCCGTTAGTCTTCCATCCTCAAGCACTTGCAGAAGAATATTGAAAACATCCGGGTGAGCCTTTTCAATCTCATCTAATAGGACGACTGAATACGGTTTTCTACGGACTTTCTCTGTTAACTGTCCGCCTTCATCATATCCGACATATCCCGGAGGCGAACCAACTAGTCGCGACGTCGCATGCTTCTCCATATACTCGGACATATCGATACGAATCATTGCATCTTCATCGCCGAACATCGCCTCTGCAAGCGCTCTAGCAAGCTCAGTCTTACCGACACCCGTAGGTCCGAGGAAGATAAATGAACCGATTGGACGCTTCGGATCCTTTAATCCAGCGCGCGCTCTTCGAATCGCTCTTGAAATAGCCGTTACAGCTTCTTTCTGCCCAATGACTCGTTCATGTAGTAACTCTTCCATATTCAACAGCTTAGCGGTTTCTGTTTCAGCAATTTTCGCAACCGGAATTCCTGTCCACATCGCGACGACTTCCGCAATGTCATTCACTGTTACTTCCGATTCCTTTTTCCCTTGCTTCTCTTTCCATTCAGCCTTCGTCTTTTCGAGCTCTTCCTTCATTTTTTGCTCTTTATCGCGGAATGATGCCGCCTTTTCGAATTCCTGGCTTTGCACCGCGGCATTCTTTTCGTGGCGAATCGCCTCAAGCTTCGCTTCGAGCTCCTTCAAATTCGGAGGCGTCGTATACGAACGAAGACGAACTTTCGATCCCGCTTCATCAATTAAGTCAATCGCTTTGTCCGGCAGAAAACGATCCGAAATGTACCGATCCGACATTTTCGCAGCAGCATCGATCGCTTCATCCGTAATTTTCACACGGTGATGCGCTTCATAGCGGTCACGTAAGCCTTTAATAATTAAGATCGTTTCTTCTACTGTCGGTTCATCGACTTGAATCGGTTGGAAACGTCTTTCAAGCGCAGCGTCTTTTTCGATATATTTTCGGTATTCATCAAGCGTCGTCGCACCGATACATTGCAATTCTCCTCGGGCAAGGGACGGTTTTAAAATGTTGGACGCATCAATTGCCCCTTCAGCACCGCCAGCCCCGATAAGCGTATGCAATTCATCAATGAATAGAATAATATTACCCGCCTGACGGATTTCTTCCATTACTTTCTTCATCCGATCTTCGAATTCACCACGGTATTTCGTTCCGGCAACGACCGTACCCATGTCAAGAGTCATTACGCGTTTATCGCGCAAGATTTCAGGCACTTCATTATTGACGATTTGAAGCGCAAGCCCTTCCGCAATTGCCGTTTTACCGACACCTGGCTCGCCGATCAATACAGGGTTGTTCTTTGTACGGCGCGCCAACACTTCAATGACGCGTGTAATTTCCTTGCTACGGCCAATAACCGGGTCAAGCGTCCCTTCACGTGCTACTTCCGTTAAGTCACGAGCTAGACTGTCAAGCGTCGGTGTAGAGGCAGACGATGAAGTTCCTTGATTACCGACAGCGTTATCATTACTTCCGAGCAACTGGAGAACTTGCTGTCTCGCACGATTCAAGCTAACACCCGAATTATTTAATACGCGGGCAGCTACGCCTTCTCCTTCACGAATGAGCGCTAACAGAATATGCTCCGTACCGATATAGGAATGGCCAAGCTTCCGCGATTCATCGACAGAAAGCTCGATAACCTTTTTCGCTCTCGGCGTGTAATGGACGATCGGTCCGACTTCCTTCGATCCGGAACCTACGAGGCTTTCCACCCCTTTTTCTATCGTTTCGAAACTGACGTCGATCGCTTCCAATGCTTTCGCAGCGATGCCTCCGCCTTCTCGTATAAGTCCTAATAAAATATGTTCAGTACCGATGGATTCATGTTTCAATCTAATTGCTTCCTCTTGTGCAAGCTGCAGGACTTTTTGTGCTCGCTGTGTAAAACGATTGAACATCATAATCTCTCCACTCCTTCTATAGTAACGTCTATCCTGTCCCCACTATCGTAGTGCGGAATAGGAATTCCTCTTACTCTATTCCTACGAATCATAAAGCAATCCAATTCATCTGCATTGACTTTGACCATCTTTGACTTAAGTATAATAAAAAGAAAAATTCCTTGCAAAAGGATTGCTCAGTTTTCTGTATTTTGTTCTCCTCGTTGTTGCTCCGACCGCAGTCGTTCACGGAATAGATTAGCCCTAAAAATATCCCTTTCTTCCGCCGTCAATTCTGAGCCAGCGTATTGCTGAAGAAAACCGGGTTGCATGAAAACCATTAACTCATTCAATATCGACATATCCACATCTTCAATAATTCCGAGATCAATGCCGAGACGCACGTCCGATAAGCAACGAGCCGCTTCTCCCGACGGTAACAATCTTGCATACGTAATAATGCCGAGCGAGCGGAAAAGCTTATTTTCTAAAGCGACACGCGATTTGGATAGGAGAATTTCGCGTGAACGTCTTTCATGAGCAATTAGCCGAAGCGCTACATTTTTCAAATCGGAAAGGATCTCCTTCTCTGGCTTGCCCAAAGTCGTCTGGTTCGAAACTTGATAAATATTACCCGGCGCCTCGCTTCCCTCTCCGTAGCTACCTCTGACAATCATCCCAAGTCGCGCAATAGCTGGAATGATGCGCTCAATTTGCTTCGTAATAGTCAATGCAGGCAAATGCATCATGACCGATGCCCGCATGCCTGTGCCTGTATTTGATGGACAACTCGTCAAATAACCGAAATCCTCGTCGAAAGCATATGGAAGTTTATTCTCCAAATAGTTATCGACAGAATCCGCATGCTCATATGCATTTTCGAGCTGGAACCCCGGATAAATGCACTGAACTCGAATATGATCCTCTTCGTTCACCATAATGCTTAACGTCTCGTCTTCCGACAGGATAACCGCTCCGTGCCGCTTTACGTCTATTAATTGCGGACTAACGAGATGTTTCTCGACGAGCACATGTCTTTCTAGTGCAGGTAGTTCCGACATCTTCATATAGGCATACCCTTTTTCGTCGGATGTTAGCACAGCAGCCGAAACTTGTGAGTCAACCTCTTTCGCCTCTTCAGCTGTGAATGCAATCGGAAATCGGTACCCCCTTAAATTTCGGGCTAAGCGAATTCTCGTCGACATGACGATGTCCGAATGCTCCCCATGTGACGTCATCCAACCCGTAACGGCACCTTTCATGAAGTTATTGATTGACATCGCTGCCTGCACCTCCATCGCCGCATTCTGCCAAACGTTCTTTCAGCGCCTTCGCCTCATCCCTCAACGATGCGGCATCCTCAAAACGTTCCGTCTCAATCGCTTCTTGCATTTTCAATCGAATTTCCTCGATTTTCTTTTTCACAGCAAATTGTTCGTTGAAGGAGAATGGTATTTTCCCAACGTGCGTCGTATGCCCATTATGGAGCTTGCTGAAAATACGTGGCAGATGTTCCCTAAACGTGTCGTAACACGTCGGGCAACCGAATTTGCCGACATCGAGGAATTTCCTGAACGTCAATTGGCAGTCTGGACAAGTGTATCGGTCTAGCACGCTATCCCTTGACTGCTGATAAGGCTGTACCGATTCACTTCCTCCGAACCAATGTGAAAGGAATTGTTGGATTGACAACGGCTCCTGATTCGGATCGAATTGAAATATTTGTTTTTGAAACGCACATTTTTCACATAGATGACGTTCCATCGACCCGCCCATGCCTTCTTGCGTGAAGATCACGGAAGCTGGCCGTTCTTTGCAATTATCGCATTGCATATTCTGCCACCTCGCATTCGTCAAGTTCTATTGAAGTTGCCTATAGATGAGCGTCGTGAGCATTGCTTGTAAAATCCGTGCCCGTATGAGATCACGCTCCGGCAACGGGTGTTGGAGTGTCGTCCTGTCTACTGCAGCTAAAATTAGCCTCGACTCCCGCTCCGAAATAACTTCTTCATTCAACAGCCTGTAGATAATCCCTTCAGCCATCGCAAACGTTGCGCCTTGTTGAATTCCTTCTAAAATATGCTCAATTAATTCCTTATGCGAATTTGTCTGGACACGATAAATTCGGATATACCCGCCGCCTCCGCGTTTTGATTCGACGGCATATCCACGTTCTACAGTAAAACGGGTGTTAATGACATAGTTTATTTGAGATGGTACACATTGAAATTTTTCCGCCACTTCACTCCGTTTGATTTCTACAGTCCCGCTATCTTCTTTTTCGATAATCGCCTTTAAATACCCTTCAATAATGTCAGAAATATTCCGCATGATGTCACCTCTTTTCTTCCGGTGCTAAGTCATTGACTTTGACTATCTTTGACTTAATTGTACATGAAAATACATCTTGCGTGCAATTGAAATGCAATTTACCCCTCCATGACACAGGGGCAGTTACTTTCCGTTTCAGCACTTCGCTTTCCGCGGGCGTCGCCTCAGCCTCCTCGTCCGCTCATTCTTCGCTCCCTGCGGGGTCTTCACCTGACGCTTTTCCCGCAGGAGTCTTCGTGCTTTCACTCCAAGCAACTGCTGAACAAGAAGTTGAAGAGTACATTCCAATAATAAATTTGTCTTTATTCATCAGTTCTTTTCACGATTCCCAAAAACAGGCCTGGGTACACACACAAAGTCTCTTGCTTATAGGCTAGTTTTTTGTCGAATTTCATTAAGTTAAGCTCGAATTATTAACAAAACAACATCTATTTAATTAATCGGAATATAATCATATTGTCCAATATTCTTTAATACGTTACAGTGTAGAAGAGTTATATGAAGGAGGAATGGGAGAATGAATTCGGCTAAAATACGCAATAAAGGGTTGTTCAACAGATTTCTAGACTTTATCGAGAAATACGGAAACAAATTGCCTGACCCCGTAATGTTGTTTGTTTACATTGCCGCACTTATTTTAGTTTGTTCAGCGATTTTCGGCGCACTTGGTACATCAGCTATTAATCCCGGTACAGGCCAAGAGGTGAAAGTCGTCAATTTGCTGAACGGTGAAGGCCTCATAATGATTTTGTCTAATTTAGTGAAAAACTTTACGAGCTTTCCACCCCTCGGCCTCGTCCTTGTTGTCATGTTCGGTGTAGGGTTGGCAGAGTCAACTGGTTTAATTGCAACAGTGATGAAGACGACTATTTTGAACGCTCCTAAGAAAATTATTTTGCCGACAATTGTGCTTGTCGCAATTTTAGGGAATGCTGCTGCTGACGCGGCTATGGTCGTTTTGCCACCCATCGTCGCAATGATTTTCATCGCGCTCGGCCGGCATCCAATCGCCGGGCTTGCAGCCGCCTATGCATCTGTCGCAGGTGGATTTTCAGCAAACCTTATTATTAATGTATTGGATCCTCTCATATACGGATTCACTGAAATCGGTGCACATATTTATGATCCAACGTATTCAGGTAATCCCGGGATGAACTACTACTTTTTAGCGGTATCCACATTAGTTTTAGTGCCTGTTGCAGTTCTTGTCACAACTAAAATTGTTGAACCGCGACTTGGCAAGTATGAAGGGGCGACTGAAAAATTAGAAGAAGTTTCATCCTTAGAGAAGAAAGGGCTTCGATGGGCTGCACTGTCAGTTGCTCTCATTATCGGTATTGTATTAGCTCTTTCAATTCCTGCAAATGGGCTTTTCCGCCATCCTGAAACGGGAAGTTTAACGACCTCGCCATTGATGGATAGCCTTGTTCCTTTAATGATGATCCTTTTCCTTGTACCATCCATTATTTACGGAAAAATCGTCAAGTCACTTAACGACTCAAAAGACTTCGCGGATCATTTGGCGAAGGCGATGTCCAGCATGGGCATGTATATCGTTATCTCTTTCGCAGCAGCACAGATGATTGCATACTTCAATTGGAGCAATCTTGGTCCGATCGTAGCTATTAAAGGGGCTGAGTTGCTAGAAACATTAGGATTGCAAGGTCTCCCTCTGTTCATCGGTTTCATCATCGTCGCTGCTCTTATTAACTTCCTAGTTGCAAGCGCGTCCGCAAAATGGGCGATTCTCGCGCCTGTTTTCGTACCGATGTTCATGATCATGGGATATAATCCGGCCTTGACGCAAGCCGCCTACCGTATCGGTGATTCCATCACGAATCCAATTACACCAATGCTTGCATACTTCGCCATCGTTCTGACGTTTGCAAAAAAGTACGATCCGAAAATCGGAATTGGGACATTCATGACCTCACTTTTACCATACTCGATCGCATTCGCAATTATGTGGATCATCCTATTCGCAGTCTGGTACTTACTCGGTATCCCATTAGGACCTCAAGGCGAACTATTTTTGAATAAATAAAAGATGTTCATTTCATAACTGTCCATAAAAAAGCAGCCTCAATATTTCGAGGCTGCCTTAATTTTATTCAATTGTAAGGTTCTTCATTTCCTTTACCGGTAGGAATAGCTCGCCTGTTTCGTAATAAGTGAGTGCTAGGCGATCGCCTTCCTCGATGTAAATTGCCAATGGAACGGCTTCGGTCGATACGATATAGTTCCGGCCGTCATCTGCAAGGATGGAAACGATTGTGAAATCATCGGCGCGTTCTTTGTAGACACGCACGACGGCTGCCGCGGTTTTACCTTCTACAGCGTTTGAGCTGCCGTCGACAGTGCTGCCACCGCGTTGTAACACCGTTTTATATAATCGCAATGCTTCGTTCGGCGAATTGGCGAATACGGAAATTTCCGGGTTCGCCGCTGATACGATGAAATAGTTTTGGAGGAAGCCGTTTGAGTCAAGAACCGGTGTTAACCAGCTTGCTTCTCCGTAAAAGTTATAAAGCACCGGCATTTCCCCGGTCCATCTCTTCTCGATGAATTTCTTCTCGATAATCTGAAGGGCGCCTTGTGAATCCATATACGACTCTTCCAGATTGCCAGTATAGTAAGTCGCCTCACCCGTGCGGCCATCGGTCAATGCATACCCGAGCATCGAGTCGACCCCTTCTTTCGGGCTTGTGAAATCAGTGAAATAATACATATGCCCGTTTTCGTCAAATATCGGGCTAACATTTGCTTCCGTCCCTTCATCAGACGGCAGTTTCACATCTTTCTTCCCGACAATTGAATTCCAGAATCCGTGAACGTATTTACCGAAATAACTGTTTTGCAGACTGACTGCTTCAGGTGAAACTGCACCATCGATAAATGCAGGGACTTCCGAAAGTGGATACTGATTCACTTCCCCCGTAGCCGGATCGACCATAACGATCCCTTGGACATCGAAACCATTTCTCGCTGTAATGAAGTTTCCGTAGGAACGAATATAATGCGGCTTTCCGTCATCATCGATTTCAAGCTGCACATCGCCGTAAAAGATGAGATCCGGCAGTTCCATTCGCATATGTCGCTCGACTTGTTTGTGGAAGTAGGAGGAAGGCGTATACACCATTTCAGCCTTCACGAATTTCGGATTGTCGGCTGAATCGGTCGCACTCATCGTGAAATAGCCAGGTGTCGTCTTCCCGTTCAACCATCTGAAGAAGCCCGAAAACTCGACAGGCGCGATGTAGACGAATTTGTCGTTTACTTTTTGAATCTGCAAGTTACCAAGCTCGTAATAACTCGTGTTTGGCACTTGCCCGAATGCTTTTTTCATTTTATTCCGCGCAAATTGCGGAGGAACACTTGCGGGCGTCTTCGTTTCATCGAATGCTTTTATTTCAACTTGCTGATCCATTTCAACGGCTTTATATTTTTGATTGGCATTGAAAAGCGGTGCACTTAGAATAAATGCACTTCCCGCCAATGCTACTAAAGCTAGGAGAACTTTAAAGCTACGCTCTTTCCCGGTAGCCTGCACAACACCGGCGATTGTTACGATGAGGAACAACGCCCATAACGACGTCCAATTTCTGTCCATATTCGTCATGTAATAAAAAGCGAATATGACAGCCGTCATAAGAACAACTGTTGCAGACAGCGCTCCAATCCGATTGAAGCTAGGCTGCCCTTCTTTCGTGGTGGATGTAAGTGGTACGATGATGATCGCAGAAACGATACCCGCGACTAATGAAAATAACAGTAAATTTATCATAGGAACACTCTCTTCTTTAGATAATTAACACTCCCCTACTATACGGACGAACCCGCAAAACGATTCATTTTTTTGCATGGACAAATGAAAAAAGCTATCCGCAAGTATCGTCACATTGCAGATAGCCTAGTTTTCTGTATGAAATTAATGCGCACGCCTTACCTTTAACACTCTGTACATTCTGTGCCCAAAGATTCCAGCAAGAATCGACAACAGAATATCTTTCGGAAGAGGCGGCACCATCCACGCCCAAGCGACCGCATAGCTAAATGCTTCAGGCGCTGCGGACCATAGCTTAAAAGCGGCATACATCCAATTCGTTCCGAACACGTAATTCACGACGAGACCTACAAGCCCCGCGACAATATAGCTACGTAAACTGCCATACTTTTCGACAATTTTCCCTACTACATACGCAACTAATATGAAAGAGACGATGAAGCCAAACGTCGGAAGCAAAATTGCACCGAAGCCCCCATGGAATTTCGCAAAAACAGGCGCCCCCGCCAACCCTACGACCATATAAACAGTCATAGAAATTGCACCTAGCCTGCTTCCGAGTAGGAGTCCCGCCAATACGGCGAAAAACGTTTGCAACGTAATCGGCACTCCACCTACAACAAGGAACGGCACGAACGACGTTATATTTGCCCCGATCATCATTAATGCAGCAAACATCCCACAATAGACGAGACTGAGCGCACTCATCCCGCTTTTCGTTTTCACTGAAGCTGTTGTCATAATCCACCTCATAATTTAAGTTATCTTCAATAGAATAAAAGTTAACTCAAGTTGTGTCAACCTATTTTTATTTTAAGTTAACTAACGGGTGAGCTTGCTTTGGACGCGGAGTGGCTTACTTTGGGCGCGGAGCGGCCGACTTTGAGCGCGGGGCGGCTTGCTTTGAGCGCAGAGCAGCCGACTTTGAGCGCGGCATGGCTTGCTTTGAGCGCAGAGCAGCCGACTTTGGGCGCGGAGTGGCTTGCTTTGAGCGCAGAGCAGCCGACTTTGAGCGCGGCATGGCTTGCTTTGAGCGCAGAGCAGCCGACTTTGAGCGCGGCATGGCTTGCTTTGAGCGCAGAGCAGCCGACTTTGAGCGCGGGGCGGCTTGCTTTGAGCGCAGAGCAGCCGACTTTGAGCGCGGCATGGCTTGCTTTGAGGTACCGTCAAGAAGTATGTGTAAGTACAACGCAGACTGTTAAGCAGATTTTACTTGGAGGGGCGGACATGTTAGCCTTGGCAGGCGAGGCCAGCTAATTACTATAGCTGGTATCATGGCCTGTTCACATGTCCGCAGAGGCTCCATGTCAAATCTGCGGTCTACGTACAAGCATCCTTAAGATCAACCTATAAAGTTTTAATTAATATTACCGTTGCCATACCGATCACTAAACATCTCCATTAAGGCAGTATGAGCCGAAGCAAATTCAGAACTCATCCTTTTACCCCATTTTTCGTTGTAGTCTTGCGCGACTAAATAGACTATTTTTTCGACAGCTTTTTCACTTGGCAAACTGTTCATAGTCTTGGTGCGTTTTTTTATTTCCTTTATAGTTCTTTCGATAATATTGGTTGTATAGATTTGGCTTTGAATAACTTTGGGATAAGACATGAATGTAAGTAAAACACCAAGATCCTCTTCCCAGGATTGGACCACTTTCGGATACCCTTTCTTCCACTTTTCTCTAAAGTCTTCGAAGGACCTAAGCGCGTCTTCCTTAGTAAGTGCCCGATAAACTTTCTTCAAGTCTGTCATAATGGGCTCCTTGTCCTTCTTACGAACAGAAGAAATAACATTTCTCACTTTATGAACCACGCAGCGCTGCACATCTGCCAGTGGATAGACCTCTTTAAACGCCTGTTCCAGACCAGATAATCCATCGAAAACACCAAGCAATACTTCTTCTAACCCACGGCTTTTGAGACTGGTCAAAATGTTTTTCCAGCCTACTGCACTTTCATTTCCACCCACAAAGAAATCTACGATTTCTCTATAACCATCGTCCCTGACTCCAACAATGACATATACAACCTCGCTTGCAACGTCTTGCCGGCGGAGCTTTAGGTAGGTGCCGTCCAAATAAAGCACAGAATATCTATTGTGAAGTGAGCGTTGTTGCCATTCCAAAATATCTTCCATGACCACGTCCGTGATGTTACTGATCGTTGTAGCTGAGTAGTTGTTCCCCAGAATCCTTTCGATAAATTGTCCAACTTCCCGAGTGCTAAATCCGTTCTGGTACATCGTAATGATTGTTTCACCCAGCCACCTTTCACGCCTTTGGTAAGGGTCGAAAAGCTGGGTGCGGAAATGTCCCTCGCGATCTCTAGGGACTGCCAAGTCTTCTATACGGCCGTATCTTGTATCGAGCATGCGCGAATAATATCCATTCTTACTATTCTTAAGCTCAGGATGTTCTACTTCGAAGAAGTTTTTCATTTCCTCTTTCATAATTGTTTCAAGATTATCCTGGACAAATTGCTTGACTAACTCCTCCATTTGATTAGAAAACAGATTATCGATTATACTAGACATAGATAGTGCATCCTCCTTGGTTTTTGTAGTGATTAACCTTGAGGATGCCCTATCTTTTTTACGTTTACACAGACTATTGTACGTCACCTGCTTTGAGCGCAGAGCAGCCGACTTTGAGCGCGGCATGGCTTGCTTTGAGCGCAGAGCAGCCGACTTTGGGCGCGGAGCGGCTTGCTTTGAGCGCAGAGCAGCCGACTTTGGGCGCGGAGTGGCTTGCTTTGAGTGCGGCATGGCTTGCTTTGGACGCGATTTAAAAAGACTGTCACTGAAAGTCTTTTTTCACTTTCTTGACAGTCCTTCGCGAATTATCGTTCGTTTTCTTCGTTTTTCGGGAATAAAAAGTGGGAGATCACTCCGCTTAGAACGGCTGCGCCGATCGTAATCCACACTCTAGACGTCCCGGGCACTTCCTGAAAGTTTTTATGGAGCATATACCATGAAACACCTGCGACAAGAAGTGCGATTGGTACGGCAAACTTGAAAATCCTCAATGAATTCACCTTCTACTTTTTGTTCATATGCCAATTCTATCACAATTCAGCTATTGACGTATCCAACATTAAACGTTATGATGTGTTAAATTATTCAAACAACTGCATAATCAATTCTTATCAAGAGAAGCTGAGGGACTGGCCCGTCGAAGCTTCAGCAACCAGCCGTTTTCGGTAAGGTGCTAATTCCAGCAGGTCGCTATCGGCCTGGTAGATGAGAAGGAAGCGAGTCTTCGCTGTAAAAGCCTTCTTTTTTTCAGCGAAGGCTTTTTTATTTTTCATCACAGTCTAAATTTTTCGGATAAAGAACGAAGTTATGCTGGTTTTCACCGGAATATCGAATGATGAAAGGATGAATTCTAATGAGATTGCTTGAACAGTTGAAAGATAATGTGCTAGTCGCGGATGGTGCGATGGGGACGCTGCTCTATTCATATGGAATTGATTTTTGCTATGAGGAATTAAACGTTGAGAAGCCTGACATTATCGAGAAGATCCACCGCGAATATATTGATGCCGGGGCGGATATTATCCAGACGAATACATATGGCGCCAATTCTCTCAAGCTTGCCCGTTATGGGATGGAGCACCGGGTGAAAGAATTCAACGAGGCGGCGATTCGTATTGCGAAGCGCACCGCTGCACCGGGCAAACAATTTGTACTCGGGACAATCGGAGGGATTCGGGGCATCCGAAAAAGTGACGCGTCACTAGCAGAAGTTTTGACGATGGTACGTGAACAGGCGGACGCTTTGCTTTCCGGTGATCCAGATGGCCTATTGCTCGAAACATATTATGATTTTGAAGAGTTATCGACGGTCGTTACCGAGCTACGAAAGCTAACAGATGTGCCGCTTATTGCACAAGTCGCGATGGATGAGCCCGGTGTCTTACAAAATGGAATGAATCTGAACGACGCCCTTCATCAGCTCGAATCGCTCGGTGCGGATATTGTCGGCGTTAATTGCCGGTTAGGTCCTTTCCATACGATTCAAGCATTCGAAAAAGTGACGATTCCGGAGCGAGCATTTTTGTCAGCAGCTCCAAATGCGAGCTTGCTCGATGTCGAGGATGGCCGGATCGTTTATGCGTCTGAAGCTGATTATTTCGGACGCGCGGCTGCGCTTCTCCGCGAAGAGGGCGTCCGTCTCATCGGTGGATGTTGCGGAACGACACCGAAGCATATCGCTGCAGCGAAAAAGCAGTTAAGTGGACTGCCGCCGGTGACGAAAAAAGTCGTCACGCCTGAAAAGCCGATTGTCATTCGTGAAGCGGAGCCGGCAAAGCAAGAACCGTTGCACATCAAGGCGAAGACAGAACGGACGATTATTGTCGAACTCGACACGCCGCGTCATTTGGAGACCGAGCAATATTTCGTAGGCGCGAACGAATTGCATAGAGCAGGTGTTGATGCCGTTACATTGGCGGACAATTCTCTCGCTTCCCCGCGCATTAGCAATATGGCGATCGGGTCAATGTTGAAGCATGAGCATCATATCCGTCCGCTCGTTCATTTAACGTGCCGTGATCATAACTTAATCGGGCTGCAATCCCATTTGATGGGACTCGATGCGCTTGGAATGCATGATATCCTCGCCGTCACAGGAGACCCGACGAAAGTAGGCGACTTTCCTGGCGCGACGAGCGTTTATGACGTTTCTAGCATGGAGCTGTTGCAGCTCATTAAACAGTTGAACGAAGGAATTTCCTTTACAGGCAAGCCGCTACGTAAAAAAGCAAAGTTCTCAGTTGCAGCTGCATTTAATCCGAATGTCCGCGTCCTCGACCGCGCTGTCCAGCGACTTGAGAAGAAAATTGAATGCGGGGCGGATTATTTCATTACACAGCCCGTTTATACGAAGGAGAAAATTGTCGACATGTACGAAGCGACAAAGCATTTGGATACGCCAATCTTTATCGGCATTATGCCGCTCACGAACATTCGAAATGCTGAATTCCTGCATCATGAAGTGCCTGGCATTAAGCTATCTGAAGAAGTGCTTGACCGAATGCGCGCCTGCGGAGATGACCGCGAAATGGCGACCGAAGAAGGCATTAACATCGCCAAAGAACTAATCGACACAGCCGCTGAACTGTTCAACGGCATTTATATCATTACACCGTTCCTCCGCTACGACATGTCGTTGGAACTGATCAGCCATATAAGAGAGCTCGACGCGAAGAAGGAGAGGAGTATCGTCCATGCCTAAACATCCAATCGAACAACAACTAGAAAACAGAATCCTCATCATAGATGGTGCGATGGGTACAATGCTGCAAGCGGAAGACCTCTCAGAAGATGATTTCGGAGGAGAGGAATATGAAGGGTGCAATGAATACTTGAACATTCTTCGGCCAGATATTTTAGATCGAATCCACCGGGCCTATTTGGAGGCGGGAGCGGATATCATCTGCACGAACACATTCGGGGGCACCCCCCTCGTACTGGACGAATTCAGTCTCGGACACCGGACTTCTGAAATTAATAAAAGAGCTGTGGAAATCGCGAAAAAGTGTGCAGCCGACTACTCGACACCAGAGTGGCCGCGTTACGTCGCCGGTGCAATCGGACCAACAACGAAGACACTTTCCGTCACAGGGGGAATTACATTCGATCAGCTTTCCGATGATTTCTACGTTCAAGCGAAAGCATTAATTGAAGGTGGCGCTGATCTTTTATTAATGGAAACGAGCCAAGACATGCTCAATGTGAAAGCGGGAACGATTGGGATTAAGCGAGCTTTCGACGAAACAGGTATCGAGTTGCCTGTCATGATTTCAGGAACGATTGAGCCGATGGGAACGACGCTAGCCGGTCAAAGTATCGAAGCGTTTTATATTTCAATTGAACATATTAAGCCGCTTTCCGTCGGATTGAACTGTGCAACAGGTCCGGAATTCATGACCGATCATTTGCGCTCGCTTTCGGATCTTGCAACGAGCTTCGTCACGTGCTATCCGAATGCCGGATTACCAGACGAGGAAGGCCATTACCATGAGTCGCCGGAATCTTTATCGTTGAAGCTGAAAGGATTTGCTGAAAAAGGTTGGCTAAATATGGTCGGTGGCTGTTGCGGAACGACGCCTGATCATATACGCGTGCTTCGTGAAGCAGTTGACGGGCTCTCGCCGCGGAAGTTGCCGGAAAACGATCATGTCCACGCTGTTTCAGGCATTGAACCGTTATTGTATGATCCAGCGATGCGGCCACTATTGGTCGGCGAGCGGACGAATGTTATCGGTTCAAGGAAATTTAAGCGGTTGATTGTCGAAGAAAAATTTGAGGAGGCTGCCGAGATTGCACGCGCCCAAGTGCGTGGCGGTGCTCATGTATTAGATATTTGTCTTGCAAACCCTGATCGGGACGAGCTTGAAGACATGAAGAACTTCATGCAGGAAGTCGTTAAAAAGGTGAAAGTGCCTCTCGTTATTGATTCGACGGATGAAAAGGTTATCGAAGAGGCGCTAAAATTTTCTCAAGGAAAAGCGATCATAAACTCCATTAATTTGGAGGACGGCGAGGAACGATTCGACGCGGTACTCCCTCTTGTGAAGAAATTCGGTGCAGCGGTCGTCGTTGGGACGATTGATGAAACCGGAATGGCGGTAACGCGTGAACGGAAGCTCGAAATCGCTGAACGATCCTATGATTTACTCGTAAACAAATGGGGAATTGCTCCTGAAGACATCATTTTCGATCCGCTCGTCTTCCCTGTTGGAACAGGAGATGCGCAATACATCGGGTCTGCGGTCGAAACGATTGAAGGCATCCGGCTGATCAAAGAAAAAATGCCGCGTTGCTTGACGACGCTCGGTGTGAGTAATGTGTCTTTCGGGCTTCCCCCTGTCGGTCGCGAAGTACTGAACGCGGTGTATTTATATCATTGCACCCAGGCGGGACTCGATTACGCGATTGTCAATACGGAGAAGTTGGAACGGTACGCTTCGATTCCGGACAATGAAATAAAACTTGCGAACGATCTTCTATTCTCGACTACGGATCAGACGCTTGCTGACTTCACTGATTTTTACCGGGATAAGAAGAAGGAGAAAACTGAGGACGATATTCCAAAGACGGTTCCTGAACGGCTCGCGTATTATGTCGTCGAAGGGACGAAAGAAGGGCTAATTCCTGACCTGGAAGCAGCGCTCGAAATGTATGATACGCCGCTCGATATTATTAACGGACCGTTAATGGAAGGAATGTCGGAAGTTGGCCGCCTGTTTAATGATAATCAGTTAATCGTCGCGGAAGTGTTGCAAAGTGCGGAAGTGATGAAGGCGTCGGTTTCATTTCTTGAGCAGTTCATGGAGAAGAAAGAGGATGATTCCGGAAAAGGGAAAATTGTGTTGGCGACAGTTAAAGGCGACGTTCATGATATTGGGAAAAATCTCGTCGACATTATATTGAGCAATAATGGGTACCGCGTTATCGACATCGGTATTAAAGTGACGCCAGCGACGTTAATTGATGTCATCCGGAAGGAGAAACCTGATATTATCGGGCTCTCCGGATTGCTCGTAAAGTCAGCGCAGCAAATGGTGATTACTGCCCAGGATTTCAAGTCGGCTGGCATCGATACGCCTGTCATGGTCGGCGGCGCTGCGTTGACACGTAGATTTACGGAGACAAAAATTGCACCGGAATACGACGGGCCGGTCATCTATGCGAAGGACGCGATGCAAGGGCTTGAGCTTGCGAACCGTTTGCAAGGCGGCGACAAAGAGGCTTTACTGAATGAACTCGTGGAAAAGCAGGAAAAGCGTCTTGAGGCGGAGGCGATTCGAGCGGCGCGGGATACGGCGGTTGCCGTGTTGCCGAGGCCGGTGAAGACAGTTCGGGAAGATGCGCCCGTGTTCGTCCCGTCGGATTTGCGCAGACGTGTTTTACGGGATTATTCCGTTTCGCATTTGTATCCGTACGTCAATATGCGGACGCTGATCGGGCACCATTTAGGGTTGCGTGGCAATGTCGACAAAATGCTTGCAGATGGCGAGGAGCGCGCGGTGCAGCTTCACGAAATGGTAACCGGCTTCTTGGAATCCGGCAATTTGTCCGCTTCCGGTTTGTATCAATTCTTCCCCGCGCAGGCAGATGGTGACGACGTAATTATTTATAATCCGGAAGACGCGAAGACAGAAATCGAGCGTTTTACATTCCCTCGCCAAAGCAAGGCACCATTCCTCTGTCTCGCCGACTATTTGAAGACGGTAGATAGCGGAGAAATGGACTATGTCGCGCTCATGCAAGTGACGGCAGGACATGGGGTGCGGGAGTTTGCGAATCAGTTGAAAGCGGAAGGAAAGTTTTTGGAGAGCCATGCGTTTCAAGCGACAGCGCTTGAACTGGCGGAAGGATTCGCAGAGCGTGTCCATCAGGAAATCCGAGATCAGTGGGGCTTTCCGGACGCGACTGACTTTACGATGCGCGACCGGTTTGCGGCGAAGTACCAAGGTCAGCGCTTCTCGTTCGGCTATCCAGCTTGTCCGAATTTGGAGGATCAAGCAAAGCTATTCGGGTTGCTGAAACCGGAGGACATTGGCGTCCATTTGACGGAAGAATTCATGATGGAGCCAGAAGCATCGGTGTCGGCAATTGTATTTGCGCATCCGGATGCGCGGTATTTTAATGTGGATTGATTAGATGGTCGCCTCCTATGTGGGGGCGGCTTTTTTTGTTGGGGTTTGGGCGTGGGAGGCACCGCTTTGAGCGCGGAGAGCACCACTTTGAGCGCGGGGCGGCTCGCTTTGAGCGCGGGCGACACTGCTTTGAGCGCGGACGGCACCGTTTTGAGCGCGTGAGGCACTGCTTTGAGCGCGGAGAGCTCCGCTTTGAGCTCGCGAGGCACTACTTTGGACGCGGACGACCACACTTTGGACGCGCGGGGCCTCTCTTTGGACGCGGACGGCGGCGCTTTGGACGCGGGGAGCTTGTTGCATCACCATCTCTCCCCCGACGCGATTCAAAAAACAAAAAAGCTGTCCCCTTGTCGATGTGCTCGACGCCGAGACAGCGGTATTGCGATTAGAATGGCCTTCTCCCGAAGCCGAAGAAGCCTCTGCCCCTTCTACCGAAACCAGGCTCTTGTCCAGGGAATACTGGCGCGCCCATTACGTTTTGTGTTGTTTCAGTATAGTAGTGTCGTGGTACGACGACAGGATGTTGCCTATTCACGTTTACAATCGGATGAACATATGGGACTTCGACCGGGAAGAATTGGTCATGGTAACGACATTGTGTCGGGCATATAATCGGTTGCATCATTGTGTTTTGTGGCATTTGGCTAACTGGAAGCATTTGAGCTCCTCCACAGTGTCCGTGGTGCATCATCATCTTCACTCACCCCCTCTATCTATTACATGTGAAAATGGACGGGGCATACGGGCGAGCGACTATGAACGGATGGAATTTCTGTGTGCTTGTCTCTACCCTAGGGGCACAACTAGGTCCCTTTTACTTGTTGATAAGCTTCGAGCGCGCGCTTCCTCGCAACGGCGTGATCGACAATTGGTAAAGGATAGGTCACGCCTATTTGAATGTCAGCCTCCTCTAATACAGAGACGTGCGCTTCCCAAGGCTTGTGGATATATGGAGCTTGTAGACTAGAAAGTTCCGGCACCCATTTCCGTATATAGCTACCATTCGGGTCAAACTTTTCGCTTTGCAGGATCGGATTAAAGATTCTAAAGTAAGGAGCAGCGTCAATTCCGCATCCTGTTACCCATTGCCAGCCCATCGCGTTGTTCGCGGTATCGAAGTCGAGGAGCGTATGCTTGAACCAGTTATAACCTTCTTGCCACGGAATTAATAAATGTTTGACTAAAAACGAGGCGGTTACCATTCGAACTCGGTTATGCATCATCCCTGTCTCCCAAAGTTCTCGCATGCCCGCATCGACTAATGGATAGCCTGTCTGCCCTATTTTCCATTTCATGAGTTGTTCTTCTGTTCCTTGCCAAGGGAAACCTAGAAATTGCTTTCGCAATGGGGACCGGATGATGTCTGGATAGTGAATGAGCTGGTGGTAGGCAAAGTCACGCCATATTAGTTGTTTAAGAAAAGTGTCGATAGATTGGCGAACGACGGCTTCCGGTGTTTCTTCGCTTAAAGATTTTGCAGAATGCCACATCGCCTTCACGCTAATGTTCCCTGCAGCAAGATAGGGCGACAGTTCGGAGGAGGAGCTACTTGAAATAAAGTCCCTCTTCGCATGATAAAAAGACATTCCGTCCTCCAAATAGTGTTGCCATTTTTCAACCGCCGCTTGCTCCCCTGGCTCCCAATATTGGTGAAACTTCTGATGCCAGTTATTCTCGTCGATGATCTGCAATTGATCCAACGTAACGGTTTGGATTCCTCGTTCGATTCCTTTCATCTCTGCTGGAAAGGGCACCGGACGGGCTACAACTTCTTGCATGCACCTTTTCCAAAAAGAAGTGAACACTTTATACGGCTCGCCTTGTTTATTCACAAGATCATGGTTGAATAAAAGGTGTCCGTGAAATGTTTGCACCTCTATCCCAATCGATTCGAGCTGTTCCGCAATTCTACTTCCTTTGCTCCGCTCTGCAGGTTCATACCGTTCATTGAAATAAACAGCCTCTGCGTCCGCTTCTTCCATCACCTCAACAAGTGCATCAAACTCATCTCCCGTTTTAATAAAAAGCTTCAAGCCATGTGCTTGAAGCCCTTTTTCAAGTGTTGCGACTGAATGATAAAGCCACCATGAGGACGCTTCACTTTCCGCATATTCCTGCTTTGCTTCTTCTGACCAAATGAAGACTGGGATAACTACTCCCTCTTGTGCCGCCTCCGATAAGGCGGGATTATCGTGTAACCGAAAATCATTTCGAAACCATACGATTGTTCTTTTCATCGATCTCATCCTTCTTGACAGGCGTCAATTCTTCTTGCAGCATGAGGACGCCATCTGTCATCGTGTACACTTTGTCACAATAACTAATGAGACGTGTATCATGCGTTACGACGATGCTCGTTGTTTTCTTGTTTTTCGTTTCCCTCTTTAACAGCTCCATAACTTCGTACGCCCGGTCAGAGTCTAAAGATGCTGTTGGTTCGTCCGCTAAAATAATTGAGGGATTGCTGTATAACGCCTTCGCAATAGCAACACGTTGCCGCTCGCCTCCGGACAAGTCGGACGGATATTTGCCTCGCAAGTCGCTGATGCCTAAATCCTCATAAAGCTGTTCCATCTCGTCTGCATTCATATTGCCCTTTTTCACTTTGTTTAATAGCTTCATTTGTTTCGCTACTGTTAGAAAAGGTATTAAGTTAGAAGCCTGTAGGATGAACCCGATTTCATGTAACCGGATTTGTGCACGTTCTTTTTCACTCATCGTCGTGACATTCTGTCCATTCAAGATGACGTCTCCAGAAGTCGGGGTAAGCAATCCTCCGACAATCGTTAGAAATGTGCTTTTCCCGGAACCAGAAGGGCCTATAATCGCAATCAATTCTCCACGTTCCGCTTGGAATTCAGTTTCCTTCAGTGCTTCCACCTTTTTACGGCCACTTCCAAACGTCTTCGTTACATGTTTTAACTCCAGTACAGTCATCATTTACCCTCCAATCGCTTTCAATGGATCTACCCGAACAATCGTCCATACTGAAAAAACGGCTCCCGCAATAGCTACGACGACGAGAACTGCCCCATATATGAGCATCGTCGGCAAGTCAAAGGAGACTGGAACAGCGGCTGGTAGGAATGCCCCTGTCGTCAACGTTAACGCCAATCCAATCATGACGCCGATTGCCGCTAATAAGAAGGTTTGTGCAATGACCGATTTCGATAAATAATAATTAGAAATTCCTTGCGCCTTCATCACACCGAACATACTAATTTTCTGGACAGTTAATACGTACAGGAAAATGGCTACTATGACTGCTGATATCGCAAATAGGAAATAAATCATAAACGTCAACGTCAAATTCTGTTCCGTATAGCCGGGCAAGTTTTGAATGAAGTCTTCTATTTCAATGACTTGCAATGTATTATCTTGAACGACTTTGTCTCCTCCATTGCGGATGACAATTCCGTTAATGCGATTATTATTTGCATCCGCGCCGTCTCCATATTTCACGTTATGCAACGTTTCAAGCTCAACATAGAGGACGGGTGCTCCATTGAACCGGGCTTTATCGGTGAAGCCGACAATTGTCAATTTTTCTGTAGAGGATGATAAATGAAGTTCATCTCCAATGCTAAACCCTTCTTCTTTTAATGAATCGTCTGCGATTACTTCATTCATTCCCGCAAACGGCTTACCTTCCATTACTTCTGGCATGAGAAACTCATCTTTTCGAATTCCAAAGAGGGATACATTCGTCTTTTGATCACCATTCCCGGCAATCGCGCTCAGTTGGCCAATGACCGCTATTTCTTCAGCCTCTACCTCTTCAGCTTGCTCGATGAACATAGAGGATTGATAAAGACTCTTATCCGATTCTTCCGTTAAGATAATTGCTGATGCTTTCCATTTATCGACCGATTCTCGATTTAGATCCTTCAAGCCTGTTGCTAGACCCGACAGGAAGAATACGAGATAAGCGACAAGCATGAGCACACCTGTAATTAATACAAATCTCAACTTATTCTTTTGGATTTCATTCCACGCAAGAAACATTTTCCACACTCCTTGTCACTTATAATTGCAAAGCGGTCTGGTGAAGACTATCGGCTGTAGCCGCCACCTTCTTCGTGTCGTTTCCTATTTCTTTAATCACTTGGACAAGCTCTGTCACGTCTGTTTCAACCCGGCTAATATGCTCATTATTGTCCTCAATGGATTGGAGGATTTTCATGAATTTCATTTGTGATTCTTTAGAACCTTTCATCCCGAGAGAAACACTTTCTCGTACTTCGTCAATTGTTCCGACAGCCTGGTCTGTTAAGCTAGTCGATTTGCTGACGAGTTCAGTAATTTGCTCAACGGATTGTTTGGATTGCTCCGCTAATTTACGGACCTCCTGGGCTACGACCGCAAAGCCTTTGCCTGCGTCCCCCGCTCGTGCTGCTTCAATTGAGGCATTTAAAGCTAGCAAGTTTGTTTGTTCTGCAATCTTTTTTACCATCTCGATAATATCGATGATTTCATTCGAGGAAACTTTTAAATCCCCGATTAGGTTCACCATCTTCTCTGTACTTCCAGAAATGAAGGTCATTTGCTCTTCCAACTGTTCCACCTTCTCATTTCCAAGGACAGCGAAGCTTTGAATCTTTTTCACACTCTCAACATTTGAATGAATACTGGATCGAATGACATTTGCATTCGCATCTACTTGTTCAATTGAAATGCTCGTTTCTTCAGTAAGTCCTGCTAAGTCTTCACTGATGGATGAAATCTTTCCTTTCAACTCTGTTTTCACGATGTCATATTGCTGCTGACGTAACTCCTCATTTTTCTTCTCATACTCTTCAAGGACAATTTGCATTTCGAAGTTTATGAGCTTTGAGACGGCTGTCATTGCTTGCGAACGCTCTTCCCATGTGTCTACTCTTTCGGTAATTAGCCGGTTCAACACTTCCTGGATTTGCTGAAATGTCCCCATATACCATTTCGGTTCTACGCCCATATGGAAATGCATTTGTGCAATTTTTATCTTCTTTCTTATTGACGCCGTGTCAATTCTTCCTTCGAACATTTCCTCGATGTAGTCGCTTAAAACATTTTTCAAATAGTCCACGTTCGTCCGTTCTTCAATAATTTTACGAAGCGATGGAACAGACAATACCTTTTCATAAAACACAGATACAATGTCATCCATTCGTTCTCGGATAATAGGTTGGTATGTATGGAGAACGGCCAAGTCTTGAAGCTTGAAATCTATCAGGTCTAGTTGTCTTTTTAGTTCGGGATAAGCTTGTAGCTCAATTACCGCTTGTATTTCTGTTTGAACAGGTCGCGCCGCCTTCTTCCTCTTTTTGTTCCACATAAAATTCATTACGATTCCTCCAATGGTTTCCTAACGGTACTTTTATTATGAATAGGAGGCGCCTCGTTGTCAAATGATTGTATATAGTTTTACGTAAAACATTATACAGACTTATAAGCTCATTATACTGTTAAAAGTAGGTTGAAGTTCGTTTCATTGTACAAGGTTACCCGTTCAACGTTGTACAAGAAGAAATTATTCGATATACTTTACAAACAGAGCACTCGCACGAGGAGGAATCGATTTGGCTCCATCTAACACAAATAATCGATATTTTATACAACAAGTAGCCGATATGACGGGGCTTTCCAAACAAGTTATCCGAAAGTGGGAAGAACGGTATTCCCTCGTTCTGCCTGAACGGTTAGAAAACGGCTATCGAGTTTATAGTGAAAGGGACATTAACCTTCTACTGCAAGTTAAAGCGCTATCCGAACAAGGAATGCCGATACGTCAAGCTGTAGAAATGGTCGACACGGAAAATCAAGATACACCTCGACCAGTCGAGGATCCAGTTGTCGAACAACAATCGCTAAATAATTTTGTTCTCCAATTGCTCGAACAAGGAAATCGCTGCGATGAGCTCGAATTAATGATCACCCTCCAGCAAGCCTATCACCAAGTAGGGTTATACACTTTCTTGGACCAAGTCGTCCTCCCGTTTCTAAATGAAGTCGGGAATAAGTGGGAAAAGGGAGAGTGGAATGAATACCAAGAGTCGGTTTCAAGTCTGATTGTCCGGGATTTCCTCGTGCAGATCCGCAGAAATTATCAATACCGGCCAGATGCACCATTAGTTCTCGCGGCGTGCCTACCTTACGAACGGCACGAAATCCCGCTTCATATTTTATTGTTGCAGTTCATGCTAAAAGGTTGGCGTACGTTTTTAATCGGAGCTTCTCCTGCACCCGGCTCCATTGAAGCGTTAATAGAGAAGATGAAGCCAAAAACTGTGCTACTTTCCGCCTCTACTACAATCCCTTTTGAAAGAGAACCAAACTTATTGGAGAAACTCGACAAGTTTGCTGCAACGCAACGTGAAATTGACTTCTTTCTCGGAGGAAAAGGGGCTATCGTATATGCAGCGTCTAACAAATTGACAACAATTCGTGTAACAGACGATATTGAAGACGTATTGGAGAATACAGACGTGCGTGCGAAGTAATTGGAGAGTGAAGAGTGGTTTTGCACAATCTAAAACAAAACAAAAGAGCTATCCCCTACATAGAGGACAGCTCTGTTACAGTTAACTATTGATAGACTTGCGGCAATTCATTCGGTTCAAATCCGTCGACTTCTTTCAATCTCTTTTCATACATTGGATAATGGACAGGGGAACCTTCACCAATCATCTCTAGTGATGCAATATAATCAAGGTCCTTTCTTAGTTCCATTTCATACGGATCAATGAATACACGTTCCATTCAATCACTCCCCCTCATATGGTACCCAAGGCAAATGTGACGGAAATTGGGACAATAACCACAACTAAAAATTGCGGTATCATCTTTTCTAACTACAATTATACCAAATTTTCTGTATTAAGTAAAGAATCGTATATTTTGTTCCTCTTTGTTTATTGTGGATATACTACTAGTATGTACGTCGGAAGGAGACAAGATGATGAAGCGGATTGTACTATTTGATGGGGAATGCAATTTTTGTAACTCAAGTGTGCAATTTATTATTAAACGGGATCCTGCCGCCCATTTTCTATTTTCTTCATTGCAAAGCGAAACCGGCCAAATGTATGTGAAGCAGTTTCGTATTCCGGAAGATGTCGACAGTATCGTGTTAATTGAAAACGGAAAGGCATACACGAAATCCTCCGCAGCACTCCGTATTGCAAAAAAGCTAGATGGCTTATGGCACCTCTTGTTTCTATTTATACTCGTCCCACGTCCGATTCGTGACGGCTTTTACAGCTATTTCGCCCGGAACCGCTATCGCTGGTTCGGTAAAACTGAAGGCGCGTGTATGCTTCCTTCCCCGGAGGATAGAAAACGTTTCATTTAAAAAAGGTTCCGAACGACTAATTTATCGTCCGGAACCTTTTTATTATGCTTCGGAAGCTTGCTTGAGCTTTTCATTCTCCTCTGGCGTGAAGGCGCGGGAACGTGTAAGGAATCGTTTCCCTTCCACCCCTTCCAAAGAGAACATACCTCCCCTGCCTTCCACGACGTCAATGATGAGCTGTGTATGCTTCCAATATTCATATTGGTTTTTATGCATGTAGAAAGGTACCCCGCCGATATAGCCGAGAAGGACGTCCTGATCTCCGATGATCAGGTCACCTTCCGGATAGCACATCGGGGAGGAGCCGTCACAGCACCCGCCCGATTGGTGAAACATTAACGGGCCATGCTTTCCCTTCAATAATTCAATCAGTTCTAAAGCAGCGTCCGTTGCAAGAACGCGTTCAGGCATAGACATGCCTCCTTTCCCCTCGCTTAAAATAGAACTCGGGAAGCTTCTCTTGAATTAAAAGAATCCTAATTTGTCTTCGCTATAGCTAACGAGCATATTTTTTGTCTGTTGGTAATGGGACAGCATTTGTAGATGGTTTTCGCGTCCAATTCCGGATGCCTTGTAGCCACCGAATGCGGCGTGTGCAGGATATGCATGGTAGCAGTTCGTCCAAACGCGTCCCGCTTCAATACCACGCCCGAAACGATATGCTGTGTTCATATCGCGTGTCCAAACGCCCGCCCCTAAGCCGTATAATGTGTCGTTCGCAATTTCCATCGCTTCTTCTTTCGTCTTGAACGTCGTGACGGAAACGACCGGTCCGAAGATTTCTTCTTGGAAGATGCGCATTTTATTGTTTCCTTTAAAGACTGTCGGCTGGACGTAATACCCTTCTGCCAAATCGCCGCTCAGCTTATTACGCTCACCCCCGACGAGGCACTCTGCTCCTTCTTGTTTACCGATATCCAAGTACGAG